>NZ_JBGDVS010000003.1:0-80770 GCF_046551635.1 Salmonella sp. SAL04157
CCTGTTAGGGCGCGGCTGGTAAGAGAGCCTTACAGGCGCATCAGAAAAACCTCCGGCTATGCCGGAGGATATTTATTCCTACTCTTCACCCTTCTTCTGGCTCAGACCATATTCACGCAGCTTATTGGCAATCGCGGTGTGCGATACCCCCAACCGTTTCGCCAGTTTACGCGTACTCGGATAGCTACGATAAAGCTGGGTCAGGACAGAACGTTCGAAACGACTGGTAATGTCATCCAGCGAACCTTCCATCGCATCCTCGCCGACTGCCACCGTCGCGGCATCGTAGTCAGGCAGCAGGATATCCTGCGGACGCAGCTCATACCCTTCCAGTTGCGTCAGCGCCCGGTAAATAGCATTTTTAAGCTGGCGAACGTTACCCGGCCAGCCGTAACGAGTGAGGACCGTACTCAGATCGGCAGACAGTTTCGGTCGCGGAACGCCCTGTTCGTCGGCAAAACGCGCCACGAACAGTTCGGTCAACGGCATAATATCCTGCGGACAATCGCGCAACGGCGGCAAATTAAGCGTCAGAACGTTAAGTCGATAATAGAGATCTTCGCGGAACAGTCCTTTTTGCACCAGCTCCACCAGATTTTTCTGCGTGGCGCAGATAACGCGGACATCAACATGAATTTCGTGATCTTCGCCGACGCGACGGAACGTACCATCATTGAGAAAACGTAGCAGCTTCGCCTGCATACGCGGCGACATTTCGCCAATTTCATCCAGCAGCACCGAGCCGCCATTCGCCTGTTCAAAAAAGCCTTTTTTACCTTCCGGCGCATGGCCAAATAGTTCGCTTTCTACCGCATCTTCCGGGATTGAAGCGCAGTTGAGCGCCAGATACGGTTTCGCTGAACGAGGGCTTGCCTGATGACAGGCATAGGCGAAAAGATCTTTGCCGGTTCCCGTATCGCCGGTAATCAGCAGCGGCGCGCTGAGCATCGCCAGTTTGCGCGCCTGCTCAACAACGTGCTTCATCTTTGCGCTCACGGCAATGATCTGACTAAACGCGCTCAGATCCTGCGTGGACAAATTCTGTAGCTGCTGCCCCATACGAATCGTGGAACGCAACATCACGACCGCCCCGGTCAACACGTATTCGTCATTTTCGTTTTGTAAATGTACCGGCGTAATCTCCATCAGGAAGTTTTGCCCGTTGATCACGACATGTTCGTTATGGGAGCTTTGCGGGTTACCGTCCAGCCAGCGCTGAAAATTGAAGCCGTTGATTAATTGTGCGGCGGTATGGTGCCGCATTCGCTCCTGGCTCTGGGCAAAAAGCTGACAACTCGCCGGGTTCGCCATCTCCACTTTACTCTTCATATCCAATGAGAGCACCGGCTCCGGCAACGCCTCAAGCAGCGCGCTCAGGGCCAGATGTTCACGCTCGGACGGCATCCAGGGAACGGTACGGACATCCGTTACGCCGGAAATACGGCGGATTTCGGCCATCAGGCTGCTGAAGTCGGTGAATTCCAGCTCAGCAAAATTAAGATAAATTCGCCCAATGGGATCAATCTCGATTCCGCGTAAATCAATGCTACGTAACACCAGTAAATCAAGTAATTCGCGGGTCAGACCAAGTCGGTCTTCACAAAAGACTTCCAGACGCATGGGAACCTTCACCTGAATAATGAACCATTAAATAGATGATAAGCCACTATTCGGCTGGCAGGAAGGATTCTGTCAACAAATATTGACAGCATGACGGAAAAACGGGCGCTGCGGCGTAAAGCCAGGCAGTCAGCGCCCTGTGGAAGGTCATTTCTCAGGCGACGACTTACTCTTTTGTAACGTCTCTTTTAGCTGACCGATAAGCTGACGACGAAAATCACCGAGACGTGGTTTATCGTTATCGATCCACGGCAATGGTCGACATAGTTCCATCGCTTTTATTCCCAGTCGAGCGGTAAGGATACCTGCGCCAATCCCCTGTGCCGCGCGCGTGGACAGGCGTGCGGCCAGATCCTGAGACATCCAGTCCATACCGACTTCACGCACCAGCTCACTGGCTCCCGCGAACGCGATATTCAGCAACACCAGACGGAACAGACGAAGGCGGCTGTAATAACCAAGTTCAATGCCATACAGCGTTGCGATACGGTTAATCAGGCGTAAATTACGCCAGGCAATAAACGCCATATCCACCAACGCTAACGGGCTGACGGCGATCATCAAAGTCGATTCCGCGGCGAAACGGCTAATCTCACGTCGCGCCTGCGCGTCAAGTACCGGCTGTACCAGATGCGCATACAAACCGACGATTTCCCTGTCGTTTTGCGTTTCGTGAATAGCGGCATACCAACGTTGTAATGCCGGATGTGATTGATCAATCCCCGCCTGCTGCGCCAGTTTTTCGCAAAATGCGCGACCTTTCCCGACGCTATGGCTATGTAACAGTTCACGCGCTTCATCCCGCTCATGCGCCCGCTGGCGCAAGCGCCATAATCGCCGCCACTCCGTGACCACCGATCCCACGCCAGCGCCAACGATCAGCGCGCCTGCGGCACAGCCGCCTAAAGCGACCCAGTCCTGAGTTTGCCAGGCATTCATTGTCCACTGTACGCCTTGCCCGACCACGCTCGCGCCAAACAGCGCCAGCCCTCCCATCACCATTTTACGCCACAGGCTGCGTTTGGGACGCAGCGCGGCATCGACCGCCGCTTCTGCCACGCCTTCGTCTTCCGGGCGCTCATCGATAGCTGCAGGCGCAAATGTACGCGACTCCGCTTCGCTGAAAGTTTGCTGCGCTTTGAAGGCCGACGTAGGTTCCTCCTTTAGCGGTTCTGCAAAATCAATACGCGGTTTTAACGGTTCGCTCATCGCAGCTTATCTCCTATTAAAAACTCCAGCGCAGCGTCCAGACGAATATGCGGTAACGGTTTATCAACATCCATCACCTGCGGACGAAAGGCTTCGAACTGAAAACCCTGACTATCCCAAAACGCTTGTCCCGGCAAACGCGAAGGCACTTCGCCGGGGTACACGGTTAACGGCGCGCCGTCACTCAAACGGTTTCCACGTAAGGCCGGGATTTTTTCGCCGTTGACCTCAATCACGCCGCTGGTGGTCGCCTGTACCGACGCCAGCCCCAGGCAATCCATACTAATGCCTTCAAACGCGGCATTTTGCCAGGCATCCTGAATAAGCTGCTGGAGCAAGGCCACCATATTGGCATGTTGGTCGAGGGTGACATGGTCGGCTTTCGTCGCGGCGAACAGCAATTTATCAATCACCGGCGAAAACAAGCGGCGAAACAGAGTCCGCTGACCATAGTGAAAACTTTGCATCAGCTGCGTTAAAGCGAGACGCATATCATTAAACGCCTGCGGCCCGCTATTAAGCGGTTGCAGACAGTCGACCAGCACAATCTGGCGATCAAAGCGTAGAAAATGATTTTTGTAGAACCCTTTGACCACTTTTTCACAATAGTAGTTAAAGCGTTCGCGCAGCATTCCAGCGTTGGTCTGCTTATCCGCCTGCGCCAGTTTTGACTCGCCGAAGGCGTCTACATCCGGCCACGGGAAAAACTGCAACGCTGGCGCACCCGCCATATCGCCCGGCAAAACAAACCGTCCAGGCTGAATAAAATGCAATCCCTGCGATTTACACTGATGCAAATAATCCGTCCAGGCGGCGGCAATCTCCGCCAGCCGGTTTTCATCGGCGGGCGCCAGCGGATCGAGCCCGTCGCAAAGTTGCCGCCATTTTGCGGCCCACTCAGCGCGTTGTCCTTGTAACAAGCCGTTCATCTGACGGGACCAGCTTAAATAATCCTGAGCCAGCATGGGCAGATCGAGTAACCATTCCCCTGGATAGTCCACAATCTCCAGATACAATGTCGAGGTATCTTTAAAATGGCGCAGCAGCGAGTCGTTTGAGCGATAGCGCAACGCCAGCCGAATCTCACTGACGCCGCGCGTCGGTGTGGGCCATGCGGGAGGATTGCCATAAAGCTGAAGTATCCCCTCGTCGTAGGTAAAACGGGGAATACCAAAATCACGTTGAGGCACGCGCTTTACGCCAAGCAGGCGTTCTTCGCGTACCGCGCTGAGCAACGGTAAGCGCGCGCCCGCGTGGACATTAAGCAACTGGTTAACCATCGCCGTGATAAACGCTGTTTTACCGCTGCGGCTCAACCCGGTTACGGCAAGACGCAAATGCCTGTCTACCCCACGATTGACCAGCGCGTTGAGTTCAGTTTTAAGTCGCTTCATTGACATCCTGTTGAGCCTGAAGAGAAGAAAAAATAATAACGAGCCTGCGTTATAGATATGTGCAAAAACGTTATTATCAACTACCCGGAGAGATCAACAACGGCGCATTAAGCGCCGCGGTTAGTATGAGTATTGAGCAATAGATTATCTATTTTTTTACTTTCGGCATATCAAGACGACTGATGCCGCCCATATTCATCGCGTGCGTATACCCCATATCAAGCAACATTTGTTTTGCCATGCCCGACTGTCGCCCGGAGTTGCAATATAACTTTACCGTATCGTTCCTGTCTGGAACTACCGTTTCGATATGAGATTTAATCTCCTTCAATGGGATATTAATCGCGCCCTGAATATGCTCACGCTGATATTGTTCCGGAATGCGGACATCTATCCAGTATTCTGCGGCATAAAGCGGCATGGCTACGAATAGCGCTAACGCAAATATTCCTTTTTTCAACATACTTCCGTCCTGACACGTAATGTATTTCGCACACACTATACGCCAGAGCTTAACGAAATATTATGACCAGACTCGCTATTTGTAACGCTGCGAAATTTTATTCGCCACCTTACGAAGTACTGGCTCCAGCGCAAACGCCAGCAACATTTTTAGCGGACGACGGGCGACGGATTTTACCGCCCATCCCGCCACGCCGGCAGGCCCGTAGCGTAACGCGGTCAACAGAACCAGCTTACCTGCTATTTTGAAGCCGGGCTTCACCTTCTGCCCGGCGCGTTGCCAGCGAGTATTCATCTTCACCTTCCCGATATATCACTTACAGTTGACGGAAACGACTACGCAGTGTGAACGTATCTGACGTGACGTAGCGTTCCATTTCTCGCAAACGCTTTTCGCCTGCGGCAAGCTCTCTGTCTACGGTATCCAGCAGTTCGCCGCTGGTCGGCTGCGGTTTGCCTGCGGCCAGATTATCCGGCATAGGGTCCAGTACAAAAGACAGAACGATATAGGCCACTACGGTAAAAAACGCCAGCCCAAAGAAAATCGACAGCACGACCAGAATACGCACCAGTTTTACCGGTACATCAAGGTAGTCGGCGATCCCGGCGCAAACGCCACGTACCATGCCCTTTTGCGGCATACGCCATAGTTTTTTATTCAGATTGATTCCACCCATTAGCGCTCTCTCCAGTTCGGATGCTCTGCATCAAGAATGTCTTCCAGCGCCTGAATGCGCTCGCGCATACGTTGCGCATCGTCTGTGAGTTGCAGTAAGCGTTGCTGCTCGCTTTGCGAAAGTTCTCCCCGACCGGCGCGGTTGCTGTAATGCAGCCACAGCCAAATCGGTAACACAAACAACACAAAAATGGTTAACGGGATGGCCAGAAATAGCGCGCTCATGCGTTCTCCTTACACCTAAAGCTGATGAGCGACGGCGCGTACCGGCGCCGCCATTGTCATTATTGATTATCTTGCTTCATTTTGGCTTTCAACTGCGCCAGCTGCTCGCTGATTTCATCATCGGCTTTCAGGTTGGCAAATTGTTGGTCCAGCGATTGCTGCTTACCAAAACGATGGCTTTCCGCTTCCGCTTCCATTTGATCGATACGACGTTCAAAGGATTCAAACCGCGCCATGGCTTCATCCAGTTTGCCGCTGTCAAGCTGACGACGGACATCACGGGAAGAACTCGCCGCCTGATGACGCAGCATCAGCGCCTGCTGGCGAGCGCGTGTTTCGCTGAGTTTGTTTTCCAGCTCGCCAATCTCTTTCTTCATGCGCGCCAGCGTGTCATCCACCAGCGTGACTTCCTGTTCAAGCGTAGCAATTAAATCGGTCAGCTTTTGTTTTTCAATCAATGCGGCGCGCGCCAGATCGTCTTTATCTTTGCGCAGAGCCAGTTCCGCTTTTTCCTGCCACTCGATCTGCTGAGCCGTAGCCTGTTCAATACGACGGGATAACTGTTTCTTTTCCGCTAAAGCACGCGCGGAGTTCGAGCGAACCTCCACCAGCGTATCTTCCATCTCCTGAATCATCAGGCGCACCAGCTTCTGCGGATCTTCCGCTTTTTCCAACAACGCATTGATATTGGCGTTCACGATGTCGGCAAAACGAGAAAAAATACCCATAATTCAATCCTCACATAATGTTCTGATAACGGGCGATGCCCTGCTACATGATTAATACAATTTGCGTGCCAACTTTTCATGCGACTGATAATAAAGAAATTGTTTCGTTTTACCTCGCCAGCAAAAAAGGATAAAGTGGTGAAAAACACTAACAAGTGGCGATTTTCATCATGGCTGAATTTAAAGATAACCTGCTCGGCGAGGCAAACCGTTTTCTTGAAGTACTGGAACAAGTCTCCCGGCTCGCGCCGCTGGATAAGCCAGTGCTGATTATTGGCGAACGCGGTACGGGTAAAGAACTTATCGCCAATCGCCTGCACTATCTCTCTTCACGCTGGCAGGGGCCGCTTATCTCGCTTAACTGCGCGGCGCTTAACGAAAATCTGCTGGACTCCGAACTGTTTGGTCATGAAGCGGGCGCTTTTACCGGGGCGCAAAAACGTCATCCCGGTCGCTTTGAACGCGCCGATGGCGGCACGCTGTTTTTGGATGAACTGGCGACAGCGCCGATGCTGGTACAGGAAAAGCTGCTGCGGGTGATTGAATATGGCGAGCTAGAGCGCGTCGGCGGCAGCCAGCCGTTACAGGTTAATGTGCGATTAGTATGCGCCACCAATGCCGATTTACCCGCCATGGTGAAGGAAGGGACATTTCGTGCCGATCTGCTCGACAGGCTGGCTTTTGATGTTGTACAACTGCCGCCGCTGCGCGAACGCCAGAGCGATATCATGCTGATGGCCGAGCATTTTGCTATTCAGATGTGTCGTGAGCTACGTCTGCCCTTATTTCCCGGTTTTACCGATCGGGCAAAAGAAACGTTGTTGCATTACGCCTGGCCGGGTAATGTCCGCGAGCTGAAAAACGTAGTCGAACGTTCAGTGTATCGCCACGGCAGTAGTGAACATCCTTTGGATGAAATTGTTATCGATCCTTTTCAACGCCATCCCGCCGAACCGCCCGCGCCCGCCCTGCCATCGGCAACCGCCACGCCCGACCTGCCGCTCAAGTTGCGGGAGTTTCAACTACAACAGGAAAAAGCGCTGCTGCAACGTAGCTTACAGCAGGCGAAATTTAACCAGAAACGAGCCGCCGATTTGCTGGCACTCACCTACCACCAGTTTCGCGCCTTGCTTAAAAAGCATCAGCTTTAGCTATTTCTCCGGCTAATTGACGACATTTACGCCAGTTATCCACCGACATTTTTACGTGGCGGGCCGAAGTGCGATACACTTTGCAAATTGAACTTCAAAAACTTAACTATTATGCGCCTGGTTTTATCGTCTCTGATCGTGATAGCGGGTCTACTGAGTAGTCAGGCTACGGCTGCGACTGCGCCCGAACAAACTGCGAGTGCAGATATTCGCGATAGCGGCTTTGTGTATTGTGTCAGCGGGCAGGTCAACACCTTTAATCCGCAAAAAGCGAGCAGCGGCCTCATCGTCGATACCCTGGCCGCCCAGTTATATGACCGCCTGTTGGATGTCGATCCCTATACTTATCGTTTAGTCCCAGAGCTGGCAGAAAGCTGGGAAGTGCTGGATAACGGGGCAACGTACCGTTTTCACCTGCGCCGCGACGTTTCCTTTCAAAAAACCGCCTGGTTTACGCCGACCCGAAAACTCAATGCTGATGATGTTGTCTTTACCTTTCAGCGGATTTTCGATCGTCGACATCCGTGGCATAACATTAACGGCAGTAGCTTCCCCTACTTTGATAGCCTACAGTTCGCCGACAATGTAAAAAGCGTGCGTAAGCTGGACAATAACACCGTTGAGTTTCGCCTGACGCAGCCAGACGCCTCCTTTTTATGGCATCTGGCCACACACTACGCTTCCGTCATGTCCGCTGAGTACGCCGCGCAGCTTAGCCGAAAAGATCGTCAGGAACTGCTAGACCGCCAACCGGTCGGCACCGGGCCTTTCCAGCTTTCGGAGTACCGTGCCGGGCAGTTTATTCGTCTCCAGCGCCACGATGGTTTTTGGCGCGGCAAACCGCTGATGCCGCAAGTAGTAGTGGATTTAGGCTCCGGCGGTACCGGGCGTTTATCAAAATTACTGACCGGTGAATGCGATGTTCTGGCCTGGCCCGCCGCCAGCCAGCTAACTATTTTACGCGACGATCCGCGTTTGCGCCTGACGTTGCGCCCGGGGATGAATATCGCCTATCTGGCCTTTAACACCGATAAGCCGCCGTTGAATAATCCCGCAGTGCGCCATGCGCTGGCCTTATCGATCAACAACCAGCGCCTGATGCAGTCGATTTATTACGGCACGGCAGAAACCGCAGCCTCCATTTTACCGAGAGCCTCATGGGCTTACGATAACGATGCCAAAATTACGGAGTACAATCCGGAAAAATCGCGCGAACAGCTAAAAGCGCTGGGCATTGAGAATCTTACGCTGCATCTCTGGGTGCCGACCAGTTCTCAGGCCTGGAACCCAAGTCCGCTAAAAACGGCGGAGCTTATTCAGGCGGATATGGCGCAGGTTGGCGTAAAAGTGGTCATTGTGCCGGTTGAAGGTCGTTTTCAAGAGGCGCGTCTGATGGATATGAATCACGATCTGACCTTATCCGGCTGGGCCACGGACAGCAACGATCCGGATAGCTTTTTCAGACCGCTGTTAAGCTGTGCAGCCATCAATTCGCAAACCAATTTCGCCCACTGGTGTAACCCTGAATTTGACAGCGTGCTGCGTAAAGCACTGTCGTCGCAGCAGTTGGCTTCGCGCATAGAAGCGTATGAGGAAGCGCAGAATATCCTGGAGAAAGAGCTGCCGATACTGCCGCTGGCATCATCACTACGCCTGCAGGCTTACCGCTACGATATTAAAGGGCTGGTGTTAAGCCCGTTCGGCAATGCGTCTTTTGCCGGCGTCTCCCGCGAAAAACACGAAGAGGTGAAAAAACCATGATTATCTTCACCCTGCGTCGGTTATTGCTGTTGCTGGTGACGCTATTCTTCCTGACCTTTATCGGCTTTAGCCTGAGCTATTTTACGCCGCACGCGCCGCTACAAGGCGCATCATTATGGAATGCCTGGGTTTTCTGGTTCAATGGTCTGCTGCACTGGGACTTTGGCGTGTCCAGCATTAACGGCCAGCTGATCTCCGAACAGCTTAAAGAGGTGTTTCCCGCCACGATGGAGCTGTGCATTCTCGCCTTTGGTTTTGCGCTGATGGTCGGCATCCCGGTCGGGATGCTGGCTGGCGTGACGCGTAGCAAATGGCCGGATCGTTTTATCAGCGCGCTGGCGCTATTAGGTTTCTCAATTCCGGTTTTCTGGCTGGCGCTTCTGCTCACACTGTTCTTTTCGCTCACGCTGGGGTGGCTGCCGGTATCCGGGCGATTTGACCTACTTTATGAAGTTAAACCGGTTACCGGTTTCGCCATCATTGACGCCTGGATTTCAGATTCGCCGTGGCGCGATGAAATGGTGATGAGCGCCATACGACATATGGTTTTACCGGTGCTCACGCTTTCCGTCGCGCCGACCACAGAAGTGATCCGCCTGATGCGAATCAGCACTATTGAGGTCTACGATCAGAACTACGTTAAAGCGGCGGCCACGCGCGGCTTGTCGCGCTTTACGATTTTACGCCGTCACGTGTTGCATAATGCGCTGCCGCCGGTCATTCCCCGTCTTGGCCTGCAGTTTTCAACCATGTTAACGCTGGCGATGATTACCGAAATGGTTTTCAGCTGGCCAGGGCTGGGACGATGGTTAATTCACGCCATTCGTCAGCAGGACTATGCCGCTATTTCCGCTGGCGTGATGGTCATTGGGTCGCTGGTTATTGTGGTCAATGTGATTTCCGATATTTTGGGTGCTATGGCTAACCCTCTGAAACATAAGGAATGGTATGCCTTACGATAAGAAACAATAAAAATATCATTAAATCAAAAAGTTATGCTTTTATTTTTGTGATAAGTTCGTTTTTTAGTACACAAATATATACACTTTGTTTTCTACTTTCTCCGGCAGTCCATGCTTCGATGATGATTGCCGGAGATTTATCTTCTGTATCAGCGCCTCCGGGTTTCACTACGTATCGCTACCTGCTGTCGCGGTACGCCAGCCCCAATCAAACGCCCGGCCTGCGCCTATTGTTCCAATGTTAGTTTCGGTCGTCGGCCACCATTACACCCCCTCTCCCTTGTCGCTTCCAGTCCAGCGCGGGTTCTTTCCACAATCAATTCACGTTCCATTTCATCGAGTGTGCCCATGACATGAAAGAAGAATCGCCCCATTGGCGTCGACGTGTCTATGCTGCTGTCGGTCAGGCTGTGGAAATTAACGCCGCGTTCGCGCAATTCTTCTACCAGAACGACCAGATGACGCATACTGTGACCCAGGCGATCAAGCTTCCATACAACCAGTGTGTCCCCTTCTGATAACGTCCTGACTAAAAGGAGCAGGCTTCACGGGCTGGATTTATCCAACAAAGCGCGTAGTGAGTGTTTCCCGTGAGGCTGAATACGAAAAAGGCCACGTAAATGCGCAGCCTTTATGGTGAGAGTTCTAATCTTAAGAGGCACTCCATCAAACAAACCACCCACAATTGTCAGAAGCTTGAAGGAGTGCTTTGGGGTGACAGTATCTGCGGCATTGTTGCCACGAACAACGTTCCCGCAAATGCTCAAAATACAATCCCAAAATCCGCTCCAGTAAACAGTCTGAATATCGTTGCCCCACAGATCGCTACAGCCATACAGGAACCTGATAAAGGTTCAGACATAATCGTCTCACCAACAAGATTAAGCCTGTTCTTTAGAGCGTTTAATACCCAGCAACATTTAATTTGTCAACATAGGCCCCATACAATAACTTGATGAGCTACAAGTAGTTATCGCAATTAATTCCCTGGAAGAGAATGCACTTTTGAAATCGGGGTCGCGCCAAACATTCTCTTTATAATATATCCTTACATCCCCCCCTGTTGTATAATAATACTTTGCTATATTTAGCATGTTATCAAACCCCTGTTTATGATTCCCGTACACATCCACTTTACACATGGCATTGACACTAATAGCCTCACTCCCGCGCTTCAGTTCGATACAAAAAAACTGAGTTTCCTTATCCCCTGACGTATACACACCATAAGACAGGTTTTTAATCTGAACATTACTCACATACGTATCATAATCAGCCATAGCTGCATAACAAACACTGGATAATGACGCAAGAGCAAGAGTCAGAACCTTTAATTTCTTTTTCATAATCCACTCCAACAATATTTACCATACTTGCATTTCTCTCGTAAACAAGCTCAACTGCTTCATGGATATTTTCAATTGGGATAGAATTTACAGATACATACTCACTTTGTAACCGCATCATCACTCGCTCAAAATGACCAAACTGGATACCACATAACTCAATATAAGCAACAGACGGCGGAAGGCTGTAGAAACTATTGTCTGCACGGATTCTGTATCTGTACAACCTGCCGCTAAATGTTGCTCTGGAGTAATATAATCGTGCTATATTATAAGACTCATTAATATCTGAGATAGTCGCAATATAGTACTGTCTCGACTACCGGATGCACAGGAGTCATCTCTTATATGTTGCTGAAGATTCCTGTTATTACCGTGCGAAGCAAAACCATCCAGAAAAATCACATCTGAAGGTCTCGAGTCAACACGATATACAAAATCAACGGCACTTGCATAATCAGAAAAACACTAAAAATAATATTACTTTTTTATCATACCCCCTCCCACAGAAACTATCAGGCAAACCACCTAATGTGTTAAACCGAGTGCTAACCATAGCTCAGTCATACTTTACGTCTCGCTGGATAAAATTAGAAAAACAAACCTCCCTGGTTTACGGGCACGAAAATCCCCGTAATCACACAATGCCTATCCTTAAACTGCGGCGTTCGCCTGGCGTTCGGCTTTATCCGTCTGGTATTTATCCCTGATACGCCTGGCACGCAGTTCCAGCGCGTAGATAGCGCCATGTTCAGGACAGCACCAGACAACGTTGCTGTAAGCAGGAGAAAACCATTCCCGGCAAACTTTGCATTTACGGCGCGGTAATTTAGCCATGCTCACCTCAGACCCGGTTACGGATATAGCATCTAATAACGTTAGATTATGCATGCGTAATAATTCATAGCATATTTATATTAATGTAAATAAAATACAGTCAACAGATTTCTCCAATTTTATTATATATAAACAGAGGCTTACGTTGAGTAATAACAAGATCATACAATCCCGCACCAGTAAAATTAATGTAAAAATAGGCGTAATCATGTATTAATATTGACTGGACAGCAGGTAAGTGATAACAAATAAATATTAAAAAGTAAATATCACATAATAACCATTATCACTACATGAGAGGTGAATATGATGAAACCTATTTCTGCCGCGGTTCTCAATATTAGAGGGACAGCCCCCGGCACTGCCACTTCGGAAATGGCGCAACTAACCTAGCCAAAGATATTATTAGGGTAGCTAATATTGCTTATAATATTTCACAGGTTGAGCAAAAAAGTGGTTTCTTGTTAGTAATGGGAGAGAAAGGCTTCAACAAATCGGCTTGCCTGCATATGCTGGGACAACAAATATCCAGAGTTTTTTCTGGGAAGCACTTATATCCTGGTGTTTTTATAAGTAAAGACGCAGCGTCCGAATTTGAAAAAACAATCAGCACTCATTATAAAACTCTTTCGAGTCACATTGATCTGCAACAATACACTAATGATGTAAATTGCGGAGCAGCTGTAGGTATTGTTGCACGGCAGCAAGAAAACCTCATACTAGATGAGATCACATTAAGTGCGTTTAAAAAGGTCTATATTACCGGTCATGGTGCAGCAGGCACTAATGTTCTAGCCAGTGGCGACTCTGTTTTTTCTGCAAAACAACTGGTTGATATTCTGGTTGCTAATAAAGTTTTAGAGGTTATAAAGGATATAAGGATTAGTAGTTGTTATTCCGCAGATAAAAGAGAGCCTAATAGTTTTAAAAAGGAGGACATAGATAAAGCGAATAGAAATGCTGGTTTCTTTGAACGAATGGTGTTTGGAGAACGTGATACTTTGATAGAGAGGGTTGCTAATGAGATCTGGAGTAGAGGCTACATAGATGTCAAAGTTTCTGGTTACCATGGTGCTGGTGTATTTTATGCTGGTGAAATCCCATTTACACATCTTAGAAGCACGACGATCCCGCCAACTATCACTGTAAAAAGAAAGTCCGTAAGAGTAACGCTGGAAAGTCCTATAGATTAAATCATAAACTCAGCTCTATTACTTTTGGGTAGATCAAGGGGTTATCATCAAAATTATATTTTTGTTAATGTTTTTGCGATATTGTAAACTGACAGTTACTGTATAAATAATCGGTAACTGTCAGCTCACATCTGAGCTAATAAATATAATTCCCCCTGCTGACCCGCTGCAGCGGTTTAAGACGCAACACCCCATGCCGGAGTATTCCGATCTGTCTTATTGTGAACCTCCCAGAGACTAATACCGCAACTGAACACAAACTCCGCCAGATACTTTAAGCCGGACTATTCCCCGGATGCCGCCGCGCGCCGCTTCTACTAATGCCGCAACATCCTGATCGCGCCATACTCCAAACTGGCGCCAGCCGCCACTGTCGGTCTTAATGACCCTGGCCCAAATTCCGTACAGTGCTAAAACTTCTCCCAGTAGTCGTATGTTCTTTTACGGTTAACGCTTCTGTTTTTTTCTTCTTCTCCAGTACCATCTGGTGACGAGGATCGAGTCCCTCAGTTAACCATGATCTAAAGTACTGACGGCGTTCCCTGGCATGAGATAGTGATATGGTTGGATAATCGCCAATCGTCAGTTGAGCAGCGTTCCCGTTCCATCTGTATCGGTAAAAGAATGTTATACTGCCGGATGTAGAGAGCCTGACATTGAGACCATGAGCGTCTGAGATGACCTTGATTTGGTCTCTTTTTTTGCCTGGAGCCTTTCTTAATTTTGTATCGGCAAGCAATGTGTACACTTCATGAGAGGATATACACATTAGTGTACATATTTTGCATAAATTGATAACCTCAAAGTACACAAAATTAAAACGCCAACGCTCGATAACGAATTGATAATGTTTAAAAATTTCAAAAGACATAAAGCATGGTAAACAAAAATAAAACGAGTAAATATGCCTTACGATAGCGTCTACAGCGAAAAGCGCCCGCCAGGCACCCTGCGTACTGCCTGGCGCAAATTTTATAGCGACGCGCCTGCGATGGTGGGTCTGTATGGATGCGCCGGACTGGCGTTGTTGTGTATTTTTGGCGGCTGGATCGCGCCCTATGGTATCGATCAGCAATTTTTGGGCTATCAGCTACTGCCGCCCTCCTGGTCACGCTATGGTGAAGTCTCCTTTTTTCTGGGGACTGACGATCTGGGGCGCGATGTGCTGAGCCGCCTGTTAAGCGGCGCGGCGCCCACAGTCGGCGGCGCGTTTATCGTAACGCTGGCGGCTACGCTATGTGGATTAGTCCTCGGCGTAGTGGCAGGCGCGACGCACGGTTTACGCTCTGCCGTACTGAACCATATTCTGGACACGCTGCTTTCCATCCCTTCGCTCTTGCTGGCGATTATCGTCGTGGCATTTGCCGGCCCACATCTGTCACACGCGATGTTTGCCGTCTGGCTGGCCCTGTTGCCGCGAATGGTACGTTCCGTCTATAGCATGGTGCATGATGAACTGGAAAAAGAGTACGTCATTGCCGCCCGTCTGGATGGCGCGACAACACTGAATATTCTGTGGTTCGCCATTTTACCGAATATTACCGCCGGTCTGGTCACCGAAATTACCCGGGCGCTGTCGATGGCGATTCTGGACATCGCCGCGCTGGGATTTTTAGATCTCGGCGCGCAGCTTCCCTCTCCTGAATGGGGCGCCATGTTGGGGGATGCGCTGGAGTTAATCTATGTCGCGCCGTGGACCGTTATGCTACCCGGCGCGGCGATAACGCTCAGTGTTTTACTGGTAAACCTGCTCGGAGATGGGATTCGTCGTGCGATTATTGCGGGGGTGGAATAATGCCGTTACTGGATATCCGCAATCTCACCATTGAATTTAAAACCAGCGAAGGTTGGGTAAAAGCGGTCGATCGCGTCAGTATGACATTAAGCGAAGGCGAAATTCGCGGCCTGGTAGGTGAATCGGGTTCCGGAAAGAGCTTGATTGCTAAAGCTATTTGCGGCGTCGCGAAAGACAACTGGCGAGTCACTGCCGACCGTATGCGTTTTGATGATATCGATCTGCTGCGCCTCTCCTCTCGTGAACGGCGTAAGCTGGTCGGGCATAATGTGTCGATGATCTTCCAGGAGCCGCAGTCGTGCCTTGATCCTTCCGAACGCGTCGGCCGCCAGCTAATGCAAAATATTCCCGCCTGGACCTATAAAGGCCGCTGGTGGCAGCGTTTAGGCTGGCGTAAACGGCGTGCTATTGAATTACTGCACCGGGTGGGAATTAAAGATCATAAAGACGCGATGCGCAGTTTTCCCTATGAACTGACCGATGGCGAGTGTCAGAAAGTCATGATCGCTATCGCGCTGGCGAATCAACCGCGACTCCTGATCGCTGATGAACCCACCAACTCAATGGAACCAACGACGCAGGCGCAAATTTTTCGCCTGCTGACCCGACTGAATCAAAACAGTAATACCACCATTCTGTTGATTAGCCACGACCTGCAAATGCTGAGTCAGTGGGCTGACAAAATCAACGTTTTATACTGCGGCCAGACGGTAGAAACCGCGCCAAGTAAAGATCTGGTGACGACGCCACATCATCCTTATACGCAGGCGCTTATCCGCGCGATTCCGGATTTTGGCAGTGCGATGCCGCATAAAAGCCGTCTGAATACGCTGCCGGGCGCGATCCCGCTACTGGAGCAGTTACCGATAGGTTGTCGTCTGGGGCCGCGCTGCCCTTACGCGCAACGAGAATGCATTATCACGCCACGCTTAACCGGCGCGAAAAATCATCTCTATGCCTGTCATTTTCCGCTGAATATGGAGAGAGAGTGATATGGTGGAAACTCTGCTTGAAGTGCGCAACCTGAGTAAAACCTTTCGCTACCGGACAGGATGGTTTCGACGCCAGACCGTCGACGCCGTGAAACCATTAAGCTTTACGCTTCGTGAGCGTCAGACTCTGGCCATTATCGGCGAAAACGGTTCCGGCAAATCCACGCTGGCAAAGATGCTGGCCGGCATGATTGAACCCACCAGCGGCGAGCTTCTTATTGACGATCATCCCCTGCATTACGGCGACTATTCGTTTCGAAGCCAACGTATTCGAATGATTTTTCAGGACCCCTCAACGTCACTGAATCCACGTCAACGTATTTCACAGATCCTTGACTTCCCCCTGCGCCTTAATACCGATCTGGAGCCGGAACAGCGGCGCAAACAGATTGTCGAGACGATGCGTATGGTGGGGCTATTGCCCGATCACGTGAGCTACTACCCGCATATGCTGGCGCCGGGGCAGAAACAGCGTCTGGGCCTGGCCCGCGCGCTGATTTTACGCCCTAAAGTCATTATCGCGGACGAAGCGCTGGCTTCGCTTGATATGTCCATGCGCTCGCAGCTCATCAATCTGATGCTTGAATTGCAGGAAAAACAAGGCATCTCCTATATCTATGTCACGCAGCATATCGGCATGATGAAACATATTAGCGATCAGGTATTAGTGATGCATCAGGGGGAAGTGGTTGAACGCGGCAGCACCGCCGATGTGCTCGTCTCTCCGCTACATGAGCTTACCCGTCGTTTAATCGCAGGCCATTTTGGCGAGGCGCTGACCGCTGACGCATGGCGAAAGGATCGCTAAGCGAAACAAATACCCTCAGTTCGATTCTCTGAGGGTGTTCATGCGACTGCCCAACAGCAATGTTTCAACCTCTTCTAACGCAACGGAAGGAAATAACGTGCCCTGGGTTGCCCAAATGCCTGCCGTTTTTAACGCCGGCAAATAGCGTGTGTTTTCCTGGCCACCCACCACGATCTTGTCACAATAACGCCGGATATGTTTGACAAGCAGCGGAAACGTCATTTTTTCAATTTGTGAGACAAAAAAGCTGCGATCAAGTTTTACGCCGCTAAAACACCCGCAAACTAATGGCGCAGCGGTTGCGTTCCCTACGCCCAGGTCGCCCAGCCATAATGGATTAGGTTGTTTATGAAGCGCGTGTATTAAAGGATCGACTAAGACGTTATCTTGACATGAAAAATGTTCAGCGACCTGCAGCTCCACAAATAGCATGGCGTGTAGTAATGCGCGAATATCTTTGTCCTGAAGGACAAGCTGCGCCATACCCCGATCGATATTTACGATACAGAACAGGCCGTGGCGTAGAAACCAGCCATGTTTGGCCGCGATTGTCCGCAACAGATCAAGCAGAAAACGGCGCTTCTGCGAATTGTCCCATGACGAGATAACAAACTCAGGGTGTAGCGGACGAGCGGGCGACGATGCAAAATGGGTAGTGATTTCGACACCCAGTAAATCCCCCTCCATTGCCCTTATCGGCTCTGCCATAAAAAAATAGCGCATGTGACCACTCCACTTGATCTTAACTCCCTGATAATGCGCTTTTAACGCAAATCAATCAATAAAAACGATCAATATATAAAAAATGATCGAAAAAAACAATATATGTTAACTTCATGATAACTTGCTAATTTTATGTTTTGAGAATGTTCTTCTATTGCTATAAGGAAATTTACATACTACGCCGAACAACGCTAATACGACGGCATGAGACCATCCGTAAAGCCGGGGTCTTCTTGCCAGGTAGAGGGGAAAAATCAAGGCGAGTTAATGTTGTTGCACCATCGCGAGGCATTTCATCCACTATGGCGGCGCGGCATCACCAACCGTACTTGCGAGTTGCATCTCCGCTGCAGGCTGTCCAGATCCCCTGAACGACCTTTAAACGAATAGCAACTCTCAATAATTGATCGGCAAATCTGTAGCGAATGAGCCCCGGCGATTCGCAGAAAAGAACGGAACTAAATGCTATTTTTTTAATTCATCCTTTAATACTTTAGCCACAAGAGTCCCTTCCTCCGGCGCGGCTAGTTTAAAACGTCTTCCTGACGCAGGTGTCTGTTCTTCCTCTCCGATTAACTCATCAAGCTCTGTAATAAGTGACTTATAATATTCAATATCTTCAGTATTTCCTTCGGTCTCGGCCTGCTTTAATTTTATCAGGTAACGGGCCTTAATTTGCTCTTCCAATTGTGTTGTTGCAAGAGAAGCGCTTCGCTGTTGCCGGGATTCTTGTGACAGCACGATTTGATCGCCATCCACAAAGAAAAGTACCCCCTCTTTAACCAGAATATTACCTAAGTTATCTATATCATGCATATAAACCCCCCGGGATTCAAGAAGCGCCTCCGCCATTCGATAGTTATCTTCATCTTCAATATCGAACTCCTGACCTTGAATATATTTTGAAACTAAAACCGTAACGTCTTTACCATTAATATTCATGATGGCCGAACGAGAAAAATCCTTGTCGCCATTGGCCATATTCAAATACTTACTGACACGATCAGGATGACAATTACGATGTTCCGGAGAGTTAACATCCACTTTTATTCCCCGCTCATTAATTGGAATCTTAACAACAAACTCATCATTTAACAGATAGACTGTCCCATAACTTCCGCTACCTATTTTATTTTTTTCAATATCATGCATGCGGATATTTTTTTTAAACTCCGACGAGTTAATAAACGCCTCTATTGCCGCTGGTTGTGATGCATCCGTCTGATCAGTATCGCCGCTCTCATCACCAGACGCCATGGCGGGCGTGGTCAGGAAGTCTATCAAACGTTGCTCAAAAGCCTCATAGACTCCATTACTACCTGCTTCGCTCGGCGGCTGGTTATCATTATCTAAAGCGGCAAGCGTAATTTCCCCATTATTATAATTAAACATCGTTTCTTTTAAAAAATCGACGCAACGCTCAGAACACTCCGTCTCGGTCACTAATACTCCATCGTAAAACATCTGTAGTAGTAACATATTTTCTTGATGTGCTAATACCTATACAGTGTATTTATCCATTGTTTCAGGTCTGGAGGCATCAATAAGTTTAATATATCCAAGAAGGGGGCGCCATCGTGTACAGTCTTCATCTCGCCTCGAAAATGGTCGTAGCGAGAAAGGCTTCGAAATATCGGGACGCTCGTTTTTTTGGCACAGTAGATTATATATTTCTCTATAATCAGAGATTAAACTTCGACTGGTAAATATATTCCTGAAAAAATCTATGAATTTCTCATACGTTGAAAAAACATGCTCTTTTTTATGATCAATGATATCTCTTAAATACTTTTCTGATATCTGACAACTATGATTTCCGATCTGAAATGTAAACGGCATATGTCTCATCCTCTGAAAATTTATTATAATACACATGCAAACATATAAAAACCCGATTTGTAACTACTGTAATCACCTGATTTCCAAAATTTTTCATATTAAGTATTACTCTGCATCAATAAATAGAGAAAACCTTCAGCACCTAAAAAAGAAATTATTTTTGTTAAGCATTTGATGGTTAAAATTACATGTCCATAACATCGCTAATAGGTGAGGTAAACCATTCGGATGAATATTCAGGCTTCCTACAGAACCTTTATTTGTCTGGTGGAAGGTGCATCGCTATGCGTACTTGCTATCCGTCCCGGTGTCTCTGGTTGGATGAGGCGAACCTTACACCAGCTGGTATACTGCAGCGTAGGGCCTGTCCCATTAGACTCTTTGATTTGCCAGTTTGGCCCTGGGGAGTGCTCAAAATCCTCAGGGACTTCGTTATCGTGTGGTTTTAGAACGTCACCAGCTGGAGATAGCAGCGGAAAAATAGCGTGACACACGGGGTCAGGAGTGAGATATAATTTCAGACTAATTTCGAATAATGTTGAAAAGTTGCTGTTAACCATTGTTCGTAAAAGCAAAAAATAAGCAATGACTATAAGGATTAAAGCTATGGGTTTTCTTTCCGGTAAGCGCATTCTGGTCACTGGCGTGGCCAGTAAACTGTCCATCGCCTACGGTATCGCACAGGCGATGCACCGCGAAGGAGCTGAACTGGCGTTCACCTACCAGAACGACAAACTGAAAGGCCGCGTAGAAGAATTTGCTGCCCAGCTGGGTTCCAGCATCGTTTTACCGTGTGATGTCGCTGAAGATGCCAGCATTGACGCTATGTTTGCAGAGCTGGGTAACGTTTGGCCGAAATTTGACGGTTTCGTACACTCGATCGGTTTCGCGCCTGGCGATCAGCTGGACGGCGATTATGTTAATGCAGTTACCCGCGAAGGCTTTAAAATCGCTCACGATATTAGCTCTTACAGCTTTGTTGCCATGGCGAAAGCCTGCCGCACCATGCTGAATCCGGGTTCTGCGCTGTTGACCTTGTCTTATCTGGGAGCGGAGCGCGCCATCCCGAACTACAATGTCATGGGTCTGGCGAAAGCCTCTCTGGAAGCTAACGTGCGTTATATGGCAAATGCTATGGGATCGGAAGGGGTTCGCGTCAACGCCATCTCTGCGGGTCCAATCCGCACGCTGGCGGCGTCCGGTATTAAAGACTTCCGTAAAATGCTGGCGCATTGTGAAGCCGTTACGCCAATTCGTCGCACCGTGACCATTGAAGATGTGGGTAACTCAGCGGCGTTTCTGTGCTCCGATCTCTCGGCAGGCATTTCTGGCGAAGTCGTCCATGTTGACGGCGGGTTCAGCATTGCGGCAATGAATGAACTGGAACTCAAATAAGCGCATTAAGTTTATTAGCGGGCAGCACGGCTGTGCTGCCCCATTCCCCTCACTCACCACTCATCTCGTTATATAGCGTTCTGATATTTGTTATCACCTAACAATCTTTCATCCCTTTCCCGCATACGCCAGGATAATCCAGCATAAACGATCCGACGCCGAATCATTATCGATCGCCATTTCATCCTCGGGAAACCCTATGGAACAATGCCGAAAAGCGGGTAAAAGCCACTGGTATCATGAAACACAATCCACTATGTCGTCACAAACCCCGCTTTCGCTGATGCCGGAAGCCGCGTATGTTAACGATCGATTTTTACTGGATTTAGCGGTAGCAAAAACCGCGTTGACGCCTTTTGAATCATGGTTAAAGCCAGCTCGCCAGTTGGCGGATGTCTTATTTCCCCGCACGGTTCTCAACGACCGGCTTCATACATTTAGCGCCTATGAACGTATGAGCACCGCGCTGACCGCCGCTCAGGTATTTGGGGTTCAGCGTTTGTGCCGCTATTATGCCGCTCGTCTGGCGCCGCTACCCGGCCCTGATGCCTCAAGAGAGAGCAATCAACGGCTGGCGCAAATTACGCAATACGCTCGTCAGCTTGCCGGCTCCCCCTCCGTTATCAATACGCGGGCCCGTGAACAGCTTGCAGAGGTGGGATTAACCGCCCGGGATACCGTACTCATCAATCAGATCATTGGGTTTATCGGTTTTCAGGCGCGGGTAGCGGCGATATTTCAGGCGTTTTGTCGTCTGCCCGTGCGCGAACTGCCCGGCCAGGAGATGCAGCGCTTTGCCAGGGCCGCGCGGTTTCAAAACCCCCAGACGACATGGCGGCCCGCCGCCAGTCTGGTAGAATATTCTCCAGCCCATACCAAAGTTCGGCGGCAATATTCGTCTTCACAATGCCAAATAATGGCGCCGGTACTCATCCGCGATCCGTCTTCATTCGCGTTACTCGAGCGCATACTGACCAGCACATTACACACCGCGTCACCCCCTTCTTTACTTCCACTTATCACGCTCCTCACATCACGTATCAACGGCAGCGCCGCCTGCTTTAACGAACAGGCAACCCAACCTGGCGCGTGGCGTCGCGCTGTCATCACGTTACGCCAGGAAGACGACGACATCGCTCGTTGGGAGCTTGAGCCTGCGCTGACACAGGCGATACAATGGCTCACCAGAGCGCCCGATCGCTTTAGCGCCGCGCATTTTTTCCCGCTACTCACCAGGGGAGTTTCATCGGAGCAGGCCATTAATATGTTAGGCTGGTGCGGCGTGTGCGGATGGTTAAATCGTTTAAAAATCGCGTTGGGCGAAACCTATTAACTCATCCATTACTGAAAGAGCGCTTGCTGCGCCAGGCAGAATCGCGTAAAACTGTCAGCCGCTCTTTTGGCTACGAAAATAGACGAATATGTTTCAGGACAACCCGCTGCTAGCGCAGCTTAAACAGCAACTGCATTCCCAGACGCCGCGCGCTGAAGGGGTCGTAAAAGCCACGGAAAAAGGCTTTGGTTTCCTTGAGGTTGACGCGCAAAAAAGCTATTTCATTCCTCCGCCGCAGATGAAAAAAGTGATGCATGGCGATCGTATCGTCGCGGTCATCCACACGGAAAAAGAACGGGAGTCTGCCGAGCCGGAAGAACTGATCGAACCGTTCCTGACGCGCTTTGTGGGAAAAGTTCAGGGTAAAAATGACCGCCTGTCCATCGTGCCGGATCATCCGTTGCTGAAAGACGCGATTCCCTGCCGCGCCGCGCGCGGCGTTCAGCATGAGTTCAAAGAAGGTGACTGGGCGGTTGCCGAAATGCGCCGCCATCCGCTTAAAGGCGACCGTTCGTTTTACGCCGATTTAACGCAGTACATCACCTTTGCCGACGATCACTTTGTTCCCTGGTGGGTTACGCTTGCCCGCCACAACCTGGAAAAAGAAGCGCCGAACGGCGTAGCGACGGAGATGCTGGACGAAGGGCTGGAGCGCCAGGATCTTACCGCGCTGAATTTCGTCACTATCGATAGCGCCAGCACTGAAGATATGGATGACGCGCTTTATGCTGAGGAATTAGCGGACGGCAGACTCCAGCTTACGGTGGCTATCGCCGATCCTACCGCCTGGATTGCCGAAGGCAGTAAGCTGGATAACGCCGCGAAAATTCGCGCCTTCACCAACTACCTGCCGGGCTTCAATATTCCTATGCTGCCGCGTGAGCTGTCTGACGATCTGTGCTCGCTGCGCGCCAACGAAGTGCGTCCGGCGCTCGCCTGTCGCATGATAATCGCCGCAGACGGCACCATTGACGATGATATCGCCTTTTTTGCGGCCACGATCGAATCGAAGGCCAAGCTGGCGTACGACAATGTCTCCGACTGGCTGGAAAATAACGGCACCTGGCAGCCGGATAACGAAGGCATTGCCCAGCAGATTCGTCTGTTGCACCGTATTTGTCTAAGCCGCAGTGAGTGGCGTCATCATCATGCGTTAGTCTTTAAAGACCGCCCGGATTACCGCTTTGTGCTTGGCGAAAAAGGCGAAGTACTGGATATTGTGGCGGAACCGCGCCGTATCGCTAACCGTATCGTAGAAGAGTCGATGATCGCCGCTAACCTTTGCGCCGCGCGCGTACTGCGCGATAAGCTCGGTTTCGGTATTTACAACGTACATACGGGCTTCGATCCCGCGAATGCCGACGCGCTGGCCGCACTGCTGAAAACGCATGGTCTTCATGTCGATGCCGAAGAGGTGCTGACGCTGGAAGGCTTCTGTAAACTGCGTCGCGAACTGGATGCGCAGCCCTCCGGTTTCCTTGACAGCCGCATTCGTCGCTTCCAGTCTTTTGCGGAAATCAGCACCGAGCCGGGGCCGCATTTCGGTCTTGGTCTTGAGGCTTACGCCACCTGGACCTCTCCCATCCGTAAGTATGGCGATATGATTAACCATCGCCTGCTGAAAGCGGTCATCAAGGGGGAGGCTATTGCGCGTCCGCAGGAAGATATCACCCAGCAAATGGCGGAACGCCGTCGCCTGAACCGTATGGCGGAGCGCGATGTCGGCGACTGGTTATATGCACGCTTCCTTAACGATAAGGCGGGGACAAATACCCGTTTCGCGGCAGAAATTATTGACGTCAGCCGCGGTGGTATGCGTGTGCGACTGGTCGATAACGGCGCTATCGCCTTTATCCCTGCCCCGTTCCTGCACGCCGTTCGCGATGAACTGGTATGCAGCCAGGAAAACGGTACGGTACAGATTAAAGGTGAGACGGTTTATAAAGTGACGGATGTCATTGATGTCACTATTGCGGAAGTTCGCATGGAAACCCGCAGCATTATTGCCCGACCGGCAGCGTAACCACGCTTAGCTCGCTCAACGGCCTTTGCTGAGAAGGCAAAGGCCGTTTCTTTTCTTCTTCTCCCTTCCGTCATGCTCTGCGTTTAATCTTATTCAAGCGCCCCATTTCTTGTTATTTTTAGCTGGCGACTATGCTTTTTCCAGAATCTGGATTACATATGAATACATAGATAAAACAATACGTTCAGCCATAATTAACCCTATGTATAACATGGCTAACCTTTCTTTTCGGGCACCTGGCGCTTAAATGGGATGGTATGCATGATGAAACAGATTCAGGAACAAACGGCGCTAAGTCCCCTTCACTCTCACTGGCGTCTGGCTGATGACCGCAATGTGCTGTATCTATCCCCGACAGGTGAAACGGATGCAGAAAAAACGGTCGAGCTATCGCCGGAGCAAGCCGGGCGTATCCGGGAAATAACGGCGATTACGTCCAGTCTGCTGATAACGTTGTTGATAGAAAAACAGGTTACCGCAGTACACCTGGTAGGCCGTAAGATTAATAACCGTGAATGGGCTGGCAGCCTGGCAACCTGGCCTGATACGCCTGCCGTCACGCCAACGCAGGCGCAGGAACTCTCTTTTGCCGAGCAAATCGTATCAGAAGCCAACTCAGTCATTGCGATACTGGATAGTCGGGGAAAAATCTGTCGATTTAATCGGTCATGCGAAGAGTACACGGGCTTAAAAGAGCGAGATGTAATTGGTCAAAGCGTCTTTAAATTATTTATGAGTCGCCGGGAGGCGGTTGCCTCCCGGCACTACATTGAGAATTTTTTTCGCAATGGCAATGCCTATGAAATCGAACGCTGGATAAAGACCCGTAAAGGCCAACGCCTGTTCTTATTTCGTAATAAATTCGTCCATAACGGTAGCGGAAAAAACGAAATTTTCCTGATCTGCGCAGGCACGGATATCACCGAAGAAAGGCGGGCTCAGGAGCGTTTACGCATACTGGCGAATACAGACACCGTCACCGGCCTGCCCAATCGCAATGCTATTCATGAATTTATTAATCATGCTATTGCCTCGGCTGGCGAGTCGCAAGTGGGTATCGTTTATCTCGATCTGGATAACTTCAAGAAAATTAATGACGCCTATGGGCATATGTTTGGCGATCAGCTCTTACAGGCCGTTTCGCTGGCGCTGTTGAGTTGTCTGGAGGAAGATCAATTGCTGGCCAGACTGGGGGGAGATGAATTCATTGTCCTCGCTGCCCATACGTCTCAGGCCGCGCTGGAAGCAGTAGCCTCACGAATCCTTACCCGTCTGCGGCAACCGTTTCGTATTGGACTCATTGAAGTTTACACGGGATGCGCCATTGGCATTTCGTTGGCCCCCCGGCACGGACAGGACAGCGAAAGTCTCATTCGCACTGCCGACACCGCAATGTATAACGCCAAAGAAGGCGGCCGCGGTCAGTTCTGCGTTTTTTCGCCGGAAATGAATCAGCGCGTATTTGACTATCACTGGCTGGATACAAACCTGCGAAAAGCACTGGAAAACGACCAGTTACTTATTCACTATCAGCCCAAAATTACCTGGCGCGGCGAAGTACGTAGCCTGGAAGCGCTGGTACGCTGGCAATCGCCGGAACGCGGATTAATTCCGCCGCTGGAGTTCATCTCATACGCCGAAGAGTCAGGACTCATCGTCCCGCTGGGCCGCTGGGTGATTCTGGATGTGGTTCGCCAGATTGCGAAATGGCGCGATAAGGGGATTAACTTGCGCGTAGCCGTTAACTTTTCGGCGCGACAACTGGCCGACCAGACGCTTTTTACTGCGCTTAAACAGGCTTTGTACGATCTGAATTTTGAGTATTGCCCGATCGATGTCGAGCTAACGGAAAGCTGCCTGATCGAAAACGACACGCTGGCGCTATCGGTTATCCAGCAATTTAGTCAGCTCGGCGCTCAGATCCATCTGGATGATTTTGGCACCGGGTATTCTTCGCTTTCTCAACTCGCCCGGTTCCCTATTGATGCCGTTAAACTGGATCAGGCTTTCGTCAGAGATATCCATAAGCAACCGCTGTCGCAATCTCTGGTTAGGGCGATTGTCGCGGTGGCTCAGGCGCTAAATTTACAAGTGATTGCCGAAGGTGTAGAAAATGCTAAAGAAGATGCCTTCCTGACAAAAAACGGCGTCAATGAACGACAGGGTTTTTTATTCGCCAAACCTATGCCCGCCGTTTCTTTTGAACGCTGGTACAAACGTTATCAGACGAAAAAAATGCGTTAATGGCGACGATAATAGGGAGAACAGCCTGTGCAGACAGGCATAGCCCTATTTTTCCCTTCTCTTTTCAGATTAATTTCTGCATCATGAATTGAAACCTTTTCTGACATTAAGGATGACAAACATGTCTGATATCGAAGCACAACGAATTGCCGCACGCATTGATACCGTGCTGGATATCCTTGTTGCTGGCGATTACCACTCGGCCATCAATAACCTTGAAATATTGAGAGCAGAGCTGTTAGATCAGGTTAAAGACGGTATCTCGCCATCCCAGGCTCCCGGGTCGCCCTGGGAAATCTGATAGCGATAATTTGTCCGGGATGGCCGTTAGCCCTTCCCGGCTCTCTAACTGTCTGTTGACTCCTCTTAACGTATAAAATTAATACTATGAACTCCCGACAACAATCAATTTTGCAAATGGTGGTTGATAAAGGCCAGATGAGCGTTGCTGAACTGGCGAAAATTACCGGCGTATCTGAAGTCACGATTCGTCAGGATCTGAATACCCTGGAAAAGCAGAGCTATTTACGCCGTGCGCACGGTTTCGCCGTTTCGCTTGAGAGCGATGACGTAGAGACTCGCATGATGACGAACTACACGCTAAAACGCCGACTGGCGGAGTTCGCCGCCTCGCTGGTCAGTCCAGGGGAATCCGTTTTTATTGAAAATGGCAGCAGCAATGCGCTATTGGCCCGGACGTTGGCGGAACAAAAAGATGTCACGATCATCACCGTGAGCAGTTATATCGCGCATCTGCTCAAAGAAACTCCTTGCGAAGTCATTCTCCTCGGTGGAATCTATCAGAAAAAAAGTGAAAGCATGGTAGGGCCGTTGACGCGACAGTTTATCCATCAAGTGCATTTCAGCAAAGCATTTATCGGTATTGATGGCTGGCAGGCTGATACCGGCTTTACCGGACGCGATATGATGCGATCGGATGTGGTTAACGCTGTTCTGGAAAAAGGCTCAGAAGCGATTGTCCTCACCGACAGCTCCAAATTTGGCTGTGTGCATCCCTATCCCCTGGGCCCGCTCTCTCGCTTCCATCGTGTCATTACGGATTCCAGAATTTCCGCCAGCGATCAAATGCAGTTAGAACATGCAGGGCTGCTAGTCAATGTTATTGGCTCATCCGTTTAAAATATTTCCCGATGGTTTGCCCTATGGCAAATCATCCTCTCTCTAAGACTTTTCTGACATCCCAATTAAGACTATTTACCTGTTGTAACGAGCGTAACGTCGTAAAATTAATATTAGCGAAATAACAGGAAGTGACTATCACCTGCGTGATATACCCCTGCGCAATCAGGTTTTACGGAAAATCTCTTAACAGGTTTTATTTTAACTATAGTTATAGTGAGCTTAATTCCGTGAATCGTTAATTCAGGAGAGAGTATTATGTTTATGACGAGCAAAAAAATGGCCGCTGCTGTGCTGGCAATCACCGTAGCAATGTCTCTGAGCGCCTGCTCAAACTGGTCCAAGCGCGATCGCAACACGGCTATTGGCGCAGGTGCGGGGGCGTTAGGCGGCGCAGTGTTAACGGACGGCAGTACATTAGGCACCCTGGGCGGCGCGGCGGTCGGCGGCGTGATTGGTCACCAGGTTGGAAAATAATCCAGACGTTTAAATATTGAACGGCTCAAAATAATACGTTTATTCTTTTCAGGTCTGGATTACAAAAATAGACAAAGTTGACTTTTACGCCACGGTAATTTACAACCGTGGCGTTTTCATTAGCCGCCAGCTAATTTTACTTTCATTCCTTTAGCTTCCAGCAATGATTTTATCAAGTCGCGTTTATCACCCTGAATTTCAATAATCCCTTCTTTTACTGCCCCGCCACAGCCGCATTTTTTCTTCAGTTCAGCCGCCAGTTTGGTTAATTCCGCATCATTCATCTCGATACCGGTAATCAAACATACGCCTTTACCCTTACGGCCACTGGTTTGACGCTGAATGCGAACGATACCATCCCCTTTGGGACGAACCGGCGCCGTTTTAGGTTCTTCAATGCGCCCCGTCTGTGTTGAATAAACCAGACGACTATTGGAATCGCTCATTATGCCTCCCGTTTCAGTGACGCGTTAATATCCTTCAGCGTTTGCGCCGGATCTACCGATTGCGTAACCGGGCGGCCAATCACCATATAGTCGACGCCGGCGGATAATGCCTGTTCGGGCGTCATAATGCGTCGCTGATCGCCTGCCTCGCTGCCTGCGGGCCGAATGCCCGGCGTCACCAGCTTAAATGCAGTGCCAAAGACCTGTTTAAATCTGACCGCTTCCTGAGCGGAACAGACCACGCCATCCAGCCCGCATTGCTGCGTCAGGCGCGCCAGCCGCTCCGCATGTTCCGCCGGTGACAACGTCACGCCCAGATCGCGCAGATCGCAGGTTTCCATACTGGTCAACACGGTCACGGCAATGAGCAACGGCGCATCTTTACCGAATGGCGCCAGCGCGTCGCGCGCTGCGGCCATCATTCTCGCCCCGCCAGACGCGTGAACGTTTACCATCCAGACGCCCAGGTCTGCCGCTGCGGCGACTGCCCGGGCCGTGGTGTTGGGAATATCATGAAATTTTAGATCAAGAAAGACATCAAACCCACGCTGCTGGAGATCCCGAACGAGCTGTGGACCAAACAGCGTGAACATCTCTTTGCCTACTTTTAAGCGACAATCGCGAGGATCGATTTTATCGACAAACGCCAGGGCTTTATCGCGTTCATGGTAATCCAACGCCACAACGACAGGCGATTCAGTAATAGCGCAGGAAGAAGATGAAGCAGTAAACGTCATGACCAGACCTTCTTGATGATGGGCACCGGAAGTGGCGCAAATTGGATAAACGGCGTGCATTCTACCTGCGGCGCAGGGAAATTAATAGGTTCGATTGACAACCTGATAAGCCTTGGTCGCCGATGCCAGCGTTGTTTTTAGTTTTACATCATTAAGTATGTTGTAACTAAAGTGAAGCTTTTTTTATATACTACTGCCCATCAAGTCCGCGAATAGGTTTAATGGTCGACCATGCCCGGCAGGACGGACAGTGCCAGTACAAGGTATAGGCGGTAAAACCGCATTTCTGACAACGATACCGCGGTTTACTGCGCACCTGCTCGCCAACCATATCACGCAGTACCATCAGGCTTTCTTTCGCTCGCCCTTCTTCCGCCTCGTTGAGATGGTAATCCATCAGCTTATGGAACACCCGCATGGTAGGATGTCGCTGTAGCTGACGTGTGATATAGACTTGAGCTGCGTCACTACCTTCACGCGCTTCCAGAATATCGGCAAGCATTAACTCAGCGCCAGCACCGGTATTCTCCTCAACGGCGCGACGTAAAAACTCCGCCCACTCGGCATTTTTACCGAGCTGTTGATAACAGGTTTGCAGCATCTCCAGCGTTTCGCTGACCAGCTCTTTATCCTGAACGATCACACGTTGCAGGCTTTCGACCGCTTTGGCGTAATCCCCTCTCGCCATATAAACGCGCCCCATCATGATAGACACCCGGGCGCTATTTTTATCTGCGGCGGCACCTTTTTTCAGCAACGCCATCGCGCGATCCATGTCGTCGTTGCCCATTTGCTGTAACGCTAACTCACAGTAAAAATGGGCGATTTCGATACGCTGTTTATCTTTGCCCAGTTTCACCAGCCGTTCTGCTACTTCGATCGCCTTTTGCCAGTCGCTGGTTAGCTGATAGATTTGCAAGAGCTGCTGTAACGCGCCTACGCGAAATTCCGTTTCGTCGGTAAGTTGGTTAAACATATCTTCCGCGCGGTCATATAAACCGGCGGCCATATAGTCGCGCCCCAGTTGCTGAACAGCCAGTAAACGCTGTTCATAGGTCAATGAAGCGCTTTCCATGAGCGTTTGATGAATACGAATGGCGCGATCGACTTCGCCTCGTGAGCGAAACAGATTACCGAGAGTGAGATGAGCCTCAACGGTGCCGGTATCCTCTTTAAGCATATCGAGGAACAGATCCACCGCTTTATCTTGTTGGTTACTCAGCAGGAAGTTAACCCCTGCGACATAATCGCGCGACAGGCGGTTAGCTTCATCCTGTTTTGTTTGTTGCGCACTTCTGCGACCCATATACCACCCATAGGCAGCGGCTACAGGCAACAGCAGAAATAACAACTCCAACATAAATGATTATTCCTTTACAACCGACGAATCGGCAGGGACCGCAACGTCGGTTGCTGGCGAAAGCTTGTTTTCCAGTCGTTTAATTTTACGTTCAGCACGGGCAAGGGAAACGCGGACCCGCAGCCAGAACAGGCCGCAAATCAGCCAGCCAATCGCAAAACCGACGGCGAACAACACAGCAAGCAACGTGGAGATACGATACTCCCCTTGCGCCAGCAGGTAGTTAAACGTCACCTGTTGATCATTCTGCGCGCCCAGCGTCACCGAAATAACAAAAATCGCCAATACCAGTAAGAAAATGAGTAAATATTTCACATTACTTCCCGTTATGTGGTTTGCGCGAATAAATCGTGTCCAACTTACCGCATCCAGCCTTCTAAATTACCATTTTCCCGCCTCGCGCGAAATGGAAATGCGCCCGCCATCAGATGATTTAAGGGCAATAGTCAGAAAATCAACCGTTGTCAGCTTTCCTGCTCGCGTTCAGCAATTTCTTGCGCTTCTTCACGAGGCGGCATAAGCGGCCCGCAAATTCGCTGCGCCAGCCAGGTCGCCAGGGTAACTAATAGCCAGGAGATAAGCGTGGCGACCACTAAATCTCGCGGCCAGTGCATTCCCAGAAGCAAACGGCTGCCCATTACGCCGGTTGCCCAGACTAACAAAAACGCGATGGTGAAAGTCCGTCTGCGCGGCCATAACAGACCCACGGCCAAAAGCGCCCAGCTCGCTGCAAACATGGTATGTCCGGAGGGAAACGCAAAACCCGTCTCTTTTTGCCAGTGCTGACGCAGGAAAACGGGGATGTTCTGTTGCCCGGCCAACTGCTCTTTCACTAAATGTCCGCGTTCTGTACGCTTTAAAGTGTAGAACTCATCGACGGGAATATGGTGCGTTTTTTCAAGCCAGACCACAAATGGCCGCGGCTCCTGTACGCGCTCCTTTACCCATGACTTCACGCCCTGCCCGACGATAATCGCCCCACCGAGAATCGCAAACAGCATAATGGCGGCGCGCAGGCGAAATCGCAGGCACCATAAGAACCATCCACAAAGAATCACATGCGTGATAACGCCCCAGGGTTTGGTCACGGTTTCCGTTATCCAGAATAGCGTTTTTAGCCACCAGACCTGATGTCCTGGCTGCCACTGCCAGCCTGATACCCATACGGCAAGCGGCATGATAAGCAACAGGGCTGCGCCTGCCGCGGTGCGCCTCGCAATTGAAAGCATGGATGCTCCTTTTATAAGTAAGTATCACAATCATAACTGAAAATTCTCGCCGGACTGGAAAATTGACAAATTTGTGCCATTCCTGAGCAATTACGTGGTAGTGATTAGGTGATGACCGCCGCCTTATGGCAAAATAGCGGGATACAATCCAACAGGCGACGACACCGCAGGCGTCAGCATAATCTGGAGAAATACATGCAGCTTAAACGTGTGGCAGAAGCCAAACTGCCAACCCCATTGGGTGACTTTCTGATGGTGGGATTTGAAGAACTGGCAACCGGACACGACCATGCCGCGCTGGTTTTTGGCGATATTTCAGGTAAAACGCCGGTCTTGGCTCGCGTTCATTCCGAATGTCTTACCGGGGACGCGCTTTTTAGTCTGCGCTGTGATTGTGGTTTTCAACTGGAAGCCGCGCTGACGCATATTGCGGAAGAAGGACGCGGTATTCTGATTTACCACCGTCAGGAAGGCCGCAATATCGGCCTGCTTAATAAAATTCGCGCTTATGCGTTACAGGATCAAGGCTATGACACGGTGGAGGCCAATCATCAGCTCGGCTTTGCCGCCGATGAGCGTGATTTCACCCTGTGCGCGGATATGTTCAAATTACTCGGCGTGGATGAAGTTCGCCTGCTGACCAATAATCCGAAGAAAGTCGAAATACTGACCGAGGCGGGAATTAATATCGTGGAACGCGTTCCGCTCATTGTGGGTCGTAATCCAAATAATGAGCATTATCTCGATACTAAAGCGGCCAAAATGGGTCACCTGCTAAACAAGTAAGCCACCGGTATTAAAGCGCGGGCCTGCCTGTTTACGGCAGGCCCGATAAACGGCTTTAGTTCAGCATATTTCTAATGACATAGTGCAATATGCCGTCATTCTGGTAGTAAGTCAGCTCGGTGGCGGTATCAATGCGACAGCGACAAGGTACCGTTTCTTTGCTGCCGTCCGCTCTCGTTAACATAACCGGAATGGTCGCGCCAGGGCGCAGGTTTTGCAGATCCGCGATATCAATCACCTCTTCCCCGGTCAGTCCCAGCGTTTTACGCGTTACGCCCTGTGGAAACTCCAGCGGCAGGATCCCCATCCCAATCAGGTTTGAGCGGTGGATACGTTCGAACGACTCGGCGATCACCACGCGGATACCTAACAGCCGCGGACCTTTTGCCGCCCAGTCACGGCTCGATCCCGACCCATACTCTTTCCCGGCAATCACCGCCAGCGGCGTTTTTTCCTGCTGGTAGAGCATCGCGGCATCATAAATCGACATCGCTTCCGTACCCGGCAAATGCCGCGTCATCCCACCTTCGACGCCGGGCAGCATTTCGTTGCGAATACGAATATTGGCGAACGTACCGCGCATCATCACTTCATGGTTACCGCGCCGTGATCCATAAGAGTTAAAATCCTTCCGCTCAACGCCGTGATTTTGCAGATAGCGTCCGGCGGGACTGTCCGGCTTGATACTGCCGGCCGGGGAAATATGGTCGGTCGTCACCGAATCACCCAGCATCGCCAGGATACGCGCGCCGTGGATATCTTTGACGGGCGCAGGCTGGGCCTGCATTTCATCAAAGAAAGGCGACAGGCGAATATAGGTTGAATCCGACTGCCATCCGTAGGTATCGGACGATTCAACCTGAATCGATTTCCATTCGTCCGTGCCCTCAAACACTTCCGCATACTCTTTACGGAACATATCCGATGATACCAGTTCAACGGCGCGGGCAATTTCCTGCGCTGAAGGCCAGATATCCTTCAGGTATACCGGATCGCCTTTACGATCGTACCCCAGCGGGTCTGTCGCGAGGTTAATATTCATGTTTCCGGCCAGCGCATACGCCACCACCAGCGGCGGCGACGCCAGCCAGTTCGTTTTCACCAGCGGATGGATACGCCCTTCAAAATTTCGGTTACCGGAAAGCACGGCCCCTACCGTCAGATCGCCTTTTTTAATCGCGGTCTCAATAGGCTCCGGCAACGGACCGGAGTTCCCGATACAGGTCGTACAGCCATAACCGACCAGGTTAAAACCGAGCTCATCCAGGTAAGGCGTAAGTTTGGCCTGCGCCAGATAGTCAGATACCACTTTTGACCCCGGCGCCAGAGAAGCCTTGACCCAAGGTTGACGCTTCAACCCCAGCGTTACTGCCTTTTTCGCCAGTAATCCCGCAGCCATCAGCACGCTGGGATTCGAGGTATTCGTACAGGAGGTGATGGCGGCAATGACGACAGCGCCATCAGGAAGCTGATATGGCTGTCCGTTCATCGTATAGTCAACCGGCTGGCGATCTCTTTGCGCGGTATTCAGCTCCAGCTCGGCGCTGGCGGCAAAGGCTTTCGGCACATCGCCTAACGCTACGCGATCCTGCGGGCGTTTCGGCCCGGCCAGGCTGGCCTCGACATCGCCCATATCCAGTTCCAGCGTACTGGTAAATACCGGTTCGTCTCCGGGATTACGCCACATTCCCTGCGCCTTCGCGTAGGCTTCAACCAGCTCGACCAGATCGTCGCTACGTCCGCTTAATCGCATATATTCCAGGGTAATGGCGTCAATAGGGAAGAAACCACAGGTGGCGCCATATTCCGGCGACATATTAGCGATGGTCGCGCGATCCGCCAACGGCAGCGAATCCAGACCATCACCATAAAATTCAACAAATTTACCCACGACGCCATGCTTACGCAGCATTTGCGTGACGGTTAGCACCAGGTCAGTGGCAGTGATCCCCTCCCGAAGTTTACCGGTTAACTTAAAGCCGACGACATCCGGGATAAGCATCGACACGGGCTGACCAAGCATCGCCGCTTCCGCTTCAATACCGCCCACGCCCCACCCCAATACGCCCAGACCATTAATCATGGTCGTATGGGAGTCAGTCCCCACCAGCGAGTCCGGGTAAGCAATCCACTCCCCGTCCTGTAATTCGCTCCAGACGGCTTTACCCAGGTATTCCAGGTTAACCTGATGGCAAATGCCGGTTCCGGGTGGCACCACGCTGAAACGACTGAATGCCTGCTTTCCCCATTTCAGGAACATATAACGCTCATGGTTACGTTCCATTTCCAGCCGCACGTTTTCTTCAAACGCATCGTCATCGCCGAAATGATCGACCGTCACAGAGTGGTCAATAACCAGATCAACCGGCGATAACGGGTTCACTTTCGACGTATCGCCGCCGAGGCGTTTAACGGCTTCACGCATCGCCGCCAGGTCGACAACGGCAGGCACGCCGGTAAAGTCCTGCATCAGGACACGGGCGGGCCGCCAGGCAATTTCACGATCGGCATGGGCATTTTTAAGCCAACCGGCCAGCGCCTGAATATCTTCATCAGTCACAGATTCGCCGTCCTGCCAGCGCAACAGGTTTTCCAGTAACACTTTAAGTGATTTGGGCAAACGGGCGATATCGCCCAGGGATTTGGCAGCCAGCGGCAGACTGTAGTAATGATACGTTTTATCTTTGGCCTGCAATGTATCCTTACTGGCTTCTCGTAGGGTTGACGACATAGCTCCTCCTTAAATGACAGGGTTGCGTTACCCTGATTCTCCACAGGGTTGTATTAAAGATAACACAAACAAAATGTAACGTTTTGATAACAACCCAAATTGCTAAAAGAGGAGAAACCTAACAGGCGAGGAGCGAAGATGAAAAAGCCCGATAAATAGCGCATTATCGGGCTTTGACGAGATTAGACGGCAATCCAGATTAACTCGGCCCAGAACAGTAGCGATAATATAAACGCGCCAGTCCATGACCAATACTTTATATTTGACGTTAACATAGGCGACACCAACTGTGTTTAATCAATACTGAGAGGCGCTCAGCACACGGTTGCTGCGGTGTAATAAGACAGCGTTAATAAAACAATAACGCCAATAAAAAGACGGATATTATTTTTGTGACACCTCATCAGCAAAAGCATCAATAAATGCCCGCTGCTGCGGTGTGAGCGTCCAGTGTTGCGGAACAGACCGAAAAACGGTCGTATCCGGGGTGTTATCATCGTCACAAGATTGAATCGGGGGCGCGACCACGCGCTCGCGTTCCGACGTAATGCTCACTTAACCCCACCAATGCCAGATAACAAGCGCTACCACTACCCAGAACAACGCAGAACCCACAAAAACCGCCAGCCATGCTTTACGTTTGAGCTCAGGGTCGCGGCGCGGTTCCTGGTTTTCAGAAGGCATTACTAACCTCATGCTATCGGTATCACTTATCATTTCAGCACCAAACAATCGGTACAATTAATCATCAGATGAGACAAATCCTAAATAAACTTTAGTCAAAAATCCAGTCAATTTACGAATCGTTGCCAGTGAATAAATCAATCTTTTGACTCAAGATAACTATTTGGAAAAAGAAACTGGCGGGACGGGTAATTCAACACTATTTTGCTGATCATTACCCGTAATACTTTGAGGGATATTGCAAAAAGCGGCTTTGTCTGCCATGCCACTACGACGCAAACCGACGGTGCTATTACTTTTCAGGCAGCTTTATATCCTGAAACATCGCTTCAATTTCTTCATTAGAACGCAACGCCACCGCCGTATCCACCACATCACGCGTCAGATGCGGCGCAAAACGCTGGATAAAATCGTACATATAGCTGCGTAAAAAAGTACTACGGCGAAAACCAATTTTTGTGGTGCTGTGGCTAAAAATATCGTGCGCGTCAATCCGCACTAAATCAGGATCGGCAAGCGGATCGACCGCCATGCTGGCAATGACGCCAACGCCCAGCCCCAACCTGACATACGTTTTAATCACATCCGCATCGGTTGCAGTAAAGACGATCCGCGGCGTTAACCCTGCGCGATTAAAAGCGGTATCCAGTTCGGAACGCCCGGTAAAGCCGAAGGTATACGTCACCAGCGGATACTTCGCCAGCGCTTCAATCGTTACGGAAGACGTTGCCGCCAATGGATGATCCGGCGTCACCACTATCGAACGGTTCCAGTGATAGCATGGCAACATCACCAGATCGTCATATAAATGCAGCGCTTCCGTGGCAATCGCGAAATCGGCGTTCCCTTTCGATACCGCTTCCGCAATCTGCGTTGGCGACCCCTGGTGCATATGCAGCGAAACGCGCGGATAACGCTCGATGAAGCCTTTAATCACGCCTGGCAATGCGTAACGCGCCTGAGTATGGGTAGTGGCAATATAGAGCGAGCCTTTATCCGGCCAGGTGTGCTCGCCGGCGACCGACTTAATGGCATCGACTTTGGAAAGCACCTCACGCGCAATACGAATAATCTCCTGTCCTGCGGGCGTCACCTGAGTCAGATGCTTACCGCTGCGGGCGAAAATCTGGATGCCAAGCTCATCTTCCAGCATCCTAACCTGCTTGCTGATCCCCGGCTGGGAAGTATACAACCCCTCAGCGGTAGAGGAGACGTTAAGGTTATGATTAACCACTTCAACAATGTAACGAAGCTGCTGCAATTTCATAATACATCATCCAGATTAGCGCCATCAGGCCATCGTTTATCTGCAGACTTAATCGGGCTGCTAATACGATTTAATAATAAAAAAGGTGTTAACTATAACCACTATATCATTTATATCTGAACTGTATAGCCAGCGCGATAAAATAATAAGGCCGCTATACCCAAAATAATTCGAGTGCTTAAAGGCGGCAAGAGAGTGAGTCCCCAGGAGCATAAGGTGACTGGGATGAGCGACAAATCTGCCGGGAGCAGATTTGAACGTCGCGTGCGACGGCCCGTCAGGACGAGGCCCATGGATGGGCCGAGTAATCCGTAGCCAACACATAAGCCACTTTAAATATGAAGGGTATATAAAAAAGGGCCGCTTACGCGGCCCGCTTGACTATAGTGACGACAGGCAGGGGTTATTTCTTGCCTTCAACCCACTTGCCGTCGACGAAGAACGCTGACCATCCCGTCGCCTTCCCGTCTTTTTCCGCCGCAACGTACTGCTGTTTTGTTTTGCGGCTAAAGCGAACAATGGTTTTATTACCTTCTGGATCCTGCTGCGGCGCATCCGCCAGATAACGCAGTTTTTCCGGCAGGCGATCGCGGAACCGGTAAAGCTCCTCGACTAATGGCGCGCGCGTTTCGCGTGATTTCGGGAACGTGTTGGCCGCCAGGAATATCCCTGCGGCGCCATCGCGCAGCACAAAGTACGCGTCCGATTTTTCACACGGCAGTTCCGGCAATGGAACAGGATCTTCCTTCGGCGGCGCAACTTCGCCGTTACGCAAGATCTTACGGGTGTTTTTACATTCGTCGTTAGTACAGGCCATGTACTTACCAAAACGCCCCATTTTCAGGTGCATTTCGGAACCACATTTCTCACACTCAACGATCGGACCGTCATACCCTTTGATGCGGAACTCGCCTTCTTCAATCTCGTAGCCGTCACAGGTCGGGTTATTACCACACACATGCAATTTACGCTTCGGATCGATCAGATAGCTGTCCATCGCCGTACCACACTTCTGACAGCGACGCTTGGCGCGCAGGGCGTTGGTTTCGGCGTCGTCGCCTTCCAGCACGTTCAGAACTTCATTTTCCGGCACCAGGTTAATGGTCGTTTTACAACGCTCTTTCGGCGAAAGCGCATAACCTGAACATCCAAGGAAAACCCCCGTACTGGCAGTACGAATTCCCATTTTACGGCCACAGGTTGGACAGTCGATGCTGGTCAGCACCATCTGGTTAGGGCGCATCCCCCCTTCTTCCGGATCTTTCTCGGCTTTATCGAGCTGCTGAGTAAAATCGCTGAAGAAGTTATCCAGTACCGCTTTCCACTCGGCCTGGTGATTTGCAACCTGATCCAGACTATCTTCCATCTGCGCGGTAAAATCGTAGTTCATCAATTCGCGGAAGTTTTCTTCCAGCCGATCGGTGACGATTTCACCCATTTTTTCCGCATAGAAACGACGGTTTTCAACGCGAACATAGCCGCGATCCTGAATGGTCGAGATAATCGACGCATAGGTAGACGGACGACCAATACCGCGCTTCTCAAGCTCTTTAACCAGAGAAGCCTCGCTAAACCGGGCTGGCGGTTTAGTAAAGTGCTGAGCAGGCGTCAATTCAAGTAGCGTCAGCGCATCGCCCTTATTCACGGTAGGCAATGTGCGATCTTCATCGCCTTTACGCAGCGCCGGCATCACTTTTGTCCAGCCGTCAAAGCGCAAAATACGCCCACGCGCTTTCAGGCGGAACTCGCCTGCGCCAACGGTAAGCGTAGTAGAGTCATATTGTGCTGGCGTCATCTGACAGGCGACAAACTGACGCCAAATTAGTTGATACAACTTCTGCGCGTCAGCCTCCATGTCTTTCAGCGACTCCGCCATGACAGCAACGTCGGAAGGACGGATCGCTTCGTGCGCTTCCTGAGAGTTTTCTTTGCTGGCGTACTGGTTCGGGTTATCCGGCAGGTATTTCTTGCCGAAATTATCGCCAATATAACCGCGCACCATGTTGACCGCATCCTGACTCAGGTTGGTGGAGTCTGTACGCATATAGGTGATGTAGCCCGCCTCATACAGACGCTGCGCCATCATCATGGTTTTCTTCACGCCAAAGCCCAGCCGGGTGCTGGCCGCCTGCTGTAGCGTGGAGGTGATAAACGGCGCGCCTGGCTTGCTGCTGGTCGGCTTGTCTTCTCGCTCCAGCACGCTATAGCTGGCTTTTTCCAGCAAGCTGACGGCGGCAAGCGTCTGCTCGCGATTTACCGGCCGGAATGGCTTGTCGTTCTGATGCGTGACCTGTAGCGGTAGCGCCTCGCCAGACGGCGTCGTCGTATTAGCGTCAATTTCCCAGAACTCTTCCGGAACAAACGCTTTAATCTCGCGCTCGCGCTCAACGACCAGACGGACCGCGACAGACTGAACGCGACCTGCCGACAAACCACGGGCGATCTTTTTCCACAGCAACGGCGAGACCATATAGCCTACCACGCGGTCCATAAAGCGGCGCGCTTGCTGGGCGTTGACCCTGTTAATGTTCAGCTCGCCCGGCTGTTCAAACGCCTGGCGAATGGCATTTTTGGTTATTTCGTTAAAGACTACGCGACTGTAGCGCGCGTCATCGCCGCCGATCACTTCCCGCAGGTGCCATGCAATGGCTTCCCCTTCGCGGTCAAGGTCGGTTGCGAGATAGATGTGGTCGGCTTTTTCCGCCAACTGTTTCAGTTCAGAGACGACCTTCTCTTTACCGGGCAGCACTTCATAGTGCGCATCCCAGTTGTGCCACGGATCAACCCCCATACGGTTGACGAGAGCGCCACGTTCATCCTTTTTGGGCTTTTTAGCCGTTTTGGTGGAGGTAGAGTCGGCGCTCTTTTTAGCTGCTGAGCCACTGGTCGGCAAATCACGGATATGACCCACGCTGGATTTCACCACGTAGTCATTACCCAGATACTTGTTGATCGTTTTGGCTTTTGCCGGGGACTCAACGATGACAAGAGCTTTACCCATATTCACCTTTACCTAAGTTGATTCTTCCAGGAATGCGTCGCACGTTGATTCACCTTCCACTGGCGACGAGACAACGATATATGGTCTCTGCGTCTGCGGATATCAACCCCTTGTACTGGCTTTGTGTACGAAATGTAACCCTCAGGTGACTGAGTTAACAGGCTTTTTTGCACACACGCGCTATAGCACGACGGAATTTTGGTCGAATGTCAAGCAATTCTGTTGCCAGATTGACGAAAGCGTCACACTGTACCTGATAAAATTCGATACGCAACTTTATTAGCATGCAAAAACAAATCTTGCCAGTGAACGCAACATGACAAATCCATCAATTTCCTGTGAGAATATTTGCCCATCAGAAGTGCTCAGCGTAGACTAATCTCCTTGTTTAAGGAGTAAAAAATGCATAAAGAGACGCAACCTATCGATCGCGAAACACTGTTGCTTGAAGCCAACAAAATTATTCGGGAACATGAAGACACGATGGCAGGTATTGTCGCCACCGGCGTAACGCAGAGAAATGGCGTGCTGGTTTTCAGCGGCGATTACTTTTTAGACGAGCAAGGGTTACCGACCCCTAAAAGCACCGCGGTGTTTAACATGTTTAAACACCTGGCGCATGTGCTGTCTGAGAAGTATCACCTGGTGGATTAATCCATGCCGGATGGCGCTGAATGCCATCCGGCAATAGCGGTTTACATCAACGGTTTTTGTCCACGCTGCCACCAGCGCAGCAGCAGCCGATCCGCGCTTTCCGCCGCGCTGCCGGTAACACGATCGATCAGTTTTTTACGCTGCATATAGCGCACATTCAGCACCTCACGCCCTTCCATCAGGCCGAGGATAACCTCATCGCTGGTGTTAATCTCATCAACCAGTCCTTTCTCCAGCGCCTGCTGACCGTACCAGTGTTCGCCCGTGGCGACCTGTTCAATGTCCAGAGCCGGACGCATCCGCTGCACAAACTCTTTGAACAGATGGTGCGTTTCGTTGAGATCTTCACGAAACTTCTGCCGCCCTTCTTCCGTATTCTCGCCTAACAATGTCAGGGTACGTTTGTACTGCCCTGCGGTATGCAGTTCAATATCAATGTCTTTACTTTTGAGAAAGCGGTTAAAGTTCGGAATTTGCGCGACAACACCAATTGACCCCACAATAGCGAACGGCGCCGCAATAATTTTTTCCGCCACGCAGGCCATCATGTAGCCTCCGCTTGCCGCGACTTTATCCACCGTCACGGTCAGCGGAATATTTTTATCGCGCAGGCGCTGCAATTGCGATGCCGCCAGGCCATAGCCATGCACAACGCCGCCGGGGCTTTCCAGACGCACAACCGCCCGATCGCCGGGTTTCGCCACTGCCAGCACCGCCGTGACCTCTTCGCGTAACGCATTAACTTCGTGAGCGTCCATACTGCCTTTGAAATCTATCACCCATACGCGCGGTTTGTCCGATGTCGCAATGTCCCCCAGCTTCGCTTTCGCTTTGGCGGCTTTCGCCTCCTGCTTATGCTTTTTTTTCTGCGCTTTATGCCACAGTTTTTGCTGATGGCCATCCATCAACGCCGCAGCAAGGTCATCCTTCATCTCCTGATACTGCTCGCTCAAATTGGTCACGCGCAGCTCGCCGCGCTGACGTTTGCGTTGCGTAGCATTCACGATCAGCAACACAATGACGGCAATGGCCACCACAACAGTGACGATTTTTGCCAAAAATAAGCCATATTCAGACAACAATTCCACGACTCCCACCTTGATTAAATAACGCGACTTGCGCTCAGTGTACAACAGGCATCGAAGCCAGTCTCTCTTCATCCGTATGCCTGTTGAGGAAGAAAAAGTATGACAAGACGTTCATTTTACGGCGTTATCGCCCCTGTCTGATTGAAAAAAAAGGCGCTTTCAGGCATAAACCCGAAAAGTTAACGCGAAGATAAGACAACCTGGCAGGACGGTGCACCACGCCGTTGAGGAGTAGCCATGCATTACCAACCGAAACAAGATCTATTGCAAAACCGCATTATTCTGGTCACTGGCGCCAGCGATGGCATTGGGCGGGAAGCCGCGCTTACGTATGCGCGTTACGGCGCAACGGTGATTCTGCTGGGACGCAACGAAGAGAAACTGCGTCGGGTCGCGCAGCACATTGCTGACGAGCAACATGTTCAACCACAGTGGTTTACGCTCGATCTGCTGACCTGCACCGCTGAAGAGTGCCGGCAAGTGGCCGACCGCATCGCCGCGCACTATCCCCGCCTGGATGGCGTCCTGCACAATGCCGGGTTACTGGGGGAAATCGGTCCAATGAGCGAACAAGATCCGCAGATCTGGCAGGATGTCATGCAGGTAAACGTTAACGCCACCTTTATGCTCACCCAGGCGCTGTTACCGTTATTATTGAAGTCCGATGCCGGCTCGCTGGTCTTTACGTCATCAAGCGTTGGCCGTCAGGGGCGCGCCAACTGGGGCGCCTATGCCACCTCGAAGTTTGCTACTGAAGGAATGATGCAGGTGCTGGCGGACGAATACCAGAACCGTTCTCTACGTGTTAACTGCATTAACCCGGGCGGCACGCGCACCGGTATGCGCGCCAGCGCCTTTCCGACGGAAGATCCACAGAAATTAAAAACGCCTGCCGATATTATGCCGCTTTACCTGTGGCTTATGGGCGACGACAGTCGCCGTAAAACCGGTATGACCTTTGACGCCCAACCGGGCCGTAAACCAGGAATCGCCCAATGAGTGATGAACGCTATCAGCAGCGCCAGCAGAAGGTAAAAGATCGGGTTGACGCCCGCGTCGCCCAGGCACAGGAAGAGCGCGGTATTATTATCGTGTTTACTGGCAATGGTAAGGGCAAAACCACGGCGGCTTTCGGGACTGCCGCCCGCGCCGTAGGACACGGTAAAAGCGTAGGCGTGGTGCAATTTATTAAGGGCACCTGGCCCAACGGCGAGCGTAATCTGCTGGAACCGCATGGCGTCGAATTTCAGGTGATGGCAACGGGATTTACCTGGGAGACGCAAAATCGCGAGGCAGACACCGCAGCATGTATGGCCGTTTGGCAGCATGGGAAAAGGATGCTGGCCGACCCGCTGCTTGATATGGTGGTACTGGATGAGCTGACCTATATGGTGGCGTATGACTATTTGCCGCTGGAAGAGGTCATAAGCGCGCTAAACGCGCGCCCTGGTCACCAGACGGTGATTATTACAGGTCGCGGCTGTCATCGGGATATTCTTGATCTTGCGGATACCGTCAGCGAACTGCGTCCGGTTAAACATGCTTTTGACGCGGGCGTAAAAGCCCAGATGGGAATTGATTATTAACCGTAGGCCGGATTAAGGCGTTTGCGCCGCCATCCGGCACAAACCCTCTTGTCTGATGATTCTCGGCCTATAGACCGCGGTAGAGATTACCCGTTGTTATTACGCCCACCGGAGCGGCGTCCGCCAGCTATCTGGCTGTGGCGTTTTACCGCCCGACGGATCTGGTTCGCTTTCATACGACGACGGTCTTTTTCGACGGCAACCTTCGACGAGGTTTCCGGCGGGAGCTCTACCAGACCACGCAGATAGTTCGTTTGCGCGAGGTCGAGCTCAGTCCAGCCGCCGCGCGGCAGGCCTTTCGGCAGCGGGATATCGCCGTAACGAACGCGGATCAGACGACTGACCTGAACGCCTACCGCTTCCCACAGTCGGCGAACTTCGCGGTTGCGCCCTTCCGTCAGCGTTACGTTATACCACTGGTTAATGCCTTCGCCGCCGCTGAATTTAATGGTCTTAAATGCCGCCGGACCATCTTCCAACTGTACGCCACGGCTTAAATCACGCAGTTTCGATTCATCCACCTGACCGAACACGCGCACGGCATATTCACGTTCAACTTCACGACTAGGGTGCATCAGGCGGTTCGCCAGTTCACCGTCGGTGGTAAACAACAATAGCCCGCAGGTGTTGACATCCAGACGTCCTACCGCAATCCACCGCGCGCCGCGCAGTTTCGGTAAGCGATCAAAAACGGTTGGCCGCCCTTCAGGGTCATTGCGGGTACACAGTTCACCTTCTGGTTTGTAATAGGCCAGAACGCGACAAATTTGTTCCGCCGACTCTTTCACCGAAATCAGGTGACCGTCGATACGGATTTTCAAACCGGGAGTGACTTCAACACGATCGCCAAGCGTGGCGATTTTACCGTCAACGCTGACACGTCCCGCTTCAATAATGGATTCGATTTCACGGCGAGAGCCGTGGCCAGCGCGCGCCAGCACTTTTTGTAACTTTTCGCTCATAGAGCTTCCTTCAGGTGTCGCCTTCACAGGCGTCGAACAGGAGAATGAACGGCGCGTTGCCGCGCCATTTTAAGGCCGCGTAGTATACAGGCTTACACCCTTATAAGAAAGGTGTAACGTCGCCGACGCCTTCGCGCAGCACCACCGGGGAGTCATTGGTCAAATCGATTACCGTGGTAGGCTGTTGACCGAGGTAACCGCCGTGGATGATCAGATCCACCTGCTTCTCCAGCCGATCTTTAATCTCCTCCGGGTCCGACTCGGTAAAGTCGCTGCCAGGCAGCATCAACGACGTCGAGAGCATCGGTTCGCCCAGCGTATCCAATAACGCCAGCGCAATCGGGTTTGACGGTACGCGCAGGCCGATGGTTTTACGCTTTTCCTGCAACAGACGGCGCGGCACCTCTTTTGTCCCCTTCAGGATAAAGGTGTAATTACCCGGCGTATTGTTTTTCATCAGACGAAACGCCACGTTGTCGACGTAGGAATAGGTCGACAACTCGGACAAATCGCGGCACATCAGCGTGAAGTTGTGGCCGTCCGGCAGATGACGGATGCGGCAAATGCGCTCCATTGCGCCTTTGTCTTCAATTTTACAACCAAGGGCATAGCCGGAATCGGTTGGATAAACAATAACACCGCCTTTACGCACAATGTCGACGGCCTGATTAATCAGCCGTTGCTGTGGGTTATCCGGATGGATATAAAAAAACTGGCTCATACTTCCCTCACTGTGATATTTGCGGCTGTTCCCATGTCTGCCATACGCCTTCAACGCCAGCGGGCAGCCAGAGTTTACGCCCCAACTCAATCCACGGGCAGGGCTGATGGAAATCAGATCCAAGCGATGCCCATAAATGATGCTGACGCGCAAGCGTCGCCAGTTGGGTGCGTTCATTGGGCGATTGTTGGCACTGCGCCACTTCCATCGCGTCGCCGTGATGGTCGGCAAAATGCGCCACTAATCTTTTCAGCCACTTAGCGCTAAGGTCGTAGCGTCCCGGATGGGCCAACACCGCCTTACCGCCAGAATGATGAATGACATCAATAGCTTGTTCTATTGTACACCACTGCGGCGGAACGTAACCGGTTTTCCCACGCGCGAGATATTTTTTAAAAACCTCCGCCATGGTCGCGGCTTTGCCGCACTCCACCAGAAAGCGGGCGAAGTGGCCGCGCGTCACCGCGCCGCCATTGGCCAGTCTCAATGCCCCTTCCCACGCGCCGGGAATATGGGCTTTTTCCAGACGCTCCGCAATGAGCCGACCGCGTGCCTGACGCCGCTGTGTCTGCTGCGCCAGAAAATCGCGCATTGCCGGGTGCGCAATATCAATATTCAGACCCACAATGTGAATCTCATGATTCTCCCAGACCGTTGAAATCTCCACGCCGGGAATAAGATTCAGGGCCAGCCCGGAACGTGAAATTTCTTCTCTTGCCGCAGGAATCGCGGCTGTGGTGTCATGATCGGTAATCGCCAGCGTGCCGACTCGCATCTCTACCGCACGGTGTACTAATGTTTCTGGCGTCAACAGTCCATCGGACGCCGTGGTATGACTGTGCAGATCGTAAATCACTGCGTAATTCGTGTCGCTCAAGGCGGCTCCCATAGAGATAAAGGTATGTCATGTACATCATAACGGTTCCGGCAAATATACTGAAATAGGTGTTGACATTATTCCATCGAACTAGTTAACTAGTACGAAAGTTCACATGAAGAGGGTATCTAAAATGGCAGCGACATTTGCATTACACGGTTGGTGGCGCACTTCCTGATAGCGGGCGGTGTATGAACAGCTGTAATCAGCCAAACGATACCCGGCCCGCCTGTTAAGCGGGCTTTTTTTTGAACAAAATAATGAGAATAACCATGCAAACACCAAAACCCACGCTCGAACTGTTGACCTGCGATGCCGCCTACCGGGAAAACCCAACGGCGCTTTTTCACCAGGTCTGCGGCGATCGCCCGGCAACGCTGCTGCTGGAGTCCGCAGATATCGACAGTAAAGACGATTTAAAAAGCCTGCTGCTGGTAGATAGCGCGCTGCGCATTACCGCTCTAGGTGACACTGTCACTATTCAGGCGTTATCTGATAATGGCGCCTCGTTATTACCGCTACTGGATACCGCCCTGCCCGCTGGCGTGGAGAACGAAGTCCTGCCTGCCGGTCGCATTCTACGCTTTCCGCCCGTCAGCCCATTATTAGATGAAGACGCCCGTTTATGCTCTCTGTCGGTATTTGATGCGTTCCGCCTATTACAGGGGGTGGTGAACATACCAACGCAAGAGCGGGAGGCTATGTTTTTCGGCGGTCTGTTTGCCTACGACCTGGTCGCTGGCTTTGAAGCGCTGCCACACCTTGAGGCTGGCAATAACTGCCCGGACTACTGCTTTTATTTAGCGGAAACGCTAATGGTGATAGATCATCAGAAAAAAAGCACCCGTATTCAGGCCAGTCTGTTCACCGCCAGTGACCGGGAAAAACAGCGCCTGAACGCCCGCCTGGCGTACCTTAGCCAACAGTTAACCCAGCCTGCGCCGCCGTTGCCGGTGACGCCGGTGCCGGACATGCGCTGTGAATGCAATCAGAGCGATGACGCGTTCGGCGCGGTGGTACGCCAGTTGCAAAAAGCCATCCGCGCGGGCGAGATATTTCAGGTGGTGCCGTCGCGCCGCTTTTCACTGCCCTGCCCGTCGCCGTTGGCTGCCTACTACGTGCTGAAAAAAAGCAATCCCAGCCCGTATATGTTCTTTATGCAGGATAATGATTTCACGCTTTTCGGCGCGTCGCCGGAAAGCTCGCTGAAATATGACGCCACCAGCCGTCAGATTGAGATTTATCCCATCGCGGGTACCCGTCCACGCGGTCGCCGCGCCGATGGTACGCTGGACAGAGATCTCGACAGCCGTATTGAGCTGGACATGCGTACCGACCATAAAGAGCTTTCCGAACATCTGATGCTGGTCGATCTGGCGCGCAATGACCTGGCGCGCATCTGTACGCCGGGCAGTCGCTACGTTGCCGATCTGACAAAAGTTGACCGCTATTCGTACGTGATGCATCTGGTTTCCCGGGTGGTGGGCGAACTGCGTCACGATCTCGACGCTCTGCACGCCTATCGCGCCTGCATGAACATGGGCACCCTGAGCGGCGCGCCGAAAGTACGCGCCATGCAGTTGATTGCCGATGCGGAAGGACAGCGCCGCGGCAGCTATGGCGGCGCTGTCGGTTACTTCACCGCCCACGGCGATCTGGACACCTGTATTGTTATCCGCTCCGCGCTGGTGGAGAACGGTATCGCCACCGTACAGGCGGGCGCCGGAATCGTGCTGGACTCTGTTCCGCAGTCTGAAGCCGATGAAACCCGTAATAAAGCGCGCGCCGTATTGCGTGCTATCGCCACCGCGCATCATGCACAGGAGACCTTCTGATGGCTGATATTCTGCTGCTCGATAACATCGACTCGTTTACCTGGAACCTGGCAGATCAGCTACGGACCAACGGTCATAACGTGGTGATTTACCGTAACCATATTCCGGCGCAGACCCTTATCGATCGCCTGGCGACAATGAAAAATCCGGTGCTAATGCTCTCCCCCGGTCCGGGCGTTCCCAGCGAGGCAGGCTGTATGCCGGAGCTGCTGACCCGACTACGCGGCAAGTTACCGATCATCGGCATTTGTCTGGGGCATCAGGCGATTGTCGAAGCTTACGGCGGTTATGTCGGTCAGGCGGGAGAAATCCTGCATGGCAAAGCCTCCAGCATTGAGCATGACGGTCAGGCGATGTTCGCCGGGCTGGCGAATCCGCTACCGGTCGCGCGTTATCATTCGCTGGTCGGCAGTAATGTTCCTGCCGGGCTGACCATTAACGCCCATTTCAACGGCATGGTGATGGCGGTACGTCATGATGCGGATCGCGTTTGCGGTTTTCAATTTCATCCTGAGTCCATCCTGACGACACAGGGCGCGCGTCTGCTGGAGCAAACATTAGCCTGGGCGCAGCAAAAGCTGGAACCGACCAACACCCTACAGCCGATTCTGGAGAAACTCTATCAGGCGCAAACTCTGACGCAACAAGAGAGCCATCAGTTGTTTTCGGCGGTCGTCCGCGGCGAACTTAAGCCTGAACAGCTCGCCGCCGCGCTGGTGAGCATGAAAATTCGCGGCGAGCATCCCAATGAAATTGCCGGCGCCGCCACTGCGTTGCTGGAAAATGCCGCTCCGTTCCCGCGCCCGGAGTATCTGTTTGCGGATATCGTTGGTACCGGCGGCGATGGCAGTAACAGTATCAATATCTCTACCGCCAGCGCCTTTGTCGCGGCGGCCTGTGGACTGAAAGTGGCGAAACACGGCAACCGCAGCGTGTCCAGCAAATCGGGGTCATCCGATCTGCTGGCGGCGTTCGGTATTAATCTGGATATGAACGCCGATAAATCACGTCAGGCGTTAGATGAACTGGGCGTCTGTTTCCTGTTCGCGCCGAAATATCACACCGGATTCCGTCACGCGATGCCGGTTCGCCAACAGTTAAAAACGCGAACCCTGTTCAACGTACTCGGCCCGCTGATCAACCCGGCGCATCCGCCGCTGGCATTGATTGGCGTCTATAGTCCGGAACTGGTGCTGCCGATTGCGGAAACCTTACGGGTACTGGGCTATCAGCGCGCGGCGGTAGTACATAGCGGCGGCATGGATGAGGTTTCGCTCCATGCGCCGACGATTGTCGCGGAGCTGCATGACGGCGAAATTAAAAGCTATCAACTTACGGCGGAGGATTTTGGCCTGACGCCTTACCATCAGGATCAGTTGGCTGGCGGCACGCCGGAAGAAAACCGTGACATTCTGACGCGGTTATTACAAGGTAAAGGCGATGCCGCGCATGAGGCCGCCGTCGCCGCCAACGTGGCGATGCTGATGCGTCTGCATGGTCAGGAAGATCTCAAAGCCAACGCGCAAGCCGTGCTTGATGTTCTGCGCAACGGCACCGCATATGACAGAGTCACCGCACTGGCGGCAAGAGGGTAAATAATGCAAACCGTTTTAGCGAAAATCGTCGCAGACAAGGCGATTTGGGTAGAAGCCCGCAAACAGCAACAGCCGCTGGCCAGTTTTCAAAATGAGATCCAGCCAAGTACACGCCATTTTTATGATGCGCTCCAGGGCGCGCGTACCGCCTTTATTCTGGAGTGTAAGAAAGCATCGCCATCAAAAGGCGTGATTCGCGATGATTTCGATCCGGCGCGTATTGCCAGTATTTATCAACATTACGCCTCGGCAATCTCGGTGCTCACCGACGAAAAATATTTTCAGGGGAGCTTCGATTTTCTGCCGGTCGTTAGCCAAAGCGCGCCGCAGCCGATTCTGTGTAAGGATTTTATTATCGATCCCTATCAGATCTACCTTGCCCGTTACTATCAGGCCGATGCCTGTTTACTGATGCTCTCGGTTCTGGATGACGAACAGTATCGCCAACTCTCCGCCGTCGCGCACAGTCTGAAAATGGGCGTGCTCACGGAGGTCAGTAATGACGAAGAACGGGAGCGCGCGATAGCGTTAGGCGCAAAAGTGGTAGGTATCAACAATCGCGATCTGCGCGATCTGTCGATTGATTTGAATCGCACCCGCCAGCTGGCGCCAAAACTGGGCCACGGCGTGACTGTCATCAGCGAGTCCGGGATTAACACCTATGGTCAGGTACGCGAACTGAGCCACTTCGCCAACGGTTTTTTAATTGGCTCCGCGTTAATGGCGCATGACGATCTTAACGCCGCCATCCGTCGCGTGCTGCTTGGCGAGAATAAAGTCTGCGGCCTGACCCGCGCCCAGGACGCTAAAGCTGCCTGTGACGCTGGCGCAATATATGGCGGGTTGATTTTTGTGCCCTCATCTCCGCGCGCGGTGAGCGTTGAGCAGGCGCGAGAAGTGATAAGCGCCGCGCCATTGCAGTACGTCGGCGTTTTCCAGGACGCTGATATCGCCGATGTTTGCCAGAAAGCTGCCGTCCTGTCGCTTTCTGCCGTACAGCTACATGGCAGCGAAGACCAGGCGTATGTCAACGCGCTGCGCGAGGCGTTGCCCAAACAGGTGCAAATCTGGAAGGCGCTGAGCGTTAGCGATGCCCTTCCCGCACGCGATTACCACCATGTCGATAAATACATTTTCGACAATGGGCAAGGCGGCAGCGGGCAGCGCTTCGACTGGTCACTGCTACAGGGGCAACCGCTGGATAATGTGTTACTGGCGGGCGGGCTGGCGGCCGATAACTGCGTCCAGGCGGCGCAAGTCGGCTGTGCCGGTCTCGATTTTAATTCAGGTGTGGAGTCACAGCCGGGCATCAAAGATGCTCGTCTTCTGGCCTCGGTTTTTCAGACACTGCGCGCATATTAAGGAAAAAACATGACAACACTTCTCAACCCCTACTTTGGTGAATTCGGCGGCATGTATGTGCCGCAGATCCTGATGCCTGCGCTGAACCAGCTTGAAGAGGCCTTCGTCAGCGCGCAAAAAGATCCTGAATTTCAGGCGCAATTCGCCGATCTGCTAAAAAACTACGCGGGACGCCCCACTGCGCTGACGAAATGCCAGAACATTACCGCCGGTACGCGTACCACGTTGTATTTAAAGCGCGAAGATTTACTGCACGGCGGCGCGCACAAAACCAATCAGGTACTGGGTCAGGCGCTGCTGGCCAAACGGATGGGGAAAAGCGAGATTATCGCTGAAACCGGCGCCGGTCAGCACGGCGTCGCCTCTGCGCTCGCCAGCGCCCTGCTGGGTCTGAAATGCCGTATTTATATGGGCGCCAAAGACGTTGAGCGCCAGTCGCCGAACGTCTTCCGTATGCGTCTGATGGGCGCTGAGGTCATCCCGGTTCATAGCGGCTCCGCTACGCTAAAAGATGCCTGTAACGAGGCGCTGCGCGACTGGTCCGGTAGTTACGAAACCGCGCACTATATGCTCGGCACGGCGGCAGGACCGCATCCCTATCCCACCATCGTTCGCGAGTTCCAACGCATGATTGGCGAAGAGACGAAAGCGCAAATCCTCGACAAAGAGGGCCGTCTGCCAGATGCCGTTATCGCTTGCGTCGGTGGCGGCTCAAACGCTATCGGGATGTTTGCGGATTTTATTAATGATACCAGCGTCGGGCTAATAGGCGTTGAACCTGGCGGTCACGGTATTGAAACCGGCGAGCATGGCGCGCCGCTTAAACATGGTCGCGTTGGCATCTATTTCGGGATGAAAGCGCCGATGATGCAAACAGCGGACGGGCAAATTGAAGAGTCCTATTCCATTTCCGCCGGGCTCGATTTCCCATCCGTTGGGCCGCAACATGCGTACCTGAACAGCATCGGACGCGCGGATTATGTCTCCATTACCGATGATGAGGCGCTGGAAGCCTTCAAAACGTTGTGCCGCCATGAGGGAATTATCCCGGCGCTGGAATCCTCCCACGCGTTGGCGCACGCTCTGAAAATGATGCGCGAGCAGCCGGAAAAAGAGCAACTGCTGGTGGTTAATCTCTCTGGCCGCGGAGATAAAGACATCTTTACCGTACACGATATCCTGAAAGCGCGAGGGGAAATCTGATGGAACGCTACGAAAATTTATTTGCACAGCTCAACGATCGCCGGGAAGGCGCTTTTGTCCCCTTCGTGACTCTGGGCGACCCTGGCATTGAACAGTCACTGAAAATTATCGACACACTGATTGACGCTGGCGCCGACGCTCTGGAACTGGGGGTTCCCTTCTCCGATCCGCTGGCCGATGGCCCTACTATCCAGAATGCGAACTTACGCGCCTTCGCCGCTGGCGTCACGCCGGCTCAGTGTTTTGAAATGCTGGCGCTGATTCGTGAAAAACACCCGACCATTCCGATTGGCCTGCTAATGTACGCGAATCTGGTGTTCAATAACGGCATAGATGCGTTCTATGCCCGTTGTGAACAGGTTGGCGTAGATTCCGTGCTGGTCGCAGATGTCCCGGTTGAAGAATCGGCCCCCTTCCGCCAGGCGGCGTTACGGCATAATATCGCGCCGATCTTCATCTGCCCGCCAAATGCGGATGACGATCTTCTGCGCCAGGTCGCATCTTACGGCCGCGGTTACACCTACCTGCTTTCGCGTTCGGGCGTCACCGGCGCGGAAAACCGTGGCGCATTGCCGTTGCATCATCTCATTGAGAAGCTTAAAGAGTACCACGCCGCGCCTGCGTTACAGGGCTTCGGTATCTCCTCGCCGGAACAGGTGTCTGTGGCCGTGCGTGCCGGGGCGGCTGGCGCTATCTCCGGCTCAGCCATTGTCAACATTATCGAGAAAAACCACGCGTCTCCCGAACAGATGTTGGCGGAGCTCAGGTCCTTTGTCTCAGCGATGAAAGCCGCCAGCCGCGCATAACGGGTTAAGCCGTCAGCATAACGCTGGCGGCTTAATGAGAGGTTGGCGCCGAACCAGAATCACGATTCAGACGTACATCATCAATCTTTTTGGTGTTATTCCCTGTCCAGCTTTCAAAAAGTCTGAAGTCAATTTTTGCTAAGAAAACTCCTAATCACGCCGAAAAATTTAGCGTTTTCACGTCAATTTCCCCTGCCTTTATGTAAAGAAATGTCAACAAACAATGCATTAACGTTTCTATTGCCGCAGATAGTCACGCTTGTTATTAATAACAATGCAAAGCATTTTCTGTTAAATCGCTTATTCTAAAAGAAAATATAGAATATATTATCTCTAAACCATTTTTTGTGCGTTATTTACGCGGTAAATCACAACTATTTCCGTCAATTTGACTAATCGGTTTAACCAACTAATTTTAATAGGGTGTCGACACGGTTAAAACCGATTTTTTCAGCAAGCAACGAGACAGGAGAAATAATATGGCCGAACATCGTGGTGGTTCAGGAAATTTCGCCGAGAATCGTGAAAAAGCATCTGAAGCGGGCCGCAAAGGCGGTCAGCATAGCGGTGGGAATTTCAAAAACGATCCGCAACGAGCTTCTGAAGCCGGTAAAAAAGGTGGTCAGAATAGTCACGGCGGACGTAAATCCGATAATTCCTGATTTACTGTAATGTAAATATAACACATGCTTTTATCAAGCAATCTGCGAGTCTTCTGGCTCGCAGTATTTTGCCCAGGAGAATTAGATTTATGAATATTAAAACCGTTGAAGACCTTTTTATCCATCTACTTTCAGATACCTATAGTGCAGAAAAACAATTAACCAAGGCTCTTTCTAAACTAGCCAGAGCCACGTCCAATGAAAAATTAAGCCAGGCCTTTCAATCTCATCTTGAAGAAACCCAGGGTCAGATTGAACGTATTGATCAGATCGTCGAATCTGAATCTGGCATTAAACTGAAAAGAATGAAATGCGTCGCTATGGAAGGGCTGATTGAAGAAGCCAATGAAGTCATCGAAAGTACGGAGAAAAACGAAGTACGCGATGCAGCGCTTATCGCCGCGGCGCAAAAAGTCGAGCATTACGAAATCGCCAGCTACGGCACGCTAGCCACCCTGGCCGAGCAGCTCGGCTATAGCAAAGCATTAAAACTGCTCAAAGAAACCCTCGACGAGGAAAAACAAACTGATTTAAAACTTACCGATTTAGCAGTCAGCAATGTTAATAAAAGTGCTGAACGCAAATCGAAATAATATTTTTAATTATCAGCTTGCATGATTCCGATTTTATTATCGGAGCAGATTATCACGCATTGAGGAATTTAAAATGAATTATACTGAACATTATCATGACTGGCTTCGTGACGCCCATGCCATGGAAAAACAGGCAGAATCGATGCTTGAATCTATGGCCAGCCGTATTGAAAATTATCCTGATATAAAAGCCAGAATTGAACAACATATTAGTGAAACCAAACATCAAATTACCATGCTCGAAGAAGTATTGGACCGTAATGGCATTTCTCGTTCGGTGTTGAAAGACTCCATGAGTAAAATGGCAGCAATGGGGCAATCTATCGGTGGCATGTTCCCTTCCGATGAAATTGTCAAAGGCTCAATTAGCGGTTATGTTTTCGAGCAGTTCGAAATTGCTTGTTATACCTCCCTGCTGGCGGCGGCAAAAAAAGCTGGTGACACGGCCTCAATTCCGACGATTGAAGCCATTCTGAAAGAAGAAATGCAAATGGCTGACTGGCTTATCAAACATATTCCGCAGACAACGGAACAATTTTTACTGCGATCTGAAGCAGATGGCGTTGAAGCCAAAAAATAAATAATAAGCAGGAGGCAATATGTTTCGACACGTAAAACAACTTCAATATACTGTGCGAGTGAGCGAACCTAATCCTGGATTAGCGAACCTGCTGCTGGAACAGTTTGGCGGCCCGCAGGGCGAACTGGCGGCCGCCTGCCGCTACTTCACGCAAGGTTTAAGCGATGATGATGCCGGTCGTAGAGAGATGTTAATGGACATCGCCACCGAGGAGCTGAGTCATCTGGAAATTATCGGCTCACTGGTAGGAATGCTTAATAAAGGCGCTAAAGGCGAGCTGGCGGAAGGCACCGAAAGCGAAGCGGAACTTTATCGCTCGCTGACGCAGAATGGTAATGACAGCCATATCACCTCTCTGCTGTATGGCGGCGGCCCTGCGTTGACAAACTCCGGCGGCGTACCGTGGACCGCGGCTTATATTGATACTATCGGCGAAGTCACAGCCGATCTACGCTCAAACATCGCGGCAGAGGCGCGAGCGAAGATCATTTATGAACGCCTGATTAATCTGACCGACGATCCTGGCGTAAAAGACACGCTCAGTTTCTTAATGACCCGTGAAGTCGCGCACCAGCTCTCTTTTGAAAAGGCGCTGTATTCGATTCGTAACAACTTCCCGCCGGGTAAATTACCGCCAGTAGAACAGTATACCGACGTGTACTACAACATGTCGCAAGGCGACGATCCGCGAGGTAGCTGGAATAGCGATGAGAACTTCAACTATGTCGCAGAACCGATGCCTGCTGTTGATGGCGGCGATGGCCTGGCGACAGTGAAATTGCCGCGCGAGCAGCTGGCGCTGCTCAAAGCGATGGCAGAAAGAACGAAATCGGACCCCACCGTTGATCCTCTCACTGGCGCAGAACTAGGCTGCGGCGAACCGAAAGAAGACAAGTGAGTTCCGACAAGTAAAATCCGTGTGTCATGTCCTTTTTTGACCCCGCCTGGCGGGGTCTTTTTTCGTCACAACATCACGCGATTAGAAACGATAGCCTGCCGAGAACATAAATACCCATGGGTCCAGACGCACGCTGTCATGCTGCTGAACGCCGCCCATTTTATAATTGGCGGTAGTATCAATATCCATGTACCAGACAGAGGCGCCAATTAACCAGTCGCGGTTAATCAGGTAATCTACCCCAACTTGCCCTGCCGCGCCCCAGGAATCCTTAAAGCTCAGATCGGACAGCCCGGCATTTTTACCATTATCGTTAAAGCCGTTATCGAAGAAGGTGGTGTAGTTCACCCCTACGCCGACATAAGGACGCACTTTGCTGCTGGAATCGCCGAAGTACCACTGCGCCATTAACGTTGGCGGTAACAGGTGGACCGTGGCGATATCGCCCGTCGCGCCTGTACCCACCTTATGGCGGAACGGCGTGGCCGCCAGCAATTCAACCCCGATATTGTCCGTCGCCATGTAAGTGAATGTCAGGCCGAGTTGCGTGTTATTACTCACATCAAACCCGTTTAAATGCCCCAGCGTACCACCCGCCCCTTCTGTAGGTCTGACGGTTGCCGGACCTGCACGCATAAAGAATTCTCCGGCTTCGTGCGCGAACGCGCTGCCTGAGAGAAGAGTTGTTAACGCCAGTGCCGCCACTGTAAATTTTTTCATACCCGCTCCATCGTTATGGTTATAAAAGCGTGATGAATATACCCACAATGAAGTAATAAGTGATCTAACACAGATCACATTTGTTCTTATAATTTAACATTTATTGATCCAGATTAATTTAAAACTTGTATTGAAAATCCTGGTTATAGGAATTCAGATCAATTTTGACATATTCACGCTATGCAAATATTTGTCTGCTCCTGTTGCCCTGGCGATAAAGGCTGGCTAAGGTAATCAATGTCCCGCAATGGCGCGTGGCGTTAAGATTCGCGAACACTGCGGGACAGATTAATTTCCGTTGTAATCTATTGATACGTGAGTTTTTTGCAGGTGAATCATGAGCGTTCTTAACCCATGCATGACATGCGGTGCCTGTTGTGCCTATTTTCGTGTCTCCTTTTATTGGGCTGAAGGCGACGATGCCAGCGGACGCGTTCCGGCATCATTAACCGAGCCTGTTACTCCTTTTTTACGTTGTATGGTCGGTACCAACCAAAAACAGCCGCACTGTAAAGCGCTAATTGGCACGCCGGGTGAAAACGTCAGTTGCGCTATTTATGAAAACCGCCCTTCAACCTGTCGCGAATTTTCGATATCGGGCGAAGGAGGCGAAGTGAATGAGGCGTGCAATCGCGCCCGCGCGCGATACGGATTACCGCCGCTTTACAAAGATATGCTTTTCCATACAACTGCTGATGCTGCCACTGTAGAGTTATCCAGGGTACAATTGCCCGCAAATTAACACCTGCAAAACTCAAGGAGAGTGCATGTCTATCACGGCGAAGTCCGTTTACCGTGACGCCGGAAATTTTTTCCGAAATCAATTTATTACTATCTTGCTGGTTTCGTTGCTGTGCGCATTTATCACGGTGGTCTTAGGTCATGCCTTTTCACCCAGCGATGCGCAAATCGCGCAACTCAGTGAAGGAGAACATCTGGCAGGCAGCGCTGGCCTGTTTGAGCTGGTACAAAATATGACGCCGGAGCAGCAGCAGATCCTGTTGCGCGCCTCTGCCGCCTCGACGTTTTCCGGGCTTATCGGCAATGCTATTCTGGCTGGCGGTATCATCCTGATGATTCAGTTAGTTTCAGCGGGACATCGGGTTAGCGCGCTGCGCGCTATCGGCGCCAGCGCCCCTGCATTGCCTAAACTGTTTATTCTCATTTTTCTGACTACCCTGTTAGTGCAAATCGGTATAATGCTGATTGTCGTTCCGGGGATTATTATGGCCATTGTGCTGGCGCTTGCGCCAGTGATGTTGGTTGAAGAGAAAATGGGCGTGTTTGCCGCAATGCGCAGCAGTATGCGTTTAGCCTGGGCTAACATGAGACTGGTCGCGCCTGCGGTGATAGGCTGGTTACTGGCTAAAACATTGCTATTGCTGTTCGCGCCCAGCTTCGCTGTACTGACCCCAAATGTAGGCGCTGTACTGGCGAATACGTTGAGCAATCTGATTTCCGCAGTATTGCTTATCTACTTATTCCGCCTGTATATGTTGATTCGCCAATAATCCGCAATGCGCCGTTACGCGGCGCATTCGACGCTCGTTGATGATGGAATCGAAGAATGAAGCAGTTTCTGGATTTTTTACCGCTGGTTGTCTTTTTTGCGTTTTATAAACTTTATGACATCTATGCGGCGACCTCCGCACTGATTGTCGCGACGGCAATCGTGCTGATTTATAGCTGGGTGCGTTATCGGAAAATAGAGAAGATGGCGCTGATTACCTTTGTTCTGGTTGCCGTCTTCGGCGGTCTGACGCTCTTCTTCCATAACGATGAATTTATTAAATGGAAGGTGACGGTTATTTATGCGCTGTTCGCTGGCGCGCTGTTAATAAGCCAGTGGGTGATGAAAAAACCGTTAATCCAACGTATGTTAGGTAAAGAACTGGCGTTGCCGCAGCAGGTCTGGTCAAAGCTGAACCTGGCGTGGGCGCTGTTTTTTATTGTGTGCGGTCTGGCTAACATTTATATCGCCTTCTGGTTGCCGCAAAATATCTGGGTCAACTTTAAGGTTTTTGGACTCACGGCGCTGACGCTCATTTTTACCCTGCTGAGCGGCGTCTATATCTACCGGCATCTGCCACAGGAAGATAAATCATAACCCTCCCGTGACTTATCATCGCCAGACTGCGAACGCCTGGCGATATTTTCTCCACCTTTACGCCCTGCGCTTTCCCGTCAGTACCTTTATTCCCTCTATTCTCCACACAAAATTCATAGTAGCATCGCGGCTGTAATTTTTTCTGATAGTCGGTTTTACAATGACAACAATGGATAATACTCCTCAGGGCGAGCTGGTTTTACGTACATTGGCCATGCCTGCCGATACCAATGCGAACGGCGATATTTTTGGCGGCTGGCTGATGTCGCAAATGGATATTGGCGGCGCGATACTGGCCAAAGAGATCGCGCACGGTCGGGTTGTAACCGTACGCGTGGAAGGAATGACATTTCTGCGCCCCGTCGCGGTTGGCGATGTCGTATGCTGCTACGCGCGCTGCGTTAAACGCGGCACGACGTCTATTAGCATCAATATTGAAGTCTGGGTGAAAAAAGTCGCGTCAGAACCGATTGGACAGCGCTACAAGGCCACCGAGGCGCTGTTTATTTATGTTGCCGTCGATCCGGACGGTAAACCTCGCCCGCTCCCGGTTCAGGGTTAAGTATACCCGCTTACGCCGCCAGCAGGTGATGGTAATATTCCTACTGGCGGCGCCAGAGATTACTCAATCTGTGCCGTACCGTTCAGACGGAAGATAATATTGACCACCAGCCCGGAACCCGGCTTGCCTGCTTCATAGCGCCATTTGCGCATCGCATTCTTAACTTCACGCTCAAACATATTGGCTGGCTGCGCGGACAGAATCTGTACATTTTCCACTCGCCCAGCAGAGGTCACGTCAAACTTCACCTTTACGCGGCCTTCAATACGTAACGCCTGTGCTCGCGCCGGATACTGCGGCTGGTTACGGCTCAGAGCGCGAGGCCCAGTGGGCACGCTCACCGCCGGCTTGCTGGTCGCCGACGCGGTGCTGCTTGTTGGCCGCGCCGGGGCGCTATTTTCAAACGGTAAGGCAGGACGCGGCGCGGTTGGTTTGACTTCACGCTTCGGCTGCTCTTCAACCTTTTTCACCGGTTTCGGCTTCGGCTTGGGTTTTGGCTTAGGTTTGGGTTTCTCAATCACCACGGGCGCTTCTTTAGGCGGTTCAGGGATCGGCTCTGGCTCCGGTTCGGGTTCAACCACCGGCTCCGGCGGCGGCTGAACCGCCTGGGGCGGCTCCAGGTCAGCGGGTGAAACCATTGTCACCGTGATAGGCTGCGCTGGCGCAGGCAATTCAATAACCTGATGTACCGAGGTATAGAGCAAACCTGCCACTACAGCACCATGAATGCCTACGGAAAGGAGTGTCGGCCAGGGAAAGCGACGAGGTAAATCAAGGGTCATTGAAGTCATAATCGTTTCAGTTGAAAAACCAGAGCTGAATTTTAAATGCAAATAGCAATCATATTCAATAAGGCATTGCCGATAGCGGCATTTAAAAGATGATATCGCACAAAAACACCACACAAAATGTGCATGTTTAACAAAGTCGGTATCTTTACATTGCAGTTAAATGCCCTTTCCAATAACGTAATCAGCAACTTTTACCGATTAAGGAGCTCTACCCGTGCTGTATGTTATTTACGCTCAGGATAATGCCAACTCGCTTGAAAAACGCCTCTCGGTACGGCCCGCGCATCTGGCGCGCCTGCAACTTCTGCATGATGAAGGGCGATTATTAACTGCCGGGCCGATGCCCGCAGTGGACAGTAACGATCCTGGGGTAGCCGGATTTACCGGGTCAACGGTGATTGCTGAATTTGAATCTTTAGAAGCGGCGCAATCCTGGGCTGATGCGGACCCCTACGTCGCAGCGGGCGTCTATGCGCAGGTTTCGGTCAAACCATATAAGAAGATCTTTTGAAAAGGATGGCCTGTTGGGCACCGCATACGGTGCCCTTTCTGGCTCACACACCGTGAATCGCAAAGAGTAATGAATTACGCTGACGATTAAAGATGCATTTCCTGATGGTATGGATACGCATATTACGGCGTGATTGCCCTTCAAGCCAACGCGCTTTACGGCGGCTCGCCTGACGTAGCATTCGCCAGCGCCCCACTTCCGTTCTACTACGCTTCATGTTTACGACTCTCACTGTAACAGAAGCGCCATTATACCCCCTCGCCGGATGCAGACCAGCGCTTTTCCCGTGTTTTTATTTGCCATGTGAATCCTGACGCGTAAACTCTTAACAACACGCTTTCTAAAGGATTTTTAAAGTTATGACAACCTTCTACACCGTGGTGAGTTGGCTGGTCATTTTGGGATACTGGGTTCTCATTGCCGGCGTCACATTACGTATTCTAATGAAACGGCGCGCAGTTCCCTCCGCAATGGCCTGGTTATTAATCATCTATATCCTTCCGCTGGTCGGGATCATCGCCTATTTGTCCGTGGGCGAATTGCATTTAGGCAAACGTCGCGCCGAGCGTGCCCGTGCCATGTGGCCGTCTACCGCCAAATGGTTGAATGACCTCAAAGCCTGCAAACACATTTTCGCGCAAGAAAACAGTAGCGTCGCATCGTCCTTGTTTAAGCTGTGCGAACGACGTCAGGGGATTGCGGGCGTCAAAGGCAACCAGTTGCAATTGCTTACCGACTCCGATGATGTCATGCAGGCGCTTATTCGCGATATCCAACTGGCGCGGCATAATATCGAAATGGTGTTTTACATCTGGCAGCCAGGCGGCATGGCGGATCAGGTCGCTGAATCGTTAATGGCCGCCGCCCGCCGTGGCATCCACTGCCGGCTTATGCTGGATTCCGCGGGTAGCGTCGCTTTCTTCCGCAGCCCCTGGGCGGCCATGATGCGTAACGCTGGCATTGAAGTCGTAGAGGCGCTGAAGGTGAATCTGATGCGCGTCTTTTTACGCCGTATGGATCTTCGCCAGCACCGTAAAATGGTGATGATTGACAATTACATCGCCTATACCGGCAGTATGAATATGGTGGACCCGCGTTTTTTCAAACAGGATGCCGGCGTTGGGCAATGGGTCGATTTGATGGCGCGGATGGAGGGCCCCGTGGCGACAGCAATGGGGATTGTTTACTCCTGCGATTGGGAAATCGAGACGGGTAAACGCATTCTGCCTCCCCCGCCGGACGTGAATATTATGCCGTTTGAGCAGGCCAGCGGGCATACCATTCATACCATTGCTTCCGGTCCTGGTTTTCCGGAAGATCTCATTCACCAGGCACTATTAACCGCCACCTATGCTGCGCGCGAATATTTAATTATGACCACGCCATATTTCGTCCCCAGCGACGATCTGCTGCACGCCATTTGTACCGCTGCGCAGCGCGGCGTGGATGTCAGTATTATCCTGCCCCGTAAAAATGATTCACTGCTCGTCGGCTGGGCCAGTCGCGCCTTTTTTAGCGAGTTACTGGCGGCGGGCGTGAAAATCTATCAGTTCGAAGGCGGGCTGTTACATACCAAAAGCGTGCTGGTCGATGGCGAACTGAGCCTGGTCGGTACCGTGAATCTCGACATGCGTAGCCTATGGCTTAATTTCGAGATTACGCTGGTCATTGATGATACGGGTTTCGGCGCCGATCTGGCTGCGGTACAGGACGATTATATTTCGCGCTCCCGCCTGTTAGATGCGCGTTTGTGGGTAAAACGTCCGTTATGGCAGCGTATTACCGAGCGATTGTTTTACTTCTTTAGTCCATTGCTGTAAAACGTGACCAACATGAGTAAACAGGTAGTCACTATGGAAATGGATCTGAACAATCGCCTGACTGAAGACGAAACGCTTGAGCAGGCTTACGATATTTTTCTTGAGCTGGCGGCGGATAATCTTGATCCGGCTGATATCATTCTGTTCAATTTGCAATTCGAGGAGCGCGGTGGCGCGGAGTTGTTTGATCCCGCTGAAGACTGGCAAGAGCACGTCGATTTTGACCTGAATCCAGACTTTTTTGCCGAGGTGGTGATTGGCCTGGCGGATACCGAAGACGGCGAAATTAACGACATTTTTGCCCGCGTTCTGCTGTGCCGGGAAAAGGACCACAAGCTGTGCCATATTCTCTGGCGCGAATAAGCGGTTCAGGCCGGATGGCGTTTGATTGCGCCCTCCGGCAAGCCTGTTTAATCCGGTAGCTTACTGCCGCATCGGTTACAATATTGCGCGCTATGTTCATGCTGGCTTTGCTGGCACTGCGGACATTTTCGCTGCCAGTGACGTTTTTGAAACGCGCTGCTCATGTGCGTGGTAATCAGTCCTGTAGGAATCGCAATCACCGAATAACCAATCAAAATAAGCACCGACGCGACAATACGTCCCAGCGGCGTATGCGGCGTAATATCACCATACCCCACGGTTGTGACTGTCACTATCGCCCAATACACCGAGGCATTAAGCGTCGTGAAGCCATATTTCGGTCCTTCAATAAGATACATCAGGGCACCGAAAATAATCATCACGATCGCAATAAATGAATAGAACAGAATAAGCTGATGACGCGCGCTAATAATGGCGCTCCAGAATACCCGCAGGGATGGCATAAAGCGTAGCAGTTTAAGAATACGCAGCACGCGAATCGCTCGCATAGCGCGCCAGGCAAACATATAGTTCAGGCTAATTTCCGGCCACAGCCACATGACGTACAGCGGCAAAATCGTCACCAGATCAATAAATCCCCAAAAACTAAAAACGTATTTTGTCGGGTCGGGCCAGCTAAACAGTCTGAGCAAGTATTCACCGGTAAATATCAGGGTAACGCAGAGCTCCAGCCAGACAAAAATATGCCATTCATCAAATGTCAGGTGATATTCCGTTCCTACGCCTGATTCAACAAAAATGACCAGTACGCTAAGCAGCGCAAACAGCGCGCATAACCCTTCAAAACGGCGACCTGAGCGCGTAGTCAAATCGAACAGATTATGATAAAGACGACGGCGAACCGACGACAAAGAAAGTGACACGGTAACCTCACCTAAAAGAAGGGCTGACGAATTGTCAGCCCTTGCGATTATAACGGGTCTACTTTAAGGCAGGAAACGGCATGGCGAAAACTCCCTTCCAGCACCGGTCGCGTTTGCGCGCATTCTGGCCCGGCTAGCGGACAGCGTGTACGGAACACGCAGCCGGAAGGCGGGTTAATGGGCGAAGGTAATTCGCCCTCCAGCAATTGTATCTTCTTATTTCGCTCCAGATCGGGATCGGGAATCGGTACCGCCGACATCAGCGCTTTAGTATAAGGATGCAGTGGATTATGGTACACCTCATCATAGGTGCCCAATTCTACTGCATGACCGAGATACATCACCAGGACACGATCGGATATGTGCTTTACGACCGCCAGGTCGTGCGCAATAAAAATCAACGACAGCCCCATCTCTCGCTGTAACTGCTGGAGCAAATTCACTACCTGCGCCTGAATAGAAACGTCCAGCGCCGACACCGGCTCATCGCAAATAATGAGCTTAGGTTCCAGGATCAACGCCCGGGCGATACCGATGCGCTGGCACTGCCCCCCGGAAAATTCATGGGGATAACGGTTGATGAGATTCGGCAGCAGCCCCACTTTCAGCATCATGGCTTTCACGCGGTCACGCACGTCCTGGCGCGAAAGCTTAGGATGATAAGTGCGCAGCGGTTCAGCGATAATTTCGCCAATCGTCATTCGCGGGTTGAGTGACGCCAGCGGGTCCTGGAAAATCATCTGGATATCGCTGCGCACTTCGCGCCACTCATCCGCTTTCATGCCCAACAGATCTTTTCCCAGCCAGGCGACTTTACCGTCTGTCGCCTTCACCAGACCAATAATGGCGCGCGCAAACGTCGACTTGCCGCAGCCGGATTCGCCCACCACGCCCAGCGTTTCGCCTTCATACAGGCGTAGCGTAACGCCGTCCACCGCTTTCAGGGTTTTCGGCGGTTGCCAGAACCACTGCTTCCCTTCTTTGATATCAAAATGTACTTTCAGATCGGCGATTTCGAGAAGAACTTTACGTTGTTCAATCACAGCATTCATAGCAGTTCCTCCACCGGTTTAAAACAGGCGCGCAAGCGACCAGGACTGAACGCTTCAAGTGGCGGCGCATTATTGCAGATCTCCATCGCATGAGGACAACGCGGCTGGAACGGACACCCTTTAGGCAAACGCAATAAATTGGGAGGATTGCCCGGAATCGTCAGCATTTCCGCCCCCTCGCTATCCAGACGCGGCACCGCATTAAGCAGGCCTATCGAATACGGATGAACGGGCTGATAAAAGACATCGCGCGCCTTACCGTATTCCATGGTACGCCCGGCATACATTACCAGGACCTTATCGCAAATACCCGCGACCACACCCAGATCGTGGGTAATCATGATAATGGCGGTATTAAATTCGCGCTTTAGCTCATTAAGCAAGGTCATAATCTGCGCCTGCACGGTAACATCAAGCGCGGTGGTAGGCTCATCGGCAATAAGCAGTTTCGGCCTGCACAACAGCGCCATCGCAATCATCACACGTTGACGCATTCCGCCGGAAAATTCGTGCGGGTACATTTTCATCCGTTTGCGCGCTTCCGGCATTTTTACGGCATCCAGCATTCTGACGGACTCTTCAAAAGCTTCCGCTTTGCTCATCCCTTTATGCAGCATCAGGACTTCCATTAACTGCTCCCCAACGCGCATATAAGGATTTAGCGAGGTCATCGGGTCCTGAAAAATCATCGAAATCTGTTCTGCGCGCAGCGTATTCAGTTCGCGCTCAGGTAGATTAAGAATTTCACGTCCGTTAAAGATCGCGGAACCGCCGATTCGACCATTCGTCGCCAGCAGTCCCATTAATGCGAACGCCGTTTGCGATTTCCCCGATCCAGACTCGCCAACAATGCCTAACGTTTCTCCAGCGCGAAGCGTAAAGTTCAGATCGTTGACCGCCGTCACATCGCCATCAGGCGTAGCGAACGTAACACGAAGATCGTTTACCTCCAGCAGTACATTCGCCGGTTGCGGCGCCTGAGTTGCGGTTTCTGATAAGCTCATGGCTGTACTCCTTAACGATCTTTCGGGTCGAGGGCATCACGCAGGCCATCGCCAATAAAGTTAAAACAGAATAACGTCACCACGAGAAAGCCAGCCGGAAACAGCAGCAGCCACGGTGAGACTTCCATTGAATTTGCGCCATCGCTCAACAACGCTCCCCAACTGCTTAACGGTTCCTGCGTCCCAAGCCCCAGGAAACTGAGGAAAGACTCAAACAGAATCATGCTGGGCACCAGCAACGATGCATACACTACTACTACGCCCAGGACGTTAGGCACAATATGGCGGATCACAATGCTGGCGGTCGACACACCACCCACCTGCGCGGCTTCGATGAACTCTTTACGTTTAAGACTTAGGGTTTGACCACGCACGATACGCGCCATATCAAGCCAGGAGACCATGCCGATGGCGACGAAAATCAACAGAATGTTCTGCCCAAAAAACGTCACCAGCAAAATCACAAAGAACATAAACGGGAACGAGTTGAGGATCTCCAACAAACGCATCATCACAGAATCAATTTTGCCGCCCAGATACCCGGACAGCGAGCCATACAGCGTTCCGACAATGACCGCCACCAGCGCGGCGGCAATCCCGACCATCAATGAGATACGCCCGCCGATGGCAACGCGCACCAACAGATCGCGCCCGGAAGAGTCAGTACCGAAATAGTGACCGGACGCCATATCCGGCGCGCTGGACATCATGCCCCAGTCGGTATCGAAATAGGTAAATTGCGACAGCATAGGAGCCACTGTCACGAATAAGGCTATCAGAAACAGGACAATAAGACTGGCCACCGCCGCACGGTTATGCATAAAGCGCCGACGGGCATCTTGCCAAAGGCTGCGACCTTCCACCTCCAGCTTTTCACTGAAATTTTCCAGCGTCTCGCTGTTTTTCTTACTTAACATCATCGCGAGCTCCAGTATCAATAGCGAATTTTCGGGTCGATAACGGCATAGAGCACATCGACAATGGCGTTAAACAATATGGTCAGCGCCCCGACTAAAATGGTCAAACTTAACACCAGCGAGTAATCGCGGTTGAGCGCGCCATTAACGAAAAGCTGCCCAATGCCCGGTAAGCCATAAATAGTTTCAATCACCATTGAGCCGGTAATAATGCCGACAAAGGCTGGCCCCATATAGGATAAAACCGGCAGCAGCGCAGGTTTTAACGCATGGCGGAAGATGATTCTGCGCATCGGTAATCCTTTTGCCCGCGCGGTACGAATAAAGTTCGAATGCAGAACTTCAATCATTGAGCCGCGCGTAATACGAGCGATGCTGGCAATATAGGCCAGTGAAAGCGCGACCATCGGCAGGATCATAAATTTTAACGCCCCGCCGTTCCAGCCGCCGCCAGGCAGCCATTGCAAGGTTATCGCAAAGACCATCACCAGTAGCGGCGCTACCACAAAACTGGGGATAACGACGCCGGTCATGGCAAATCCCATCACCGTATAATCCCATCGCGTATTTTGCTTTAGCGCGGCAATCACGCCAGCGCTGACACCAATAATGACCGCCAGTAAAAAAGCGGCGGCGCCAAGTTTCGCCGAAACGGGGAAGCTGGCGGCAACCAGATCGTTGACCGTGTAATCTTTGTATTTAAACGATGGTCCAAAATCGCCATGCGCCAGCTGCTTCAGGTAGCTGAAGTACTGCGTCATGATAGGATCGTTCAGATGATATTTTGCTTCAATATTGGCCAGCACTTCCGGCGGCAATGCGCGCTCGCCGGTAAAAGGACTCCCCGGCGCGAGGCGCATCATAAAGAAAGAGATGGTAATAAGAATAAACAGCGTCGGAATCGCTTCCAGACAGCGGCGTAAAATAAATTTCAACATTGCCCGTACCTTCTGGCCTGTGCCTTTACTTCCCGGACGTGACAAACAGATCCGCCAGGGAACGTTATAGTGCGATGAAAAAAGACACCATGGGACAACCGCAGTTGTCCCATGTCTTGCCATTAATGTTTGATAATATATAAGTTTTTCACATAAATATTATCCAGCGGGTCTTTACCGGTATACCCGCCCACCCAGGGTTTCACCAGGCGCGCGTTAACGTAGTAATACACCGGCACAATAGCCGAGTCTTTATCTAACTGCTGCTCCGCTTTAGCGTAGAGTTCGCTGCGCTGCGTATCGTCCGCTACTTTCAGCGTGTCGGCAATCAGCTTATCAAACGCCGGGCTCTTATAATGCGCGGTGTTATTTGAACTGTCGGACAACATGGTATTCAGGAACGAGGTCGGTTCATTATAATCTGCGCACCACCCGGCTCTGGCGACATCAAAGGTGCCCTGATGACGGGTATCCAGGAAGGTTTTCCATTCCTGATTCTCCAGATTCACATTGACACCCAGATTTTTCTTCCAGATAGACGCCACGGCAATGGCCAGTTTTTTATGCAGATCGGAGGTGTTATACAGCAGGTCGAATGTTAAGGGCTTATCCGCCGTAAAGCCGGCTTCAGCCAACAATTTCTTCGCTTCTTCATTACGCTTTTGCTGGGACCATTTGAACCACTCAGGCTCTACCAGTTTTGCGCCATCGGTATACGGCGGCGTGTAGCTATAAGCGGGTAAATCGCCCTGATTTTTAACCTTATTAACAATAATGTCGCGATCTAACGCCAGTTTCAGCGCGGTACGCACGCGGACATCGTTAAACGGCGCTTTTTGATTATTAATTTCGTAATAATAGGTACACAAATAAGGGTCTACGCGAACTTCATTCGGGATCTCTTTTTTCAGTTTCTGGAATAATTCGATCGGCATATTGTTATAAGTCATATCGATCTCGCCGCTGCGGTAGCGGTTGACATCCGTCACCTCCGAAGAGATAGGCAAATAAGTCACCTGATTGATGACGGTTTTGGCGTTATCCCAGTATTGCGGGTTACGCTCCAGCACGATACGTTCGTTCACCACCCAGTTTTTTAACTTATAAGCGCCGTTAGTGACAATATTGGCCGGTTGCGTCCATTTATCGCCAAATTTTTCGACCGCTGATTTCGGTACAGGAGACACTGAAGGGTGGACCAACAATTTGTAGAAATAAGGCACCGGCTCACTTAAAGTCACTTCAAAGGTGTGATCATCAAGCGCTTTTACCCCCAGATCGGTGGCGGGTTTTTTACCGGCGATAATGTCATCGATATTAGCGATATGACCGTATTGCAGATAGCTGGCGTACGGCGATGCCGTATTAGGATCGGCCAGGCGTTGCCAGCTATAAACGAAATCATGGGCGGTAACGGGCGTACCATCTGACCATTTCGCATTTTCACGTAGATGGAATGTCCAGACTTTAAAATCTTTATTTTCCCATTTTTCCGCGACGCCCGGTGAAGGATGCCCCTCGACATCACTAATTAATAAGCCTTCAAAGAGATCACGGCTGACGTTCGATTCCGGCACGCCTTCAATTTTATGCGGGTCGAGAGACTGCACTTCTGATCCATTATTACGTACCAACGTTTGCTTGTCGGCTAACTGAACACCGGCGGGCACGTCTGCCGCAGTCGCGGCGCTGGCGGCGATGAGCGCAGTGAGTATTCCCGCTGCAATCAAACTTTTTTTCGTGATGTTAGACATTGTGTTTGTACTCCACTCATTATAATTACTGGTTTTTACCAGCCTGTTTAATCCCGTCAGGGCTCCTGTACAGCACTGGTGGTGTACTGCCAGGTCTGTCACTGCTTTTGCTATCACCGACTTTATTTATTCTGACGATTCGTTCGATCGCCTTTCGTCGATTCGGTATACGACGTACCTGCCCACGTCGCACGTTATTTCTGACAACCATGTAAATGAAAATAGTTATCAACAATGTGAAATCTTCTGCAAAATGTTTGGCCGAAAAGTATCAAATGCGTTTCTGAACCGCCAATTCATTTTACAATTTTGTTAACCAATTCTCTTTTATGGAAAATTTCCTGCCCAGAAAAACAGTTAAAGAATGTTAAAAAATTTTAATTTATTATTTATAATCAACCAGTTGAAAGAAAATCATCTCGCTGTCACATCGTAGGATATACTTGCGCCAGAAAACACACACAAATTTAACAAATGCTCATTATTTAGCACATTCATCTACGATGGAGCTGAAACAACTAATAACATTTCAATAATCCTTCATCAAGCCCCAGAGTATGGTGTGAATAAAATAACAGACCTACCGCTTCTCACGGACTCAGTAATGTTCATAATAGTTTGATTAATAAAAATAAATAGCGTTAGATTATATTAGTATTTTTTATCATTAAAACGCTGAATGCTTATCAAAGTAAGAAGTGTTACGTGGGAATGTCACTGGAAATGTCACAAGGCGGCCCCCTTAGGGCACCGCCTGTAAATCAACAGGTGGGAGTTTAGTTGAGCAAGCCGGGGAAAATGCCTTTTATTCCTGTGACAATAAATTCGATGCCGAGCGCCATTAACAACAACCCCATGATTCGGGTAATAACGTTGATACCGGTTTGCCCCAGCAAACGAACCAGCCACGGCGCCATACGGAACACGCCCCAGCAGCAAAGCGCAAAAAGCGCAATGGCAACTGAAAAACCAAGCAAATGCGCGATACTGTGATAACGCGTCCCCCAGACGATAGTGGAGCTAATCGCCCCTGGCCCCGCCATTAACGGCAGCGCTAACGGCACAACGCCAATGCTCTCGCGTATGGCCGTCTCTGACTTTTCTTGCTTGTTTTGTTTATCTTCCCCCAGCTTCCCGCTGATCATCGACATTGCAATGGTGACAACCAGGATACCGCCCGCAATTCTGAACGAATCAATAGAAATACCAAACAGCTGCAGGATGCCATCGCCGAGGAATAAGGAACTCCACAAGATAATCGCGACCGACAGATTCGCGGTGAGGTTAGTTTTATTACGCGCCGTGGCCGTCTGGTAGCTGGTCATGCTGATGAAAACGGGGATAATCCCCACCGGGTTAACCAGCGCAAAGAGCCCGATAAAGAACTTAAAGTAAACAGGAAAATCAAAAAGCGGTTGAATCACGGTTAGCTCCGAAGCGTTAGCCGGATGAAGTCAATGTTCGTTAATGATCAAAACGCGCAGAAGATACGCCTTTTATTCGCATAGTTCACCTCTTATCTACACCTAATTTCATCCATTCATCGCTGTTATTTATATGTACTCGTTATGCTAATCCACTCACTCTTCATGACAACGATTTCTTAACAATTTACATAAAAGGCTAAAATGGCCTGCTGAAAGGTGTCAGCTTTGCGTAATCTTGATTTAGATCACACAATCGCTACTCAGAAGTGAGTAATCTTGCTTACGCCACCTGGACGTAACGCGTTAGAGTTAAATGATACTAACGCAGAAGCTCTTTTAGTAAATCAGAGCGAAACGGACGTTAAGTAACCACCTGAATTTCAGGCATTTATACAAAGTATCGTCGATCTGTCTATACTCACGTATCGCGCAGATGATTTACTAAAAAAGTTTAACATTATCAGGAGAGCATTATGGCTGTTACTAATGTCGCTGAACTTAACGCACTCGTAGAGCGTGTAAAAAAAGCCCAGCGTGAATATGCCAGTTTCACTCAAGAACAGGTCGACAAAATCTTCCGCGCCGCCGCTCTGGCAGCCGCTGATGCCCGCATTCCGCTGGCCAAAATGGCCGTCGCCGAATCCGGTATGGGTATCGTGGAAGACAAAGTGATTAAAAACCACTTCGCTTCTGAATATATTTACAACGCTTATAAAGATGAAAAAACCTGCGGCGTGCTGTCTGAAGACGACACCTTCGGGACCATCACCATTGCTGAACCTATCGGCATTATTTGCGGTATCGTTCCAACCACTAACCCGACCTCTACCGCGATCTTCAAATCGCTGATTAGCCTGAAGACCCGTAACGCCATCATCTTTTCTCCGCATCCGCGCGCTAAAGAAGCAACCAACAAAGCGGCAGACATCGTTCTGCAAGCGGCTATCGCTGCCGGCGCGCCGAAAGATCTGATTGGCTGGATCGATCAACCTTCCGTAGAACTGTCTAATGCGCTGATGCACCACCCGGATATTAACCTGATCCTTGCGACGGGCGGTCCAGGCATGGTTAAAGCAGCATACAGCTCCGGTAAACCTGCTATCGGCGTAGGCGCAGGCAACACCCCGGTTGTCATTGATGAAACCGCTGATATCAAACGCGCTGTGGCGTCTGTTCTGATGTCTAAAACCTTCGATAACGGCGTAATCTGTGCTTCTGAACAGTCTGTTGTCGTTGTTGATTCCGTCTATGATGCCGTTCGCGAACGTTTCGCCAGCCACGGCGGCTACATGCTGCAGGGCCAGGAACTGAAAGCGGTTCAAAACGTTATCCTGAAAAATGGCGCTCTGAACGCCGCTATCGTTGGTCAGCCAGCCTACAAAATCGCTGAACTGGCAGGCTTCTCCGTACCAGAAACCACCAAGATTCTGATCGGTGAAGTTACGGTCGTTGATGAAAGCGAACCGTTCGCACACGAAAAACTGTCTCCGACTCTGGCGATGTATCGTGCGAAAGATTTCGAAGAAGCGGTAGAAAAAGCAGAAAAACTGGTCGCTATGGGCGGTATCGGTCACACCTCCTGCCTGTACACTGACCAGGATAACCAGCCAGAACGCGTTGCTTACTTCGGTCAGATGATGAAAACCGCGCGTATCCTGATCAACACCCCGGCCTCTCAGGGTGGTATCGGTGATCTGTACAACTTCAAACTCGCACCTTCCCTGACGTTGGGTTGTGGTTCCTGGGGTGGTAACTCCATCTCTGAAAACGTTGGTCCGAAACACCTGATCAACAAGAAAACCGTTGCTAAGCGAGCTGAAAACATGTTGTGGCACAAACTTCCGAAATCTATCTACTTCCGCCGTGGCTCTCTGCCCATCGCGCTGGATGAAGTGATTACTGATGGCCACAAACGTGCGCTCATCGTGACTGACCGCTTCCTGTTCAACAACGGCTATGCAGACCAGATCACCTCTGTGTTGAAAGCGGCTGGCGTTGAAACCGAAGTCTTCTTCGAAGTTGAAGCCGACCCGACGCTTTCCGTTGTTCGCAAAGGCGCTGAGCTGGCGAACTCCTTCAAACCGGACGTGATTATCGCGCTGGGCGGTGGTTCCCCGATGGACGCCGCGAAAATCATGTGGGTCATGTACGAACATCCGGAAACTCACTTTGAAGAACTGGCGCTGCGCTTTATGGACATCCGTAAACGTATCTACAAGTTCCCGAAAATGGGCGTGAAAGCGAAAATGATCGCCGTCACCACCACTTCCGGTACCGGTTCTGAAGTCACACCGTTTGCGGTTGTGACCGACGATGCAACTGGTCAGAAATATCCGCTGGCTGACTACGCCCTGACCCCGGATATGGCGATTGTCGATGCCAACCTGGTGATGGATATGCCGAAGTCCCTGTGTGCGTTCGGTGGTCTGGATGCGGTAACTCACGCCCTGGAAGCTTACGTTTCCGTACTGGCTTCTGAGTTCTCTGACGGTCAGGCTCTGCAGGCTCTGAAACTGCTGAAAGAAAACCTGCCGGCGTCTTACCACGAAGGGTCTAAAAACCCGGTTGCGCGTGAACGTGTTCACAGTGCAGCGACTATCGCCGGTATCGCGTTTGCCAACGCCTTCCTCGGTGTATGTCACTCCATGGCGCACAAACTGGGCTCTCAGTTCCACATTCCGCACGGTCTGGCGAACGCCCTGCTGATTTGTAACGTTATCCGCTACAACGCGAATGACAACCCGACCAAGCAGACCGCTTTCAGCCAGTACGATCGTCCGCAGGCACGCCGTCGTTACGCTGAAATTGCTGACCACCTGGGCCTGAGCGCGCCGGGCGACCGTACCGCCGCTAAGATTGAAAAACTGCTGGCATGGCTGGAAAGCATTAAAGCTGAGCTGGGTATTCCTAAGTCTATCCGTGAAGCAGGCGTGCAGGAAGCTGACTTCCTGGCACACGTTGACAAACTGTCTGAAGATGCCTTCGATGACCAGTGCACCGGCGCTAACCCGCGTTATCCGCTGATCTCCGAACTGAAACAGATTCTGCTGGATACCTACTACGGTCGTGATTTCACCGAAGGTGAAGTTGCAGCGAAGAAAGACGTCGTTGCCGCACCGAAAGCAGAGAAAAAAGCGAAAAAATCCGCTTAATTCGTTATCTGCTTTAGCATGACAATAACGGCCTCAATTGAGGCCGTTTTTTTGTTTTACCTGTTTACCTGATGCCTGAAGGCGCTATGCTGATCATCTGGCCTACGTGCTCACGGCACGCCCTTCGTCTGGAGGCCTGAATAATGACCTCCAAAGCGCTACAGGGCGTTTTATAAGCCGATCTTTACCTCAGGTATCATATGTGCCGATGACGCTCCTGAATCGCCGTCAGTGAGCCCTCCTCCAGCGCGTCCTTATAATGCTTACGGCAAACTGAAACGTAGCGTTCATTCCCGCCAATAACCACCTGTTCGCCTTCGTTATAAGGCCTGCCGTCCTGATCAAGTCGCAGAACCATACTGGCTTTACGACCGCAGAAACAGATAGTTTTTAATTCCACCAGCTTATCTGACCATGCCAGCAAGTATTGGCTGCCGACAAAGAGCTCCCCACGAAAGTCTGTTCGTAGCCCATAGCAGAGTACTGGAATATCTAATTTGTCGACAACCTCGGATAATTGATAAACCTGCTGGCGAGTCAAAAACTGGCTTTCGTCGACTAACACGCAATGTATTGTCTGCCGCGCGCTCTCGGCACGAATCTCTTCAAACAAGGATGTATTTTGGTTAAACAATTTTGCCGGCGACGACAAACCGATACGAGAGCTGACTTTGCCTGCGCCGAAACGATCGTCGATTTCCGCCGTATATACGACGGTACGCATCCCGCGTTCCTGATAATTGTATGAAGATTGCAGCAGTGCAGTCGACTTACCCGCATTCATTGCCGAATAGTAGAAATATAGCTGTGCCATTGGTCGCAGGACCTCACCTGAGTGAAATAAAGATTGGCGGGATTGTACCATAATTTACCGACGCGACGGCGCGGCTCGCGCTCCGGTGAGTATTAAGAATTGTACAAACATCGCTCACTATACCCAAAATAATTCGAGTTGCTTAAAGGCGGCAAGGGAGTGAGTCCCCAGGAGCATAGATAACTATGTGACTGGGGTGAGCGAGCGTAGCCAACACATAAGCAACTTGAAGTATGAAGGGTATATACACATTCCTTCACAAATTATGCCGTTAAAATTCATCAACAATGCTTATCATCACCCGCCAATATGAAAACCTTGTACTTATTGTTACCGTTACTCATACCCGGTGCAAAGTAATAGGGTTTTCTTGTAAGGAAAGCTAATACAAGAGATTGATATCTCTGCAATGAGATCGTATTTCATCATGATAAAATGTGACCTGACTCCTAAATTTTTAGCGACAGACGATGAGTATCCCCCCTGCCAATAAGCTCTTTTTTGTGCGTCGCCTCAAGGAAAATTTAAGTTGAGATAATTAAAACGTGTGCTTAATAAAGCGTAATTTTGAATTCCTTACATTCCTGGCTATTGCACAACTGAATTTATCGCTCTATTATTAGCTCAACAAACCACCCCAATATAAGTTTGAGATTACTACAATGAGCGAAGCACTTAAAATTCTGAACAACATCCGTACTCTTCGTGCGCAGGCAAGAGAATGTACTCTGGAAACGCTTGAAGAAATGCTGGAAAAATTAGAAGTTGTCGTTAATGAGCGTCGTGAAGAAGAAAGCGCTGCTGCTGCTGAAGTGGAAGAACGCACTCGTAAACTGCAACAGTATCGTGAAATGTTAATTGCCGACGGCATTGACCCGAATGAACTGCTGAATAGCATGGCTGCCGCTAAATCCGGCACCAAAGCTAAACGCGCAGCTCGTCCGGCTAAATATAGCTATGTTGACGAAAACGGTGAAACTAAAACCTGGACTGGCCAGGGTCGTACACCGGCTGTAATCAAAAAAGCAATGGAAGAACAAGGTAAGCAACTGGAAGATTTCCTGATCAAGGAATAATTTACTTCCTGGATGCTTAAAATCCCGCCACTGGCGGGATTTTTTTTGCCTGAGTTCTCCGCTGACGACCCCGGGCATAAAAAAAGCGCCGGATTTACCAGCGCTTCTGTTAAAAAATTTATAACGTATCGTTACTTCTTAATACCCATTTCTTCTTCAAGCCAGGCTTTAAATTCAGCACCCAGCGAATTATGACGGATGCCATATTCAACGAATGCCTGCATATATCCTAACTTATTACCACAGTCATGGCTTTTACCCTTCATGTGGTAGGCTTCAACCGTTTCTTTTTCGATCAGCATATCGATAGCATCGGTCAACTGAATTTCATCCCCGGCGCCCGGAGGGGTTTTCGCCAGCAACGCCCAGATATCCGCGCTCAACACATAACGCCCAACAATCGCAAGGTTAGACGGCGCGACATCCGCTTTTGGTTTTTCAACCACGCCAACCATCGGCACACTTTCGCCCGGCGCCAGCTCGACGCCTTTGCAATCTACCACGCCGTATGCAGTCACATCTTCTACCGGCTCAACCATAATCTGGCTATTGCCGGTTTCGTCGAAACGGCGGATCATTTCAGCCAGGTTATCCTGAGACAGGTCGGACTCATATTCGTCAAGAATAACGTCTGGCAGAATAACAGCGACAGGTTCGTTTCCGACAACGGGATGCGCGCACAATACGGCATGGCCCAGGCCTTTTGCCAGCCCTTGACGTACCTGCATAATAGTGACATGCGGAGGGCAAATAGACTGGACCTCTTCCAGAAGCTGACGCTTAACGCGTTTTTCCAGCATCGCTTCCAGCTCAAAACTGGTATCAAAGTGGTTTTCAATAGAGTTTTTAGACGAGTGCGTCACAAGCACGATTTCAGTAATGCCAGCAGCGATACATTCGTTCACGACGTACTGAATTAATGGCTTATCAACCAGCGGCAGCATCTCTTTCGGGATAGCTTTGGTCGCTGGCAGCATCCTGGTTCCCAATCCCGCGACCGGGATAACGGCTTTTTTGACTTTCGAATTAAGGGCAGCCATTTAAAATTCTCCTGGACTGTTCATGTATTGAACGTGTTCATTAATCTGTATCGTGTTCCAGTATATCAGTACCAGAACAAGCCTCAGGTCCAAAAAGGACTTATATTGGTATAATTAAGACAAATACTTATAAATCTGCCGCAGATAGTAACACTCGTCGGGAAAGGCAGGTAAAGCAATTTCCGCTCACTCTTCCGTTTGGTCATTCCGCAGACAACATCAATCGCAGACGCCCTCCTGCGCCCCATATTTGACACTGCCATGAGTCGCAACGCTGGCTTAATTGGTTAAGGTAGGCGTTACCCAATGTTCCTAGCGGCACGCCGCTGCTAATTTGAACCTGATGAGCGCCCGTATTTAAGGTGGCGTTCAATCCGGCGGAGACGAGAATCAAATTTTTGAGCTCACTGTGATAGTAGCCGACAAATAGCGGGAATTGCCCAGGTAAATTGGCTTGTCTGAGCAGATGATTTACCTGTTTTAATAGCGCGCCTAACTCCGGTAAACGGTGCTTTTGTTGGCCGAGCTGATCCTGCAATAAGCCGTTAAATAGCGCTCGCAGCAACAATGCGGCTAACACGCCGTTATCGCCCGCCCGGGTGACATCCAGGCAATAAAATGCCAGTTCGTTATCAGATAGCGGCGCAATATCCAGCACCAGTCCAGGCTGATCGGCGGAGACGAGCTGCCGGTAATTAATGCGGCAATGAGAAATCACCTGCTGTACCGGGGGCTGCAATTCCTGCAACAATTGCGCTGCGGCGGTCGGATTACTCACCATTGCATCCCAGTCACGAAACAGGCGTTCTTCTTCTTCAACCCGCGAGTTAAACATATTAGGGTATAAGCAAGCGAATACGGTTTCCCGCAAGCGGTTGAGATCTTTTACCGGCTTCAGCAAGACATCTTCAACCCCAAGGCGTAACGCTTTGGCGATATCCGCCATATTTTCTGTTGCGGAAATAACCAGAATAGGCGTCTGGTCTCCGCGATTACGTAAGTTTTCTACCAGTTTGAGACCGTTCATTCTCGGCATAGCGATATCACATATCATGAGATCAGGGGTAAAACGCCCCATCAACTCCAGGGCATCCACCCCGTCGCCTGCCAATGCCGTTGTCGCTCCCAAAGAGGAAAACCACGAATCCAGAAGCGAGCGAAATACAGGCTCGTCTTCAACAATAAGAATCTGTTTTCCGACCAATGGCTGCGTCATGTTCTCTCCCCTGACTGGCTTTAATCAATAGTGGCATGGTATTGCCGCTTGCGCCTGTCAGAATTTGCTTAAGTGATCGTAAAAGGTACATTAAACGTCGGTACGCACCAAGGGTATAAGTTCGTCCATCTTTTTCTCTACGGCTAACTGACCCGCCGCAATAGCGGCATGGGCGCGATGAAAATCCAGCGTAGAGATTTGCGGACAGAATGGTTGAATGAGAATATCAGGCGGATCGCCAGCCATACGGTTACGTTTAAGACGATTTTCCAACACCTGAATGGAGGTTGTCATGATTTCCATTGCCCCAGGCGAACTCACGCCACGGCGTGAAGTCAGGCTACTGAAACGTTCTTTTAAACGCTTATGCCAGGGCAGCGCATCATCGCTCTCTTCATTGATATTCCCGACATTTACAGAGAGCAAATCTTGCTGCATGAGGTGGGCATCATGTTGCAGATCTACCGCAATAACGATATCAGCCCCTAGCGCCCTGGTTAACGAAACAGGTACCGGATTAACGACTGCGCCATCTACCAGCCAGTAACCGTTATGTTCAACCGGAGACATCAGCCCTGGCATACTGCACGACGCGCGTACGGCAAGGTGTAGATCGCCTTCAGTAAACCATAGCTCTCGTCCCGTGCTAAGATTCGTCGCGACCGCGCCAAAACGTCTTGAACAGTGGTCAAAATCCGTGACGGGCATAATATCCCGATAGTGATTAAATACACGTTCGCCGCGAAGCAACCCTCCTCTGCCCCAGGATACATCCATCAGGCGTAAAACATCCCAGTAGCGGAATGAACATACCCACTGTTCAAGCGCCGATAATTTATTACAGGCATACGCGGCGCCGACCAGTGAACCTATTGAGCATCCCGCAACGATATCAATATCAATGCCTGTTTGCTTGAGGGCTTTGATGACCCCAATATGAGACCATCCTCTCGCTGCGCCAGATCCCAGCGCCAGCCCTATTTTCATTTTTCTCATCGTACTTAACGACTTCCCCTGGCTTCAAGACGTAGCAACATCGCCACTGCTCAGTTAACATAATGCCACCCTGGCGTTCAACGCCGTTTTTTATATTCAGGGAGATTATTGTGTCTCAGCCTTGTCCCTGTGGTAGCGCTGACGAGTATAGCCTATGTTGTGGTCGTATTGTGTCCGGAGAACGAGTAGCACCCGATCCGTCACATCTCATGCGCTCTCGTTACTGCGCTTTTGTGATGAAAGACGCAGATTACTTAATTAAGAGCTGGCATCCAACCTGCAATGCGGCCGCGTTTCGTGATGATATCATCGCCGGATTTGCCAATACCAGGTGGCTCGGCCTGACTATTTTTGAACATACCTGGTCAGAAGCAGAAAATACAGGGTATGTTAGTTTTATCGCGCGCTTTTCCGAACAAGGGAAAACCGGGGCGATTATCGAACGCTCTCGTTTTATCAAAGAAAACGGTCAGTGGTATTATATTGACGGTACCCGCCCGCAGTTGGGTCGAAATGATCCCTGCCCGTGCGGTTCAGGCAAAAAATTTAAAAAGTGCTGCGGCCAGTGATGCCTGACAGTATCGATACAACAAACACTCTCAACAGGATTTTTCCGGCAATGCAATCACTACAACGTAAAGTTCTGCGTACTATTTGTCCCGACCAAAAAGGCCTTATCGCGCGGATTACCAACATTTGCTATAAGCACGAGCTTAATATTGTGCAAAACAATGAATTTGTGGACCATCGCACCGGACGCTTTTTTATGCGGACCGAGCTGGAAGGCATCTTCAATGATTCCACTCTTCTGGCCGATCTGGACAGCGCCTTACCGGAAGGCTCTGTTCGTGAACTCAATCCCGCCGGACGCCGTCGGGTAGTGATTCTGGTTACCAAAGAGGCGCATTGTCTGGGCGACCTGCTGATGAAAGCCAACTATGGCGGGCTGGATGTTGAAATCGCTGCGGTCATTGGCAACCATGAAACGTTACGCTCGCTGGTTGAACGTTTTGAGATTCCTTTCGAACTGGTCAGCCATGAGGGATTAACGCGTGAAGAGCATGACACGAAGATGGCGGACGCCATTGATGCCCATCAACCGGACTATGTGGTGCTGGCCAAGTATATGCGTGTTTTGACGCCAGGTTTTGTGGCGCGCTTCCCGAACAAAATTATCAATATCCACCACTCATTCCTGCCGGCGTTTATCGGCGCACGCCCTTATCATCAGGCCTATGAGCGCGGCGTGAAAATCATCGGCGCTACCGCGCACTATGTGAATGATAATCTGGATGAAGGCCCAATCATTATGCAGGACGTGATTCACGTCGATCACACCTACACCGCAGAAGATATGATGCGTGCCGGGCGCGACGTTGAGAAAAACGTATTAAGCCGCGCGCTTTATCAGGTTCTGGCGCAGCGGGTCTTTGTTTACGGCAATCGGACGATTATTCTTTAATCGTCAGTAATATGAATTGATTAGCTTTAATCCGTTACGGATGAAAAGTACGCAAACAGTTCATTTCAGGCAAAGGAATGCTTTACAGCGGCGTGTCATTTGATATGATGCGCCCCGCTTCCCGAAAGGAAGCAGGCCAGTATTAAGCATTACCCCGTGGTGGGGTTC
>NZ_JBGDVS010000003.1:80868-600508 GCF_046551635.1 Salmonella sp. SAL04157
TCCCGAGCGGCCAAAGGGAGCAGACTGTAAATCTGCCGTCATCGACTTCGAAGGTTCGAATCCTTCCCCCACCACCATTATTCACTACAGCGATGTAGTTAACTTGATGAGCAATGCAGAAGTTTGCACTTGTCGGGGAAGGGTGAGAACCTTCGATTAAGGTTCGACTTGAGCGAAAGCGAGAGAACGTTGCCAACGGCAACGGCCCGTAGGGTGAGGAGCGAAGCGACGAATAATCCTTCCCCCACCACCATCTTCAAGCTTTACCTACAATTTGAATTACCCCTGGTGGGGTTCCCGAGCGGCCAAAGGGAGCAGACTGTAAATCTGCCGTCATCGACTTCGAAGGTTCGAATCCTTCCCCCACCACCATCACTCTCGTCGCGTATCTTATCCCCGTTAAGCACAGTGCCTCATATCTCTCCGTACGGGGAAGGATGAGAAGCTTCGACTAAGGTTCGATTCGAGCGAAAGCGAGAAAGCGTTGCCGCAGGCAACGACCCGAAGGGCGAAGCGCGCAGCGCTGAGTCAACCTTCCCCCACCACCATCACTTCCCAGTCGCACTTCAGCAAGATCAAACCTTAATGTCCTATATTCTGCCCTCAATACTTGCCCGCAATATGCCTGATGCGCTGCGCTTATCAGGCCTACAGGAGAGTTGACGCCTGCGTAGGCCGGATAAGGCATTTATGCCGCCATCCGGCAAACAGCCATAAAAAAACTCCGCCGAAGCGGAGTTTAGGGCATCGAGAGAAAATCAGTGACGTGCACGAACAATCTGGTATTTGCGGGTCAGGTACTCGACCGGCACGCTCCAGATATGCACCAGGCGCGAGAATGGGAATAACAGGAACAGCGTCATCCCCAGTACCAGGTGCATACGGAAGATAAAGGCTACACCGTCCAGATGTGCGGATGCGCCACCGTGGAAGGTCACAACTGACTGCGCCCACCCGACCAGCTTCATCATTTCACTCCCGTCCATATGCTGGGCGGAGAACGGAATGGTCAGCAGACCCAGCGCGCACTGAATCACCAGCAATGAGAGAATCAAAATATCTGCGGCGGTAGTAGTGGCGCGGACACGTGGGCTAAACAGGCGACGCTTGAGCAGTAAAATACCGCCAACCAGCGTCAGCACGCCGCAGGCGCCGCCGGCAATCATCGCCATCTTCTGTTTCACGTCGACCGGCAGAAAAGCTTCATACATCCAGTGCGGCGTTAACATGCCCAGGAAGTGACCGGCGAAAATACCCAGAATCCCAATGTGGAACAGGTTTGACGCCAGGTTCATTCCTTTGCGATCCAGCATCTGACTGGAAGCCGCCCGCCAGGTGTACTGGCCGTAGTCGTAACGTAACCAGCTACCGATCAGAAATACCGATCCGGCAATGTACGGGTAGATATCAAAGAAGAACATATTCAGGAAGTGCATTAGTGCTGTCCTCCGGTGGTGATATTCAGATATTGCGGCGCCACGGCCCCGGCAAAACGACGCTGGTGAGCGGAGATTTCCGACTCGCCACACCCTTGATCGGCGAAGAATTTCACCTGCTCTTCTTCCCAGACCGCATCCAGCGCTTGTGGGGTATCATCACGTGCTTCATTCGCAATTTTTTCAGCCACTTTATCGCTGTCGATAACGGTATTCGCCAGTTTTAACAGCAGATCGAACAGCACCGCATAACGGCTGTCACGCTGTTGCAAACGTGCGCTGAGCAGCGCCAGAATCGGCGCGATATCCTGTAACCCCCCTAACGCTTCGCTTTTCGGCAACTGCGCAAGGTATTCCAGATACAGCGGCAGATGATCGGGAAGTTCGCGGCTGTCGAGCTGCAAACCGTGCTGCTCATACTGTGCCATCAGGTCAACCATCGCCTGACCGCGATCGCGGGATTCCCCGTGTACATGTTCAAACAGCAGCAGCGATGTGGCGCGACCACGGTCAAACAGTTCACTGTAGGCGGCCTGTACATCCAGCATGTCCTGCGCGGTTAAATCGCGCAGGAAAACGCCCAGAGTCTGGGCATCCTCTTTATCCAGGTTCTCAGATGACGCGAGCGCATCGAACAACTCCTGCTGATGCTGCCACAGGGCAGCATCCGGGTACTCGAGCAGACGCGAAACAATGACGAGTTCAATCATGCGTGCGGCTCCGTTTTGCTGGTCACATCAACAGCGTCGATGCGGCGGCTGTTGAACAGATTGAATTTGGTATCAGACCCGTGGCAACCATCGCCGAAGGTAAAGCCACAACCGTTTTTCTCCGGGAATGCGTCACGCGCCAGTTCACGATGGCTGCTCGGTACCACAAAGCGATCTTCATAGTTGGCAATCGCCAGATAACGATACATTTCCTGCGCCTGGGCTTCGCTTAAACCCACCTCTTCCAGCGCGCGAGTATCCACTTTACCGTCTACGGTTTCCGCACGTTTGTAGTGACGCATCGCCAGCATCCGTTTCAGTGCCAACAGTACCGGCTGAGTGTCGCCAGCGGTCAACAGGTTCGCCAGGTACTGCACCGGGATACGCAGACTGTCTACATCCGGCAGAATACCGTTGCTGCCCAGCTCACCCGCGTCGGCGGCAGACTGAATCGGCGACAGCGGCGGCACGTACCAGACCATCGGCAGCGTGCGGTATTCCGGATGCAGCGGCAGCGCCAGCTTCCAGTCCATCGCCATTTTGTACACTGGCGATTGCTGCGCCGCATCGATCACGCTCTGCGGCACGCCGTCCTTCAGCGCCTGTTCAATGACAGCCGGATCGTTCGGATCGAGGAACACGTCCAGTTGACGCTGGTACAGATCTTTTTCGTTTTCCGTACTGGCGGCGCTTTCAATGGCATCGGCGTCATACAGCAGTACGCCAAGGTAGCGGATACGCCCCACGCAAGTTTCCGAGCAAACGGTCGGCTGACCGGCTTCGATACGCGGGTAGCAGAAGATGCACTTCTCGGACTTGCCGCTCTTCCAGTTGAAGTAAATTTTCTTGTACGGGCAACCGGTGATACACATCCGCCAGCCGCGGCACTTGTCCTGGTCGATCAGCACGATGCCATCTTCTTCACGCTTGTAGATAGCACCGCTCGGGCAGGTCGCCACGCACGCCGGATTGAGGCAGTGCTCGCACAGGCGCGGCAGGTACATCATGAAGGTGTTTTCGAACTGGCCGTACATCGCCTTCTGCATGTTTTCGAAATTCTGATCTTTGGCGCGTTTTTCGAACTCGCCGCCCAGAATCTCTTCCCAGTTTGGCCCGCTGGTAATTTTGTCCATCCGCTGGCCGGTAATCAGCGAGCGCGGACGCGCGATCGGCTGATGTTTGCTTTCCGGCGCGGTATGCAGGTTCTGGTAGTCGTAATCAAACGGCTCGTAGTAGTCGTCGATGCCCGGCAGATGCGGGTTAGCGAAGATTTTACCCAGCAGCAGCGCCCGGTTGCCTATGCGCGGCTGTAGTTTGCCGTTGATTTTGCGGATCCAGCCGCCTTTCCATTTTTCCTGATTTTCCCAGTCATTCGGAAAACCAACGCCAGGCTTACTTTCTACGTTGTTGAACCACGCGTATTCCATACCTTCGCGACTGGTCCAGACGTTTTTACAGGTGACTGAACAGGTATGACAGCCGATGCACTTATCGAGATTCAGCACCATGCCGACTTGTGAACGAATTTTCATTTTACGCTCTCCTGTACCTGGTCATTGCCTTCGCCATCCAACCAGTTAATGTTCTTCATCTTACGTACCACCACAAACTCATCGCGGTTGGAGCCGACGGTACCGTAGTAGTTAAAGCCGTAGGCTAACTGCGCATAGCCGCCGATCATATGGGTCGGTTTCGGCGTAATGCGCGTCACCGAGTTATGAATACCGCCGCGCTGCTGGGTAATTTCCGACCCCGGCAGGTTTACGATACGTTCCTGCGCGTGGTACATCATGGTCATGCCCGCCGGTACACGCTGGCTGACCACTGCGCGTGCGGTCAATGCGCCGTTACTGTTGAAGACTTCGATCCAGTCGTTATCTTCAATGCCCAGATCTTTGGCGTCGGTTTCGCTCATCCATACAATCGGGCCGCCACGCGACAAGGTCAGCATCAACAGGTTATCGCTGTAGGTCGAGTGGATACCCCATTTCTGGTGCGGCGTCAGGAAGTTGAGCGCCTTCTCCGGATTACCGTTGGATTTACGCCCCATCACCGCTTTCACCGAGCGGGTGTCGATCGGTGGACGATACACCAGCAGACTTTCGCCGAAGTCGCGCATCCACTGGTGATCCTGATACAACTGTTGGCGGCCAGACAGCGTACGCCATGGAATCAACTCGTGAACGTTGGTATAACCGGCGTTATAAGAAACGTGCTCATCTTCCAGACCAGACCAGGTCGGGCTGGATATAATTTTGCGCGGCTGGGCCTGAATATCGCGGAAGCGGATTTTCTCTTCTTCTTTATTGGTTGCCAGATGCGTATGGTCGCGACCGGTAAACTCGCTCAGCGCCGCCCAGGCTTTCACCGCCACCTGACCGTTGGTTTCCGGCGCTAACGTCAGGATCATCTCTGCCGCGTCAATCGCCGTGTTGAGCATCGGCTGGCCTTTCGCCGGACCGTCCGCTTTGGTGTAATTGAGCTTACGCAGCAAGTCCATTTCGCTCTGCGTGTTCCAGGCAATTCCTTTCCCGCCGTTGCCGATTTTCTCCATCAGCGGGCCGATAGAGGTAAATCGCTCATAGGTGGCCGGATAATCACGCTCAACGGTCATGATGTGCGGCGCGGTTTTCCCTGGAATCAGGTCGCATTCGCCTTTTTTCCAGTCTTTCACGTCCAGCGGCTGCGCCAGTTCAGCGGCAGAATCGTGCTGGATCGGCAGCGTCACGACGTCAGTCTCTTTACCCAGGTGGCCTACACAGACTTCGGAGAATTTCTTCGCAATGCCTTTGTAGATTTCCCAGTCGCTTTTCGATTCCCAGGCCGGATCTACGGCGGCAGACAGCGGATGAATAAACGGATGCATATCCGAGGTATTCATATCGTCTTTTTCATACCAGGTGGCGGTCGGCAGTACGATATCGGAGTACAGGCAGGTGCTCGACAGGCGGAAGTCCAGCGTCACCACCAGATCCAGTTTGCCGTCCAGGCCATTGTCACGCCACTCCACTTCTTCCGGCTTCACACCGCCCTGTTTACCCAGATCCAGCCCCTGAATACCATGCTCAGTACCCAGCAGATATTTCAGCATGTACTCATGGCCCTTACCGGAAGACCCAAGCAGGTTAGAACGCCAGATGAACAGGTTACGCGGGTGGTTTTTACCGTTTTCCGGCTGCTCGGCGGCAAAGCGAATCGAACCCTCTTTCAGGGATTTGACGGTATAATCTACCGGTGTCATACCGGCTTTTTCCGCTTCACGCGCAATATACAGCGGGTTAGTGCCTAACTGCGGCGCCGACGGCAACCAGCCCATACGCTCGGCGCGCACATTGAAGTCAATCAGATGACCGCTATAGCGGGATTTGTCCGCCATCGGCGACAGTAACTCCTCGGCGGTCACCGTCTCGTAGCGCCACTGGCTGGAGTGGTTATAGAAGTAAGAGGTGCTATTCATGTGACGCGCCGGACGCTGCCAGTCAAGGGCAAACGCCAGCGGCTGCCAGCCGGTCTGCGGACGCAGTTTTTCCTGGCCGACGTAGTGCGCCCAACCGCCGCCGCTCTGACCAACGCAACCACAGAACACCAACATATTGATCAGCCCGCGATAGTTCATATCGAGGTGATACCAGTGGTTCAGACCGGCGCCAACGATAATCATTGAACGCCCGTGCGTTTTGTCCGCGTTATCGGCGAACTCCCGTGCGATACGGATGATCTGCGCCCGCGGCACGCCGGTGATCTGCTCGGCCCATGCTGGCGTATACGCTTTGGTATCATCATAACTGGCGGCACAATTTTCATCGTTGAGGCCGCGTTCCAGACCATAGTTCGCCATGGTCAGATCGTAAACGGTGGTCACCAGCGCGGTAGAACCATCGGCCAGTTGCAGACGTTTTGCTGGCAGTTTATGCAGCAGGACGTTATCCAGCGCCACATGATTAAAGTACTCTGAACCTTCGCCGCCGAAATACGGGAAGCCCACGTCAGCAATCTCATCCTGGCTGCCCAGCAAGCTGAGCTGCAATTCAGTTTCTGCACCGGTAGCCCCGTCGCGCTGCTCGAGGTTCCATTTGCCTTTTTCACCCCAGCGGAAACCAATTGAACCGTTTGGCGCCACCATTTCACCGTTGCTGTTAATGGCGACGGTTTTCCATTCCGGGTTATTTTCCTGCCCCAGCGAATCAACGAGATCGGCAGCGCGCAGCATACGACCTGCGGCATAATAACCATCACGCTCTTCAAGCATCACCAGCATTGGCATGTCGGTATAGCGACGGACATAATCGGTGAAGTACTGGCGCGGGTTGTCGAGGTGGAACTCGCGCAGCATGACGTGGCCCATCGCCAGCGCCATCGCCGCATCGGTCCCCTGCTTCGGCGCCAGCCACAGATCGCACAGTTTGGCGATTTCAGCATAGTCCGGCGTCACCGCGACGGTTTTAGTGCCTTTGTAACGTACTTCGGTAAAGAAGTGGGCATCCGGCGTACGGGTTTGCGGCACGTTAGAGCCCCAGGCGATAATATAGCTGGAGTTGTACCAGTCAGCGGATTCCGGCACGTCGGTCTGCTCGCCCCAGGTCTGCGGGGAGGCTGGCGGCAGGTCGCAGTACCAGTCGTAAAAGCTCAGGCAGGTACCGCCAATCAGCGAAAGATAACGTGCGCCGGAAGCGTAGGAAACCATCGACATCGCCGGAATGGGTGAGAAGCCCGCGACGCGGTCAGGGCCATAGGTTTTCACGGTGTACACGTTGGAGGCGGCGATCAGCTCGTTCACTTCCTGCCATGAGGAGCGAACAAAGCCGCCACGACCACGCGCCTGTTTGAAGCTTTTGGCTTTATCGGCATCTTCAATGATGGAGGCCCATGCCTCTACCGGATCGCGATGCAGTTTTTTCGCCTCGCGCCACATCTTCATCAGACGTTTGCGCATTAGCGGATATTTCAGTCGGTTAGCGCTGTAGAGATACCAGGAGTAACTTGCCCCGCGCGGGCAGCCGCGAGGTTCATGGTTTGGCATATCAGGACGGGTGCGCGGGTAATCGGTTTGCTGTGTTTCCCAGGTCACCAGACCATTTTTGACATAAATTTTCCAGCTACAAGAACCGGTGCAGTTCACCCCATGGGTTGAGCGCACAATTTTGTCATGCTGCCAACGTTGGCGGTATCCGTCCTCCCAGTCCCGGTTTGTTTCGAGAAGCTGGCCGTGCCCATCGGCAAAGGTTTCGCCCTTCTGCTTGAAGTAGCGAAACCGGTCCAGGAATTTACTCATCGGGTTTCTCCTGTGTGGAACCTTACGGCTCTCTGATAAATCGACATTGCTTAACTAAGGGCGAAGGTAACGCGCTGAATGGGCGTGAGAATTGATAACGATCAAGGCGGACAGGGATGCAAATGGCGCGCAAACCTCCTGCATACTCCTTTTGGAGGAGGAATTTTATTTATATATCTTATTGATTTAAATGTATAAAATTAAATTTACGCACGACGTAAATGTTAAATTTTCAACAAGTGGGTATTAAGGGGTATCCCCTGGATGACCGATAAAGATGAGCGTGGTCAGCCCTGTCGAGCCTCTCTTTTTGACTATAAGTATGTTGTAACTAAATTCGGGTAAAAAAAAGCGCGGTCTAACGCCGCGCAAAGGATAATCAAAAGTTACTTTTTATTTTTAGAATGACGTCCATATACCGCCCAGGTAATAACGACGCAGGCGATATAGAAAATAAGAAAGACCTTCATCGCGCCGACTGGCGAACCAGTTAATGCTAAAGATGAACCAAATGCTTTCGGAATAAAAAAGCCGCCAATCGCGCCAATCGCGGAAATAAAGCCCAGCGCCGCCGCCGTATCGGTCGCCGCTTCACGCATGGCTTTTTCTTCCGACCCGCCTTCCGCTTTTACCCGGTCCATCGTCAGTTTACGGAAGATAACGGAGATCATCTGGAAGGTAGAACCACTCCCCAGCCCAGCCGTCAGGAACAGCGCCAGAAATACCCCGTAGAATGCGATAAAGCTACCGCCAACGCCGCCAGTAGGTAATGTCAGGAACAGCAGACCGCTGAAAATCGCCATCAGGACAAAGTTGATAAGCGTGACGCGAGTCCCCCCCAGACGGTCAGAAATTGCGCCGCCTGCCGAACGCGCCAGCGCGCCGATAAACGGACCGAAAAACGCATAATGCAGGATCTGCACATCCGGGAATTGCGTTTTAGACAGCATAGCGAACCCCGCGGAGAAACCGATAAACGATCCGAAGGTCGCCAGATACAGCAGACTCATGATCCACAGATGACCACGTTTGAGCACCGGCAGTTGCTCTTTTAGCGAGGCCTTAGACGTCGCCAGTTCGTTCATGCCGAACCACGCCGCCAGCGTAAAAATGGCCAGGAAAGGCACCCAAATCCAGGCTGCGTTCGCCAGATAGAGCTGAGAACCGTCCGGCTGCTCTACACCGTGGCTGCCAAAGGCGGCAAAGATAGAGAGCGAAACCACCAGCGGCGCAACCAGCTGCATCACGCTCACGCCCATATTGCCCAGACCGCCGTTCAGACCCAGCGCGCCGCCCTGCTTTTGTTTAGGAAAGAAAAAGCTGATGTTCGCCATACTGGAGGCAAAGTTCGCGCCGGCAAAACCACACAGCAAGGAAATAATAATGAAAGTGCTAAAGGGCGTACTGGTATCCTGAACGGCAAAGCCTAACCATACGCAAGGCACGATGAGGATACCGGTACTGAACGCTGTCCAGCGACGTCCGCCAAATAGCGGCACCATAAAGGAGTAAGGCACCCGTAGCAGCGCGCCGGAAACAGATGGCAGCGCAGTCAACATAAAGAGCTGATCGGTCGTAAAATTAAATCCCACTTTCGGCAGGTTCACCGCCACTGCGCTGAATAGCATCCAGACGCAAAACGCCAGCAGTAAACACGGGACAGAAATCCACAAATTACGGCTAGCGACACGATGGCCGCGCTGCTGCCAGAACGCCGGATCTTCCGGACGCCATTCCGTGATAACAGCGCCAGTTGCCCTTTCCGGGACGGATGAGTGACTCATAGACACCTCTGATTCTTGATTTGATGTCTGCCACATTAGGGTTTACTGCCGAAGGTAAGTTGATATAAATCAAAGGAAAAGTCGTCATCACCGGCGACTAAAAAGCGTTATTACCCTTAATGAGTAGGCTATTTTGGTAAAAAAGCTGTGGTTTTTCACCATGCTGTGTCTGTCTACTCCTTCCCGTCGCAGATACCTCTCTACGGCGGCAATTAAGGAGTAACTCGTTATAGGTATGGGTATACTCCGCTGTATCGTTGAGAATAGCGGCACAGCCGATTGACGCCCCTCTTTTTTGCTACGTTTTTTCGGCGACATTACCCCGAAGAAAGAAGGTAACATGTTTAAACGGTGTTTCTCTCCTCTTACGCTGGTTAACCAACTGGCGCTGATTGTCATGCTCTCTACCGCTATCGGCGTGGCGGGGATGGCGGTTTCCGGCTGGCTGGTTCAGGGCGTACAGGGTAGCGCTCATGCGATTAATAAAGCGGGCTCATTGCGTATGCAAAGCTATCGACTACTGGCCGCTGTCCCGCTGGATGCTAAAGATCAAAAGCTGCTGGATGAGATGGAGCAAACGGCATTCAGCCCTGAACTGACCCGCGCCGCTGAGCGAGACGGGCAGCAGAAGCAGCTTAAAGCGTTGCAGGATTACTGGCATAACGAACTCTCGCCAGGGCTACAGCACGCGCAAAACGCGCACGCGGTCGCAGAAGATGTCACGCGCTTTGTGGCGGGCCTGGATCGCCTGGTGACGTCGTTCGACCATACTACTGAATTGCGTATCGAACGCGTGGTATTAGTTCACCGGGTAATGGCGATCTTTATGGCGCTATTGCTGGTATTTACGATTATCTGGCTACGTGTTCGCCTTTTGCAGCCCTGGAAACAGTTATTATCAATGGCGCGCGCCGTCAGTCAGCGCGACTTTACCCAACGTGCCAATATCAGTGGACGCAATGAGATGGCCGCGTTGGGTTCTGCGCTCAATAATATGTCTGAAGAACTGGCCGAAAGTTATGCGGTACTGGAACAGCGCGTACAGGAAAAAACAGCCGGTCTGGAACATAAAAACCAGATTCTCTCGTTTTTGTGGCAAGCCAACCGCCGACTGCATTCACCGGCTCCGCTATGTGAACGTCTTTCACCGGTACTGAATGGCCTGCAAAATTTAACCCAGTTGCATGATATTGAGCTGCGAGTCTATGACCTGGAAGATGAAGATAATCACCAGGAATTTACCTGTCAGTCGGACATCAGTTGCGATGATAAAGGCTGCCACCTTTGCCCACGTAGCGCCCTGCCGATGATTAACGGCGGCACCACCTTAAAATGGCGGCTCACCGACTCTCACACCCAATACGGTATTTTGCTGGCGACGCTGCCCTATGGACGCCATCTCAGCCACGATCAGCAACAGTTGGTGGACACGCTGGTTGAACAGCTTACCGCGACTCTGGCGCTCGACAGGCATCAGGAGCGCCAGCAGCAGTTGATTGTCATGGAAGAGCGTGCCACCATTGCCCGCGAACTGCATGATTCTATTGCCCAGTCGCTCTCTTGTATGAAGATGCAGGTGAGCTGCCTGCAAATGCAGGGCGACGTGTTACCGGAAAGCAGCCGTGAGTTACTCAGCCAAATTCGCAATGAGCTAAACTGCTCATGGGCGCAACTGCGCGAACTGTTAACCACTTTCCGGTTACAGTTGACGGAACCCGGGCTACGTCCGGCGCTGGAGGCAAGCTGCCAGGAGTTCAGCGCCCGGTTTGGCTTTACGGTAAAACTGGATTATCAGCTTCCCCCCCGCCTGGTGCCTTCACACCAGGCGATACACCTGTTGCAAATTGCCAGGGAAGCCCTCAGCAACGCCCTTAAACACTCTCATGCCGACGATGTGGTGGTGACAGTGACGCAATGTGGCAAACAGGTCAAACTAAAAGTGCAGGATAATGGCTGCGGCGTCCCGGAAAACGCCGAACGCAGTAATCACTACGGCATGATCATCATGCGCGATCGGGCGCAAAGTTTGCGCGGCGATTGCCAGGTACGCCGACGCGAGACTGGAGGAACAGAGGTCACTGTTACTTTTATTCCAGAAACAAACTTCACAGAAACCCAGGGAGATACCCATGAATAATCAGGAACCGGCAACCATCCTGTTAATCGACGACCATCCGATGCTACGCACGGGTGTAAAGCAGCTTGTGAGTATGGCGCCCGATATCAGCGTGGTCGGAGAAGCCAGCAACGGTGAGCAGGGTATTGACCTGGCGGAATCGCTCGATCCCGATCTGATCCTCCTTGATTTGAATATGCCGGGAATGAATGGTCTCGAAACGCTGGATAAATTACGCGAAAAAGCGCTGTCAGGACGTATTGTCGTTTTCAGCGTATCCAACCATGAAGAAGATGTCGTCACGGCGCTAAAGCGCGGCGCGGACGGTTATCTGTTGAAAGACATGGAGCCGGAGGACTTGCTCAAAGCGTTACAACAGGCCGCCGCTGGCGAAATGGTATTAAGTGAAGCGTTAACGCCGGTACTGGCGGCCAGCCTGCGGGCCAACCGCGCCACCACCGATCGCGATGTAACGCAACTCACCCCGCGTGAGCGCGATATTCTGAAGCTCATCGCGCAGGGATTGCCAAATAAGATGATTGCCCGGCGTCTGGATATCACCGAAAGTACGGTCAAAGTGCACGTGAAACATATGCTCAAGAAAATGAAGCTGAAATCGCGCGTGGAGGCCGCCGTCTGGGTGCATCAGGAACGCATCTTTTAATTATTGCTCCTGGAACGGTTGCCAATGCGGATTATCGTCCGGCATCGTGATAAACGGTTCAGTCAGCGTGAGCGTGATCTCATTGGAAGAGACACGCTGACCTTTTTCATCCTCAACCACCACCGATAAACGCCAGCGATTTGCCGCGCCTTCGCGGTGATCCCAGGCCGGCATAATGATTGTCCAGCCCTCGGTACTGCGGGTGTCCGTTCCTGCCGTCAAACTTAAGGCCTGTGTATCGCCCTGCCAGCTCAAATGACGAATACCGTGCACGCTGCGCACCTGCAATTTTAACGCAACCGTCTCACCAGGCGTAAGATCCCAGGGCGGCGTCGCCAGAAAAACCGTTAACGTTTTACGCTGCCGATACTCCATTGTCGGCAGCGAGTTACGTCGCGGCGTATCATAGCGGCTACCGCGTAATGACTGGCTTTGCGCCACTTCACTGGCGGCAAGCTGCTTTTTGAGCGGCACGCCGAAGCGGTAGTTAAGCGTCAGCCCCAGGTTATTTTGACTGACCCCGCTCTCGCCCTGTTTGTGCTGGGCGGTCATGGTAAGCAAAGGTACTGGCGTATAGTTGAGACCCAGTTTTAACGCGACAGGATTGTGATACCCCGTTCCGGAGTCAAACAGATCCACGCTATCGCCAAAGTACTGCTCCAGACTAACGCTGGTATTGATATGCTGGTAAAACGGCAGCCGCATTTGCGCGTTGATATCATATCCGCGCGCCATTCGCTGTTCTAAGGTCGCCGTATGCGTCTGCCAGTCGGCAAAAGGCTGATAATAGTTGGCGGATAAACGCAAATATTCTCCCCACGCCTCCGCGCCAAAGCCGGCGCGCTGCAGATTTTCATCCAGCAGATTATCGTAAAAGGTATTATAGCCAAGAAGCCAGCCATCCTGCGCCCAGCGCTGTCCTACGCCAATGTTGCTTACCAGTCCGTCAGTCTGTTGCGTAAGACCAAGCTGGCTCCAGGTCAGATAGCGCTGTTTATCCTGTAAAGGGATAAACCAGCTTCCGCGACTGCCGTTAAAATGACCTTCGTTATCGACGTTAATATCCACGCTGGCGCTGCCCCAGGCTGATAGCCAGCTTTCAAGCTGCTGGTTAACCTGCTCGCTGACCACATCGCGTACCTGTCCGAAAGCAAATTGCCGCGCCTGTTCACCGGTATCCAGATCGTTATTTTTCATGCTGGCTTCGCCAAACGCTTTGGCCATCTCGGCAAAATGCTTTTCCCCTTCGTGGGATTCCGGCATCATGCCTAAATCCGGCAGACGGTTTTGCGTGAAAGGGTCTTGCGCCTGCGCACAGATCGTACCGCTGGCAGTCAGCAAGAGAAGCGAGAGTGAGAATGAACGAAAAACAATACGGCTCAACGTGTCGGCAACTTCTACAACAAAAGATAAGAGGAATGGCATCAGAGTAAACCATAACGTGTCCGGACAGGTTTTGCAGCCTTTTCTCGTGCTTCCAGGAATATCCTTATTTTTTCCGCAGAGCGTCCCGGGATTTTATCCACGCATTTGGCGGCACCCGGTTCCCGAGGTAACATAACGCCATTGCCGACAAAATTTCTCGAGGAGAAGGGTTATTCATGCAAAATATCGTCATTATCGCTAACGGCGCCGCCTACGGCAGCGAATCATTATTTAATAGCCTGCGTCTGGCCATTGCGCTGCGCGAGCAGGAAAGCCATCTCAATTTACGCCTGTTTTTGATGTCAGATGCCGTAACCGCAGGGTTACGCGGTCAAAAACCAGCCGAGGGCTACAATATTCAGCAAATGCTGGAAATTCTGACCGCGCAAAACGTACCGGTAAAATTATGCAAAACCTGTGCGGACGGACGTGGTATCACTCCCCTGCCGCTGATTGACGGTGTGGAAATCGGAACGCTGGTCGAGCTGGCGCAATGGACGCTGGCGGCGGACAAAGTGCTGACATTTTAAATCTGTACGCGGGAAAAGCTCCCGCGTCAGGATAGACTTCCGGCAAGAAAATCAGGCTAACACGCGAGTAATACCGCGTTTATTTTTTCTTATGCCATTTATCATCCTCGCCTTTTTCATAATCGTTTTTAACCGCCGCCCAGGCGACTTTGTGTGCGGTTTCCTCGCGGCTGGCGTCATCACGACGATCGGCTTTATCTTTATATTGCTCCCAGGCGCTATTAAACGCTTCTTTGTAAATGTCCTGGGCATGGGCTGGAAGAACATTCCGCACATTATCGGGTAAATCACTTTTGGCTTTATACGGCATCAGCGCCTCCGTCTTCAGGGAAAACATTAAGTGTGGTAAACAATGCGTTATTACGCCAGTCGAGGAGGATTTTTGCTTTTTACGGAAATTAACTTTTTGTTATTTAAACACTGTTAAAACAAGATGCTTGTTTTACTGACCTTGAAAGAAAAAAATCGTCTACGCCGTAAAACTACGTAAAAAACCACTAAAAAAATACAAATTTCTGCTATTTTTACCTTCTTTACTCTTTCCAAAATATTAACACCTGCACAAGGGAGACCCTCATGACACATGCCTGTGAGGCGGTGAAAACCCGCCATAAGGAGACTTCGCTTATTTTCCCGGTTCTTGCGCTGGTAGTGCTGTTCCTTTGGGGAAGCAGCCAGTCACTACCAGTGGTTATTGGCATCAATATCCTTGCACTTATTGGTATTTTAAGCAGCGCATTTAGCGTGGTCCGTCATGCCGATGTATTAGCGCATCGACTCGGCGAACCCTATGGATCGCTTATTTTAAGCCTGTCCGTCGTTATTCTTGAAGTGAGTTTAATTTCAGCGCTGATGGCCACCGGCGATGCTGCGCCAACGCTTATGCGTGATACGCTCTACTCTATTATTATGATTGTCACCGGGGGACTGGTCGGTTTCTCGTTGTTGTTGGGCGGGCGTAAATTCGCAACGCAATATATGAATTTATTCGGGATTAAGCAGTATCTTATCGCGCTGTTTCCGCTGGCGATTATTGTGCTGGTTTTTCCAATGGCATTGCCGCAAGCCAATTTCTCTACCGGTCAGGCATTATTGGTCGCGTTAATTTCCGCCGCGATGTACGGCGTATTTTTGTTGATTCAAACCAAAACGCACCAGAGCTTATTTATCTATGAACATGAAGATGAAGGCGATGATGACAATCCACACCACGGTAAACCCTCCGCGCACAGTAGCGGCTGGCATACGGTCTGGTTACTCATTCATTTAATTGCGGTCATTGCCGTTACCAAAATGAATGCCAGCCCGCTGGAGGCGTTGCTGACCAGCATGAACGCCCCGGTCGCCTTTACCGGTTTCCTGGTCGCGCTGTTAATTCTCTCGCCGGAAGGACTGGGCGCGCTGAAGGCGGTACTGAATAATCAGGTTCAACGGGCAATGAATCTGTTCTTCGGATCGGTGTTGGCGACGATTTCATTAACCGTGCCGGTCGTCACGCTCATCGCCTGGGCGACAGGTAATGATCTGGTGTTTGGTTTAGGCGCGCCGGAAATGGTAGTGATGGTAGCCTCGTTAGTGCTGTGCCATATTTCGTTCTCTACCGGACGCACCAACGTGCTAAACGGCGCGGCGCATCTGGCTTTATTTGCCGCCTATCTGATGACGATTTTTGCCTGATATAAAAAAGCCGGATAGTATCTTATCCGGCCTACACAAGCTAAAAACCGCAATCAGTTCTCGGTATCCAGCTCGTCGAAGCTTTTCACCAAATCATCAATCGCTTTTATCTGGGTCAGGAACTGCTCCAGTTTCGCCAGCGGCAGCGCGGAAGGACCGTCGCACTTCGCGTTAGCCGGGTCCGGATGCGACTCCAGGAACAGGCCCGCCAGACCGACAGCCATACCGGCGCGCGCCAGCTCGGTCACCTGACCACGACGACCGCCAGAGGCGGCGCCAAATGGGTCGCGGCATTGCAGCGCGTGGGTAACGTCGAAAATCACCGGCGAGTTGCCGGAGACCTTTTTCATCACGCTAAAGCCCAGCATATCTACCACCAGGTTGTCATAACCGAAGTTCGCGCCGCGGTCGCACAGAATCACCTTATCGTTGCCGCCCTCATGGAACTTATCCACGATATTGCCCATCTGACCTGGGCTTACGAACTGCGGCTTTTTCACGTTAATCACAGCGCCGGTTTTCGCCATCGCTTCCACCAGGTCGGTCTGGCGCGCCAGAAACGCCGGGAGCTGAATCACGTCAACCACATCAGCAACAGGCTGCGCCTGGCTGGCTTCATGGACGTCAGTGATCACTTTTACGCCAAATGTCTGTTTGAGTTCCTGGAAGATTTTCATCCCTTCTTCCAGACCCGGCCCACGGTAAGAGTGAATAGAGGAACGGTTGGCTTTATCAAAAGAGGCCTTGAACACGTAAGGAATACCCAGCTTCTGGGTAACGGTTACGTAGTGCTCACAAATGCGCATTGCCAGATCGCGTGACTCCAGCACGTTCATACCGCCAAACAGCACAAACGGCAGATCATTTGCCACCTTAATGTCGCCAATGTTAACCACTTTTTGTTTCATAGGATCGCCTTACACTTATAGGTAAAATGTCGGTTAATTAATGTAGAACAATTTGCTTGTGCGCAATGGTGTTGATCTGCGCACGAATCATTTCGCTGATCGGGTCTTCCGGACACTGTTCAACGAAGTAGCTTAAATCAGTCAGCGCAACGTGTTCACACTCAAGCTGCGCGTAGATCAACCCGCGGTCACGGATTTCGTAAGGATCTTCCGGGTTAAATTGCAACAATGCTTCGCTAACGCGCAGCGCCAGCTCCATTTGCCGTTCCTCCATCAGCGAGGATTTCAGCGTATCCAGTAGCTTACGAATCACTTCGGCGTTATCCGCCTCGTCCAAATCTTCGTTAAACAACTCGGCGACAGGACTAATATTGCCTTTTAACCAGACTTCGAGGGTATGTTCATCAAGCGTTTCACCGTTGAACGGGTTAATCAGCCACATTTCCCCTTCCAGCGATTCAATACGCAAAATCAACTGCGTTGGGAAGATAACGGGCACCAACGGCAAATCAAGACGGTTTGCTATCCATAATAAAATAGCGCCCAACGATACCGCGCTACCCTGGCGTTTTTTCAGGACTTTATCGAGCCATAAAGCATCAGAAAGACGGTAGACGCCGCGGGAATCCGTGAACCCCCACTCGCCGTAAAAAAGTGCCAGCAATTTTTCCAGTTGCTCATCCTGAGACAGGAGCTGGCTAATTTCTTCCTGCGCCAGACTGACCAGACGTTCCAGTTCGTCGTAGACAAACTGCGTGGGAAAATCCAGGCGAATCATCTCTGATGCCAGGATCATGCCATCACACAGCGGCGCATTGTTAAATTCGAAATCAGCTAACGACCTCATGACTTACCCCAGTAACGGTATTTTTGTGGTGGCGAGTTTAATGATGATGTACAGCACCACCAGCGCCAGCGGGAAAGCGATAAAACGCGCCTGCTGGCTGCGCGCCTGACGATAATCAAGCGCAATAAAACCCAAAACGATGTAGATGATAACGCCAAACAGTTTTTCAGTCAGCCATGAGCCCGACTCCGTGAATGGCAGGATGTGCGTTTTAACGATTAACCCAATACCGCTAAGCAGTAACAGGGTATCTATGACGGGAGGCACGATTCGTGTCCAGCGCGCGGCGGCCAACGCATGGCCGCAATAGCGCCACCAGTAACGAGCGACAAACAAACTGACGGAGAGCGCAACACAGATAAGATGAAGCGTGAGCAACATTGCAATTGTCATGGCGTAAAACGTCCGCAGGTCACGCGTTCATTACCACCATAATCACGACACGTTTCTACATCCGAGTAACCAGACCGCCTGAAAACCGCTCTTACCGCTTCGCCTTGCTGCCAACCGTGTTCCAACAGCAGGAAGCCGCCGGGCGTTAACATCAGGCGGGCGTTATCGATAATATGCGTAAGATCCGCCATACCGTTTTCGTCCGCCACCAACGCCGAGCGCGGTTCAAAGCGTACATCACCTTCGCTAAGGTGCGGGTCCTGCGCATCAATGTAGGGCGGATTGCTGACAATCATGTCGAACTGCTGCCCCGATAGCGCGCTGAACCAACAACTTTGCAGTATACGCACATTCCGGATGGCCAAATGTTCCGCGTTGCGTATCGCCAGCGCAACCGCATCAGGCATACGATCGACCGCAGTCACCTCGCAATCCGGTCGCTCGCAGGCCAGCGCCAGCGCAATCGCGCCGGTTCCGGTGCCTAAATCCAGAATACGACAGGTTTTGACCGGCAATCGCGCCAACGCCTGTTCAACCAGACATTCGGTATCCGGGCGCGGGATTAGCGTGGCGGGAGAAACGAAGAGCGGCAGCGACCAAAATTCGCGTAAGCCCGTCAGGTACGCAATGGGTTCGCCCTGTCTACGCCGCTGCAGCAGATCCGCGAGCTGTTGTTGCTGGACGTCAGTAAGCGGCGTTTCGCCAAAGGCCATGATATACGTCCGCCCCTTGCCCGTAACGTACTCAAGCAGGATCTCGGCGTCGCGCCGGGGGCTGTCGCTGTCCCGGAGCTGGTTTACCGCCTCATGCAGCCAGTGCTGAAAATCCATTATTCCTGCTCGGACAACGCGGCTAACAGGTCAGCCTGATGTTCCTGAACAATCGGCTCAATCAGCATATCCAACTTACCTTCCATCGTTTCATCAAGGCGATATAACGTCAGATTAATACGATGATCGGTCACGCGCCCCTGCGGGAAATTATAGGTCCGGTTACGATCGCTGCGATCGCCGCTGCCAAGCAGGTTGCGGCGCGTTGACGCCTCGGCCTGCTGGCGTTTTGCCGTTTCGGCGGCGTGAATACGCGCCCCGAGCACCGAGAGCGCTTTCGCTTTGTTTTTATGCTGCGAACGCTCGTCCTGGCATTCCACCACGATGCCGGTCGGCAAGTGGGTAATACGGATAGCGGAGTCGGTGGTGTTAACGTGCTGACCGCCCGCGCCGGAAGAACGAAACGTATCAATGCGCAGATCCGCCGGGTTAATATCCGGCAGCTCGGCTTCCGGCAGCTCCGGCATCACGGCGACGGTACAGGCGGAGGTATGGATACGCCCCTGCGACTCGGTCGCCGGAACACGCTGTACGCGGTGTCCGCCGGACTCAAATTTCAGTCGGCCATACACGCCGTCGCCGCTGATTTTGGCGATGATCTCTTTATAACCGCCATGCTCGCCTTCGCTCATGCTCATGATCTCCACGCGCCAGCGGCGCGATTCGGCATAACGGCTGTACATGCGGAACAGATCGCCGGCAAACAGCGCGGCTTCATCGCCGCCGGTGCCGGCGCGAACCTCAAGGAACGCGTTTCGTTCATCGTCCGGATCTTTCGGCAGCAGCAGTACCTGTAACTGTTGCTCCAGTTGTTCGCTTTTTTCTTTCGCTTCGCGCAGTTCTTCCTGCGCCATTTCTCGCATTTCAGGATCGTCGAGCATCATCTGAGCCGTCTCGATATCGTCCTGAACCTGTTGCCAGTCCGTAAAACAGCGAGAAACGTCGCTTAATTGCGCATATTCGCGCGACAATGCGCGAAAGCGGTCCTGGTCGGCGATAATTCCCGCATCGCCCAGCAACGCCTGAACTTCCTCATGGCGTTCGTGCAGGGCTTCCAGTTTGGCAACGATAGAAGGCTTCATAGGCGTAAATTCACCCTGTAAAAAAGTGTGGTGTGTGCTGCTACTCCAGCCCGAGGCTGTCGCGCAGAATATTCAGGCGTTCGTCATCCCCGTCACGGGCAGCCTGTTGAAGTGATTTCGTTGGCGCATGAATCAGGCGGTTGGTCAGTTTCCATGCCAGATCCTGCAAGATGGCTTGCGCATCGCCGCCCTGTTGAAGGGCCGACAGCGCTTTGGTAGTCAGTTCGTCACGAATCTGCTCCGACTGACTACGGTATTCCCGAATGGTCTCGCTGGCCCCCTGGGCGCGTAGCCAGGCCATAAACTCGCTGGCTTCCTGCTCAACAATCGTTTCCGCTTCCACCGCCGCAGCCTGACGCTGCGCCAGATTGTGCGAAATGATGCTCTGTAAATCATCGACGCTATAAAGATAAGCGTTCGCCAGTTTGCCGACTTCCGGCTCAACGTCGCGCGGTACGGCGATATCCACCAGCAGCATCGGCTGGTTGCGACGGCTTTTTAATGCGCGCTCCACCATGCCTTTACCGATAATCGGCAGCGGGCTAGCGGTCGAACTGATGATAATATCGGCATCCTGCAAACGGGCGTCGATATCGCTGAGCGAGATAACCTCAGCGCCTACTTCATCCGCCAGGGCTTGCGCGCGCTCGCGGGTTCGGTTGGCGATAATCATCTTTTGTACTTTATGCTCGCGCAGGTGACGCGCCACCAGTTCAATAGTTTCGCCCGCGCCAACTAACAGTACAGTGACCGTCGAGAGCGATTCAAAGATTTGGCGGGCGAGCGTACAGGCGGCAAACGCGACGGAGACGGCGCTGGCGCCGATATCGGTTTCAGTCCGCACTCGCTTGGCGACGGAAAAAGACTTCTGAAACATTCGCTCCAGCGCGCTGGCGTTAAGGTGGCCTTTTTGCGAATCCGCAAACGCTTTTTTCACCTGACCGAGGATTTGCGGTTCGCCCAGCACCAGTGAATCCAGACCGCTGGCGACGCGCATCAGGTGGCTGACGGCGTCATTGTCCTGATGCCAGTACAGACTGTTGCGCAGATCGTCCTCGTTCAGGTTATGGTAATCGCATAACCAGCGGATCAGCGCTTCCTGCAGGTTATCCTGCTCTTCCACGCTCAAATACAACTCTGTACGGTTACAAGTTGACAGCACGACCCCGCCCTGCACCATTGGCTGCGCAAGCAGGCTGTCCAGCGCCTGATCAAGCGTGTCCGGCGAAAACGTTACGCGTTCTCGCAGCGATACAGGTGCCGTTTTATGGTTAATACCGAGCGCTAAAAGGGTCATGTCTGCGGGAGTAGTACCAGCGTTGATATGGTTAGTCTGCTTGCATCATACAGGATGCGCGTGGTCAATAAAAGAGAGAGCCCCCTTTTGGAGTAATTGGCAGCGCTCGCTAATTTGATGATTTAAGACAACTTGAAAGTAGACGATGTCACCAGGCGGCGCTAGCATTAAAGGCTATAACTGTAACCGATAGCAAAAATTTGCCGAATCGCGGCGCGAACGTTTTTACAGCCTGCAGGTTCAGTTTTCAGGCCTGATAAGCGTAACGCCATCAGGCAATTATTGCACCGTATCACAAGGATTCGTCATCACTATGACCCTGCCCGATTTTCGCCTGATTCGTCTACTGCCGTTAGCAAGCCTGGTTCTCACCGCCTGTACGCTTCCTGGGCATAAAGGCCCGGGCAAGAGCCCGGATTCCCCTCAGTGGCGCCAGCATCAGCAAGAGGTGCGTCATCTGAATCAATACCAGACGCGCGGCGCCTTTGCTTACATCTCAGATGATCAGAAAGTCTATGCGCGCTTCTTCTGGCAACAGACCGGACAGGATCGCTACCGCCTGCTGCTTACCAACCCGCTGGGCAGCACCGAGCTGGAGCTTAACGCCCAGCCGGGCAACGTCCAGTTGGTGGATAACAAAGGCCAGCGTTATACCGCCGATGACGCCGAAGAGATGATCGGCAAACTCACCGGGATGCCGATTCCGTTAAACAGCCTGCGGCAGTGGATCCTCGGCCTGCCTGGCGATGCCACCGACTACAAACTGGACGACCAGTACCGCCTGAGCGAAGTGAACTACCGCCAGGATGGTAAAAACTGGAAAGTGGTTTACGGTGGCTATGACAGCAAAACGCAGCCTGCCATGCCTGCCAATATGGAGCTTTCAGACGGCAGTCAGCGCATTAAGCTGAAAATGGATAACTGGATTGTGAAATGATGACCCATTGGCCTTCTCCGGCAAAATTAAACCTGTTTTTATATATCACCGGACAGCGTGCAGACGGCTACCACACGCTGCAGACGCTGTTTCAGTTTCTGGATTATGGCGACACACTCCACATCGAACCGCGTCACGATGGCGAAATCCATTTATTAACGCCGGTTACCGGCGTTGAAAATGAAGACAATCTGATCGTCCGCGCCGCGCGGCTGTTGATGAAAGCCGCCTCGGAGAGTGGGCGCCTGCCCGCCGGAAGCGGCGCGGATATCAGCATTGAGAAGCGCCTTCCCATGGGCGGCGGTCTGGGCGGCGGCTCGTCTAACGCCGCGACCGTTCTGGTGGCGCTCAATCATCTTTGGCAATGCGGGCTTTCCATTGATGAACTGGCGACGCTCGGCCTAACGCTCGGCGCCGACGTCCCGGTCTTTGTTCGTGGCCACGCCGCGTTTGCCGAAGGCGTAGGCGAAATATTAACGCCGGTGAATCCGCCGGAAAAATGGTATCTGGTCGCGCACCCTGGCGTAAGCATTCCGACACCGGTTATCTTTAAAGATCCTCAATTGCCGCGTAATACGCCAAAAAGGTCAATAGATACGTTACTAAAATGTGAATTCAGCAATGATTGCGAGGTTATCGCAAGAAAACGTTTTCGCGAGGTTGATGCGGCGCTTTCCTGGCTGTTAGAATACGCGCCATCGCGCCTGACTGGGACAGGGGCCTGTGTCTTTGCTGAATTCGATACAGAGTCTTGTGCTCGCCAGGTGCTTGAGCAAGCCCCGGAATGGCTCAATGCTTTTGTGGCGAAGGGTGTCAACCTCTCCCCATTGCATCGAGAGTTACTCTAACGCATTCGGGTTTCAGGAAGATGGCGAAATGACGAGTCGCCGGTCATATATGCCGTATTTGACCGGTGTGAGACATCGATACCAGCGCACATGAAACGTGAATGAAGACGAGTAAGCCGGGCAAGCTGAGCTTCGGTGACAACGTCACCTTGTTCCAGACGTTGCATCGCGCTCTTTAATACACCGCCTGGATAGGATTTTGCCTGGCCCGCACAGTTTTCGGCAAATCTTTTCCACCAATGGACGCATGCCTGAGGTTCTTCTCGTGCCTGATATGAAGCTTTTTGCTGGTAACGCCACCCCGGAACTAGCACAACGTATTGCCAACCGCCTGTACACTTCTCTCGGCGACGCCGCCGTAGGTCGCTTTAGCGACGGCGAAGTCAGCGTACAAATCAACGAAAATGTACGCGGTGGTGATATTTTCATCATCCAGTCCACTTGTGCCCCAACCAACGACAACCTGATGGAATTGGTCGTTATGGTTGATGCCCTGCGTCGTGCTTCCGCAGGTCGTATCACCGCCGTTATCCCCTACTTTGGCTATGCACGTCAGGACCGTCGCGTACGTTCCGCCCGTGTGCCGATTACCGCAAAAGTTGTCGCTGACTTCCTGTCCAGCGTCGGCGTTGACCGCGTTCTCACCGTAGATCTGCATGCTGAACAGATCCAGGGCTTCTTTGACGTTCCGGTTGATAACGTGTTCGGTAGCCCAATCCTGCTCGAAGATATGCTGCAACTGAATCTGGATAACCCGATCGTGGTTTCTCCGGATATTGGCGGCGTGGTTCGTGCCCGCGCTATCGCTAAGCTGCTGAACGATACCGATATGGCTATCATTGATAAACGTCGTCCGCGCGCGAACGTTTCTCAGGTGATGCACATCATCGGCGACGTCGCTGGCCGTGACTGCGTGCTGGTTGATGATATGATCGATACCGGCGGTACTCTGTGCAAAGCAGCAGAAGCATTGAAAGAACGTGGCGCTAAACGCGTGTTTGCCTACGCGACGCACCCGATCTTCTCAGGCAATGCGGCAAACAACCTGCGCAACTCCGTCATTGATGAAGTCGTTGTCTGCGACACCATTCCGCTGACCGACGAAATCAAAGCGCTGCCGAACGTGCGTACCTTGACCCTGTCAGGTATGCTGGCCGAAGCGATTCGCCGCATCAGCAACGAAGAATCGATTTCCGCCATGTTCGAGCATTGATCGAACCCGGATCTCAAACCCGCTGCGGCGGGTTTTTTTGTCTGTAACACCCTTTTGTATGACTTATGCCTCCTTCACCTGCCATTTAGTTGACAGATGATGCGCTCATGGATGAAACATTATTGTGAACAAATTATTTTCCTCACATGTGATGCCTTTCCGCGCTCTCATCGATGCTTGCTGGAAAGAAAAATATACCGCCTCCCGGTTCACCCGTGATGTGATAGCCGGGATCACCGTCGGGATTATTGCTATCCCGCTGGCGATGGCGCTGGCAATTGGCAGTGGCGTTGCGCCGCAATATGGCCTCTATACCTCCGCTGTCGCCGGGATCGTGATCGCGCTAACCGGCGGCTCGCGCTTTAGCGTTTCCGGCCCTACCGCCGCGTTTGTGGTGATTTTGTATCCGGTATCGCAACAGTTTGGTCTGGCGGGCCTACTGGTCGCCACGCTGATGTCGGGCTTCTTCCTGATCCTTTTCGGCCTGGCGAGACTGGGGCGATTGATTGAATATATCCCGGTGTCGGTCACGTTGGGTTTTACCTCAGGGATTGGTATTACCATCGGTACCATGCAGATTAAAGATTTTCTTGGTCTGCAGATGGCCCATGTGCCAGAGCACTATTTGCAGAAAGTCGGCGCGCTGTTTATGGCGTTGCCCACCGTCAATATTGGCGATGCCGCCATTGGCGTGGTAACGCTGGGAACGTTGATTTTCTGGCCGCGTCTCGGTATTCGTCTGCCAGGACATCTTCCCGCGCTGCTGGCCGGTTGCGCCGTAATGGGGATTGTTAATCTGCTGGGCGGCAATGTGGCGACTATCGGCTCACAGTTCCATTACGTTCTGGCTGACGGCACCCAGGGCAACGGCATCCCGCAGCTCCTGCCGCAACTGATGCTGCCGTGGAGTCTTCCTGGCTCCGATTTCACGCTAAGCTGGGATTCACTGCGCGCGCTGCTGCCAGCGGCCTTCTCGATGGCAATGCTGGGGGCAATCGAATCATTGCTCTGCGCCGTCGTGCTGGACGGCATGACCGGCACCAAACATAAAGCTAACAGCGAACTTATCGGCCAGGGGCTGGGGAATATGGTCGCGCCGTTCTTTGGCGGCATCACCGCCACCGCCGCGATTGCCCGCTCTGCCGCCAACGTCCGCGCTGGCGCGACCTCTCCCGTCTCAGCGGTAATTCACGCTATCCTGGTTATTCTGGCGCTACTGGTCTTAGCCCCGCTACTCTCCTGGCTGCCGCTTTCCGCGATGGCGGCGCTACTGCTGATGGTGGCATGGAATATGAGTGAAGCCCATAAAGTGGTGGATCTGTTACGCCATGCACCGAAAGACGACATTATCGTTATGCTGCTGTGCATGTCATTAACGGTTCTGTTTGATATGGTCATCGCCATCAGCGTGGGGATTGTCCTTGCTTCCCTGCTGTTTATGCGCCGTATTGCGCGAATGACTCGACTTGCGCCGGTCAATGTCGATGTGCCTGAAGATGTGCTGGTGCTGCGTGTTATCGGGCCGCTCTTTTTCGCTGCGGCGGAAGGGCTGTTTACCGACCTTGAGTCACGTATTAAGGGCAAACGTATCGTCGTTCTGAAATGGGACGCAGTGCCAGTACTGGATGCAGGCGGGCTTGATGCTTTTCAGCGTTTTGTGAAGCGTCTGCCGGAGGGTTGCGAATTGCGTATCAGTAACCTGGAGTTCCAACCGCTGCGCACAATGGCGCGTGCCGGTATCAAACCTATTCCCGGGCGTCTGACCTTCTTCCCGAACAGGACGGAGGCGTTAGCGGATTTACTCAGTTAATGGACAATGCCCGGTGGCGATAACGCTTACCGGGCCTAAACCGGTTAGCTATGACGACGATTGTCGTTACGGCGGCAACGTTTGTCATAATGACGTACCCACCAATATTTGTCGCTCACCTGCTCATGCCCCCCTACACGAGCCCCCGCCAGCCAAAGAACTGCACCGACAAAAATGCTCAGTATTGCGCCATGCGCAAAAAATTGCGGCAAATTAAACTGCGGCAGTTGGTTTAAAATAGAGTAACCCACGCCGACAACCATCACGACCAGCCCCAACCCCATCAGCACGTTACCGAATAACGAAGCGTTTTTGCGTTTCATATGTCACCTCCGGAACTTTTGGGTTGTTTTTAGGAAATCCCCCTAAACTTTATGTGTAAAGTATAGACAACACTTCCATTTGTAAGTGCGGGTGCGATCACAAATGTAAAGTTTCATTTAACAAAACTTTACAAATAACACACTGAACAGTTTACATTTTTAATAATAAATGCTGGCAATTATTTAATTTACTTCAGAGTGTCGCTGTGTTTTGTCAAGCGGGCAGACAGACAGTAAACTACGCGCCAGTTATGGATCTACTCAGGACAAAAAACGTGGCAATTAAATTGATTGTTGGTCTGGCGAATCCCGGCGCGGAATATGCCGCGACGCGACACAATGCAGGCGCATGGTACGTCGATTTACTGGCGGAGCGCCTGCGCGCGCCGTTGCGTGAAGAGCCTAAATTCTTTGGCTATACCTCACGCATCACGCTGGAAGGGGAAGATGTTCGCCTGCTAGTACCCACCACGTTCATGAATCTCAGTGGTAAAGCAGTTGGCGCAATGGCCAGTTTTTACCGTATTCAGCCGGACGAAATTCTGGTCGCTCATGACGAGCTGGATCTCCCTCCGGGCGTGGCGAAATTTAAACTTGGCGGCGGCCACGGCGGCCACAATGGTCTGAAAGACATCATCAGCAAGCTGGGCAATAATCCCAACTTTCACCGCTTGCGCGTTGGAATTGGTCATCCAGGCGATAAAAATAAAGTTGTTGGTTTCGTGCTGGGTAAACCCCCTGTTTCTGAACAAAAATTAATTGATGAGGCCATTGACGAAGCGGCACGCTGTACGGAATTGTGGTTCAAAGAGGGTCTGGCCAAAGCAACAAGCCGTTTGCATACCTTTAAGGCGCAATAACCAGTGATGTGCGGCATTTTTGCCGCACGCCGTGTATAATAGGCGAAGTTATTTCCATTTCTGCAATCTGTTTTCTATAACAGGTTGATTATTAAGATATTAAGGTGAGTTAAATCATGGGATTCAAATGCGGTATCGTCGGTCTGCCCAACGTCGGGAAATCCACCCTGTTCAACGCGCTGACAAAAGCCGGTATTGAAGCGGCAAACTTTCCGTTCTGCACTATCGAACCGAATACCGGTGTCGTGCCGATGCCCGATCCGCGTCTGGACCAGTTGGCTGAGATTGTTAAACCGCAACGCATTCTACCAACCACGATGGAGTTCGTGGATATCGCCGGTCTGGTGAAAGGCGCGTCCAAAGGCGAAGGGTTGGGTAACCAGTTCCTGACCAATATCCGTGAAACCGAAGCTATCGGTCACGTGGTTCGCTGCTTTGAGAACGACAATATCATCCACGTGGCGGGTAAAGTAAATCCGGCAGAAGATATTGATGTTATCAATACCGAGCTGGCGCTGGCTGACCTCGATACCTGCGAGCGCGCTATCCATCGCGTACAGAAGAAAGCCAAAGGCGGCGATAAAGACGCCAAAGCGGAACTGGCCGCGCTGGAAAAATGCCTGCCGCACCTGGCCGAAGCGGGGATGCTGCGTTCGCTGGACCTGACGGACGAAGATAAAGCGGCTATCCGTTATTTAAGCTTCCTGACGCTGAAGCCGACGATGTATATCGCTAACGTCAATGAAGACGGTTTTGAAAATAACCCGTATCTCGACCAGGTTCGCGAAATCGCCGCCAAAGAAGGTTCGGTCGTGGTTCCGGTGTGTGCCGCCGTCGAAGCTGATATTGCTGAGCTGGATGATGACGAGCGCGACGAATTTATGGCTGAACTGGGTCTGGAAGAACCGGGGCTGAACCGCGTTATTCGCGCAGGTTATCGCCTGCTGAACCTCCAGACCTACTTTACCGCCGGGGTGAAAGAAGTTCGCGCATGGACCATTCCGGTTGGCGCAACCGCGCCGCAGGCGGCAGGTAAAATCCATACCGACTTCGAAAAAGGCTTTATCCGCGCCCAAACTATCGCCTTTGACGACTTTATTACCTATAAAGGTGAACAAGGCGCGAAAGAAGCCGGTAAGATGCGAGCGGAAGGCAAAGATTACATCGTTAAAGATGGCGATATAATGAACTTCCTGTTCAACGTCTAAATAACATTTGTTGTCTCATGAGGTTTCATTGAACCTCATGAGAGGCAAAGAAAGTCATAAAATCCACGCAGCCGCGTGGATTTTTTATTTCATAATATCTCAACTCATGCTGACAGGCTCAATTAACGCAGAGCTAACAGGGTAAGTTCTTTTCTTAATTACCAGTCGACATTCACTGTATGATTATAAAAAGGATGCTGTTCCTTTAGCGGCGTCTCATAACTTGGGATCGCATCATAATGATCTTTTCCCTGAACGGAATACCTTCCCGCTTCGATATCAAAACGATGTTTGAGCCATCCCGCAATATGACTTGCGAAAGCTTCTTTTCTTCTTAATGGCCAATCAACAGAAGCCAAATTAACATCTAATAAGTACCGCCCTTCTTTATTAACCTCGATCATTCCAGCCTGCAGTAACGCCCGTACCACCTGGGATTGGTTATCATGAATCCAGACCCAGGCATTTCCAAATTCCATTGCATAGCTATCATTTAGAAAATCTTTTTTTGAATATAATTCACTTACATAATCATTGATAGAATCAGCATAATTTTTTACTTTAGATGCAGATAAATCAAAAAAAGCTTCAAATCCGAAAGTATTATCATTAATACAAGTCAGTAACGCGCCCGGTTCCGAGAGCTGGGTCCATGATTGTAAACTCTCTACAGCTATAATGAATTTGAAAGTATTTCTTCCGATTACACCCCGGTCAATTAAAGTTAAAATATCGTGAGCTACGGTAGGGATATCTTCTACAAATGGGACGATTATTCCCGCACCATTTATTTCGCTTGATTTAAAATCAAACCCTGGGGTGCTTTCAATGTTTTCCGGAATACCATACTCTTTAATATGATTAAGGAAATTTTTAATATCGCCACGATATGGCCATCGCCATTCGCGTTCATGTGTCCAGTCAATCTTACCTGGAACATAAGTAACATATCTATATTGTTCAATCAAAGGAAGAACCGTTTCATCAAGAATACGTTCCCCGTTTCTGCCTTGCGAGTATCGAGCATTGTTATGCTGATCTAACCCATATATTACTGGCCTTGCCCCATAATTAAACATTTGCTCTTTAGGTAAAACGATTGCATATAAACCGATTTTTTCATTTCGTTCTAATCGGCGAACACCAGTTTCTAAATAAGCTGCAATCGGCATATCTGTAAAGCATACCACCGGGGAGTCACCATATACGGTTCGTTGCCCATTTCGGTATGACCAGGACGAGAAAATTTTATGACTGCGTAAAGATAATCGAAGTAAATATTTAGCATCAATGAAACATGCGTGGTGCTGATTATTAAAACCACAGTGTTCAGGCAAATAAATATGGCTACCGGTCTCTAAATCAACGTCCCGAAAAAAATGAATCAAATAATCGGACAAGTCAAATCTGATGTTATTTTTCATGGGACGCCCTCTTTCAAACGGTCTCTTTTTTGCATTCCTTTAAAACCAGCATCACTATTTTATATAAAAATCTTCACGAAGTATGCTTCTTTTAACGATGACATCAAATCCTCCCTCCTTTTGCGTCAACTTACGTATCCTGAAATGGCGAGACCAGGCTAAATCTACCCGAGGTCACTCGCTGAAACCTCATCCTGGAACAAGCTCAACCGTCCTTCCCCGCCACGGCCCTTTCGCCGAAAAACCGATAATGGGTATAAATATACCGCTATAAGCTATACCCACACACTTCACATTGTTTCTTATCGTTAATCCGATACGCTTTTTTCACATTATTTCTGGCGATATACGCCGGTGCAAAGTGAATCGGGCTCGTTTCCGCGCTCGCGCGTAACACAATGATTTGCCTTGCTGGCGGAACGTCAACGGACCCGCAAAAGCGCCTTATGCCCCTGGCGGAGCGTGGTGCAAAAAGGAGAAAAAATACGCGTTATGAATAACGAGGAGACCTTTTATCAAGCCATGCGTCGTAAGGGAGTGACCCGACGCAGCTTTCTCAAATTCTGTAGCCTTGCCGCCACATCGCTGGGACTGGGCGCCGGAATGACGCCAAAGATCGCCTGGGCGCTGGAGAATAAACCGCGGATTCCGGTGGTCTGGATTCATGGACTGGAATGCACCTGCTGTACCGAATCCTTTATCCGTTCCTCGCACCCGCTAGCCAAAGATGTGATCCTCTCGCTGATTTCCCTCGATTATGACGACACCCTGATGGCCGCCGCCGGCGCACAGGCCGAAGAAGTCTTTGACGATATTACCACTCGCTACGCCGGGAAATACATTCTGGCGGTGGAAGGCAATCCACCGTTAGGAGAACAAGGGATGTTCTGTATCAGCGGCGGTCGCCCGTTTATTGAAAAACTGAAGAAAGCCGCCGCGGGCGCCAGCGCTATTATTGCCTGGGGAAACTGCGCTTCCTGGGGTTGCGTCCAGGCCGCCCGCCCCAATCCGACCCAGGCAACGCCTATCGATAAAGTGATCACCGACAAGCCGATCGTGAAGGTCCCTGGATGTCCGCCAATCCCGGATGTCATGAGCGCCATTATCACCTATATGGTGACGTTTGATCGTCTGCCGGAACTCGATCGCATGGGCCGTCCACTAATGTTCTACGGTCAGCGTATCCACGATAAATGCTACCGCCGCGCCCATTTTGACGCCGGTGAATTTGTCGAGAGCTGGGATGATGACGCCGCCCGCAAGGGATACTGCCTGTACAAGATGGGCTGTAAAGGGCCAACCACCTATAACGCCTGCTCCTCCACACGCTGGAATGACGGCGTCTCCTTTCCTATCCAGTCCGGTCACGGATGTCTGGGATGTTCAGAAAATGGTTTCTGGGATCGCGGCTCGTTTTATAGCCGCGTGGTGGATATTCCTCAGATGGGTACCCATTCAACCGCCGATACGGTGGGGCTGACCGCGCTGGGCGTGGTCGCGGCGGGCGTTGGCGGTCACGCTGTCGCCAGCGCGCTCAACCAACGTAAACGCCACAAACAACAGTTAGCGCAAGCCGAACAACAGCCGGACAATGAGGATAAACAGGCATGAGTAACCAGTATCAAACCCAGGGTTATACCGTTAACGACGCCGGCCGTCGTCTGATCGTGGACCCGATTACCCGCATCGAAGGGCATATGCGCTGCGAAGTGAACATTGATGAGCAAAACGTCATTACCAATGCCGTTTCCTGCGGCACGATGTTCCGCGGGCTGGAGATCATTCTGCAAGGCCGTGACCCGCGTGACGCCTGGGCGTTTGTTGAACGTATTTGTGGTGTCTGTACCGGGGTACATGCTCTGGCATCGGTGTACGCTATCGAAGATGCGATTGGTATCCAGGTGCCGGATAACGCCAATATTATACGTAACATCATGCTGGCTACGTTGTGGTGTCACGATCATCTGGTCCATTTTTATCAGTTAGCCGGTATGGACTGGATTGATGTTCTGAATGCGCTGAAAGCCGATCCGCGCGCCACCTCGCAGTTGGCGCAAAGCCTTTCCGCCTGGCCGATGTCATCGCCGGGCTACTTCTTTGACGTACAAAATCGATTAAAGAAATTTGTCGATGGCGGTCAGCTTGGGATATTCCGTAACGGCTATTGGGGACATCCACAGTACAAACTGTCGCCAGAGGCTAATCTGATGGGTTTTGCCCACTATCTTGAAGCCCTCGACTTCCAGCGCGAGATCGTCAAAATCCATACCATATTTGGCGGTAAGAACCCCCATCCTAACTGGATCGTCGGCGGGATGCCGTGCGCGATCAATCTCGATCAAAGCGGCGCGGTCGGGGCTATCAATATGGAGCGCCTCAACCTGGTGCAGTCGATCATCACCCGCACCGCCGACTTCATTAACAACGTGATGGTTCCGGACGCGCTGGCTATCGGCCAGTTCAATAAAGCATGGAGTCAAATTGGCACCGGTCTGTCGGATAAATGCGTGCTGAGTTACGGCGCATTTCCGGACATTGCCAACGACTTCAGCCAGCAAAGCCTGTTAATGCCGGGCGGCGCGGTGGTCAATGGCGATTTTAAAAATGTCATGCCGGTAGATTTGGCCGATCCGCAGCAGATACAGGAGTTTGTGGATCACGCCTGGTACCGCTATCCGGACGATCGGCTGGGTCGTCATCCTTTTGACGGCATTACCGATCCCTGGTACAACCCGGGTGATGTCAAAGGCAGCGATACACATATCCAGCAGCTCAACGAGCAGGAACGTTACTCCTGGATTAAAGCGCCGCGCTGGCGGGGTCATGCCATGGAAGTCGGCCCGCTTGCCCGAACGCTTATCGCGTACCACAAAGGGGATGCCGCCACCATAGAGTCGGTAGATCGCATGATGTCCGCCCTTAAACTGCCGCTCTCCGGTATCCAGTCTACGCTTGGCCGTATTTTATGCCGCGCGCACGAAGCGCAATGGGCCGTCGGTAAGCTGCAGTATTTTTTCGACAGGCTTATGACCAACCTGAAAAACGGCGACCTGGCCACCGCCAATACCGAGAAATGGGAACCGGCCAGTTGGCCGCAGCACTGCCGCGGCATCGGTTTTACCGAAGCGCCTCGCGGAGCGTTGGGACACTGGGCGTCAATACGCGATCAGAAGATTGAACTCTATCAGTGCGTGGTTCCCACCACCTGGAACGCCAGCCCACGCGATCCTAAAAAACAGATCGGCGCCTATGAAGCGGCATTGATGGGAACGCAAATGGCGATTCCCGACCAACCGTTAGAAATCCTGAGGACGCTGCACAGCTTCGACCCCTGCCTCGCCTGTTCAACCCACGTGCTCGGCGACGACGGCAGCGAACTGATTGCCGTCCAGGTACGCTAAGCGTTAAGGAAAAGAACGATGACTGGAAAGCTATCTCCACGCGTCGGGGAGGCGCGTGATACTGCCGTCAGCCACTATGTGTTTGAAGCGCCGGTACGCCTGTGGCACTGGCTAACGGTGGCCTGCATGTTGGTACTGATGGTAACAGGCTACTTCATTGGCCGACCGCTGCCGTCAGTGAGTGGCGAGGCGACCTATCTGTTTTACATGGGCTATATCCGGCTGATCCACTTTGCCGCCGCGATGATCTTTACCGTGTTACTGCTGGGGCGAATTTATTGGGCCTGTGTCGGCAACCGCTATTCGCGAGAGCTGTTTATCGTCCCGGTCTGGCGTCGCAGTTGGTGGCAAGGCGCTTTCTCCGTGGTCCGCTGGTATCTGTTTCTGGAGAAAAAACCGGGGAGCGACATCGGACATAACCCTGTCGCGCAGGCCGCGATGTTCGGCTATTTCCTGTTATCGGTATTTATGATCCTCACCGGTTTCGCTCTGTTTGGCGAGCATAGCCAGTACGCCATCTTTGCGCCGTTCCGCTATGTAGTTGAATTTTTCTACTGGACCGGCGGCAACTCCATCGATATTCACAGTTGGCACCGACTGGGCATGTGGCTGATCGCCGCCTTCATCGTCGGGCACGTTTACCTCGCTATCCGGGAAGACATTATGTCCGACGATACGGTGATCTCCACCATGATCAATGGCTATCGCAGCCACAAATTCCCCAAACCGCACGACAAGGAGTCCTCATGAATGCGCAACGCGTAGTGGTGATGGGGTTAGGAAACCTGCTGTGGGCCGATGAAGGATTCGGTATCCGGGTCGCGGAGCGTTTGTATGCCCGATATCACTGGCCTGAAGAGGTAGAAATTGTGGACGGCGGTACGCAAGGGCTAAACCTGTTAGGTTATGTAGAGCAAGCCAGCCATCTCCTGCTCCTTGACGCGATCGATTATGGCCTGGCGCCGGGCAGCCTGCGAACCTATGCCGGCGAGAAAATCCCCGCGTATCTCAGCGCCAAAAAAATGAGCCTGCATCAAAACAGTTTTTCCGAAGTTCTGGCGCTGGCCGACATCCGCGGGCATCTGCCCTGTCACATTGCGCTGGTCGGCCTGCAACCGGCGCTACTGGACGACTACGGCGGTAGCCTGAGCGAAATAGCTCGCAGCCAGCTACCGGCGGCGGAACAGGCCGCCCTGGAGCAACTGGCCGCCTGGGGGATCGTACCGCAGGCAAACGAGGTCGCACGCTGCCTGAACTATAAATGCCTGTCGATGGAAAATTATGAGGGAGTGCGCATACGTCAGTATCAGACACGTCTGGAGGGCAAAAGAAGTGGCGAATGACACCCCGTTCTCTGCGCTATGGCAACGCCTGTTAACCCGGGGATGGCAACCGGTAGAGGCTTCCACGGTAGACGACTGGATCAAACTGGTTGGAGATGGCGTCATCCTGTTAAGTAGCGATCCGCGGCGTACGCCGGAAGTCAGCGATAACCCGGTGATGATTGCCGAACTCCTGCGTGAGTTCCCGCAGTTTGACTGGCAGGTGGCGGTGGCCGACCTTGAACAAAGCGAAGCTATCGGCGATCGCTTTAATGTTCGTCGGTTTCCGGCGACGTTGGTTTTTACAGACGGCGAGTTACGCGGCGCGCTCAGCGGCATTCATCCCTGGGCTGAACTGCTCACGCTGATGCGTTCGATGGTTGACACTCCCGCAGCGCAGGAGACAGCACAATGAGCAACGCCTTTTTTCATCTGCTGGGGCCAGGTACGCAGCCTGATGACGCCAGTTTCTCGATGAATCCCTTACCGCTCACCTGTCAGGTCAATGGCGACCCAAGTATGGCGGCGCTGGAGCGCTGCGCTCACAGCCCGGCGGTGATGGCATTGTTGACCGATCTGCGAGGTCAGCTTGCCCGGTGCATTCCGGAAGTCGGCGACGTGCTGGGATGGGAGTTATCTCCCCTGAATGCCGATGATCTCTCATTCCTCAATACGTTATTGGGAGAAGGCGAAGTCTCGGTACGCATTCAGCATCCGGACGGGAGTGAAAGCGAGATCCAGGAGACCATCTTCTGCGGCCTGTGGCGGGTACGCCATCTGCATAACCGACGCCTGCTGACGGATCGTCTGGAAGCGGGTAGCGCGCCCCTGACATTGTGGCAAGCGGCGACTGCCGATACGCTGTCTGACGACTCTCTGCTGCCTCCGCCTGTCGCTGGCCTGATGAATGGACTGCCGCTGGCCCATGAGTTATTGGCGCACGTACGCGATCCGGCGTTGCAACCTCACAGCATCAATTTGACCCAACTGCCACTCAGCGAGGCCGATCGTCTTTTTCTGGCGCGTTTATGCGGACACGGGAACATCCAAATTCGCATCTCCGGGTATGGCGAAAGCCAAATCAACGCCACAGCATTGCGCCATCTCTGGCATGTGCGCTGTCTGGACGCCCTTAAAGGGCCGTTGCTCGATAGCTATGAGATTTGTCCTTTGCCGGAGCTGGTACTGGCGGCACCGGAAGATCTGGCCGATTCGCGCCAGCGCCTGGATGAAGTCTGCCGATGGCTGGAGACGCGCTAACGCTCTCAACAGGAACGTAACCGGTGTCCGGTACTGATTAGCTTTTTACTCTCTTTCTGCCTACAGGAGTTAGCATGTGGGATGTCATTGACTTATCGCGCTGGCAGTTTGCGCTGACCGCGCTGTATCACTTTTTATTTGTTCCTCTTACGCTTGGGCTGATTTTTTTGCTGGCCGTCATGGAGACGATCTATGTGGTGACGGGGAAAACCGTCTACCGCGATATGACGCGTTTCTGGGGCAAGCTCTTCGGGATCAATTTTGCTCTCGGTGTGGCTACCGGCCTGACCATGGAGTTTCAGTTCGGGACTAACTGGTCGCTCTATTCCAACTATGTGGGCGATATTTTCGGCGCGCCGCTGGCGATGGAAGCGTTACTGGCCTTCTTTCTCGAATCCACTTTTGTCGGCCTGTTCTTTTTCGGCTGGCAGCGGCTGAATAAATACCAACACCTGCTGGTCACCTGGCTGGTGGCCTTCGGCTCCAATATTTCAGCATTATGGATTCTGAATGCCAATGGCTGGATGCAGCATCCTACCGGCGCTCATTTCAACATCGATACGTTACGGATGGAAATGAGCAGCTTCAGCGATCTGGTCTTTAACCCGGTGAGCCAGGTGAAATTCGTCCATACCGTCATGTCCGGTTATGTCACCGGCGCCATGTTTATTATGTCCATCAGCGCCTGGTATCTGCTACGTGGCCGCGAGCGTGAAGTGGCCTTGCGCTCGTTTGCTATCAGCTCAGTATTCGGCACCCTGGCCATTCTGGGAACCCTGCAACTGGGGGACAGTTCGGCCTACGAGGTCGCCCAAATTCAGCCGGTGAAACTGGCGGCGATGGAAGGCGAATGGCAAACCGAACCCGCGCCCGCGCCGTTTCATCTGATTGCCTGGCCGCAGCAGGAACAGGAGCGTAATGCGTTTGCCGTGAAGATCCCCGCTCTGCTGGGTATTCTGGCCACCCATTCGCTGGATACGCCGGTTCCGGGGTTAAAAAACCTGATGGACGACACTCTGCCGCGCCTGAAGCGTGGCCGGGAGGCCTGGCTACTCATGCAGGAGATAGCGCAAGGCAATCGCTCGCCGCAGGTACTGAATGCGTTTCACGCCGTTGAGGGCGATCTGGGGTACGGCATTCTGCTGGCGAAATATGCCCCGGATATGAACCATGTGACGCCGGAGCAGTATCGTGCGGCCCAGCGTGGCGCTATTCCTCAGGTGGCGCCGGTGTTCTGGAGTTTCCGTATTATGGTCGGCTGCGGTTCGCTGCTGTTAGTGGTGATGTTGATTGCGTTGATACAGACGCTGCGAATGCGTATCGACCAGCATCGCTGGGTATTGCGTATGACGCTCTGGAGCCTGCCGTTACCGTGGATTGCCATTGAAGCCGGTTGGTTTATGACGGAGTTTGGCCGTCAGCCCTGGGCGATTCAGGACATTCTGCCGACCTGGTACGCTCACTCCGCGCTGACGCCGGGCCAGTTGGCCTTCTCAATGGGACTTATCCTCGGACTTTACACCCTGTTTTTAATCGCGGAAGTCTATCTGATGCAGAAGTACGCGCGTCTTGGGCCAAGCGCCATGCAACATCAACAACAAGCGCAACAACAGGGATAAAGGAGACAATCATGTTGGATTATGAAACGTTGCGGTTCATTTGGTGGCTGCTGATCGGCGTTATCCTGGTGGCATTTATGGTAACTGACGGGTTTGATATGGGTGTCGGTTGCCTGCTCCCGCTGATAGCGCGCAACGATGACGAACGCCGGGTGTTGATCAATAGCGTCGGCGCCCACTGGGAAGGAAACCAGGTATGGTTGATTCTCGCGGGCGGGGCATTATTCGCCGCCTGGCCACGGGTCTATGCCGCCGCGTTTTCCGGTTTTTATGTGGCGATGATCCTGGTGCTGTGTGCCCTCTTCTTTCGCCCGCTGGCCTTTGATTATCGGGGAAAAATCGCCAATGCCCGCTGGCGCGCGCTGTGGGATACCGGTCTGGTTATTGGCAGCCTGGTTCCCCCAGTCGTATTCGGTATCGCGTTCGGCAACCTGTTTTTAGGCGTGCCGTTTGCCTTCACGCCGCAGCTTCATGTTGACTATTTTGGCACCTTCTGGCAGTTACTCTCGCCCTTTGCCCTACTGTGTGGATTATTGAGTCTGTCGTTGGTGATTATGCAAGGAGGCGTCTGGTTACAGTTGAAAACGGAGGGCGTTATTCGTCAACGGGCTCTGTCGGCCACCCGCCACAGCGCGCTGCTGATCGTGATCTGCTTCCTGCTGGCCGGTTACTGGCTGTGGGCCGGCGTTGATGGCTTTGTCTTACTCACGCAAGATGCCAACGGCCCTTCCAATCCGCTCTTAAAAGGCGTGGCGATACTCCCTGGCGCATGGATGAACCATTTTATACGCTCGCCGCTACTGCTCATCATCCCGTTGCTCGGTATGATCCTGCCGATTCTGGCTTTCTATGCCTGCCTTCGCGGTCAGACTATTCGTGGATTTCTGTTCGCTTCCCTGACCCAGGCCTGCGTCATCTTTACCGCCGGCATAACGCTATTTCCTTTTGTGATGCCGTCGAGTGTTAGTCCTCTCTCCAGCCTGACGGTGTGGGACAGCACCTCCAGCCAGATGACGCTCGAAATCATGCTGGTGATTGTGCTGATTTTTCTGCCGATCGTACTGCTCTATACGCTGTGGAGCTATTACAAAATGTTGGGGCGTATCAACCTGGAGACCCTCCGCCGCAACGATCATGAACTTTATTAGGGAGCGGAAGCGATGTGGTATTTACTGTGGTTTGTCGGCATTCTGCTGATGTGCTCACTGTCGACACTGGTGTTGGTATGGCTTGAGTCGCGTCAACAATAAAGAGGTAAACCGGGGTCAGCGCCGTCTGACTCCGGTTATTTTTATCTTTTTACGCGCCTGGTGAAGACGTTTCCCCGCCGACAGGACGACATAACATTGATACATGTCGTTATCATAATGTTTACTTTTAGAGGTGCGTCATAATTATGACAAATAGCCGCCTTGCACATATTACGCATATTTAAGCAATTAATTGCATAATTAGCGATATATCACCTCTTATATAGGATAGTTAACCACTTCCCATCCAAAATCATAACGAAAATCCAACTGCCTGCCATTTTTGATCTGAGTTAATTGTTTAAAAAAGTGTTAAATTTATCGCTACATGGTGTGATCTACTATGTACCACGGTCAATTAAAGAACATATTACTTTTATCACTAAGGTTTATCATGGATAAGTTATCTTACGCTTCAGATAGCAGCACATCTGCCTGGAATACCTACCTGCAACAAATCGAGCGTGTGGCCCCTTATCTGGGCGAGTTATCCCCCTGGGTGGATACTCTGCGCCACCCAAAACGCGCTCTGATCGTCGATATTCCGGTACAAATGGATGATGGCACTATTCGTCATTTCGAAGGATATCGCGTGCAGCACAACCTCTCCCGAGGTCCGGGTAAAGGCGGTGTTCGCTACCATCCTGACGTTGATCTCAATGAAGTGATGGCCCTGTCAGCATGGATGACCATCAAATGTGCCGCGCTGAATCTGCCGTACGGCGGCGCCAAAGGCGGCATCCGCGTCGATCCGTTCTCGCTGTCGGAAGGTGAACTGGAGCGTTTGACCCGCCGCTATACCAGCGAGATCGGCATTATCATCGGGCCGCAGAAAGATATTCCTGCGCCGGATGTCGGCACCAACGGTAAAGTGATGGCCTGGATGATGGATACGTATTCCATGAATCATGGCACGACGGTCACTGGCGTCGTCACCGGTAAGCCTATCCATCTTGGCGGTTCGCTGGGCCGTGAAAAAGCGACGGGGCGCGGCGTTTTCGTCAGCGGGCTGGAAGCCGCGCGTCGGGCGAATATCGCCGTTGAAGGCGCTCGCGTTGCGGTTCAGGGTTTTGGTAACGTCGGCAGCGAAGCCGCGCGTCTGTTTGCAGGCGCTGGCGCCCGTGTCGTGGCGATTCAGGATCATACCGCAACGCTGTTTAACGCCACCGGTATTGACATGAAGGCGCTCACGGCATGGCAGACAGAACACAAACAGATAGCCGGTTTCCCGGGCGCGGAAACTATCGCCAGCGATGCGTTCTGGCGTCTGGAGATGGATATTCTGATCCCGGCGGCGCTTGAAGGCCAGATAACTCGTCAGCGCGCGGAAGCCCTGACGTGTAAGCTGGTGCTGGAAGGGGCTAACGGCCCGACCTATCCGGATGCTGATGATGTTCTGGCCAGCCGTGGTATCCTTGTGGTGCCTGACGTGGTCTGTAACGCAGGCGGCGTAACCGTCAGCTACTTCGAATGGGTACAAGATATGGCCAGCTTCTTCTGGAGCGAAGAAGAGATCAACGCGCGCATGGACAAAATCATGACCGACGCTATCGTCCATGTCTGGGAGAAAGCGACTGAGAAATCCTGTTCTCTGCGCACCGCAGCCTATATTGTCGCCTGTGAGCGCATTCTGCTGGCCCGTAAAGATCGCGGTATCTATCCAGGTTAAGGCGACAAATCATTGCGCTAAAATCCACGTCCCGGCGTGGATTTTTTGTCTGTATACCCCGTTTTCCACGCGCGCGCCGATAAATTCTGTCTCAATAAAATGTCTGTTTGTTCGCAAAATAGCGGTTCAATCACGCGTATCTGGTCATCGTAGACTAAGGTTTTGTCATGGTAAATGCCGTTGGCTTTGGCTCACCGCTAAGGAGATAACTTGATGATACCCCCAGAGATTCGCCGTTCTGTTCTACTGCAGAAAGCCATAAAACTGGCGCTGGCAGGGACGCTGCTGACGTTTGCATCGTTTTCGGCGACTGCCGCAGACCCGTCTTCCGACACTGAAACTCCGCAGCCGCCGGATATTTTGCTTGGCCCGCTCTTTAATGATGTCCAGAATGCAAAACTCTTCCCCGATCAGAAAACCTTTGCTGACGCCATACCTAATAGCGATCCGCTCATGATTCTTGCGGATTATCGTATGCAGCGGAACCAGTCCGGCTTCGATTTGCGTCATTTTGTTGATGTTAACTTCACCCTGCCGAAAGCGGGTGAAAAATATGTCCCGCCTGCCGGGCAGTCATTGCGTGAACATATTGATGGCCTGTGGCCGGTGCTGACCCGTTCAACTAAAAACGTCGAAAAGTGGGACTCGCTCTTGCCGTTGCCTGAATCCTATGTCGTGCCGGGTGGGCGATTCAGAGAGATTTACTACTGGGACAGCTACTTTACGATGCTGGGGCTGGCGGAAAGCGGGCACTGGGATAAGGTGGCGGATATGGTGGCGAACTTTGGTTACGAAATTGACGCCTGGGGGCATATTCCCAACGGCAACCGTACCTACTACCTGAGTCGTTCGCAGCCGCCTTTCTTTGCGTTTATGGTTGAGTTACTGGCGGAACATGAAGGTGACGATGCGCTGAAAGAATACCTGCCGCAACTGCAAAAAGAGTACGCCTACTGGATGGAGGGCGTTGAGACATTGCAGCCAGGGCAACAAAACCAACGCGTCGTCAAACTGGAGGACGGCAGCGTTCTCAACCGCTACTGGGACGATCGGGATACGCCCCGCCCTGAATCCTGGGTTGAAGATATCGCTACCGCCAAAAGCAACCCCAACCGCCCGGCAACGGAGATCTATCGAGACCTCCGCTCTGCCGCCGCCTCTGGCTGGGATTTCAGCTCCCGCTGGATGGATAATCCGCAGCAGCTCAGTACCATTCGCACCACCACGATTGTCCCTGTCGATCTTAACGCTCTGCTGTATCAGCTGGAGAAGACCCTCGCCCGCGCCAGCGCTGCGGCGGGCGATCGGGCCAAAGCCTCGCAATATGACGCGCTGGCCAACGCGCGGCAAAAAGCCATTGAAATGCATCTGTGGAATAACAAAGAGGGTTGGTATGCCGACTACGATCTGCAGAACAATAAAATCCGCAACCAACTCACCGCTGCCGCGCTGTTCCCGCTCTATGTAAACGCCGCCGCGAAAGATCGCGCCGCGAAAGTGGCGGCGGCGGCCCAGGCGCATCTGCTACAGCCTGGCGGGCTGGCTACCACCTCGGTTAAAAGCGGACAGCAGTGGGATGCGCCAAACGGCTGGGCGCCGTTACAATGGGTCGCTGCCGAAGGATTGCAAAATTATGGGCAGGATGACGTGGCAATGGAAGTCACCTGGCGCTTTTTAACCAATGTGCAGCACACCTACGATCGCGAGAAAAAACTGGTCGAAAAATATGATGTCAGCAGTACCGGAACCGGCGGTGGCGGCGGCGAATATCCCCTTCAGGACGGCTTTGGCTGGACCAACGGCGTGACGCTGAAAATGCTCGATCTGATTTGTCCGCAGGAAAAACCGTGTGATAGCGTACCGTCTACTCGTCCGGCATCGTTAAGCGCAACGCCGACAAAAACGCCGTCTGCAGCGACGCAGTAACGCGTGTTTATAGTAGGTTGACCCGGTGCTGACCGGGTCAACGCTTAAACGTTTTGCAGCGGTTAGCCGCGTCGCAGAAGGCGGAAAATCACCAGCACCACGATCGCGCCCACCACGGCGACCAGGAAACTGTGCAGATTAAAGCCGCTGATACTGCCGCCAATACCAAACATCGTCGCCAGCCATCCGCCAACGACCGCCCCGACGATACCGAGAATACAGGTCAGGATAAATCCCCCGCCATCGCGCCCCGGCATAAGCAATTTGGCGATAACGCCGGCAATCAAACCAAAAATAATCCAGGCGATAATTCCCATTTGCAAACCCTCTTTCCAGTAAAAACGTTTTAAGTATAGGCAAAGTCGAGCGTCGCATTTCTGAACACTGATTTATCTCGCGGACATAAAAATTTATTTATCGCTATTAAGTTCTTTCTACCGATGCCGATAACCCAACGATAGTCTGCGTATCAGGGGTTATTTCGTGTGAGTGGTTACAATGAGCAGTTCCTGAAAAAAAATCCATTAGCGATATTAGGCGTGCTACGGGATTTAAATAAAAATCAGGTTCCACTGCGTATTTCATGGGCGCATGGTCAATTCATCAGTAAAATTTTGGCGGTAGACCCGGAAAAACTCATCGTAGATTACGGCAGCCAGGAATATGAAAATAGCGCCGTATTACGTGCCGGGCAGGTAGCCATTATCGCAGAAACGCAGGGCGCAAAAGTCGAGTTCACGTTGCCGCAACTCGTTACAGGTGAATATCAGCGGCTGCCGGCCTTTATCACGCCCCTGCCGTCGTCACTGTGGTTTGTCCAGCGCCGGGAGTATTTTCGCATTGGCGCGCCGCTGTATCCGCCTTATTACGGCGTCACCACGCTACCGGACACCCATACGTTACGTTTTCGCCTGTTTGATCTTTCCCTGGGCGGCATGGGCGCGCTACTGGAATCCGCCATCCCCGACGGGCTAACAGAAGGCGCGCGCTTTTCGCAGGTTGAACTGAACATGGGGCAATGGGGGATTTTTCACGTTGACGCCCAGCTTATCGCCATCAGCGAGCGTAAGGTGATTGATGGGAAAAATGAAACGATCACCACTCCCCGCCTGAGCTTTCGTTTCCTTAACGTTAGCCCGGCGGTGGAGCGGGAGTTGCAGCGGATTATTTTTTCGCTTGAGCGCGAGGCCCGAGAAAGAGCGAATAAAGTGCGAGAATAATCTTCACACTAAACTACATGGCGTCCAGCGCCTGCTGAAGCTTCCAGATATAGCGCGGCGCCTGCGGCGCGGGATGATTATCAACAACATGCTCAAAAAACTCGTCCGCATCCAGATCGTTAATTTTTTCTATCGCCTTCTTCCTGTCGGATGAAAAAGTACGCAATAACGCGCCTGCGCCGTTAGCATAAGAGACGACCAGCGCATATTGCATCACCTGCGGATCTTTGATGCCGGCCAGCGGCCCATTTTCCAGAATGCTCAGATACGCCGCGCCCATTGAGATGTTACGCTCAGGGTTTTTCAGCTCGCTGGTGGTCGGTTCGCCACGCCAGCCCATGCGACGGTAAACGTCGCGCCCGGAGGTCGACGCCTTTAACTGCATCAGGCCAATCGCATTGGATTTACTGACCGCGTTAGGGTTGCCGCCGGATTCAATGGCGATAATCGCGGTGATTAAATGCGGATCAACCCCCCATGCCGCCCCGGCTTTTTCACTGATGGGCATCCACTGCATCGCACGCTTTACAGGCACTTCGGCATTCCACGGCGGATTCCTGTAATCCTGTTTTGAGCTACAGCCAGCGAGTATTACTACCAAAAAAGCAAACCATCTTAATTTCACGTCATCTATCCTTATAGCCGTAACTTATCTGCCGAAGAGGTCATACCGCCCCGGCCAGGTACTTAGGTTGCCTCCCTGGTGCGCATCCAGAAACGTCGCACAACGAGGGACATCGCCTAATATATGCGGCATGATATACATTTGCATTCTATTGTCAGCAAGGAATTACCATGTCTCTGTTTCATTTAATCGCCCCCTCGGGCTACTGTATTAACCAACAGGCCGCGTTACGCGGCGTTCAGCGCCTGACTGACGCGGGTCATCAGGTGGAGAATGACGAGGTGATTCGTCGCCGCTATCAGCGTTTTGCCGGTACGGACGCGGAACGGCTGGCCGATGTTAATTCGCTGGCCTCGCTAACTTCGCCGGATACGATCGTCATGCCGGTTCGCGGCGGCTATGGCGCCAGCCGCTTGCTGGATCGTATCGACTGGCAGTCGCTCGCCTCCAGGCAACAGCGCAATCCCTTACTGATTTGCGGTCATAGCGATTTTACGGCGATTCAGGCTGGACTCCTGGCGCAGGCCAATGTCATCACCTTTAGCGGTCCTATGCTGGCGGCAAATTTTGGCGCCGAAACGCTGAATACGTTCACCGAGCAACATTTCTGGCTGGCGCTACGCAAGGCGCAATTTACCGTAGAGTGGCAAGGCGACGGCCCTCAGTGCAACGCACAGGGCACCTTATGGGGCGGAAATCTGGCGATGTTGATTTCCCTTATCGGTACGCCCTGGATGCCGACTATCGATAAAGGAATTTTAGTGCTGGAAGATGTCAATGAGCGTCCTTTCCGGGTGGAGCGTATGCTTTTGCAACTGGAGTACGCCGGAATTTTAAACCGTCAGAGCGCCATCGTTCTCGGCAGCTTTAGCGGCGCGGCGCCCAACGAGTATGACGCTGGCTATTCTCTGGAGAGCGTCTACGCGTTTTTACGTTCCCGTCTGTCCGTTCCGCTGATTACCGGTCTCGACTTCGGGCATGAACAGCGTACGGTGACGCTCCCTATCGGGGCAAACGCGACGCTTAAAAATACGCGCCAGGGGACTCAACTCACTTTATCTGGCCATCCTACGCTGCAATTGTAAAAAAAGTCCCCGACAGGCTAAGTAAAACGCTGCCCTGGCCGTTATTATGTTAATGTTAAATAATACGAAGTCGTGTGAGTCAGGAGATATAAAACGTTGGATGCTGCAACAATTATTAGTCTATTTATTTTAGGTTCCATCCTTGTAACCAGCAGTATCCTGTTAAGTTCATTCTCATCGCGACTGGGTATCCCGATTCTGGTCATTTTCCTCGCCATTGGGATGTTAGCGGGGGTGGATGGCATTGGCGGTATTCCTTTCGATAATTATCCTTTCGCTTATATGGTCAGTAACCTGGCGCTGGCGATTATTTTACTCGATGGCGGCATGCGCACCCAGGCCAGCTCTTTCCGGGTAGCGCTGGGCCCCGCGCTGTCGCTGGCGACGCTCGGCGTACTGATCACGTCGGGTTTAACAGGTATGATGGCCGCCTGGCTGTTTCATCTGGATCTTATTGAAGGTCTGCTCATTGGCGCGATAGTCGGTTCCACTGACGCCGCGGCGGTCTTTTCTCTGCTTGGCGGCAAAGGGCTAAACGAACGTGTAGGCTCCACGCTGGAGATCGAATCGGGAAGTAACGACCCGATGGCCGTTTTTCTGACCATTACATTAATTGAGATGATCCAGAAACATGAAACCGGTCTGGACTGGATGTTTGCCGTCCATATTATCCAGCAGTTCGGTCTCGGTATTGTTTTTGGTCTCGGCGGCGGTTACCTGCTACAGCAGATGATCAACCGCATTTCTCTGCCCAGCGGCCTGTATCCGATGTTGGCGCTCAGCGGCGGTATTCTGATTTTTGCTTTGACGACCGCGCTTGAAGGCAGCGGTATTCTAGCGGTCTATCTGTGCGGATTCCTGTTAGGAAACCGCCCGATTCGCAACCGTTACGGCATCCTGCAAAACTTTGACGGACTGGCCTGGCTGGCGCAGATCGCGATGTTCCTGGTCCTGGGGCTGTTGGTGACGCCTTCCGATCTGTGGCCGATTGCCGTCCCTGCGCTCATTCTCTCTATCTGGATGATTTTCTTCGCCCGCCCACTGTCGGTGTTTACCGGCCTGCTGCCATTTCGCGGCTTCAATCTTCGGGAGCGCATTTTCATCAGTTGGGTCGGACTGCGCGGCGCGGTGCCGATTATTCTCGCCGTTTTCCCGATGATGGCCGGGCTTGAAAACGCTCGCCTGTTCTTTAATGTCGCTTTCTTTGTGGTACTGGTGTCACTGCTCCTGCAGGGAACATCGCTGTCATGGGCGGCGAAAAGAGCCAAAGTGGTCGTGCCTCCGGTTGGCTGGCCAGTATCGCGCGTGGGGCTTGACATCCATCCTGATAATCCGTGGGAGCAATTCATCTATCAGTTGAGCGCCGACAAATGGTGCGTCGGCGCGGCGTTGCGCGACCTGCATATGCCGAACGAAACCCGCATTGCCGCGCTATTTCGCAATAATGAACTGTTTCACCCCACGGGTAGTACTCGTCTGCAGGAAGGCGACGTACTCTGCGTGATTGGCCGGGAGCGCGATCTGCCAGCGCTGGGCAAATTGTTTAGCCAGTCGCCGCCGGTTTCGTTAGATCAGCGTTTCTTTGGCGATTTTATCCTCGAAGCGAATGCGAAATTCGCCGACGTGGCGCTTATCTACGGGCTGGAAGAAGGAACGGAATACCGGGATAAACAACAAACCCTGGGTGAAATCATACAGCAACTGCTGGGCGCTGCGCCGGTCGTCGGCGATCAGGTGGAGTTTGGCGGCATGATTTGGACGGTAGCTGAAAAAGAAGATAACGTGGTACGCAAGATTGGGGTGCGCGTCGCCGAAGACGAAGCAGAATAAGGTCGCCTGGCAACGTCGACCCGCCCCCAAGTGGACCGGTCGACGCCTTAGCCTGAATTAGGTTACGTTGTCACAAACGGCACACGCGGCGCTACGGCGCACAGTAGCTCATAGCCCAGCGTGCCTGCCGCAGAGGCGACATCATCGACCTTAATTTCTTTGCCCCATAATTCAACCGGCGTGCCGATTCCCGCCTGCGGACACGGAGTCAAATCCACCGCCAGCATATCCATTGAAACGGTGCCTACTGTTCTGGTACGGATACCGTCCACCAGCACGGGCGTCCCGGTCGGCGCATGGCGTGGATAGCCATCGGCATAACCCGCCGCGACGATGCCAATGCGTTGTTCCTGAGTCACAGAATACCCTCCGCCATAGCCTACCCTTTCACCCGCGCTCAGCGTCTGCACGCCAATAATTTCGCTACTCAGCGTCATCACGGGTTTTAGCCCGGTATCGGCAATATCCCGCCACTGTCCTGACGGCGACGCGCCGTACAAAATAATGCCTGGCCTGACCCAGTCATAATGCGCCTGGGGATGCCACAGCGTCGCTGCCGAATTTGATAACGAGTATGCACACTGCAGGCCTTCTGTCGCCAGCGCAATACGTCTCATCGCCTCCCCGATACCTTCCGGATGATCGGCCTGAGCAAAATGTGACATCAGGGTCATTTCACCGACATTGCGCATTGTCCGCAATTGCTGCCAGACGGTCTGCACCCGCTCAGGCTGAAAACCGAGTCGGTTCATGCCGCTGTTGACTTTGACATAGATATCCAGCGGCGCGTTAAGCCGCGCATTTTGCAGCGCTTTCAACTGCCAGTTACTGTGGATGCAGGTGGTCAGCCGATAAGTGTCATACGCCTCCAGGTCTTGCGCATGGAAAAACCCCTCCAGCATCAATATCGGCCCCTTCCACCCGCGTTCACGCAGGGTAATCGCCTCTTCAAGGTTGAGCATAGCGAAACCATCTGTGGCGCCCAGCGCGCTCCAGACGCGTTCAATACCGTGGCCGTAGGCGTTGGCTTTCACTACCGACCAGACGCGCGCCTCTGGGGCCGCCCGGCGCACAATAGCCAAATTTTGTTTCATTACCTGTAAATCAAGGCTGGCCTGTATAGGGCGGGTCATTTCACTTCCTTTATCAGTTATGCGCACTATGCAAACGTTGCGGGCGGGTGGGCGTAAAATCGGAACGGTATCGCGCCACGCTCAGATCGTCGTAGGGTATCGCTGGCGTACGACCCGACAAGATATCGCTTAACAACTGCCCTGAACCGCAGGCCATCGTCCAGCCTAACGTGCCGTGTCCAGTATTAAGCCACAGATTTTTATAACGGGTACGTCCTACTACCGGCGTGCCGTCCGGCGTCATGGGGCGCAGGCCGGTCCAGAATGTGGCCTGCTCAATATGACCGCCGCGCGGAAAGAGATCGCGCACAACCATCTCCAGCGTCTCGCGGCGTGGTTGCAGTAAGTCGGTATTAAAGCCCACGATTTCCGCCATTCCCCCCACGCGAATACGCTTATCAAAACGCGTAATAGCGATTTTGTAGGTTTCATCAAGAATCGTCGATACCGGCGCGCCGTCTGGCTCGACGATTGGGATGGTTAATGAATAGCCTTTCAGCGGATACACCGGGATATCAACAATGCCTTTAAGCATCGCCGTCGAATACGATCCAAACGCCATGACATACGCATCTGCTTTAATGATCTCATCGGCGCATTTCACGCCGTAAATCTGATCATTTTCGTACAGTAATTTTTCCACGGGAGTATTAAAGCGAAAGGTTACGCCCGCCTGCTCCGCCATGCGCGCCAGACGCTGGGTAAAGAGCTGACAGTCCCCGGTTTCATCATTCGGTAAGCGCAGTCCGCCGGTTAATTTATGCGCAACCTCAGCCAGAGCGGGTTCAACTTCCGCCAGTCGGCTGGCTTCCAGGAGCTGATACGGCACCCCGGCATCTTCCAGCACGGCGATATCACGGGTGGCGTTCTCATACTGTTGCGCGGTGCGAAAGAGTTGTAGCGTTCCCCCCTGGCGGCCTTCATATTCGATACCGGTCGCGGCGCGTAGCGTTTTCAGACAGTCGCGACTATATTCCGCCAGACGCACCATGCGGCCTTTATTTTCCATATAATGCCGGGTATCGCAGTTACGCAGCATTTGCCACATCCACTTCAGTTGAAACGGGGTGCCATCCAGACGCACCGCCAGCGGCGCATGGCGCTGGAACATCCATTTTATCGCCTTCAGCGGTACGCCAGGGGCCGCCCAGGGCGCCGCATATCCCGGTGAAATTTGTCCGGCATTCGCCGCGCTGGTTTCTTGCGCCGGGCCGGATTCGCGATCGATGACGGTGACATCATGCCCCGCCTGACTCAAATACCAGGCGCTGGTCACGCCAACTACGCCACTCCCCAGGATGACAACTCGCATAGCCACTCCGTTAATAGTAAAAGAACAATCTTCTGATTACATCTTGATAACCCAGATGAAAATATTATTCAACATATGACTTTTTTATGGTGACGTGCTTCACATATACCCTAAAGACAAGCGATCCCACTGGTTTGGGATCTCCTGCTACGCGGCATGGCTATACAGCATAAAATGATGCCAATACCCGTTTTTTTGCCGTTCAGAGTGGAGGAAATCGCAAAGAAAAGTTTTCACGATCAAGTCGTTTTTTAACATGGTGTTCTATGCTTGAAAGGAGGCGCTCCATACAGATAGCGTCGCCAACAATGAGGGTGCGCGAATGGCAACGATTGATTCCATGAACAAGGACACCACACGTTTGAGCGATGGACCCGACTGGACATTTGATCTGCTGGATGTCTATCTGGCAGAGATAGACCGCGTGGCGAAACTCTACCAACTGGATACTTACCCGCACCAAATTGAAGTCATCACTTCCGAACAGATGATGGACGCCTACTCCAGCGTCGGGATGCCGATCAACTATCCGCATTGGTCGTTTGGCAAAAAGTTCATTGAGACGGAACGTCTGTATAAGCATGGTCAACAAGGACTGGCTTATGAAATTGTGATCAACTCTAATCCCTGCATTGCCTACCTGATGGAAGAGAATACCATCACCATGCAAGCGCTGGTCATGGCGCACGCCTGTTACGGACACAACTCCTTTTTTAAAAATAATTATCTCTTCCGGAGCTGGACGGATGCCAGCTCTATCGTCGATTACCTGATTTTCGCCCGAAATTACATTACCCGCTGTGAAGAACGCTACGGAGTGGATGAAGTAGAAAAACTGCTCGACTCCTGCCACGCGCTGATGAATTACGGCGTCGATCGTTATAAGCGCCCGCAGAAAATCTCGTTGCAGGAAGAGAAAGCGCGACAAAAAAGCCGGGAAGAGTATCTACAAAGCCAGGTGAATATGCTGTGGCGCACGCTGCCAAAACGCGAGGAAGAAAAAACTGTCGCCGAAGCACGCCGCTTTCCCGCTGAACCGCAGGAAAACCTGCTCTATTTTATGGAGAAAAACGCCCCGTTGCTCGAGCCGTGGCAGCGCGAAATTCTGCGCATCGTGCGTAAAGTCAGCCAGTATTTTTATCCGCAGAAACAGACGCAGGTCATGAACGAGGGCTGGGCGACCTTCTGGCACTACACCATCTTGAACCATCTCTATGATGAAGGCAAAGTGACGGAACGCTTTATGCTGGAGTTTTTACACAGCCATACCAATGTCGTATTCCAGCCGCCCTATAATAGCCCCTGGTATAGCGGAATTAACCCCTATGCGCTCGGCTTTGCCATGTTCCAGGATATCAAACGTATTTGTCAGTCGCCCACGGATGAAGATAAATACTGGTTTCCGGATATTGCCGGTTCCGACTGGCTGGAAACGCTGCACTTCGCCATGCGCGATTTTAAAGATGAAAGCTTTATCAGTCAGTTCCTGTCGCCAAAAGTGATGCGTGATTTCCGTTTCTTCACGGTACTTGATGATGACAGGCATAATTATCTGGAGATCTCCGCCATTCATAACGAAGAAGGTTATCGGGAGATTCGATCAAAACTGTCGTCACAGTATAACCTGAGCAACCTGGAGCCGAATATTCAGGTCTGGAATGTGGATTTACGTGGCGACAGATCGCTAACGTTGCGTTATATCCCGCATAACCGCGCGCCGCTGGATAAAGGCCGCAAAGAGGTGCTGAAACATGTGCATCGGTTATGGGGCTTTGATGTGATGCTGGAGCAACAAAATGAGGATGGCAGCGTAGAACTGCTGGAGCGTTGTCCGCCGCGCATGAACATGCTGTAATCGAGATGCTGCCCGGTAGTGTTTGCGCTTACCGGGCATCGCGGGATTATCGTCCCTGAATCGCTAAATCGCCGGGCAGATTTTTCTGCATCCGATGCCAAATCTCGCCGCTGTCATGCCCGTAACGCCGCACCGTTTCATACACCTGGTCGTGCGCGCCCTGCTCGCATAACGACGATAATTTATGATAGAAACCCAGTGCCAGACTGCGCGCTTCCGGATTGGCGAAATAGTGGCGACCAATGCGGGTGTATAACCCTTTCATGCCGTTCAGGATCAAGCCGTAAATAGGATTGCCGGAGGCGAATGCCAGACCACGAAAGATGTTATAGTCCAGATCGGCGAATGCATCGGCATGGTCGGCCACTTCGTGGGCTGTGGCCAGCACTTCCTGCGCCTTATCCGGGTGTTGACGCAACGCGGTACGAATAAAGATAGTAGAAATATTGGTACGCACCGACAACAAATTGTCGATCAGTTGCGGAACGCTTTCATGATCAAGGCGGGCCAGCGTTTCAAGGATATTCAGCCCTGACGTTTCCCAAAAATTATTAACCTTTGTCGGTTTGCCATGCTGAATGGTCAGCCAGCCATCTCGCGCCAACCGCTGTAACACCTCGCGTAATGTCGTGCGCGTCACGCCGATCAGTTCGGAGAGTTCTCGTTCTGCCGGTAAGATAGTGCCAGGAGGAAAGCGGTTATTCCAGATACTTTCAATAATATACTCTTCCGCGAAACCCGCCGGGCTCTGCGCCTTAATGACCATAGTGAGATTTCCATTACACAGCAAAACATAGTTGCACTCATCATACCAGACGGGCGTAACACCTGATAGCGGACGCAATGAAGAAAAAGGGGATCAAGGCACCATTTCTGATATCACCTGCCAATATCGTTAAGGACTTGCTTGCATTCGTCGCGCTCGCTACTCTCTGTGTTTAAACATAAAAACGCTATTTCATTTTTCTAGGTAAGGAAAAATTTCATGGAGATCTCATGGGGTCGCGCCATGTGGCGCAACTTTTTAGGCCAGTCGCCCGACTGGTACAAACTGGCACTACTTGTCTTTTTAATTGTTAACCCATTCATTTTCTTAGCTAATCCCTTTGTTGCCGGTTGGCTGCTGGTGGCAGAGTTTATCTTCACCCTGGCGATGGCGTTAAAGTGTTACCCCCTGCTGCCCGGCGGGTTACTGGCCATTGAAGCCGTCATCATCGGCATGACCAGCGCCGCCCATGTACGTGAAGAGGTTGCCGCCAACCTGGAAGTCTTGCTGCTGCTGATGTTTATGGTGGCAGGCATCTACTTTATGAAGCAGTTATTGCTGTTTATTTTTACCCGTCTGTTACTCAGTATCCGCTCGAAGATGGTTCTGTCGCTGGCCTTTTGCGTCGCCGCCGCGTTCTTGTCGGCTTTTCTTGACGCGCTTACCGTCGTTGCGGTGGTGATCAGCGTCGCCGTCGGTTTTTACGGGATTTACCATCGTGTGGCCTCATCGCGCGGCGAAGAGAACGATATGCTGGACGATAGCCATATCGATCCGCATTACAAAACGGTGCTGGAGCAATTCCGCGGATTCTTGCGTAGCCTGATGATGCATGCGGGCGTGGGGACGGCGCTGGGCGGCGTCATGACCATGGTCGGGGAGCCGCAAAACCTGATCATCGCTAAAGCGGCTGGCTGGCATTTCGGCGACTTCTTTTTACGGATGTCGCCTGTCACCGTCCCGGTACTGATATGTGGACTGTTAACCTGTATGCTGGTCGAGAAAATGCGCTGGTTTGGCTATGGCGAAACGTTGCCCGAAAAAGTCCGCGACGTCTTGCAGCAATTCGACGATCAAAGCCGTAAGAAGCGCACCCGCCAGGATAAAATTAAACTAATAGTCCAGGCAATTATTGGCGTCTGGCTGGTTACCGCCCTCGCCCTCCATCTCGCGGAGGTGGGGCTGATTGGTCTGTCGGTCATTATTCTGGCCACCGCGTTAACGGGTGTCACCGATGAACACGCCATCGGCAAAGCGTTTACCGAGTCGCTGCCGTTTACTGCGCTGTTAACCGTTTTCTTCTCCATTGTGGCGGTTATTATCGATCAACATATTTTCGCGCCGATTATTCAGTTTGTCTTGCAAGCCTCTGAACACGCGCAGCTAACGCTGTTCTATCTCTTTAACGGCCTGTTGTCTTCCATTTCGGATAACGTCTTTGTCGGCACCATTTATATCAACGAAGCGAAGGCGGCAATGGAAAACGGCGCTATCAGCTTAAAACAGTTTGAGCTGTTAGCCGTGGCCATCAATACCGGTACTAACCTGCCATCGGTAGCGACACCAAATGGTCAGGCGGCATTCTTATTCCTGCTGACCTCCGCGCTGGCGCCGTTAATCCGTCTCTCTTATGGCCGTATGGTCTGGATGGCGTTACCGTACACTATCGTACTGACCCTGATAGGGCTACTGTGCGTCGAATTCACTCTTGCGCCGGTCACCGAATGGATGACTCAGGCAGGATGGTTAGCAACGCTTTCGTAACGTTTGGCCGGGCAATACACCGCCCGGCTCCGATTTTTGCCTGATAATTATCCAATTACGCATTATTTCATTTCCCGCTAGTGGCGCACGAATTGAATTGGTTTACACTGCGGTCTCTACGCATGTTGCAGGGAAATTATTATGTTGCGATTTTTAAACCAGTGCTCACGGGGTCGGGGCGCATGGTTACTGATGGCGTTTACCGCCCTGGCGCTGGAAATGGTGGCGCTGTGGTTCCAGCACGTCATGTTACTTAAACCTTGCGTGCTATGTATTTACGAGCGTTGCGCCCTGTTTGGCGTGATGGGCGCGGGTCTGGTCGGCGCAATAGCGCCGAAAACGCCGCTGCGATACGTGGCAATGGTTATCTGGATTTACAGCGCCTGGCGGGGTCTACAACTGGCGTATGAACATACGATGATTCAGTTGCATCCCTCGCCGTTCATGACCTGTGACTTTATGGCGCGCTTTCCAGACTGGTTGCCGTTGGGTAAATGGCTGCCGCAGGTGTTTGTGGCATCCGGTGATTGCGCCGAACGCCAGTGGTCGTTTTTAACGCTGGAGATGCCGCAATGGCTGTTGGGGATCTTTGCCGCTTACCTTGTGGTGGCGATAGCCGTCGTCATAGCCCAGGCATTTAAGCCTAAAAAACGCGACCTGTTCGGTCGTTGATACACACGCTCCTTCGGGAGCGTTTTTTTTGCCCGAAGCGTTGTTTGCCAGTGATTGAAAGGTGTATATTAAATACATCTTTTAATCACCACATCAGGGAGATGTCTTATGTCCCACTTACGCATCCCGGCAAACTGGAAAGTTAAACGCTCTACCCCCTTTTTCACCAAAGAAAATGTTCCGGCGGCACTGCTCTCTCATCACAACACAGCGGCAGGCGTTTTCGGACAACTCTGCGTGATGGAAGGCACCGTGACCTACTATGGCTTTGCGAATGAAACCGCGACAGAACCCGAAGTGAAAGTGGTGATTAATGCCGGGCAATTCGCCACCAGTCCGCCGCAATACTGGCATCGGGTAGAGCTGAGCGATGATGCGCGGTTCAACATTCATTTTTGGGTAGAGGAAGACCATCAGGGCGAGGAAATGTATCAACAGAAAAAAGCCTGACATCGGTAAACCAGTCACCACTGGGCGGCGTCCCGCCCAGTAGCCAGGTAATTGATGGCGCTAATTAAACGCTAGAGTAGTTTAATTTTAACGTGGTATCCCTCAAGCCCTTTCATCGTTTCTCGCGGCGCGAACTCTATTTCGGAAACCTCTTGCCCGGTTTTCTTCCGTAGTTCGGCAACCTTTTTGCTAATGAGTGCCGCGATTTCCTCTTCTGCTTTATGTGTCAACTCTTCGCTGTTCATTGATTTCCTCCTTTGAGCTCGCAAACGGCTAAGCGCAAATAAGACAGTGTCGTCATGGACGCGCTACTATTTTAACGTACAAAAAATTATAGGCTATCTTTCTGAGGATTATCAGGATGTTTCGCTTTAGAAGATGCAAAAAACCGCCTGGCACAGACGGTGCATCAGGCGGTTGGTTAATAGCACAAGACGCTATCTACGAGGATCTTCAACCTCATTCTGGGTATCCGGGTCGAGAGGATCGTCTCCCTCTGGTGTATCCGGAATATTTTCACCAGGAAGCGGCTCATCCTCTGGTAATGGATCGACTAAATCAGGACGTTCAGACATAAAGCCTCCAACGAACCATAGTTATTAAAGATACCCTACAGCACTACTTTTGGTTTTTCTTTGGATTTTTTCCTTCGTCTTCGGGTGTCTTATCAGGCTTCCTGGGCTGATCCTTTGAAACGCGCAACGGTTGGTTATTCATGGAGTAACTCCTCAGGATAGGCAGCGATATACTGCTTTGAAAGTATAGAGTCGCCGCCATACGTGCGCGAGCGCAGCGACAAGGCGCGTCAGGGAAGAATAGAAGGCAGTGATAACGCCAGGTGACGGAATTTGCACGCAATTCCTGATTTCAGGGGCCGCCCGGCGTAAATTAAAGAATTGTAAACAATCAGCCGTTTTGCCGAAGACTTATTCTGCCCACGACGGTTTATTTAAAATATGATCCTGCCAGTCCCGTACTTCAGATTCTTTAACCGCGATATGACGGACAGAAATTCGCTCGCCATGCATAGCGGCTTTCGATCCAGTCAGCAGCGGATGCCACGTCGGCAAGGGCTTACCTTCCGCCAACAAACGGTAGGCGCAGGTCATCGGCAACCATTCAAAGTCTGGCAAGTTTTCGCGAGTGAGTTTGATACAGTCGGGTTCAAATTCAAAACGGCGTTCATAATGACGGCACTGGCACGTTTTGATATTTAATTGCCTGCACGCCACGTTGGTGAAGTAGATTTCATCTGTATCTTCATCCATCAGCTTATGCAGGCAGCATTGACCGCAGCCATCGCACAGCGACTCCCACTCGGCATCGGTCATTTCATCCAGGGTTTTACGTTGCCAGAAAGGTGTATCGCTCATTAAAGTATCCGCCATTGCACTAAAGCTGCACCTTATAACCAGTCTGGCCTGCAGATGCAAGTTTTACCGCCGCTGAAGGCGGCAAGCAGATTTTACAGAACGCGGGTAGACAACGTTTCGCCATTAAAACGAATGTCCAGCTCATCGCCGCTTAATAATGGCCCCACGCCTGCCGGCGTGCCGGTTAGCACCACGTCCCCGGCTTTGAGCGTAAAATAGCGGCTCATATAGGCGATAAGGGGCACAATAGGATGAATCATATCCGCGGTCGACCCTTGCTGGCGAACCTCGCCATTAACGTTAAGTCCGATAAGCGTATTTTGCGGATCGCCGCAGAAGGCCGCGACAGGGATGAAGCCTGAAATCGGACATGCGTTATCAAAACCTTTGGCTTTTTCCCAGGGCTGTCCGGCCTTTTTCATTTTCCCTTGAATATCGCGCAGGGTTAAATCAAGCGCCACGCCATAACCGGCTATCGCTTTACGTACATGATCTTCGGTCGCCTGGCGGAGCGTTGCGCCAATCAGCACAGCAAGCTCAACTTCATGATGAACAGCGCCCATATCCGCCGGAATCGCCAGCGGCTGGCGAATATCACACAATGCGGTTTCCGGCTTGATAAAAAGCACGGGTTCTTCCGGCGTCGCGCTGCCCATCTCCTTGATGTGATTTGCGTAATTACTGCCCACGCAGACCACTTTACTTACCGGGTAATCAAGCAAGGCGCCTTGCCAGTTACGATGTTGATACATATTTTCCCCTAAGATCATGATGGAATTCAGGCGCGGCGCCGAATACCGTTTAACGGTCAGCGTGCGACGTATTTTGTCCCACCGAAGAAAGATGTTGTTTCAGCAAATCTTCCGGCGGCGGCGGCAATTGTAAATAATAGCCCTGCTCGCTTAACGCCTGTTTTACTTTTTCGAGCTCAGCATTGACTAATTTTTTACGTCCATCAAGCGGCAGCATCATCGCTAACTGCGGCTGACCGAATCCTTTCATCAATGCTTCAGGCACCCGCGAAAAATCGTCTTTTTTTTCGACATACAAATAGGTTTGATCGCGCTTGCTACTTCTATAGATCACACAAAACATACTTTTACTCTGAATTAACGGGATGGTGACTTGCCTCAATATAATACTGACTATAACATGCCTTCTGGACTTCGGAATATCACTCCGTATCGGAGATGATAAATAGCAAATTGAGTAAGGCCAGGATGTCAAACACGCCAATCGAGCTTAAAGGCAGTAGCTTCACCTTATCAGTGGTTCATTTGCATGAAGCGGAACCAGAGGTTATTCGTCAGGCGTTAGAAGACAAAATAGCGCAGGCTCCTGCGTTTTTAAAACACGCCCCTGTCGTTATTAACGTTAGCGGTCTTGAAAGCCCGGTAAACTGGCCGGAACTGCATAAGATCGTGACCTCAACCGGCTTACGCATTATCGGCGTGAGCGGCTGTAAAGACGCCAGCCTGAAAGTAGAAATCGATCGGATGGGTCTTCCTTTACTGACTGAAGGTAAAGAGAAAGCGGTTCGGCCTGCGCCCGTTGAGCCGGCAACGCCCAGCGAACCGCCGCAAAACGCTAATCCCATCACAAAAACGCGATTAATTGATGTTCCGGTTCGTTCCGGTCAGCGCATTTATGCTCCACAATGTGATCTGATTGTTACAAGTCACGTCAGCGCTGGCGCAGAGCTTATCGCTGACGGCAATATCCATGTCTATGGCATGATGAGAGGTCGCGCGCTGGCAGGAGCGAGCGGCGATCGGGAAGCGCAAATTTTTTGTACCCATCTGACGGCAGAACTGGTCTCTATCGCAGGTGTTTACTGGCTGAGTGATAAAATCCCGGCAGAATTTTATGGCAAAGCGGCGCGCCTGCGTTTAGCAGACAACGCTTTGACAGTTCAACCGTTGAATTGATCCCTTTTTAACAAGGAATTTTTATGGCACGCATTATTGTTGTTACTTCGGGTAAAGGGGGCGTTGGCAAGACCACCTCCAGCGCGGCCATCGCTACAGGTTTGGCCCAGAAGGGAAAGAAAACTGTCGTCATTGATTTTGATATCGGACTGCGTAACCTCGATCTGATTATGGGGTGCGAACGTCGTGTCGTTTACGATTTTGTAAACGTCATTCAGGGCGATGCGACACTGAATCAGGCGCTGATCAAAGATAAGCGTACTGAAAATCTCTTCATTCTTCCGGCGTCGCAGACCCGGGATAAAGACGCGCTAACGCGCGAAGGCGTCGCTAAGGTACTGGACTCACTGAAAGCGATGGACTTTGAGTTCATCGTTTGCGACTCGCCGGCGGGTATCGAAACCGGGGCGCTGATGGCGCTCTATTTTGCCGATGAAGCGATCATCACGACCAACCCGGAAGTCTCTTCTGTCCGTGACTCAGACCGTATTCTGGGTATTCTGGCATCGAAATCTCGTCGCGCAGAAAATGGCGAAGAACCGATTAAAGAACATCTTCTGTTGACGCGCTACAATCCAGGCCGCGTCAATAAAGGCGACATGCTCAGCATGGAAGATGTACTGGAGATTCTGCGTATTAAACTCGTCGGGGTGATCCCGGAAGATCAATCCGTACTGCGCGCATCGAACCAGGGCGAACCGGTGATTCTTGACGCCACTGCGGATGCGGGTAAAGCCTATGCAGATACCGTAGATCGTCTGTTGGGAGAAGAACGTCCTTTCCGCTTCATTGAAGAAGAGAAGAAAGGTTTCCTCAAACGCCTGTTCGGAGGATAAATTATGGCATTACTGGATTTTTTTCTCTCGCGGAAAAAGAGTACCGCTAATATTGCAAAAGAGCGGTTGCAAATCATTGTCGCGGAACGTCGCCGTAGCGATGCCGAACCGCATTATTTACCGCAGTTACGTAAAGATATTCTTGAGGTCATTTGTAAATACGTACAAATCGATCCGGAAATGGTTACCGTCCAGCTTGAGCAAAAAGATGGTGATATCTCCATCCTTGAACTTAACGTAACGCTGCCGGAAGCCGAAGAGTCAAAATAAGCTCTTTTATGGGAAAATTCCTGGATTAAAAAAGGCAGAAGAATCTGCCTTTTTTATTTTTTTACATTATTCCGAATACGGACGTTTATTTCACTGGCCGTTTTCCCGGCAATTACCGTCGTTAACGCGGATACTCCTGCAACAGAAGAGTTAACTTCTCCGCCATCAGTTCGGCGCGCCAGCCGGAAATCAATTCCGGTTGCCCATTTTGCGGTTTTAATTTCCAGTGCCAGTTAAGCAACTGATTAATCTGCCGACGCGATGCCAGTAGCTCGCCGCTGACGTGATGCGACGCGCTCACCTCCGCCACCAGCGCTTTGATGGCCTTAAACGCTTTGCGATAGCCCGGCATGTCCATCAGATTCAACAGGGGTTCCGGCAATGCCTCTTCCGGTAACGCCTGTGCTTTCGCCACCAGCGATATCAACGTCTTGCCGTGAAAACGAATCTCGCTGCCGGAAAGCCCCAGGCTATCCAGCTCACCGAGACTGCCCGGCATATAACGCGCGACCGCCCACAGGTTTTCTTCACGCACAACAAAGTTCACCGCCATATCGCGCTCACGCGCCTTACGCAGCCGCCAGTCAGCTAAAAGTTGCAGACAGGCTAACTGGCGGGTACGCAGTTGCCAGGCATTAGTGATATCCCGCCATGCCTCTTCCGGCGCCTGAATCTCCTGACGACGCTGCTGCATCAATCGGCATTCATCAAGCGCGGCAGGCAGCCATCCTGCGGCTTCAGTTTCAATCATCAGCTTTTTGGCGATCGGTAACAGATACCAGACATCCGCCGCCGCGTATTCACACTGACGCTCGCTTAAAGGCCGGGCTAACCAGTCGGTACGAGATTCGCTTTTATCCAGCGCCACGCCCGTATACTCTTCTACCATCGCCGCAAAACCCCACGACAGCGGACGCCCGCAAAACGCCGCCAGAATTTGCGTATCAATCAGGGGTTCCGGCAGTTCACCAAACGCATTCAGAAATACTTCCAGATCTTCGCTACCCGCGTGCAGAAATTTGGTGATTCCCGTATCGCGCAACACCGCTTTTAACGGCGACCAGTCGCTGATGCCGAGCGGATCGATCAGGGCGACATTTGCCCCGTCAAATAACTGGATCAATCCTAACTGCGGGTAATAGGTGCGGGTACGGACAAATTCCGTATCTAAAGCAATAGCCGGACATGCGCGGACAGCCTCACACAGGCTCGCCAGCGCATCGTCCGTTTCAATCATTTGGTAATTCAAATCGTGTTCTCTTTGGTTCGCGCCAAAAAAAACGCCGGCTTAACCGGCGTCTCTCGTTAGCTGACTTAACGCTCAGGCTTTATTGTCTACTTTGCCACGGGCTTCGTCACGCAGTTCTCGTCGTAAAATTTTCCCAACGTTAGATTTTGGTAATTCCTCGCGAAACTCGACCTGTTTGGGCACCTTATATCCGGTCAGATGGCGACGGCAGAAGGTGATCAACGCATCGTCAGTCAATGCCGGATCTTTCTTAACCACAAAAAGCTTCACCGCTTCGCCGCTACTACCGGAAGGCACGCCAACCGCCGCGACTTCCTGCACGCCAGAATGCTGCATCACCACATCTTCAATTTCGTTTGGATAAACGTTGAAACCAGAAACCAGAATCATATCTTTCTTACGATCGACAATCCGCAGAAAGCCGTCTTCATCCATAACCGCAATATCGCCCGTATGCAGCCAACCATCTTTAATGATTTCATCCGTCGCGTCAGGACGCTGCCAGTATCCCAGCATAACCTGAGGGCCTTTCACGCAAAGCTCTCCGGCCTCACCCGGCGCGACTTCGTTATCATCGTCATCCACCAGTTTGGCTTCTGTTGACGGTACAGGCAGGCCGATACTGCCGCTGTGATAATCAATATCATGCGGGTTGACGCTCACCAGCGGGGCGCACTCGGTCAGCCCGTAGCCTTCCAGCAGGTATTGCCCGGTCAGCTTTACCCAACGTTCCGCAACGACGTTTTGCACCGGCATCCCGCCGCCGGCTGACAGATGCAGCGAAGAAAAATCCAGCTGTTGAAACTCTTTATTATTGAGCAGGGCGTTGAATAGCGTATTAACGCCGGTCATCGCCGTAAATGGATATTTCGCCAGCTCCTTGACCAGGCCGGGGATATCACGCGGATTGGTAATCAGCAGGTTTTGCCCACCCAGCTCGATAAAAAGCAGACAGTTCATGGTTAAGGCAAAAATGTGATACAGCGGCAGCGCGGTCACTACCAGCTCTTTCCCCGGGTGCAGCAGCGGCCCATAGGTCGCTTTCACCTGCTCCAGATTCGCCAGCATATTGCGGTGGGTCAACATCGCGCCTTTCGCCACGCCCGTCGTACCGCCGGTATATTGCAGGAAAGCCAGATCTTCAGCGACAACCTCGGGTTTGACATACTGCATACGGTAGCCATGCTGTAGCGCGCTGCGAAACGAGATCGCATCTGGCAAGTGGTATTTTGGCACCAGACGCTTGATGTATTTCACGACAAAGTTAACAACCGTACCTTTGGCGGTAGAAAGCTGGTCGCCCATCCGCGTCAGAATAACGTGCTGTACCGACGTTTTCTCGACTACTTTTTCCAGCGTATGGGCAAAGTTAGAAACAATAATGATTGCCGCCGCGCCGCTATCGTTAAGCTGATGCTCAAGTTCGCGCGGCGTGTAAAGCGGGTTAACGTTCACCACAATCATGCCGGCGCGTAAAATACCAAATAGCGCGACGGGATACTGCAACAGGTTTGGCATCATCAGCGCCACACGGTCGCCTTTTTTGAGTCCCAGCCCTTGTTGTAAATAAGCCGCAAATGCCCGACTACGTTCTTCTAATTTACGGAAGGTCATTACCTCCCCCATATTAACGAACGCAGGCTGATCGGCATAGCGCGTCGCCGCATGTTCAAACAGTTCAACCAGGGATTGATAACGGTCAGGGTTGATCTCCGCCGGAACATCAGCAGGATAACGGTTAAGCCAAACCTTCTTCAATGCATCACCTCTAAAATGAGTGTTCGTCGTCATCACAACCCCAGTTAATAAACAAGTCGTTAACATTATATTAACTCAGCGTACCAGTTTATTAATTACGCAACTGAAAGGTTGCGAAGCGCGTCACTATTTATTTTTATTATGTCTCTATGAATGCAGAAACAGCGGACCAGCCGCTGTTTCTTTTATTGATAAAACAAAGAGTTACTCTGTTACTATCGTCTGAACCTCTGCGGGTCCAGGGTTATACCACCCCCAACCGCCATAGCCATAAGGCCAGGCGCGTCCGCCGTAAAACCACGGATCGATCGGCTGTGGAGGCATGACGACCTGCTGAACAAGATGCCAGCGTTTATAGCCGGTAGCCTGCATCAGCATAAATTTATACGGCGTATTGCCGATTTTACCGTCAACCGTGCCGGTTATCGGGCCGACAACGGTAACTAACTGGCCACGGAAGTCCACCGGGTCCAGAAAACCGTTCACATCGGCAAAAATTCTGCCGCGCGAGGCTTCGCCCAGAACAGGACGCGCGCCGCTGTCGAGCGGTACGGTCGCGATTTCAAGCCGGGTTTTTCCCTGCTGATTTTGTACCGCCACAACTTTGCCGCCAAAACGCGCCTCTTGCCCGATATAGAGCTGCGGCGCATTCATCACCCGCACCAAATCCTGCTGCGGCGTCGGACTCGAACCTTTAATGGCATCCGGGATAGTCACGCAACCGCTCAGCATAAGTGCAAAAGCGCACGCCAGCGCCCCTTTTATTAACCGTTTTTGAACCGCCATGATGCGACTCCTTTTTCTCGACCTCTATTCCACCCCACAGCATAAAGTATGGGGGGTAATAGTAGTGAGAGTCATTCTTTGCCGGGAAGTTTCTTCCACGCCACTTCGTTACGCAAATAAACCGGCTCGGCATGTTCCACGGCAACGGTCTCTCCTGCCGCCAGCTTTTGACTGGCGATGGGTAACATATCTTCCGCTGCCGGGAGCGACACCTCCCCATCATGAAACGTCAGGCCGCACTCCTTCGCCAGATCGGGCCAGGCGGACCAACCCGTTCCTACGGTCGCCCACTCGCCGGAAAGCTGTTTCAACCGCTCGCCGACCCGTTCCGGTTTCAGCACCGCTTCCGTCTCTTCGCCCTGCCAGACGCCCTGCGCATCACGCTGGTATTCCGCCCAGTACACTTCGCCCATCCGCGCGTCAATCGCGGCGAGTACGCGGGTCGCGCCGGTTTTACGCCACGCGCCCTGCGCCATCGTGGCAAGCGTCGAAACACCGATCATCGGCAGATTTGCCCCTAACGCCAGCCCTTGCGCAATACCAATGCCGATACGCACGCCGGTAAAGCTGCCCGGACCGCGCCCAAACGCCAGCGCATCTATCTCATTGAGCGAGACGCCGCTGGCGGCCAGAATCTCCTGCACCATGGGCAGGATACGTTGAGTGTGTTCTCGTGGACAAAGCTCAAAGTGAGCATTGATAGTACCGTTGTTCCACAGGGCGACAGAACAGGCCTCTGTGGCGGTATCGATAGCCAGAATTCGCATGAGGTTTCGTGCTTAGATCAATAAAATAGCGCGCATCTTACCATACTCCGTAACAAATTACTCGGCGGATGGAATCGCAAGAAAGCGAACGGCACGGGCGATATCACGCGTGCGCGGCGCAGGAGGCAGGCTGGCGAGAAACGTGGCGCCATAGGGCCGCATCACCAGCCGGTTATCACAAATCACTAACACCCCGCGATCGTCCGCATCGCGAATCAGCCGCCCTACTCCCTGCTTCAGCGTAATCACCGCGTCGGGCAGTTGAACCTCATCAAACGGATCGCCGCCGCGCAAACGACAGTCTTCCATTCGCGCTTTTAACAACGGGTCGTCCGGGGAAGTAAACGGCAATTTGTCGATAATCACCAAAGATAACGTATCACCGCGCACGTCCACCCCTTCCCAGAAGCTGCTGGTGGCGACGAGCAGCGCGTTGCCGGCGCTAACAAATTGCTGTAACAGTTGGCCTTTACTGGTTTCCCCTTGCAACAATACCGGCAGCGTCATGGTGGCGCGAAACTGCTCCGCCAGATCGCGCATCATGGCGTGTGAGGTGCACAGCATAAAACATCGCCCGTTATTGGCTTCGATAATCGGCCTGAGCATAGCCGCCAACTGTCGCGCCGCGCCGGGCTGGTTGGTTTGCGGTAGGTTACGCGGTACGCAGAGTAACGCCTGGCGCGTATAGTCGAATGGGCTGGGCAGTAGCATGGATTCTGCCTGTTCAATTCCCAGACGGGCGGTAAAGTGGTGAAGATCATCATTTACCGACAACGTGGCCGAGGTAAAAATCCAGCTACCGGGCTTCTGTTCCATCACTTCTTTGAATTTGTCCGCCACGGTGAGCGGCGTCAGCGCCAGGGTGAAATGGCGCGAGGTGCACTCATACCAGTAGCTGTATCCCGGCTGATTGATCTCTTTTAAGCGTTTCAGCCGTGAACGGTATAGCGTGGCGCGTTCAAAAGCCGCATCCAGCAGCGCCGAACGGCCCAGCGACAGCTTCGCCACGTCGTAACAAAGCTCCAGCGTATCATCCAGCAGTAAAAATGCCCGTTGGATACGTGGGTCGGCTAACAGTTCACGCAAATTTCCCCGGTAGCCGGGCTCCCCCAGTTGCAGACGAAAATCCTGGGCGCTCTGGGCAAGGCGATCGGCGCATTTTTGCAACTGTTGAGTGTCTTTCAGTTCCGTCCGGTAGGCGATGGTGATGTCTTTTGCTAAATCCAGCAACTGACGGCTGGAGAGCGATTGTCCGAAATACTGGCTGGCGATGTCAGGCAGTTGGTGGGCTTCATCGAAGATCATTACTTCAGCCTGAGGGATAAGTTCGCCAAACCCGCTCTCTTTAACCACCATATCCGCAAGAAAAAGGTGGTGGTTTACAATCACCACATCCGCGTCCATCGCCTTTTTACGCGCTTTCACCACAAAGCACTCTTTGTAGAGCGGGCAATCGCTGCCAAGGCAGTTGTCGTTGGTACTGGTGACCAGCGGCCAGGCCTGGGAATCCTCCGCCACGCTGACGCAGGTGCTGATATCGCCATCCTGCGTCTGATTTGACCAGGAGCGCAGCAATATCACGTCGCTTAACGTTTGTACCGGTAAATCGCCGCCCGCCAGCGCTTGTTGTTCCAGACGCTCCAGGCAGAGGTAGTTTGAACGTCCTTTCAACAGGGCCGTCTTACCGGTAAACGCCAACGCTTTTGCTACCGTCGGCAGATCGCGGCTGTAGAGTTGATCCTGCAACGCTTTCGACCCGGTCGAAATAATGACTTTTTTCCCGGCGCGCAACGCCGGAGCAAGGTAAGCATAGGTCTTCCCGGTTCCGGTGCCGGCTTCAACAACCAGAGGCTGCGCATTTTCAATCGCTTGTGTTACGGCAACCGCCATTTGTCGCTGTGGTTCGCGCGGTTTAAAGCCGGTTATCGCTTTGGCCAGTTGGCCATCTGCTGCAAAATCGTCCGTCACACTGCCCCCTGTTAATTTGCACAGGGATTATGTCAGGGTAGAAAGGCTTACGCCAGTTACAGAGGTGACGGCGGCGCCACATTGTGGCAGTCTTGAACCATTCAAATGAAAAGCAAATGAGGAATAAGTAATGTCTATCGTGCGTATTGATGCCGAAGATCGTTGGTCAGACGTGGTGATCTACAATAATACGCTGTGGTATACCGGCGTGCCGGAAAACCTGGACGCCGACGCTTTTGAGCAAACGGCGAATACTCTGGCGCAAATTGATGCGGTGCTGGAAAAACAGGGCTCCAGTAAGTCACGTATTCTGGATGCCACTATTTTCCTGAGCGATAAAGCCGATTTTGCCGCCATGAATAAGGCGTGGGATGCGTGGGTCGTCGCAGGCCATGCGCCGGTACGCTGTACCGTACAGGCCGGGTTGATGAACCCGAAATATAAAGTTGAGATTAAGATTGTCGCAGCGGTATAAGCCGGTTATTCGTCTTCATCCTCAAAACGCGCCACTATCCGTTCGCCGGTATGGTTGGCGCGAAGTTCGCCCGCCACCTGGGCAATCGCTTCTCCGCTACTCATACCTTGCGACATCAATTCCTGGATACGTTCTACGGCTTTTTGCTGTTGTTCATGACTGAGTGAAGGTAAACCTGCAAACATGATTAACTCCTGCTAAATTGTTAGCGCTAATTATTTCACGCTACCCGGCGGTAAGCCAGTAGTGTTGTAACGAGTCAGGAATGATGAAGACGTTATCTCCCACTGTTATCACCTTACCCTGGCGTCCGGACGCCGCTGAACACTATTTTGCGCCCGTAAACCATTTGCCCTGGGCGATGCTGCTGCATTCAGGTGATGCTATTCATCCCTATAACCGTTTTGATATTCTGGTCGCCGATCCTGTCACCACGCTGACCACGCGCGCGCAGGAAACCACGGTATGTACTGCGCGCACAACTACCGTCACTCTCGACGATCCGTTACACGTTTTGCAGACTCAACTGGAGGCGCTGCCTTTTCATCCTCAGCCTGACCCTGACTTACCCTTTCAGGGCGGCGCGCTGGGTCTGTTTGGTTATGATTTAGGGCGGCGTTTCGAAATTTTGCCCGATACAGCCGCGCGCGATATCGCTTTACCCGATATGGCGATTGGCCTTTACGACTGGGCGCTGATTGTCGATCACCAAAAACAGGTGGTGTCGCTGATAAGCTATCACGATGCAGACGCCCGATATCGCTGGCTCACCAGCCAGCGCGCGCCGACCCGAACGCCCTTCAGGCTTACCTCGGCCTGGCAATCCAATATGACGCGTTGCGAGTATGGCGAGAAGTTTCGTCAGGTGCAGGCCTGGCTGCACAGCGGGGACTGCTATCAGGTCAATCTTTCCCAGCGTTTTCAGGCGAGCTACGAGGGTGATGAGTGGCAGGCTTTCGAACGCCTTAACCGCGCCAATCGCGCCCCGTTTAGCGCCTTTCTTCGTTTACATGACGGCGCCATATTGAGCCTTTCTCCCGAGCGTTTTATCCAACTGGAGAATGGTCATATTCAGACGCGCCCGATCAAAGGTACGCTTCCACGGCTTAACGATCCGCAGGCGGATCGTCAGCAGGCGCAGAAACTGGCCAACTCAATGAAAGATCGCGCTGAAAATTTGATGATCGTCGATTTAATGCGTAACGATATTGGCCGGGTCGCCGTGCCGGGTTCGGTGAAAGTGCCGGAACTGTTCGTCGTCGAACCATTTCCTGCCGTTCACCATCTGGTTAGCACCATTACCGCCCGTTTACCGGACTCGCTTCATGCTACCGACCTGCTGCGCGCGGCTTTCCCCGGCGGCTCCATTACCGGCGCGCCTAAAGTGCGGGCAATGGAAATTATCGACGAACTGGAGCCGCAGCGACGCAACGCCTGGTGCGGTAGCATCGGTTATCTGAGTTTCTGCGGCAAGATGGATACCAGTATTACTATCCGCACCGTCACGGCAACGCAGGGCCAACTCTATTGCTCAGCCGGCGGCGGTATCGTGGCCGATAGCAACGAAGAAGCGGAATATCAGGAAACTTTTGATAAAGTTAATCGTATCCTGCACCCACTGGAGAACTAATACGTGGATACCAGCCGTCTGACGCTCGATCATTTCTTATCGCGCTTTCAGCTTTTGCGCCCGCAGATGACTCATGAAACGTTAAATCAACGTCAGGCCGCCGTACTGATCCCTGTGGTTCGCCGCCCCAAGCCGGGGCTGCTGTTGACCCAGCGGGCTATTCATTTGCGCAAACACGCCGGACAGGTCGCCTTTCCCGGCGGGGCCGTGGACAGTACCGATGCTTCGCTTATCGCCGCAGCGCTTCGCGAAGCGCAGGAGGAAGTCGCCATCCCGCCGCAAGCCGTGGAAGTGATTGGCGTTTTACCGCCGGTGGACAGCGTGACCGGTTTTCAGGTCACCCCGGTGGTCGGCATTATTCCGCCAAACCTCCCCTGGCGCGCCAGTGAAGACGAAGTGTCTGCGGTGTTTGAAATGCCGCTGGCGCAAGCGTTGCAACTGGGTCGATATCATCCGCTTGATGTTTACCGTCGCGGCAATTCGCACCGCGTATGGCTCTCCTGGTATGAGCATTATTTCGTCTGGGGCATGACCGCAAACATTCTTCGTGAGCTGGCGCTGCAAATCGGCGTAAAGCCCTGACTGTACACAACGCCATTCACGTTGCCTCAAGGCGGTAACAATCGCCTCCCCCAAAGAGGCAGCCTGAAGGGCAACGTGTATATACTTAACTTTACGCGCGCAAGACACGACTTGAGATTACTGTCGCAATATTAGTAAAAACGCGGTTATTCATTAGTTTAATTCATGTGAATAGTTAAGCTGATGCCAGCGTTCCCTCTTACACTATGCGCAGTTATAACATCGTAACCGGAAGCCCCGGTTGCCCTGTCAGGAGTATTATCGTGATTAGCCTATTCGACATGTTTAAGGTAGGGATTGGTCCCTCCTCTTCCCACACTGTTGGCCCGATGAAGGCCGGTAAACAGTTCGTCGATGACCTGGTCGAAAAAGGATTACTGGATAACGTTACCCGCGTCGCTGTCGATGTCTACGGCTCGCTGTCGCTGACGGGGAAAGGTCACCATACCGATATCGCCATTATTATGGGTCTGGCGGGTAATGAACCCGCTACCGTGGATATTGATAGTATCCCCGGTTTTATTCGCGACGTCGAAACGCGCGGGCGTCTGTTACTGGCCCAGGGACGTCACGAAGTCGACTTCCCGAAAGATGACGGAATGCGTTTTCACAACGGCAATTTGCCGCTGCATGAAAACGGGATGCAGATCCACGCCTGGCATGACGACACGGTCATTTATAGCAAGACGTACTATTCCATCGGCGGCGGCTTTATCGTTGATGAAGCGCATTTCGGCCAGGAAGCGACGAATGAGGTTACTGTACCTTATCCGTTTAAATCGGCGAAAGAAATGCTGGAGTATTGCAACAGCACCGGCCTTTCACTCTCCGGCATGGTGATGCAAAACGAACTGGCGTTGCATAGCAAGAAAGAGATTGAAGAGTATTTCGGTCACGTCTGGCAGACCATGCAGGCCTGTATTGATCGCGGTATGAATACCGAAGGCGTGCTGCCGGGGCCGCTGCGCGTACCGCGTCGCGCCTCCGCGCTGCGTCGTATGCTGGTTTCCAGCGATAAGCTTTCCAGCGATCCGATGAACGTCATTGACTGGGTGAACATGTTTGCTCTGGCGGTGAACGAAGAGAACGCCGCAGGCGGTCGCGTCGTGACGGCGCCAACCAACGGCGCGTGCGGCATCGTTCCTGCGGTACTAGCTTACTACGACCATTTTATTGAGTCTGTCAGCCCGGATATTTACACCCGCTACTTCCTGGCGGCAGGCGCTATTGGCGCGCTGTATAAGATGAACGCGTCTATTTCCGGCGCGGAAGTCGGCTGTCAGGGCGAAGTCGGGGTCGCCTGTTCGATGGCGGCGGCAGGCCTTGCTGAACTGTTGGGCGCCAGCCCGGAACAGGTTTGCGTTGCCGCTGAAATCGGCATGGAGCATAACCTGGGGCTGACCTGCGACCCGGTTGCCGGTCAGGTGCAGGTGCCGTGTATCGAGCGTAACGCCATTGCTTCGGTTAAAGCGATTAACGCTGCGCGTATGGCCATGCGTCGAACCAGCGCGCCGCGCGTCTCGCTGGATAAAGTCATCGAAACGATGTACGAGACCGGAAAAGACATGAACGCCAAATACCGCGAAACATCGCGCGGCGGGTTGGCCATTAAAGTCCAGTGTGATTAAACGCCATTTCCCCTCCCTTCGCCCATCTGCTACGGATGGGCGAAATTTTTATCTCTTCCTCGTCGACTCCACGTTTCCCCACTACACTTGCTGTGTCGCGGTTGGCTTTTGTCGCCAACGCTTATTGGGCGGCCCGCATGCAAACAGCACAACGGATCATCAATCATTATCGCCGTAATCGTTTCATTGTTTGCACGATTTGTGCACTGGTCACGCTCATTCTTACGCTGAGCATCCGATTTATTTCGGAGCGGAACTTAAATCACCATCGCACGGTTGCATTTGCGAATCATGCCGTTGATGCGCTGGATAATGTGCTGCATCCTCTCCTGGTCGGACGAAACATACTGCTACCCTTACTTGAGCTTCCGTGCGCGACCGCGCATTTGCCGTTGCGTAAGCAAGCCGCCCGCCTGCAAACCATTCGTTCTATCGGGCTGGTAAAAGAGGGAATTCTCTACTGCTCAAGCATTTTTGGCGCCCGCAATACTCCCATACGCCAGCTTCAGCCCGATCTTCCCGCAGCTGGCGATCTGCTGCTACTTTCCACGGACCAATCGTTACTCAAGGGAAGCCCGATTCTCATTCAGTGGTATCCCGCCTCTGCCGATGGTCAGGATGGCGTGATGGAAATTGTGAATATTGGCTTGCTGACGACCATGCTACTTGAGCCGCAGCAGCCGCAAATTACCAGCGCCAGCCTGACGGTCGGCAAACGGCACCTGTTATATGGTCGGGGCGTGGTCGATACTCTTCCGGAATTAAAAAAAGATGAAGAGCGTTACCAGCTTTCATCGCGGCATTTCCCTTTTACTATCAGCGTCAGCGGGCCGTCGGCAGGCGTACTGGCGTTCAAACATCTCCCGACGCAGTTACCGCTGGCCGTATTGCTTAGCCTGTTGATCGGTTATATCGCCTGGCTGGCAACGGCCAGCAGAATGAGCTTTTCCTGGGAGATTAATCTGGCCCTTGCCGAACGGGAGTTTGAGCTATTTTGTCAGCCGTTGCTTAATGCCCGCACGCAGCAGTGTACCGGCGTTGAGATCCTGTTACGCTGGAACAACCCTCGCCAGGGCTGGATCTCACCGGATGTTTTTATTCCTATCGCCGAGGAGCATAACCTGATAGCGCCGCTGACCCGCTATGTGATTGCGGAAACCATTCGGCAGCGGCACTACTTCCCCATCAACCATCAGTTTCATATCGGCATCAATGTGGCGGCAAGCCATTTCCGACACGGCGTGCTTCTCAAAGATCTTAATCAGTACTGGTTTAGTGCGGAACCTGTTCAGCAACTGGTGCTGGAGCTCACGGAACGCGACGCGTTGCTTGACGTTGATTACCGCCTGATGCGCGAGCTGCATCGTAAAGGTGTCAAGTTGGCCATCGATGATTTTGGCACAGGAAACAGCTCGCTCTCCTGGTTGGAAAAACTGCGGCCGGATATTTTGAAAATCGATAAATCCTTCACCGCCGCCATCGGTACCGATGCGGTCAATTCAACGGTGACCGATATTATTATCGCGCTGGGGCAAAGACTGAATATTGAACTGGTGGCGGAAGGGGTCGAAAACCAGACGCAGGCACAGCATTTGCGCCAGCATGGCGTGCAAATGTTACAGGGCTATCTCTATGCGAAGCCGATGCCCATTAGCGAATTTCCACAGTGGCTGGCGGGCAGCGCGCCGCCGCCCGCCCGGCATAACGGACAGATTATGTCCGCGATGCCGCATCTATAGACTTGATTCCTGCGTGTGACGTTATTCCTCTTCGTCGTGGGCAGGCTGTTCTTTAACAATCCGAACCAGATCGACACGATAGTCGTTGGCCTCGACAATGGTGATCCGCAGGGGCGGAACATCAATGACATCGCCAACACGAGGAATATGGCCATTAGCGGCGATCACTAACCCCGCGACCGTCGCAATATCGCCCTCTTCGTTCACCAGATGGTCAACTTCCAGCGCCTGCTGTAGCGCATGGAGATCGGTGCCGCCCTTCACTATCCAGCCCTCGGCATCGGCAACGATTTCCGGCGTTTCATCGGCATCCGGGAACTCACCGGCAATCGCTTCCAGCACATCCAGCGGCGTAACCAGCCCCTGCACCACGCCGAACTCGTTAGTGACGATAACGAAACTGCCACGCGCGCGACGCAAAACGCCTAACAGATTGATAGGATCAAGCGTTTCCGGCACCACTATCGCCGGGGAAGAGGCGGCGATAGCCGCTACGTCCGCGCCCTCTTCCAGCGCCACCAGCAACTCTTTCGCGCGAACGATACCGATAATTTCATCCAGCTCGCCCCGACATACCGGGAACAGGCTATGCGGAGAAGAGAGTAACTGCTGACGGATTTCAGCTACGCTGAGATTCGCATCCACCCAACTAATTTCGCCTCGCGGCGTCATAATGCCGCGCAGGGAGCGCGACGCCAGAGTCAGTACGCCGTTAATCATGTAGCGTTCTTCTTCGGCGAAGGCGCCTTCCGACACCGATATCGCGGCCGGGCTATCCGTCTCATGTTGCGTACTCGCCTGGCGTTTACCGCCCATCAGACGCAGGATAGCGTCCGCAGTACGCGCGCGCAGCGGCAACGTGGACTGATGACGAATAAAGTTGCGGCGCGCAATCTGGTTAAACACCTCGATAACGATCGAGAAACCAATTGCCGCGTACAGGTAGCCTTTCGGAATATGGAAACCAAACCCTTCCGCCACCAGGCTCAGGCCGATCATCAGCAGGAAGCTCAGACAGAGCACCACCACCGTCGGATGCTGGTTGACAAAACGGGTCAGCGGTTTTGACGCCAGTAGCATCACCGCCATCGCAATCACCACCGCCGCCATCATAACCGGCAGATGGTTTACCATACCTACCGCCGTAATCACGGCGTCCAGCGAGAAGACCGCATCCAGGATGACAATCTGCGTGACTACCACCCAGAAGCTCGCATAGCCTTTACCGTGTCCGGTGTCATGCTCGCGGTTTTCCAGACGTTCATGCAGCTCGGTGGTCGCTTTAAACAACAGGAATATACCGCCCAGCAGCATAATTAAATCGCGGCCGGAGAAGGTAAAATCCCAGACGGTAAAGAGCGGCTTTGTTAAGGTCACCAGCCACGAAATAATGGACAGCAGCGCCAGACGCATAATCAGCGCCAGCGAGAGCCCGATAAGACGCGCTTTGTCACGCTGCTTTGGCGGCAATTTATCGGCGAGGATCGCGATAAAGACCAGGTTATCGATACCCAGGACAATTTCCAGGACGACGAGCGTGAGTAAACCCACCCAAATTGAGGGATCCATTAATAATTCCATGACAAGCTCCTGCTTAAGGAATGACTAAACGGCGCCCACAACATCTCAAAGGATGCAGGCGGTAACGCAATAAACAAAGTAAGGCTATGGCAAGATATGCCAGATTGACAGGCGCAAAACGGCCAAAGAGTGAAATGACGTCGGTGACGATCCATACAACGGGCTGCTGCCCTATACCCCATTCTAATTAAACGGAAGCTAAACATAACAGAGACAACTGGTTTTTGGCAAAGATTTACCTTCCTTTGCAAAGAGATGTAACCGGGATATTTTACACTTCGAAATTTCTCATTATCGAAAACAAAATTACGGATCTCCATCACACAAAATATTTTTTTCGATATCTAAAATAATTCACGAAAATCATGCGTTTTTCGTTGTAACCCTCATCTGAATCGATTCGCTTGCGGACGGCGATTCAAAAAATACATCTGTCAAGTTGATGTGTTGACAATAATAAAGGAGGTAGCAAGTGACCATTGCTATTGTTATAGGCACACATGGTTGGGCTGCAGAGCAGTTACTTAAAACAGCCGAAATGCTGTTAGGCGAGCAGGAAAACGTCGGCTGGATCGATTTCGTTCCAGGCGAAAATGCCGAAACGCTGATCGAAAAGTACAACGCTCAGTTGGCTAAACTCGATACCAGTAAAGGCGTGCTATTTCTCGTTGATACATGGGGAGGCAGTCCGTTTAATGCTGCCAGCCGCATTGTCGTCGATAAAGAGCGCTATGAAGTTATTGCCGGCGTCAACATCCCGATGCTGGTCGAAACGTTTATGGCTCGTGACGACGATCCGAGCTTTGACGAGCTGGTCGCACTGGCGGTAGAAACCGGTCGTGAAGGCGTAAAAGCGCTGAAAGCGAAACCGGTAGAAAAAGCCGCGCCAGCGCCAGTCGCCGCCGCGCCAAAAGCGGCCACGCCGGCAAAACCGATGGGCCCGAATGATTATATGGTTATCGGGCTTGCCCGTATTGATGACCGCCTCATTCACGGTCAGGTCGCTACCCGTTGGACCAAAGAGACCAATGTCAGCCGTATTATTGTTGTGAGCGATGAAGTCGCGGCGGATACCGTACGTAAAACGCTGCTGACGCAAGTTGCGCCGCCGGGCGTTACGGCGCATGTGGTTGACGTCGCGAAGATGATTCGCGTCTACAATAACCCGAAATACGCCGGTGAACGCGTGATGCTTCTGTTTACCAATCCTACCGACGTCGAGCGCATCGTTGAGGGCGGCGTGAAAGTCACTTCCGTGAACATTGGCGGTATGGCCTATCGTCAAGGTAAAACGCAGGTGAACAACGCCGTTTCCGTCGATGAAAAGGATATCGAAGCCTTTAAAAAGCTCAACGAGCGCGGCATCGAGCTTGAGGTGCGTAAAGTTTCCACCGATCCGAAACTGAAAATGATGGATTTAATTGCCAAAGTGGCGAAATAACCGCCGGCATTTAATTAGCTTTCACACTTAAGATAGCAATAGGAGAAGTACAATGGAGATTACCACTCTTCAGATTGTGCTGGTGTTCATCGTCGCATGTATCGCAGGTATGGAGTCGGTACTTGATGAATTTCAGTTCCACCGTCCGCTGATCGCCTGTACCTTAATCGGCGCCGTTCTGGGGGACATGAAAACCGGTATTATCATCGGCGGTACTCTGGAAATGATCGCTCTGGGCTGGATGAACATCGGTGCTGCCGTTGCGCCTGATGCCGCACTGGCGTCCATCATCTCTACCGTTCTGGTCATCGCCGGGCATCAAAGCATTGGCGCCGGTATCGCGCTGGCGATTCCGCTGGCGGCGGCAGGCCAGGTACTGACTATTATCGTTCGTACCATCACCGTGGCATTCCAGCACGCGGCGGACAAGGCGGCTGAAAACGGCAACCTGACGGCGCTCTCCTGGCTGCACGTTTCTTCTCTGTTCCTGCAGGCAATGCGTATCGCTATCCCGGCGGTTATCGTTGCCATCTCCGTAGGCACCAGCGAAGTACAGGGAATGCTGAATGCGATTCCTGAAGTCGTCACAGGCGGTCTGAACATCGCTGGCGGCATGATCGTCGTGGTTGGTTATGCGATGGTTATCAACATGATGCGCGCAGGCTACCTGATGCCGTTCTTCTACCTCGGTTTCGTCACCGCGGCTTTCACAAACTTCAACCTGGTCGCACTGGGTGTCATCGGCGCAGTGATGGCTATTCTTTACATCCAGCTGAGCCCGAAATACAACCGTGTAGCGGGCGCGCCTGCAGCGGCTGCTGGCAATAACGATCTCGACAACGAACTGGACTAACAGGTGAGCGAAATGGTTGATATGACTAAAACTACCACCGAGAAAAAACTCACTCCGAGCGATATTCGCGGCGTATTTCTTCGTTCTAACCTGTTCCAGGGGTCATGGAACTTCGAACGTATGCAAGCGCTGGGCTTCTGCTTCTCTATGGTGCCGGCGATTCGTCGCCTGTATCCGGAGAATAATGACGCGCGTAAACAGGCGATTAAACGTCACCTGGAGTTCTTTAACACTCATCCTTACGTTGCGGCGCCGGTACTGGGCGTGACCCTGGCAATGGAAGAAAAGCGTGCGAACGGCGCAGAGATTGACGATGGCGCTATCAACGGTATCAAAGTCGGTCTGATGGGACCGCTGGCAGGCGTCGGCGACCCTATCTTCTGGGGTACCGTCCGTCCGGTATTCGCGGCGCTGGGCGCAGGTATTGCGATGAGCGGCAGCCTGCTTGGTCCGCTGCTGTTTTTCATCCTGTTTAACCTGGTGCGTCTGGCGACCCGTTATTATGGCGTGGCTTATGGCTACCGCAAAGGCGTCGATATCGTTAAAGATATGGGCGGCGGCTTCCTGCAAAAACTGACTGAGGGGGCGTCAATCCTCGGCCTGTTTGTCATGGGGGCATTGGTTAACAAGTGGACGCATGTGAATATCCCGCTGGTGGTCTCCACCATCACCGGTCAGGATGGTCAGACACGCGTTACCACCGTGCAAACCATTCTCGACCAGCTGATGCCGGGGCTGGTTCCGCTACTGTTGACCTTTGCCTGTATGTGGCTGCTGCGTAAGAAAGTTAACCCGCTGTGGATTATCGTGGGCTTCTTCGTCATTGGTATCGCCGGCTACTCCGTAGGACTGCTGGGCCAGTAAGGCTGTTGTACACTACCGGGGCCAAACGGCCCCGTTTTTTTATTTCTCTGGAGGATAAATGACTATCACGGACCTGGTGCTGATTCTCTTTATTGCCGCATTATTGGCTTACGCTCTCTACGATCAGTTCATCATGCCCCGTCGCAATGGCCCCACTCTGCTTTCTATAGCCCTGCTTCGCCGTGGTCGCGTAGACAGCGTTATCTTCGTTGGGCTGGTCGCCATCCTTATTTATAACAACGTAACCAGCCACGGAGCGCAGATGACCACATGGTTATTAAGTGCGCTGGCGTTAATGGGGTTTTATATATTCTGGATCCGCACGCCACGGATCATCTTTAAACAACGTGGCTTTTTCTTCGCCAATGTCTGGATAGAATATAACCGTATTAAAGAGATGAATTTATCGGAGGACGGCGTACTGGTGATGCAATTAGAACAACGACGCTTGCTTATCCGTGTACGCAATATCGACGATCTGGAAAAAATATATAAGCTTCTTATTGAAAATCAATAACCTAAGATATAGCCTCAACTATGTTTTTCGAATTTTATTTCGAATCATAATATAGCTAAGGCTATATTTTCTATTGACCAATTGTTATTTAATTTAACGTTTTATTGATGAATAAATCTAAATGAAAATCGTTTTCAATTAGAAGACAAATAATATTTTATCGCTGTTGTTTTATATTCTAAAAATATGTTAATGTTGCGCCGTCAATTGGGGAGTAGCCGATTTCCAGACTCCGGAAATGTACGCGTCAACATACTCGTTGCAAAACGTGGCGCGTACGGACCAGCAGCCGCTGGTCAGGCGAGACCATAGGCGCATCAACTGCTGTGTATTTCGTCACAGAATGGCGACATGCATGTTTGCTGGGGGCAGTGATGTGTTTAATGGATACCCCGGTCAGGACGCTGTCATGCACTTTACTGCTACTGTTCTTCTCGCTTTCGGCATGTCGATGGATGCTTTCGCGGCATCAATTGGCAAAGGCGCCACCCTACATAAACCCAAATTCTCAGAAGCGTTGCGTACCGGTCTTATCTTTGGCGCGGTTGAAACGCTAACCCCGTTGATCGGCTGGGGGCTGGGGATATTGGCGAGTAAATTCGTTCTGGAATGGAACCACTGGATAGCCTTTGTTCTGCTGATCTTTCTGGGCGGACGCATGATCATCGAAGGTATCCGCGGCGGTAGTGATGAAGATGAAACACCGTTACGTCGCCACAGCTTTTGGCTATTAGTCACGACGGCTATCGCGACCAGCCTCGATGCGATGGCGGTTGGCGTCGGTCTGGCGTTTTTGCAGGTAAACATCATCGCAACCGCATTAGCTATCGGTTGCGCCACGCTTATCATGTCCACCCTCGGGATGATGATCGGTCGCTTTATCGGCCCAATGCTGGGTAAGCGTGCTGAAATTCTCGGCGGGGTCGTACTGATAGGAATTGGCGTCCAGATCCTCTGGACGCATTTTCACGGTTAACGGTTACGCTGCCAGAGATGAAGGTTGAAATCCGTCTGGCAGCTAAGTCCGGCGCTGGCGGCCAGTTGTTCCCACACGTCTGGCCTGGCGCGCCAGGCAAATGGCGTCATTTGCAACAGTGCTACAGCCGCTTCGGCGGTGAGCTGCATGTGATAAGCAAGGCGGGTACTCTGCTGCAATGTGAATCCGTCGAGCTGCTCGGTATACGGCGCATGTAAACGCACCTCATCATAAATGAGCCCTTTTAGTTCCATCAGATGATGCGACCCTGGCGTGGCGGTAACGACCCAACCACCAGGTTTCACCACACGCGCCAATTCCTGCGCCTTACACGGGGCGTAGATTCTGATCACCGCATCCATTGACGCATCGGCAAAGGGCAGTCGATGGCTTGACGCCACACAAAACTTCACCTGCGAATAGCGTTTCGCCGCCGCTTTGATCGCCGTTTTAGCAACGTCCAGTCCAAACGCGGTGACTCCCGGCAACGCCTCGGCAAAAGCATGAGTGTAATACCCCTCGCCGCAGCCGATATCCAGAATCGCCGTGGCCGACTGATCCAGCCGCTCACGCAACAGGTTAATCACGGCATCGCGCAGCGGCTGATAATGGCCCGCATCAAGAAACGCTCTCCTCGCCTGCATCATTTCGGCGCTGTCGCCCGGATCGCGCGAACGTTTATGCTGTACCGGCAGCAGATTGATGTAGCCCTCTTTCGCCACATCAAACTGATGGCGCTGTGGACATATAACGCTGTTATTAATCTGCGTAAGCGGCTGATGGCAAAGCGGACAGGTAAACGACATGACAACTCCGGACTGGGGCGCTAAAGGGCGCAAGTGTAACGCGAATTGCGCCCCGGGAAAATCCTTTACGAGCCCGGAACCGCAACGTGGCTGCCATGCATCACCAGAAGGTGATCTGAATCGGCTGGCATACCGTCTGGCTCAACATTTTCCAGCCGCAGCACATCGCCCATGATCTGGCTGAATACGGGCGCAGATACCGCGCCGCCATAATAAGCCCCATTTTGCGGATTATTAATCACCACCACCAGCGCAAATCTGGGGTTACTTGCCGGCGCGACGCCTGCGGTATATGCCACATACTTATCGACGTATTTACCATCATCGCCAATTTTTTTCGCCGTCCCGGTTTTGACCGCAATACGGTAGTCTCTTACTGCGGCTTTTGTTCCGCCGCCGCCAGGCAACGCGACGCTCTCCATCATATGTTCCACCTCGTGCACCAGTTCTTCCGGCATTACTCGCGTGCCGATCACGGGTGGATCAACTTTGGTGATCGATAACGGACGGTAGATACCAAAGCTGCCAATCGTGGCATAAACATGCGCCAGTTGCAGCGGCGTCACCATTAATCCATAGCCAAAAGCGAAGGTAGCGCGATCTAAATCACTCCAGTAACGGCGTTTCGGTAATAACCCGCTGCTCTCTCCGGTGAGACCCAGTCCGGTAGGCACGCCGAAACCAAAGCTTTTATAAGTATCCATTAATTTCTGCACCGGCATCGCCAGAGAAAGGTGAGAAACGCCGGTATCGCTGGATTTTTGCAAAATGCCGGTTAATGTCAGTTCCGGATAGTAACCGACGTCGCGGATACGGTGTCCATCGAGAGTAAAAGGATGGGTATCGATAACGCTGTCCGGCTGCACGATGCCCTGCTGTAACGCAGTCATAATGACCAATGGCTTCACAGTAGAACCGGGTTCGAAAGTGTCGCTAATCGCGCGGTTACGAAAATCGTCCAACTGCGCGCCTTCACGATTGTTCGGGTTGAAATCCGGGTAGCTCGCCATCGAGAGAATTTCACCCGTTGGGATGTTAATCAATACGGCAGCGCCGGATTCCGCTTTGTTCCAGATGACGGCGTTATCCAGCGCATCTTCGGTAACCGTTTGCAGACGTTCATCAATGCTAAGCTGAAGTTCATGAGCAGGAACCGGATTCACTTCCGTAATGTTCTCAATAACGTGACCAAATTTATCTTTACGCACCAGTCGGGAGCCCGGTTTTCCCGTCAGTTGCGCGTTAAAGCTTTTTTCAATACCTTCTATTCCCTGCCCGTCGATATTGGTAAAGCCGATCAAATTGGCCGCTACGTGTCCGGCAGGGTAAAAACGGCGCGACTCTTCCCGCAGGTTAATACCCGGTAGATTCAGTTTATCTATCCATTCGGCTTGCTGGGGTGAAACCTGGCGCGCAAGGTAGATAAAACGGCCTGCCGGGTTACTGTTTACCCGTTCCGCAAGCGTACTGAGCGACAGATGTAAGGCGCTGGCCAGCGCCTGCCAGCGCTCATTGTAGCCAACGCCGCCTTTGCTTATGATAGTCTTCGGATCGGCCCAGACAGCATTAACCGGAACGCTCACCGCTAAGGGTCGCCCTTCTCTGTCGGTGATCATGCCGCGTGGAGAGGCTGTGGTCACTTCACGAAGCGAGCGCATATCTTCTTGTTTCACCAGTTTCGACGGCGTAACAATTTGCAGCCATGCCACCCGCCCTAACAACAATGCCATACTGAGCAGAATGGCAGTGCAAAGTAGTGCAAAACGTATGGGCGTAAAATTACGGGTATCGCCGTCGCTTTTCTTTTTCACCTGATCTCCAGCCGAATCATTTTTCAGGTGATTGATTTAACGGGAAACGGACGGAAAAACCAGAAAAAACAATGCTAATAACATCGCGCCTTTGCAACAAATCGCTAACGAGAGCGCATCCAGACACATTTTGAAGGATATTGAATTAAAAAGCCCCGCTTTTAGCGAGGCTTTATATCTGAGGCTGACGCGACAAACGCATCAAATCAGTGGTGTCAATCAGATAGCTGTTACGTTAACAGCAGCCGGACCTTTCTGGCCGTCCTGAATTTCGAACTCAACGTTCTGGCCTTCAGCCAGAGTTTTGAAACCATTGCCCTGGATAGCGGAGAAGTGTACGAACACATCTTTGCTGCCGTCAGCCGGAGTAATGAAGCCAAAACCTTTGGATTCGTTGAACCACTTAACTTGACCTTTAATCTTTGCCATTTGCAAAATTCCTTAGAGTGTTTTCTTTGCCCGTAGGCATAACATAGATAAAACTGAGACATTACTGCTTGAGGCACTAATATAAGGTTCGGCAGAGAAGCGGTATTCAACGTCAACGTGTTTACTCAGGACTTCTTTACTGAAAATGCCACACATAAACAGAACTGTACCTCGTTTAACCCAAAGCCTGTTATCACATACAACGTTAATTATGGCAAGCCATTTTTAAACGTGTCTCGATCCGTCGCACAAATTACGAGAACCTTCACAAATTGACAGCACGTTTATGCAACAAAGTTGCGAAAGATATATCCTCACGCGCTGACGGACTCCTGACAACGTCACTGCTGAAAAGCCATTTTTCTACCATAGCTCAATAACTTCGCTTCTTCCAGTGCATCAAATCACATTTAAAAGCTGTATTTTTCATATCACTTTCTATGCTGAGTTATGCATAAATTGTCACAATGATAAAAAACACCTTTTAATCAAAATAATAGAAAAAAAAAGCGATTTTCGACACCGCTTTTTGTGATGTTCTGCGTCTTTACAGAATGCCTTAAAATAATGAACAAACAATGACAATCCATAAAGAGAGAGAAACGTTTCGCTTTTAATAGAGAATGAGCGGTATCACAAAAATGCCATATGTCCTTTTGTTATACATATAAAACTATGTTGCATATAAAGCCATATATTATGTAAGGCGTTGATGCCGTAGTATCAGTTGCAAACGGCAACGCGGAGAGATCCGACGGGGAAATGGGGCGTATGGCACTGGCGCCATTTGCGCCCCGGTAAGCATTATCGTTCTGCAACCAGACGAATGATGTCCTCATCCTCTTTTGGTTCGCTTGCCGCTGTTGCGGGTTCCGCTTCTTTTTCTGGTTCGTTTGCTTCGCAAAGGCGACGTAACAACGCGTTTTGCCGCTTCTGTTGATCCAATAACGCTTCGAGCAGTTCTATCTGCTCGTTGGCACGGGAACTTGCCCGGTTGACAAAGAACCAGAGCACCAGCCCCACCACCAGAACCACCATTGATACTATTAAAGATGCAAGAGAAAACGCACCAGAGTTTAAAACGTCGTTCATTTCACCACCTCAATGTAGAGACGTCATTCTACCACTGCTACACGGGAAGGAAATCTCTGGTGTAAAACGTTTACCAGGGAATAAATTTATTGATGGCGCAAATACCGCTGAAAAATTGTACATCCTGATCGCACATGATATTAAACACCTGCGCCCACAGCAACAGGCATACTACCACCACGATGCCGAGAACGACCCATCGAAATTTTTTCACTCCACTCTCCGATCTTACATCTTATGTCGCTAAATTATCATGAGTTACTTAAACCAGGAGTAACTGTAGCGGCATTATATGTTTTTAGGAATGATTCACTTGTTTCAATCAATGTACACGCTACTCTTATTCTAACTAAAAAAGAAAAGAGGTAGTAATGCGTTTGATCATTCGCGCAATTGTATTGTTTGCCCTGGTGTGGATAGGCCTGCTGATGAGCGGCTATGGCGTCCTGGTGGGAAGTAAAGTGAACGCTGCGGGGCTGGGTTTACAGTGCCATTACCTGACCGCACGCGGCACCAGCACGGCGCAATATCTCCATACCAACAGCGGCATTATTGGCTTTTCCGACTGTCCCATTTTCAGAAAAATCGCCACCGTGGTGGATAATGGCTAAGCGGCAATAAATAATTTCACAGTGAAACTATCGCCAATAATTCCCCTATATTGGCTGTTGTTCATAAGTACTGTTAAATAATATTTTAATAACCGTTAAATAAGCCGACAGATATTATCTACTTTTACGATTTCATCCCACCCGATGTTATAAAAAAAGCAGCTACATTTTTCGTAGCTGCTTTTTTTTAACGTCATGCTAATAACGTTGCTTAGAAGGGATAATCGTTGTAACCCATTTGTTCAGAAATTTTACGCGCGGCGGCGTGTAACATAGCCACATATTCCTGTAGGCGTTCTTCTGAAAAACGCAGCGTCGGGAACGAAATGCTTAACCCTGCGATGACTACGCCAAAACGGTCAAATACCGGTACGCCGATACAACGTAACCCTTCTTCCTGTTCTTCGTTATCTTCACCGTAGCCTTGCGCACGCACTTCATCCAACAGCGGCAACAACGCTTCAGTGCTGGTAATCGTGCGTCCAGTGCTTTGCTTATACTCTACGCCGTCGAGAATCTGCTTAACCTCATCACGGTCGCGCCAGGCCAGAAGCACTTTACCGATGGCCGTACTGTACAGCGGATTACGACGCCCAATACGTGAGTACATCCGCAGATTGTACATAGAGTCAATTTTATGGATATAGACAATGCTGTCTTCATCCAGCGCGCCAAGATGGATAGTTTCTTTTGTCAGACGAGACAGTTCGCGCATCTGAATGTCCGCACTGCGGATGAGATCAACATTTTGCAACGCTCGCGCGCCCAGCTCAAACAGCTTTAGCGTCAGAGAGTATTTTTCAGACTCCCCCTCCTGAGCCACGTAGCCCAGCGTTTTCATGGTTTGCAAAAAGCGATAAACGGTGCTTTTCGACATCATGACGCGCTGCGATAGCTCGGTAATCCCTATTTCACGCTCTTCACCCAGCGCCTGCAGAATGCCGAAAACTTTCAGCACAGAAGATACAGAATCAGGCTGCTTATCCAGATCTGCGTTTGCCATTTATCACCTCATTACGAGCGTTTTATAAAATTCAGAACGAGTTTTTATTATAATTTCACGCCAGGTCGCCCGCAATCCATCTTTGCTTACTTCGTTACAAATCTGCGACATAACAACTCAGTATTAATGCTAACATTATTATTCAGCTCATAATTCCCCTTATTACAAAATACTTATGGAAAAAACACGGGCCGATGGCCTGCCCCTCCCGCAGAGATACGGCGCTATCCTGACGATTATTATCGGTATTTCGATGGCGGTTCTGGATGGCGCAATCGCTAATGTCGCACTGCCAACCATTGCGACTGATTTACATGCCTCCCCTGCCAGCTCTATCTGGATTGTCAATGCGTACCAAATTGCCATTGTCGTCTCACTGCTTTCCCTGTCTTTTTTAGGCGACATGTTTGGTTATCGCCGGATCTACAAATGTGGTTTAGTGGTATTTCTGCTTTCATCATTGTTTTGCGCGCTTTCAGACTCGCTGCAGATGCTGACGCTGGCGCGCATCGCGCAGGGATTTGGCGGCGCGGCGCTAATGAGCGTAAACACGGCGCTGATTCGTCTTATCTACCCCCAGCGTCATCTGGGACGAGGTATGGGAATTAACTCTTTTATCGTCGCAGTCTCTTCCGCCGCGGGTCCGACGATCGCCGCGGCGATTTTGTCCATCTCATCATGGAAATGGCTGTTTCTGATTAATGTCCCGTTAGGTATCATCGCGTTAATTCTGGCCATACGCTTTTTACCAGCAAACATCGCCCATGACACTAAGCCGCGCTTTGACTTACCGAGCGCGGTAATGAATGCGCTCACATTTGGCCTGCTGATTACCGCATTGAGCGGATTTGCCCAGGGACAGTCGCTAACGTTGTTTGGCGCAGAGCTGCTCGTTCTGGTCGTGGTCGGGTTTTTCTTCGTGCGCCGCCAGCTTTCTTTGCCCGTCCCTTTGTTACCCATCGACTTGTTACGAATTCCGCTTTTTTCACTCTCGATCGGCACGTCAATTTGCTCGTTCTTCGCGCAAATGTTAGCCATGGTCTCGCTACCTTTTTATCTGCAAACCGTGCTGGGCCGTAGCGAAGTAAAAACCGGCCTGTTATTGACGCCCTGGCCGCTGGCAACGATGGTAATGGCGCCGCTGGCGGGATACCTGATAGAACGTCTTCATGCCGGTTTGCTGGGGGCGCTGGGAATGGTGATAATGGCAGCCGGGTTGTTTGCGCTGGTCATGTTGCCAGGCTCCCCCTCCGATCTGAATATTATCTGGCCGATGATCCTTTGCGGCGCAGGGTTTGGCCTGTTCCAGTCGCCGAATAATCACACCATTATCACTTCCGCGCCGCGTGAGCGCAGCGGTGGCGCCAGCGGGATGCTGGGCACGGCGCGACTGTTAGGCCAAAGTACTGGCGCCGCGCTGGTAGCGCTAATGTTGAACCAGTTTGGCGATAGCGGTACGCATCTTTCGTTGCTCGCGGCGGCGATCCTGGCGACTCTCGCGGCGGTAGTGAGCGGTTTACGTATTACGCAACCACGCGTTCAGACGTAAAAAAAGCGCGTCATTCGACGCGCTTTTCATACTTGCCAGTGGGCTTATTATTTCAGGTACTCACCGCTACGCAGCGCTTCAATGCGTTTATCCAGCGGTGGGTGCGTCATAAACAGCTCGCTTAACGATTTCGATTTACCGTTAATACAAAACGCCATCATGCTGGTCGCTTCTTGCGGCTCGTAGCTGGTTTTCAGGCGCTGCAACGCAGCAATCATTTTTTCACGGCCAACCAGCTTCGCCGATCCCGCATCGGCATGAAACTCACGGTAACGGGAGAACCACATGGTGATAATGCTCGCCAGAATACCGAAGACCAGTTCCAGCACCGTCGCAACGGCGAAATAGATTAGCGGATTACCGTTACTTCCTTCGCCCTCATCACGGTTGCCGCCCAGAAAACCAGCGGCAATTTGCGCGATAATGCGCGAAATAAAGATAACGAAGGTGTTAACCACCCCCTGAATCAACGTCATCGTCACCATATCGCCATTGGCAATATGGCTGATTTCATGCGCAATGACGGCTTCCGCTTCGTCAGGGCTCATGTTTTGCAACAAACCGGTGCTCACAGCGACCAATGAGGCGTCACGGCGTGCGCCCGTCGCAAACGCGTTAATGTCCGGCGCATGGTAGATAGCAACCTGCGGCATGGCGATACCGGCCTGGCGCGCTTGCGTTGCTACGGTGTTCATCAACCAGCGTTCTCTTTCATTGCGAGGCTGTTCAATAACTTCCCCTCCTACGGATTTTAACGCCATCCATTTGGACATCAGCAATGAAATAAAAGAACCGCCAAAACCAAACAGCAGCGCCATGATCAGCAAGCCTTGCACGCTGCTCGACTGTATCCCTGTCAGGCTCAGAACCAGCCCGAAAACGACCATCACGGCCAGGTTCGTCAGCAGGAAGAGCGCGATTCGCATCATAATTTTCTTTTAACCTCAATTTAACAAAGCGCACTATGCGATTACCCACATCGTATGGGTCTTATGGCTATTTTCAAGCATCACCAGGCGGTAAGTCACGAGAAAAACACAACTTTACATTTTGTAGCATTATCCTGACGACTTCTGCGCTTGTTAAAAAAAAACAGGCACAATTTTTTGTGCCTGTTTAGCGTTACTTATTGGCTGCCGCCTGCTCCGCTGGTTTTTCTTTTTCAAGATGCGCCAGATCCAGAGCAATCTTCACCGTTTCATCAAGGTACGGGTCCGGCTCCTGGTAATCCTTTGGCAGATCGTCCAGTTTCTTCAGCAACGGTTTACCCTCACGTTTAAACCGATCGTTAATACGCGCCAGACGCAGAGCGTCTTCTTCATTGTTCTCTTTCTCACGCTGCGCATAATTCAGAGAGACGATGTTGCGCTTATCCTTCATGGCATTGAAACGTGCGATATCCTTCATGATGTACTGAAACTCAGGATCTTTGGCGATACGCGCGTTGTGTTCTTTCAATAATTCCGGGCCAAACGGGGCCAAATCGTCCGATTTCACGTATTTCGCCGCATCAATGCTATCCCACGGCAAGGCGTTATCTTCAAATTTTTCTCCGGTTTCCGTCTCTTCATTGCCAGTCGGCATGATGATATCCGGCGTGACCCCTTTACGCTGCGTACTACCGCCGTTGACACGGTAAAACTTCTGAATGGTGTACTGCACCGAACCCAGCGCAGGCCATTCCGGGCGAAGCATCTGATCGTAAATTCGGTTTAGCGAACGATATTGCTGTACCGTACCTTTACCGAAGGTCGGCTCACCGACAATCAGCGCGCGCCCATAATCCTGCATCGCGGCAGCAAAGATTTCCGATGCCGAGGCACTGAAACGATCGACCAGCACCACCAGCGGGCCTTTGTAGTAGACCACGCCGTCGGTGTCGCTATCCTCACGCACTTTGCCGTTATTGTCGCGCACCTGAACTATCGGACCAGAAGGGATAAACAGACCGGAAAGCGAAACGGCTTCCGTCAGCGCCCCGCCGCCGTTTGAACGCAGATCGATAACGATGCTATTAACGTTCTGTTTTTCCAGCTTCTGAAGCTGAACTTTGACATCATCGGTCAAGCCGACATAGAAGCCTGGAATATCCAGTACGCCAACTTTTTCCTTGCCGACGGTTTTCACCGACATTTTAACCGCGCGATCTTCAAGACGAATCCGTTCACGCGTCAGCGTGATAATACGCGTTTTCGTCCCTTTGCCAGCCGGCAGTATTTCCAGTCGAACCTTGCTGCCTTTTGGCCCTTTGATCAGCGCCACCACATCGTCAAGACGCCAGCCAATGACGTCGACCATCGGTTTTCCGGCTTGCCCTACGCCGACGATACGATCGCCGACGCTAATCGACTTGCTCTTCGCTGCCGGGCCGCCGGCAACCAATGAGTTAATGACAGTATAATCGTCATCCATTTGCAGCACCGCGCCGATACCTTCCAGAGACAGGCTCATTTCGGTATTAAACTGCTCGGTATTGCGGGGAGAAAGATAATTCGTATGTGGGTCGATTTCACGCGCAAAAGCGGTCATCGCCAGCGAGAACACATCTTCACTGTTGGTCTGCGCCAGGCGACGAATAGCGAATTTGTAGCGACGCGTCAGCGTTTCGCGAATTTCTTTGTCGCTCTTGCCGGTGAGTTTCAGACTGAGCTCATCGAATTTCACTTTACCATCCCACAGCGCATTTAGCTCAGCCTCATCTTTCGGCCAGGGCGCTTTACTGCGGTCCAGGTTAAACGTATCGTTTCCGGTGAAATCCATTGGCCGTTCCAGCACTTTTAGCGCGTACTGGTAACGTTCAAACCGGCGCTTTTGCGCCAGGTTATAAAGATCGTAAAAAACATCCAGCTTACCCGTGCGCAGCTCATCGCCCAACACGGTTTTCTTTTTCGCAAACTGCTCGACATCGCTCGCCAACAAAACGTTGTGGCTATAGTCGAGAAGATTCAGATAGCGATCAAAAATCTTTGCCGAAAATGCCTCATCCAGATCGAACTGGCGATAGTGGGAGCGGGTAAAACGCGACGTTACGCGCTCACTCACCGTCGCATGTTGCGTCTCTTCCTTTAGTACGGGAATTTGATCGGCACGCGTAATATCTTCCACGGCGAAGGACTGGCCTGCTAATGCAAGCAGGCCAGCTAACGCGGTAAGCCTAAAAAAAGTGTTCATGCCAGGCCTGGCCTCCGTTTCAGAACACCAGGTGTTCTGCGCGTACAATCAAAGACATACCCGAATTCAGCTGTACACGGACACCATCTTTGGTGATTTCTAATACGGTGGCATCCATCGCATTATTACCCGCTTTCACCTTGAGGGACTGCCCTACGGTCAATACTGAAATATCAGAAACCGGCGTGTGCTTCTCTTCGCGAGGCGCACGCGGCGCTTTCGTCGTCGGTTTATCAGCCCGAGGTTTACGTTCAGCGCCTTCTTTACGACGCGCTACCGGGCGAGGTTTACGCTCGCGTCGCGGCGCGTCTTCTTTTTCGCCAGCCGCCGCGGCAGCTTCGCGTTTTTTCGCTTGCTGCTCTGCGCGCTGCGCCTGAACACGGGCTTTGGCTTCTTCAAGCTGCTTACGCGCATGTTCGACATGCTGTTCTTCCAGCTCGCCGCACGGATTGCCATCAAGGTCGACGCGCGTTGCGCCCGGCTTAACGCCGTACAGGTAACGCCAGCTTGAAGTATAAAGACGTAAAGCGGAACGAAGTTGCGTTTTGCTGAGGTTCATTTCGCCCCCAACTCGCTCTACCAGATCCTGAAAAATACCAATTTTCAGCGGGCGAGCTTCGCCTTCCGCACTAAAACAGTGAGGAAAACGCTCGGCCAGAAACGCGATAACTTCTTTACTGCTATTCAACTTAGGTTGATTTTCCATGAAATTTCCTGATTACAACGGACGTAGCCAACAAGCAGCAGGCATGAACAGGCGTCATTATAATGACGCCATCAGTAATTGCTACGTTATCCGTTGATTATCCTGCGACGCTCGCAAAGAATTTTTTGTAATCCGTCGTTGCAAGCACGGTTTCAAGCTGTGCGACCAGCGTACGCAGGCCGTGTTCATCTTCTTCGGTAAAACGGCCAAACGCCGTGCTATCTATATCCAGCACGCCGATAATCCGTTCGCCAACCGTGACAGGCAGCACAATTTCGGCGTTGCTGGCGGCATCACAGGCAATATGGCCGTCAAACGCATGAACATCATCAATACGTTGAACCTTATTCTGCGCTACCGCTGCGCCGCACACGCCGCGACCAACCGGAATCCGCACACAGGCGATTCGCCCCTGAAACGGCCCCAACACCAGCGTATCGCCTTCGAGGAGATAAAATCCTGCCCAGTTCACCTCGGTAAGACGTTCGAACAGTAGCGCGCTGGTATTCGCCAGCGTGGCCAGAAAGCTGGTTTCACCTGCCATTAACGACTGAAAATCGCGGTTTAATGCCGCGTATAGTTCTGTTTTGCTCATTATATAATCACTTCGTGGTCTTACTCCTAAACACAGGCTATTAAAATAAGCATTAAATGCGTTCTTGCTCAAGATTATTCCTGTCATGAGTTAAGATTACATTATTCTAACACTTTGATTCACGATACATGGCTCTGAACACCTCACACGTCACGCCAACAAAAAAGCTAACGATCAGGTCAATTAGCGAAGCGCTGCCGCGCAGCCACTACCAGCGCTGCCCTGAATGCGACATGCTGTTCAGCTTGCCGGAGATGAGCGCTCATCAAAGCGCTTATTGTCCTCGTTGCCAGGCCAAAATTCGCGATGGGCGCGACTGGTCGCTGACGCGGCTGACCGCGATGGCAGTAACCATGCTGCTATTGATGCCGTTTGCCTGGGGTGAACCGCTACTCCATATCTACCTGTTGGGCGTACGCATTGATGCCAATGTGATGCACGGCATCTGGCAAATGACGCAGCAGGGCGATCCGTTAACCGCCGCAATGGTGCTCTTTTGCGTGGTGGGCGCGCCGCTTATTCTGGTTTTTTCAATTGCTTATCTGTGGTTTGGCAGCCTCCTCGGCATGAATCTGCGTCCAGTCCTGCTGATGCTGGAAAAACTGAAAGAGTGGGTGATGCTGGACATCTATCTGGTCGGTATTGGCGTTGCCTCTATCAAAGTGCAGGACTATGCCTTTCTGCAGCCGGGCATCGGGCTTTTAGCATTCGTCTCGTTGGTGGTTCTTAGCATTCTGACTATGATTCATCTGAATGTGGAGCAACTATGGGAACGATTTTATCCGCAGCGCCCTGCTCAACGTGCGGACGAAAGATTGCGCGTCTGTCTTGGCTGCCACTTTAGCGGCTATCCGGATGCGAAAGGACGCTGCCCGCGTTGTCATATTCCGCTACGGTTACGCAGAAAACAGAGCATACAGAAGTGTTGGGCGGCCTTGCTGGCGTCTATTGTTTTTTTGCTGCCGGCAAACCTGCTGCCTATCTCGGTAATCTACATTAATGGCGGGCGTCAGGAAGATACTATCCTGTCGGGCATCATGTCGCTTGCCAGCAGCAATATCGCCGTCGCCGCCGTCGTTTTTATCGCCAGTATTTTGGTGCCGTTTACCAAAGTCATTGTGATGTTTACGCTACTGTTGAGTATCCATTTTAAATGCGAACAGGGACTGCGGGCGCGAATTCTGTTGCTGCGTCTGGTGACATGGATAGGCCGTTGGTCGATGCTGGATCTTTTCGTTATCTCGTTAACCATGTCTCTGATTAATCGCGATCAGATTCTGGCTTTTACTATGGGACCGGCTGCGTTTTATTTCGGCGCAGCGGTAATTTTGACTATTCTTGCAGTGGAATGGCTGGATAGCCGCTTACTTTGGGATGCACATGAGTCAGGAAACGCCCGCTTCGAAGACTGAAGCGCAAATTAAAACCAAACGCCGTATTTCACCTTTCTGGCTGCTACCGCTTATCGCGCTAATGATCGCAGGGTGGCTAGTATGGGATAGCTACCAGGATCGCGGCAATAGCGTGACTATCGATTTTATGTCGGCGGACGGTATCGTACCAGGCCGTACTCCCGTTCGCTATCAGGGAGTAGAAGTCGGCACCGTGGAAGATGTCAGCCTGAGCAAAGATCTGCGCAAAATTGAAGTTCGCGTCAGTATCAAATCAGATATGGAAGATGCGTTGCGCGAAGAGACGCAATTCTGGCTGGTGACGCCCAAAGCCTCGCTGGCGGGCGTTTCCGGCCTGGATGCGTTGGTCGGCGGGAATTACATCGGTATGATGCCAGGTAAAGGTAAGCCCAGAGATCATTTCGTCGCCCTGGATACACAGCCTAAATACCGGCTTAGCAACGGCGATCTGATGATTCATCTCAATGCACCGGATCTCGGTTCGCTTAATAGCGGTTCACTGGTCTATTTCCGTAAAATCCCTGTCGGACGGGTGTATGACTATTCGATTAACCCTAACAAACAAGGCGTGACGATTGACGTTCTAATTGAGCGACGGTTTACCGATCTGGTGAAAAAAGGCAGCCGTTTCTGGAATGTCTCCGGCATTGACGCCGATCTAAGCCTGAGCGGCGCGAAGGTGAAACTGGAGAGCCTCGCGGCCCTGGTCAATGGCGCGATTGCGTTTGACTCGCCGGACAATTCCAAACCCGCCGCCCAGGATGACACGTTCGGCTTATATAAAGATTTAGCCCACAGCCAACGAGGGGTAATCGTTAAACTTGAGCTGCCCAGCGGAGACGGTCTGAAGGCGGAATCTACGCCGCTCATGTACCAGGGACTGGAGGTGGGTGAGCTTTCTAAACTGACGCTCAACCCTGGCGGTAAAGTCACCGGAGAGATGACCGTCGATCCCAGCGTTGTTCCGCTGATGCGGGAAAATACGCGTATTGAGTTACGCAATCCCAAACTGTCGCTAAGTGACGCGAATATCAGTTCGTTGTTAACCGGAAAAACCTTCGAGCTGGTGCCGGGCGACGGCGAACCGCGCAGTGAATTTGTGGTGGTGCCGGGTGAAAAAGCCCTGCTGCATGAAGCGAATGCCTTAACCCTGACGCTGACAGCCCCGGAAAGTTACGGCATCGAACCGGGCCAGCCGTTAATTTTACATGGTGTAAAAATTGGCCAGGTCATCGAGCGCAACTTATCCAGTAAAGGCGTGTCATTCACCGTCGCGATTAAACCGCAGCACCGGGATTTGGTACAGGGCGACAGTAAATTCGTGGTCAACAGCCGGGTGGATGTTAAAGTCGGCCTTGACGGCGTAGAGTTCCTCGGCGCCAGCGCCAGCGAGTGGATTGACGGCGGAATTCGTATTTTACCCGGTACGAGCGGGAAGATGAAATCCACCTACCCGCTCTATGCTAACCTGGAAAAAGCGCTGGAAAATAGCCTCAGTGACTTACCGACTACCACCCTGACGCTGACGGCCGAAACGTTGCCGGATGTCCAGGCAGGTTCCGTCGTGCTGTATCGAAAATTTGAAGTAGGCGAAGTCATCACCGTTCGCCCACGCGCCAATACCTTTGACATCGACCTGCATATTAAGCCGGAGTATCGCCACCTGTTAACCAGCAATAGCGTGTTCTGGGCGGAAGGCGGCGCGAAGGTGCAACTTAACGGCAGCGGCCTAACGGTACAGGCCTCGCCACTCTCCCGCGCGCTGAAAGGGGCCATTAGTTTTGATAACCTGAGCGGCGCCAGCGCCAGCGCCAGCCGGCACAAAGGCGATAAACGCATTCTTTATGCTTCAGAAACCTCCGCTCGCGCGGTAGGCGGACAAATTACGCTGCACGCGTTCGACGCCGGAAAACTGGCGGAAGGGATGCCAATTCGTTACCTCGGTATTGATATCGGCCAGATCCAGACGCTGGAATTGATCACCGCACGTAATGAAGTGCAGGCAAAAGCCGTACTTTATCCGGAGTATGTACAGACATTTGCCCGCGCCGGAACACGTTTTTCCGTTATTACGCCACAAATTTCCGCGGCGGGCGTCGAGCATCTGGATACGATTCTCCAGCCCTATATTAACGTTGAGCCAGGACGCGGCGCGGCGCGGCGCGACTTTGAACTGCAGGAAGCCACGATTACCGACTCACGCTATCTGGATGGGTTAAGCATCGTCGTGGAGGCGCCAGAAGCAGGCTCGCTTAATATTGGCACCCCCGTCCTGTTCCGCGGTATCGAAGTGGGAACCGTCACCGGAATGTCCCTGGGGTCGCTCTCCGATCGCGTGATGATCACCTTGCGCATCAGTAAGCGTTACCAATATCTGGTGCGTAATAACTCCGTATTCTGGCTCGCCTCCGGCTATAGTCTCGACTTTGGTCTAACAGGCGGCGTGGTGAAAACGGGAACATTTAATCAGTTCATCCGTGGCGGTATCGCCTTCGCTACTCCACCTGGTACGCCGCTGGCACCAAAAGCGCAAGCCGGTAAGCATTTCCTGTTACAAGAGAGCGAACCGAAAGAGTGGCGTGAATGGGGTACCGCTCTGCCACGTTAAACACCAGGCTCCGGCGTACTCGCGCCGGAGCGTTTTATGCTACACTGCGCGCCTGTTTTTTTGCCGGCGATACACCTGTGGCTCAACACGCTGTCTATTTTCCTGACGCTTTTCTGACGCAAATGCGTGAAGCAATGCCTTCCACGCTCTCTTTTGATGAATTTATTTCGGCCTGCCAACGCCCGTTGCGCCGCAGTATACGCATCAATACGCTTAAAATATCCGTGGCTGATTTCCTTGCCCTAATCGCGCCCTACGGCTGGTCGCTCACGCCAATTCCGTGGTGTCATGAAGGATTCTGGATCGAGCGCGATGATGAAGAGGCATTGCCGCTTGGCAGTACCGCTGAGCATTTAAGCGGCCTGTTTTACATTCAGGAGGCCAGTTCGATGCTGCCGGTCGCGGCCCTGTTCGCCGATGGTAATCATCCGCAGCGGGTCATGGATATGGCAGCGGCGCCTGGTTCCAAAACCACGCAGATCGCTGCCCGCATGGGGAACCGCGGCGCCATTCTGGCCAACGAATTTTCGGCCAGCCGCGTCAAAGTTCTGCACGCTAATATCAGCCGATGTGGAATCGCCAATACCGCACTGACGCATTTCGATGGCCGCGTATTTGGCGCTGCGTTACCGGAGATGTTTGACGCTATCCTGCTGGATGCGCCCTGCTCTGGCGAAGGCGTAGTACGTAAAGATCCTGATGCGCTAAAAAACTGGTCGCCAGAAAGCAATCTGGATATCGCGGCGACACAGCGGGAACTGCTCGACAGCGCTTTTCATGCTTTACGACCCGGCGGCACGCTGGTCTACTCCACCTGCACGTTAAATCGCCAGGAAAACGAAGCGGTCTGCCTCTGGCTGAAAGAGACCTACGCCGACGCCGTTGAATTTTTGCCGCTGGGTGATCTGTTTCCTGACGCTGACCGCGCCCTCACCCCGGAAGGCTTCCTGCACGTCTTCCCGCAAATTTACGACTGCGAAGGATTCTTTGTCGCACGTCTGCGTAAAATGTCATCCCTTCCAGCCATGCCCGCGCCGGGGTATAAAGTGGGGGCGTTTCCTTTTACCCCCCTCAAAGGCCGTGAAGCATTACACGTTACCCAGGCGGCCAACGCCGTCGGACTGCTATGGGATGAAAATCTCCATCTTTGGCAGCGTGAAAAAGAGGTCTGGCTGTTCCCGGCAGAGATTGAATCACTGATCGGAAAAGTCCGTTTTTCCCGGCTCGGTATTAAGCTGGCTGAAAGTCATAATAAAGGCTATCGCTGGCAACATGAGGCGACGATAGCCCTTGCCTGCCCGACTCATGCTCACGCGTTCGAACTTTCTGCGCAAGAGGCGGAGGAGTGGTATCGCGGTCGGGATATTTATCCGCAAACACCCCCTGCCGCTGATGATGTCCTGGTGACGTTCCAGCATCAGCCGCTTGGTCTGGCAAAACGTATCGGTGCCAGAATAAAGAACAGTTACCCGCGTGAACTGGTACGTGATGGCAAACTCTTTACTGGTAATAGTTAAAAGGCGCACAAAAAAACCGCACTTTTTGACTGGCGCTTTTGCGTACGTTGACTACGCTGAAAAATGGACGGCTAAACTGGTCGTACCACAATTAGCGTATTAACGGAGAGCACGATGATGAAAACCAGTGTGCGCATTGGCGCTTTTGAAATCGACGATGCCGAATTACATGGCGAATCGCCGGGGGAGCGAACGTTAACTATCCCCTGTAAATCCGATCCGGATTTATGTATGCAACTGGACGCCTGGGATGCCGAAACTAGCGTTCCCGCCATTCTCAACGGGGAACATTCCGTTTTGTTCCGTAATCATTACGATCCTAAATCTGATGCCTGGGTCATGCGTCTTGCCTGACTCAAAAAGAACCCGTCGCCAGGCGGGTTATTTATTCTTCCTTTTCTCATTTCCCCCCTGCGCTAACCTCTCCTACACTATCGTGTAAAGTAGTTAACATTGAGGATGTAATGTTCGCGCTGGTACTTTTTGTATGTTACCTGGATGGAGGATGCGAGGATATTGTCGTGGACATCTACGATACCGAGCAGCAATGTCTTTATTCGATGGACGATCAACGGATTCGCCATGGCGGCTGTTTTCCGGTAGAGGATTTTATCGACGGCTTCTGGCGACCTGCGCAGCAATATAGCGATTTTTAACCCTGGTCGCTGATACCGCTATTGTATCCGCGCTAACGTCAATTGCCCGCCAAATACCGCGCCCGTATCAATATAGTGTACGTTGGCAAAATCCATGCGCCGGCGCAACGGCGTATGGCCAAACCAAAAATGATCGGCTCCGCTAATCCCGCCACGCTTATTTATGAGCCGTTCGCGGCTCCAGAGAACCTGATGTAAGTCGACCTTTTTTTGCCATTGATAGGTTGACGCTGGATAATCTGCATGAGCGATCACATGCGTGCTATGGCGGCAGCGAACTTCCAGTATCCAGGGCAGCCGCCGACAAAGGATAAAAAGCGCTTCAGCTTGCGCAGCGTGTTCAGCGGTCAGGCGGGTAAACCAGTCGCCACCATTCATCAACCACAGCGTCGACTGCAATGAGGCCCGCGCATCCAGCGCCATTTGTTCATGATTGCCGCGAACCGCCATCATCCAGGACTCACGCAGTAAAGCCAGGCAACCCAGGCTGTCCGGGCCTCTATCAATGAGATCGCCCACAGAAACTAACAAGTCTTGTTGCGGATCAAATCGACACTCACGTAACCTTTTCATTAACATTGAAAAACAGCCGTGAATATCGCCAACCACCCAGACATGCCGCCAATTCTTTGCCTCTATTCGCTGATAAATCTCTTCAGGCCGCATCATGTTTTTCCTGTCGTTCATTACCCAGGACAGATATAAAAAGATAGCGTGTGCAGATTTTTTTTGCTTAGTAAACGTGCTCTGTTGTAAATAGCGAATTTCATCAGTAGTGAGTAAATGCTTTGTTATCACCGCACTAAAATATAACTGGCTGCGCCAGGGGAGTATTATCCCCTGGCGCAGCGAGCTACTCACTATCGCCTGTTCACCTTCAATATTCTCCCTCCTTAAAAACATATCGGAAACATAAACCACATATCGACACCACAGGCTTCAGCACACTCTGTAGCTGAGTGAGATGCAAGGCAAACCAGCGCCAATGCAGGTGTCGTTACCGTGGCGACCATCGCCCCCACAAACAGGAGCAGCATAATTTTTTTTAAAGGCGGCATAACCTCTCCTGACAGTTAACAGACCATTAATCCTTATCGAGACATCATCCGTGCGCGGGTATCATAGACTTAACAACACGCAGCGTTACAAAAAAAGCTGTCTGGTTATACCGGTATTTAGAGTAATAACAATTATTTTAAGTTTTAAGGGTATCCATTTGATTTTTATATTAAAATAAATATGACGACGTTTTGTTAAAAGCGTCGCCATAAAAATGAATATATAGTTTCAGAAAATCTGCTATTAATTCATACGGTTAATAGCGGTATTGTGTTTGCTATCTTCAGGAGGCATTCTGAAGATACTTATTCGCAATATTTTCTATAGTTAACTGAAATTGTTGTGGCGTTGGCATCGTCCCCTTATTAAACAGCGGCGTAACTTCTTTCATAACGATTTTCTCAGCATGCGCTTTAAAAGACACCTGCTGATTATGATTTATAAACATATGCGGATATTTAATGCTCGCTGCAGCAATGAGGGGGACGACAAAAGGATTCGCCCCTGCCCCACCTGGAGTAAATACGCCGTTTTTCATCTCTCCAGGTAGCCCCGCATTCTGCGCAGCCTCTCCTATCTCTTTCAGAAATGGGGTAATACTGATCCCTTTACTGATGAGTAATTTACAACATTGATCTTTATTATTACTGTACACGGCTGCTAATATGGCTTCGCATGTCTGACGAGCATAGGCCGGATCTTTACTCGCATTACCTTTGATATCCAGGCTATTGAGCTTTTGCAGCATAAAATCTTTAACAGTTTTACTGGTTAATACTGCCCTCCCCTCAGAGGCGCTCCCACGATGAAAATGGGTAGTCGGTATGTCTGTTTGCAGATGCAGGCTAAAGCGATCTGACAAACTCGTCGACAGGCTGATAAAGCTATTTCTAACGGCAGTAATACTTTTTGCAAAAATGTCCTTCTCCGTTGTTTTTTCTTTTACTGGTTCAACGTCACTTCTATGGATTCTGTAGTGCTGGGTGGATAGTGTTATGTTAGTCACGGTAGTTCTCCTTTTAGATAACTATGCATAGCTACACTTTATTTATATTTCTTGCTTTCAAAAAATAGCCACCTTCTCCACAACCATTTTTACTCATTGATCTTTATAAATTTTATTTTCCTGATGGATTTTGTTCTTTTGTCACTTAGCCTGTTTTTTTTCGGCGCAAGGTGATCGACTTTTATCGAGGAACATTTTTATCGGGACAATCCTGAACAGGCAAAACATCACTTCAATTCAACTGCTGCGTCACACAAAACATTCATGAATATTATTATTTATGCTGATGTTGTTACGATTTTGCCCCCATTCACAGACTGGCGACCAATTATCCTGCCAGCGAGTTAGCCGCTTTTTCAAAACCTATAAAGTCGCCATGCCAAACCTCTCCGCCACTGTAACCCTTATCTAAATATCAATTAATTAACTGATTTTTATATATTATGACTTTTCATGGCGTTCAGAAAAACTACAAATGAAATGGATTGACTCATCTATTAGTGGTCAAAAAAACGCGCTACGAGAAATAATCAGTAACAATTGCAACACTATTCCAATCATAACGTAAACTATATGATACCAGACGATTATTATTGCTTTTAGGTAACATCTTTGTATGGCTGCTTTTAAGCAACAATACTCTAACACAACATATAACATTATAACTTACAATAGGTTAACAAATGGAATTACAGCTTATGCTTAACCACTTTTTCGAGCGCGTCAGAAAGGATGCAAATTTCAACGCATTTCTAATCGATCTGGAATATAATAATATCGCTTATTACATCTATTTTGTTGCTACCGGTAATGTGAAAATTATCACTCATGCAGGCCACTTCATTTCTATTAAAAGCAATAGAAAGCTGATTAAAGTCAATTCAACACCAAATACGCAATTAATAAAATTGACTTCAGCCAAACACTTTTCGGGGGAACATTCCTATGAAAAATACTGTACCGATCTGGCAACAGCAGGCGTTTTTAAATGGATTGTTGAATTAAACCAAAAAACTCGACAATACTGGTCGAAAGACAACCAATTATTATATATAGAAAATGTGGTCATGCCGCTTTAACAAGCCAGGGTAATAATAGCGTCAGTCGTGACATTCGGCGTGTTACGACTGCGGATTATCCATTTAGAGACCATAATGAGAGTCTGACTACGAGAGTTACCCTGTGCAGTCCGACCGGCGCAGCAACGTTTGACACGATTCCCGACAACAGCATCTCCTGGTGCAGGAGAAATGATTTTCAAAGCGATATCGACTAAAAGCTCAAAATATTTGCCTGCTATTTATATTCTATCTAATTAATACCCTCCAGGAAGTGTGGCATAATTGCAGAATCTGTCAGGATTCCGGGAGCATACCGGAGCGTAATCGAAAAACCATCTGGAGATGTATGAGCACGGATGAAATCAGTTATCAAATTCTTTACCGGTACTATCTGGAAAAGCTATACAGTACCCTTACCAGAAGAGTAGATAACGTGCTGTCATTTGCCCTCGTTTTTCTCGGGGTCGGCGTCACCATAAACGTCGGGAGTCCCTTTATTCTGGGGCCAGGCATTGTGGGTATCACCATACTAAAAAGAGTACTCCACTTCGGTACGCGATCAGCACAGGCCGACCGGCAGTCCCGCGCCTGGCTGAAACTTTTTAATACTCAGCACCGCTTTCCTTCAGATAAGACACTGTTCCTTGCCTTCACATCGCTTGAGCAAGACGCGAGCGAAGTATGGTCCATGCTTATTGGTCCTGCCATCGTCATGACTGAGACCGCCCTCGGAAAAACGCCCATTGAGCCATTGACGGCGGGTGAAAAACTCTGCGCATTTTTGAGTGGCGCGACGAAATCCCAGCCAGCAGATCGCAATTGAACTGTCTTCTAAACGCCTGTGCCAGAAGCGGACGCTGATCATGGTGTGTACAGGCCACCAGTACGATATATTATAAAGCCACCTGATTGCAGCTTTCATAAAACTATGGGTATTCAAATGCAGCAAAGCTATAAACCAGGCTTAATTAAATAATGCCTTTGCGAACCTACTTTAGGAAAGTCCGGTAGCGACATTTGAAGTATATAACCCTGTTTTTCATAAAAAGGGAGAGCCTGGAAGCTAAAGGTATCTACAAGTCCATGAACACAGCCTTTCCGCAAACCTTCTTTTTCGGCCATCTCCATAAGTTTGCTCCCCAGACCGTTGCTCCTTGCAGATTCACTTACCCAAAGATAGTCGATGCAGAGCCACGGACCTTTTCTGTCAGCAATTAATCCGCCTACCATTTCGCCGCTTTCGTTTCTGCAGTAGACCCCAAGCTGCCCATTTTTACTAAAATCGACGAACTGAGCATTGTAGCGTCTTAATCCGGTTAATAGTTCTTCTTTATCAAATTCAGTAACTTGATGTGTAATTTGAATGTCCATACATATCCAATTGAACAAGTTTGCATTTGGAATATAACGTTATAAGTAAGTTAATTAAATGTATCAATAGAAAGTTTATTTTTACTTCTGGGGGCAGGTCACGTCCGCTACTCGCTTCAAGCAGACTGTCAGTTGGAGTCTGAGCTGGTACAATTAATGTGCCACTGGTTAGAAATCAGTAATACGATTTTATCAGGCTGATGCTCTGGCCTGTCAGGATTTGAGGTATCCACCGGTTTACCAGCACCCTGTATTTGGCACCAGTGGAACCCACTTCCCGATCCAGGATATCCAGTACCCACCACCGAACCTCTTTCCCCAAAACATATGAGCAACCTCAAGCGCCTTGTCTGGATGATAACCACGGTATGAAGTTTGATAACACGTGGAATCAGGGCGTTTGGTACGCTCTCCGTTCAGCAACTGGACGCCCTTCTCCCCAGCCTTTCAGCGTTGAAAATTTGCCAGCGCTGGGTGAAGAGTGTAGGCGAATTATGAAAATCACTTCTGCCGTTTATACTTCGAAAAAGACGTTATCAAAAAGGTGGTTCGCAAGCGCGGAGTTATTAAACCTTTACTTAACGAAATACGGTTTAAGTTGCTTGAATTGCAGCAGAAAGAAAACGACGGCTTGCTGATGCTGGACAAATTAAGCGAGCATGGCATCAATGGACTGATACGCCGTCAATAAAAGGAAGGGTGCATGGACGATCTCGTCACATCACCAATCACAACAGAAGAGCACAAAACAACATTTCACAGCGTAAAGGATAAAACACGATGCCATTTTCAATCAAAAACATATGTTCAGGTCCACAAGGACACTACCCAGAAATCTCCAGACCTATACAGAACAAGCCAGTACCGAGGAATTGCACACTGATCTCAACAACATGCAAAATACAGGAGTATACAGTATTCAGCAGATGTTCCTGCAGTTTTGAAATGCGACCACCCGGTACAGAAGAAAGAACCCCACGACTAAAACTCTCAGCAACGGAGCTCTTATGGCTATCTAAAACAATAGAAACAGAGATGCGCAACACAAAAGAATGAGCCTGTCAGTAATTCTGTGTAACTGCCCAGTTATTAAAGGTGATCGCTCAGGCGGTCACCGAACTCGATAATAAAACGGCTCATCGCCAGCCACCAGTTCTGGATCGGCATACTCCATTTTTTTGACGCATCCTTGATTGCCAGATAAATAACTTTTCGTACTGAGTCATCCGTTGGGAACACCTTGCGTTTCTTAATCGCGGCACGGATCACGCAGTTCAGAGATTCGATTGCGTTTGTCGTATAGATGGCCTTGCGGATATCCGGCGGATAACTGAAGAGCGTATTGAGGTTTTCCCGGTGCGCACGCCAGCTTTTGCTGATTTGCGGATATTTATCGTCCCGGACTTTCGCGAACGCATCCATCGCCATCAGTGCCGCCTCTTCGGTCGGGCCTGAGGCCGCTGGTGGCGGCTTTGTAGTCTTTCCAGGACACGTATTTCAGGCAGTTACGCACCATATGGATAATGCATAGCTGGATATAAGTTTGCGGGAAGACGCTGTTTATCGCATCCGGGAAGCCCTTCAGACCATCCACACAGGCAATCAGGATGTCCTGAACATCAGGAAGAAGCAGGTCTTCATAGCGGGTGGTGTACCGGGGCGAAAGCATTTCTCGCTTCATAGCCCACTGTTGCGGCATCCCCTGCCCGGCGAAGTACAACGTCCCCTTCCCGTCTTTTGCGTTAAGATGGTCCAGTACTTCCATCAGCTTCGCACTACCGGCGCGCGGCGCGTTATGTAAAATCACAGATTATCCTGCGATCGTGAAAATTCCCCCTGTCGCCGTCGGCGTATTAGCCGCCGGGGGGAGTAGTCAGGTACCTTTCCACGTCAGCCTGGAATGTGAGTCCGGCGCCGTATCCAGCCCACGTCCAACCATTAGTGCCGCCAATGTCGCGATGGGGTTTGTCGTTAATCAACCCACCGCCGTGGCGGTGGCTCGTCGCTGGGGATACCCGCATCCGCAGGCGGTCTGTCGTGGCTACTGGACCCCCATTATGGCGAACCCGGCGTAGCTTCCGGAGTAGGAATTCGCATCTATAACGATGCCGGTACGCCGATTAATCTGTTGCCCGATCGTATCAGGACGGGCATCGGCAACGCCCGAGGCTGGTATGGCTATAAAGATTTAACCACACGGGTATCATCCGGTTCAGTAGAAACCTACAGCGGTGATTTTACTGCCTCACTTGAGGCGATCGGCGGACAAACAGTAACAGCAGGAAGCGTTAATGCGCAATTACAGGCATCGCGTCGTAGTGTGTCTGGCATCTATGTTACGTTATAAACTGTTTTGCTCTGGTAACCCATTATGTTCTGCGGCTACGTAATGGGTTTTACAAGCTCTCGTGATGAATCTGACTCAGAACAAATTCTTCCAGGTAGCCGTACGGCCAGGAGAAGTAATTTAGAAGCGGATCACAATTTTGTTAATTGATTAGATTTTATCCCAAATGGCGCCAGTATTAAGGTCGCCATATAAAAACATTCTATTACAACGAGTTATCTCCTCCTGCCTCCGCCCCGGCGCAAAGCTATAGTTTTTTCTATCTCCTTGTGAAACAAACAATTATTCTTGCTATGGCGCTGATTAACAATCGTTCGTGGGCAACGTACATTCAGCGAGTTTCAGAGCTTCCTGACGGAATTCCGCCGGTGCTGTTTCCGGGGCTTCTTACTGGTTGATACAGATCCTGCCTCTTACTTGAGAATTTACTCATTTAGCCGTATGTCCATTATGGGTGGATAAGATCATTTATCATCGTAAGGGTTGAAAGCGATAAGTTAAACTTGTCCTGGCTCAACAAGGGAACCCGACTAATGATGAGCTCTTCATCTTCAAGGCGTTTTATGCCTTCCAGCAAGAATAGACATTAAATCGACAACTGCTGCCAGGTCTTGCTGGCGCAGTGGACAATCGAGTGGTAACAGCCTGAGTCATTTCTTATTTTTCTCATTCAGCATAACTGCGTCTTCTGATAGAGAAATTTTTATCTAAACATATAAAAAACACAGTGAAGAAAACGCTACTTTTTTCTAGCTAAAAAGCTAAATTAATTTTTTTACGGAGAGGATCTTATGCGCAAGGTGTCGATATCTATATTATTCATGCTAGTTTCACTGACCTGGGGGACTACATGGTTGGCTATGCGAATTGCCGTTGAAACTATCCCTCCAGTGTTTGCAACCGGAATGAGGTTTATGTTTGCAGCACCTTTTTTAATCATCATTGCATGGTTAAGAAAAAAAACACTGTTGTTTCCTCCCGGACAACGATTATTCCAGTTTGTGATTTGCATCTTTTATTTTTCTATTCCTTTCTCACTAATGATTTATGGTGAAACCTATGTCAACTCTGGGCTTGCCGCCATTATCTTTGCGAATATGCCTGTGGCCGTTTTGATAGCATCGGTTTTGTTTCTAAATGAAAAAGCGAAACTAATGCAGATCGCGGGCTTAACTATCGCAATCACTGCATTGACGGGGATACTTCTTGAAGAAACGAATACAAGTACAGAGAGTCACTGGCAGGGTATCACTGCACTTATTTCTGCTGTGTTAATCCATGCCATAATATATACACAATGTAAGAAAAGAAGTTGTACTGTCTCTGTTATCACATTTAATGCACTCCCGTGCCTTTTAGCTGGGTTGATACTTTCTGCGACAGGATGGTTTTTTGAAAGACCACAAGTATCAACCTTCTCAGTACACTCAATATTAGCTACCCTGTATCTCGGGGCTTTTGCTGGAGTTTTTGGTATCCTGTGCTACTTTGCGCTTCAGCAAAAGGCTAATGCCTTCCAGGCTTCGCTTGTATTTCTTATCTTTCCGCTGATTGCGGTAAGTCTGGAAGACTATATTTATGGATATGCTATTTCAACACACTCAATGCTGCTTATTATACCATTAGCTATCGGGATATTTCTTACTCTTGTCGCCAGAAATATCCCTGTAACCAGCAGATGCCGGGATAATTCATCACAGAAATAATCGATTTATAATAACGCAAATAATTCCTGATGCCTTACTGAGCTCCAGCTAATGCGGGGTGGATAAGCTGGAATACAGACCCGGTAATACACAGCGATTATATTAACAAGCAATGTAATAAAGGAGTTTTTTATGTTCATGTTTCTGCCATTCTTGCTTGCACTGAGTGTGGCAATGGGAGCCATAAACAGAAAGGATAAAGTCAGCTACATTCTGTGGGCCGTTTTACTCATCGTCACTATTTTATCATTCATCCATCATATGACCAATTCGCTGACTTTGTCATTTTAAGGAGTGTGTATGAAAACGCATCATCATCCAACAACATTTGTTCATCTGATTAATCAGATGGGACTCCTTGGGATATGCGTTGCTCTGGTTGTAGCCTTTTATTATCAACTCGTTAGGCATGAGCTGCCTTGTCCAATTTGCTTATTACAGCGGGCTGGCCTCATCATCGCCGGTTTTGGCTTTTTATTTAACCTCTGCTTTGGTCTACGAGGTATACATTACGGGATGGTAATTATTGGCAGTATCCTGACCGGAGTTATGGCATCCCGGCAAATATGTTTGCATATCATGCCCGGTGACACAGGATATGGTTCTGCATTTTTTGGATTACACTTTTATACCTGGACTCTGATTACGTCAATTCTCATTATTATTGCTGTTGCGGTAGTTCTGGCAATCAGTAGCATGAATGTTGCATTTCGTTCATTGAATATTAATCCGGACCTGTTCAGTATTGTCGGTTGGGTATTTCTGTTACTGATTACTGCCAACCTTATTTCAACTGTACTGGAATGTGGCGGAGGGGAATGTGCTGCTAACCCGGTCACATATAAGCTACTGTCGAAACAGGATATTGCCTTTCTGAAAACAGGCCTCCTGACGAGGACAGTTCTCCGGTTATGACGCACTTTTAAAATGACTGATTGGTAAATATATAGCAAGCACCTGTCTTGTAGAAATTGGAATGGTTATGGGCTAACACGGAAGTTACAGTAACATTGAAATGTTGCAATAACAGGAATCAAACTTACAACCTTCGCATTACGAATTAGTAGAATCACATTTAACTAACTGTTTCAAATACACATTTCCGCATTCCCATTGCTCAACTCAATGGCACATGATGTTAGAAATAGAATGATGCTTCACCATGTTTGACACAAAAATGGCACACCCTATAAAGCATCCACAGCACATATTTGGGTGGCACGCACCGTGGAAATACTGCATTACCCTAACACAGGGAATTTTCTGTACAGCGTCGACAGCCCCGCATCATAAATAATCGCTACCTGCTGTCGCGGTACTCCTGCCCTAATAAGGCACCCTGCCTGCGCCCATTGCTCCGGCGTCAGTTTTGGCCTACGGCCACCAATGTAGTGGCACTGTAGTGGCACACTGGGTACTGAAGCAATGGCCACAACTGGCGCTTGATGCTATCAGCCAGATAACCTTCCAGATGGATAACAAACATAGCAGCTATCCTGCCTGTATCGGAATTGTAAAACCAGACGTTGACCATCTTCATCAAGGTTAAAGGAACAAAGAGCTCTTTAAAGTAACTCTTTGTTCCATTACGATAGTTTAAATATGATGTTCTGAATGGGCCTTCACTACATGAACAGGAAAGGCTCAGGATAACCACTTCTCAGACATTAAAAGCAAATGAGAAAACCAAGGGGGCCTACACCTGCCGCCAGGGAACAAACCTTTGCACAGTCTGCAGTGCTACCACCGTCCCCTATGCACCCCAGGGCGAACGCTGGCTGGGCAGCAGACGACAACAGCAGAAGAGTTGTTATGAATAAAACTTTACGTGATTTAATAAGAGAAAACATATTATTACCCTCATAGTAAGCAGTATTAAATAAGCCGGGATATATCTGATGTTCAATCAGTCCCTCATATAGGGTTAGCACCATAGCGAGTCGTTTTCACAAAAAACACAGACTGTTGAAACTTTATTTATCACTTTGACATTTGCAATACATGACACATGATTAGCTTCAGCCGCCATTATAGGGAAAGCTCCATTTCCATACTCATTTACTCACTTCTCCCTGCGGAAAAAGAAATGCAGTATAGCCAGCGTGGTGCTTTTGCTGAAACCAGGCGCGAGCAACACGGCAATGATGATCGGCGTCAGAATGAGTTCGGAATCAGCATTGGCAAACAAGGCGCACAGTCGTTAATACCCACCAGCAGTTCCGGCAGGACTGCGACAATGTCGTAAGAGAGGCCTTCAGCCAGGCAAAACAGCGCTACGGTGCGCCCCGGCTTGCTGAGGAAGTGAACCTGGGGCCTGAGGTACAATGTAAAAACGATAGCGTCCAGCCTGCGCCGTCAGGGTCTGCGGCGATCTCAGTCCGGAACAATTTGAAAACCAGAACCTCGCTTAAGGCTGTGTCCACAATACGCGGACAGGATCAAAACTGTTAGTGTGGCTGGCTTACAAGAATGAAGTGAAGTTGATTGATATAACAAACACTCCTGATAATGTTAACTGGCCTGTTCCTCCGGGGGGGCGAGCCAGCCATGATTTGAAAAGCACATGAAATCACTTTCACATGAATTAATTTACATTGAAAATAAAATATAATAGTGCTTATCATTTTTATTTAAGTTAAATATTTTATAAATGGTTTTTATTTACTCACCTGATGGTAATGAATAACGTTTAATATCTATAGTAAAGGATGCTGTAACCGTAAGGATAGTGTGCCACAATTTAACAGGTAACATATTATGAAACACGTTAAGAGCGTATTTTTAGCAATGGTTTTAATATTACCATCTTCACTATATCCTGCTCTTACAATAGCGGCAGACTCTCAAGATCATAAAAAAGAAGAAACAATTAAGCCAATGCCTAAAAAGTGGTGTAATCTTTGGCCTACTGACATACCCTTCCCTGAAGATTGGTTTAAAATGTGTAGAGGTTATTGAGTATAAATTTAATATACTAGCCAGTAACCATATCAGTTATGACAGACAGGCCTTCTTCATATTTGCTATAAATAAGGCCTGAGCTTTCCTGACAAATTATAAACTACTGGCTGGTTTCTCCGGCCAGACAGGCTTTAAAGTATCAACACGGTTTACCTGTACCCGGTACTTTCTCCATGCCAGAAGAGAAGCTTTTTCTTTATTGGTTGCTTCGTCCAGATCCACTGCATCCTGTAACGGCGCGATTTTTTCAGACGCTATTTGCAGGAGTCTGTTTTTCGTTCCTTCAGCTTCACGAAGTCTGGCTGCGGCCTCCGCAGCTTCATCATTCATCCAGACCTGAGCCTTACTATCCCATTTTTTGTATCCACCACCTGGTGAAACTGATGTGACGTTTTCAGGTAGCGGACCAAGATCGGAGATATAAACCTGATTGCCGGTTGTTGTGTCGTAAACCGTCTCGCCGCGGTGATCCTCCTGCAGACTCCACGTTTGGGTTTCAGCGTCAAAAACAGCAATATGACTGGAGGGAATATCAGGAGGGGCTATATCAGTACAATTTGCCGGGCGACGCTGTCCGGGGGGACCTGACCACATCCGGCCCCCATTGCAGGTAATGCAACAGATGTAATTTTCCGGTCTTCTCCGGCGCTTTTATTGTGCTGAAAAATTGCCAGTAACGCAGCCCGTGTTGCATTATAAACCGCGTCGGTGCCGTCAATAATCAGCGGAACGCGCATCGTCGGGGCGTGAACCAGCCACGGATGTTTACTGTTACCCGTTTCAATAACAAAGGCGGTGCCGACGGGCTGTTCCCCCAGGTATTCACGGATGATATTTTGCTGTACCCGTTCCTGTAATTGCGACCCGAAATATGCCGTAATAGCAGCATCCACACCGCCGTCCATAAGACCAAAGGTTTCCGCATTACCGTCTGCGTCCACAATAACGACGTGTCCGTGTGGACCGATATACATGGTGTGCTCGTGTCCTCCGATATAAACTGTATGCGCATGGTCGCCAGCGGCCTGTGTCCACGCACCACCTCCTAGCTGAAATGAAGTGTGATTGGAATCTCCCCAGTGTGAGTTGATATAACCGCCGAACTGGTTAGTATGATTGCCCGTGGTATTGGTCGATTTCGTGCCGTAATCAAAGGATGAGGTAGTTTTTGTCCCTAAGTCGATATCCTGCGCCCGCGCGGTGTACGAGTGCGATTTGTTGCCGTCCATCTCCTGAGAAAGTACAGCTCGCCCACTGGCGGGTTTACCTTTGATTGTCCAGCCTCACATGTCAGGGATAATGCCGGACGGATACGCTATAGCCAGTAACGGGTAAGCAGATTTATCAAACGATTGCCCCTGCATCAGAGCGTAACCTGCCGGAGTAGCATCAGACGGCCATGCTATCGGCGCCCCTACTGGATGCGAATCCGGAGGTGGGTTTAGTGTGGTATAGAGCATTGCCCATTCGGACCACTCAGCCTCGGCGGTATCTCGATGGCTGCGAATATATGCGGGCGCTGGCGCACCGTTTGTCCCGCTCCAGCCAATGAGAATTTCCCCATCACCGGTTCCGGTCAGACACAAAATATTCCCGTATTGCGTTGGATAACCGTTATTGTAAACCTCGCCCATTATCAGGCCGCTATCACTGCCTCTTGTCGTACCAGTCAGTGCCGGAAGCGCGCCGCGTGATGCCAGTCTGTTCGCTGCAACAGCCGTACCTGATGCAGGGAGCGCTCCGATATTTTGTACAAACAGCGGCTTTTCCGGAATATCGCCACCATTCTGTGATTTTTGTAACGCATCGGCGGCGTGATTTATCGTTTCCCGTAAACCAACATATTCGATAAGACCATCAGCGCTTTTTCCTGACAGCGCCGTCAGGGTTTCGTCCAGCGGCTGCTTGCCCGCCAGTTTATTCAGTACCGTGGTGGCAAAGTTCGGATCGTTTCCCAACGCGTCAGCCAGTTCCTGCAGGGTGTCCAGCGCTTCCGGCGCAGAACCAACCAACTGCGCCACTTTCGCAGCCACAAACGCTGCTGTGGCAATTTCAATACCTGCAGCTGTGGTTTCCGGCGTTGGTGCCGTTGGCGTGCCGGTCAGTGCCGGACTGTCCAGCGAGGCTTTGGTCTGTACCTCACCCATACCCCACCATGTTTTCCATCGCGGGCTGGAACCAGTCGCCGCAGTGTGGACAGGGCCAGTACCACCGACGGCGATCGCCCCGGTTATAAAGAGAAAGAATGCCTGTCGTGGGCGGGGCTTCGTGCGGCGAAGAACGCCGCCATTTCACATCGGTGATTTCCCGACCAGGCGAACTCTCTGCCAGTGTCATCCCCGCAGACATAAAGGTGGTGGTACGTTTGGATGCCAGGGAAAAACCATCTCCCTCGCCATCGATATCTTCAGGGAAACGGTCATAGTCGGTCAGCGCCACCCGCTTGTAATCCGACGAAGAAAAAACGATTATGGACGGCCAGCCAATTTTCAGGAATGAACCATCACGAAACATTTTATCGTGGACGTTGTTGTCATTTCGGGAAGGACTGAGACGCTAACGTGTCATCCCAAGGAACCGCCGTATTGGCACCGCGGGGAACAAACATAAATTATTTTATTCCTTCCGCTACCGGCATTCTGCGTGGAGGCCTGAGATATTCAGCAACCTCCCGGCGTACTGCCGCTGCAGAGCCATATTTATTCCCCGTCATCGTCTGCGGTCTCCTGTATTGCCTTAACTAACAGTATTCTGACCTCATCCATCACATCCTGGGCCTCGTTTAGCTGATCCGCAGACCATCCCTTATCCTTTTCCAGTTTATCCGGCCAGACTTCAAGTACCTGCGTAATGGCCTTGACTATCGCCGCCATTTGTTGACGGACTTCCGGCAACGGGACGACCTGCTTCATCTCTTTTTCCAGCCAGAGACGCCCCTTTTCGGAGTCAAACCAGCCCTTACGCTCTTTTGGAGTCATTTTATTCGGGTCCTGATGTTCAGCAGGCTGGGAAACTGGCGTTTCCATCAGTACGCGGATCACATCCGTCAGGAGATACAGCTTATTTTTTTCATTGCTTCCCGGTGCCAGGGGAACGCCCGAGAGACGACTGACAACCGTCTGTCGATGTAACCCTGTAATAGCGGCAAGCTGACTGATATTGCATTTGAGGTTCTTCAGTTCGCCGTCCATTTTTACCTCTGGGGCTGTTTCTTAGCGCGCCCTCCCCCGGAAAAACAAAATATGATGAACAAAAAACATACAAACCATCACCTTTTAAAAAATGACATTAAAACAGAGAGTTACAACATGATGATGCATGAAAAATCAAAAATGCGCCAAATCCCGCGCCGCTGCCGCCCCGTGGCAGACCGCCCCGCCGGGAGTACCTTTTTAAAATGCGAACAATTATCAACAACTACCACTTAATGATTATTTATTTCATTTTGCGATATTGATTATCATTTTCAATAACAACACACAGAGAACATAAATGAAAAACATCATCACTATTATCGTAGCCATTATTATCGTTTTTTATGCAGGTATGTGGTCGCAGAAATTCCTGATGGAAGATGAGTGCCTTGATTCAGGTGGTTCATACAATGAAAATGGAATTTGCAATATTGCAGGCAGTCATCAGGATGTTCCCCCTAAGTAAGCAGAATGCTTTTTAAATTCGTTACCCACCTCTACAGATAAAGAGGCGAATGGTCACTAAAAGTAAAATCCATTGCAGAAGAATTTCCGGAAAGTTGTTATTCCAGCACCCCGACAGGTTATTCAGACAGATTTCAGCTATATCAAAACTGAGTGAGTACTTATCAGTTTCATCTGGTGAAAAACCTGTTCTTATTCATCTGGTTCCATCTGATGATATGTAGTCACTTTTTTACAGCAATATTACAGGGGGAGTTTCAATGCCTCCTGTAATTATTTGACTCTCTCACCGAATCATATACTCGTTCACACGTCATTCCTGCCCGGTAGCGCTCGTCAGCGATTCCAGCATAATGTTTAGCTTCTTCTGCAATATCTCCGAGCATGTTGGCAAGCATTCTGGCGTCGGCGTTGGTTGTTTTGCTTCTGACGGCAGCGGCAAGATTTGCGGTGTGCTTTGCGGCGTCCAGGCGGGTGGCAAGTTTTTTTGCTTCGGTACGCAGCTGGCTAACAGTGGCAGACAGGCCAGCAGCAGTGGCAGCAGATTTAGCGGCTTGCGCTTGTGCATCTTTCACAGCCTCATCACGGGCAATAACGCGGCCCTGTTCAATAATACGGGCGGCGGTCTGGGCGTTGACTTCCTGAGAGGATTCAGCGCTGTCGCGATCTGCCCATTTTTTTTGCCAGCCCCTGTCACTCCAGACATTACCGACGATAAACGCACCAGCCATCAGCAAAATAAACACCAGCTGCAACCAGTATCTTTTCAGAAGAGCAGATAACAGATTCATACCAGCACCGATTTTGCTTTCTCAAAGCGCTCCCGCTGATCACCGATGCCGTTCTGCCCTCCGTTGATGATCTGCATAACACGTACCAGGTCGCCGGAATATTTCAGACACCCTTTAGTCACAAAAAACCACGCTGCGGATCGGGCGGCATGACGTTCCAGCTCAAGCTGTCCCGGATTCGCCACCAGATCCAGTTTCAGGGCAACGCCACATCTGGTGTAATTCTCCAGCCCAGTAATCCTGATCTTCGCCGGACGTGGTGCGAAAGCTTTGTTGCCGTTCATGGCGTTCGCGATCCGGACTGGTACGAATATGTGCCTGATAACACCCCAACAACCCATGAAGAAAATGCAGCAAGGCTTCGTCAGGCGGGCAAATGTCTGCGGGATATTGAGGCAGGGAGATTTCAGTGTGATGAAGAAAAACCGCAACCGACAGGCGAACTGGCAGATGAACCAGCAACGCCTGAAGCAGTGGAACAGGACACAACTGAACATCATCCGGATCCACAGCCGCTGGAGAATGAGCCACCTGTAAGCCAGACAGAAGCAGGCTACCAGAAAATACGGGCAGAACTGCACGAAGCACGTAAAAACATTCCACCCAAAAACCCGGTTGATGTTGGTAAACAACTGGCAGCCGTGCGCGGTGAATATGCCGAAGACATCAGCGACCCGAACGATCCGAAGTGGGTTCCTAACAATTACAGCGCCTCAAATCAGGGTGAAAAAGAAGAAGTGGTGCCGGAGGAAAAACAACTAGCAGCAGAGCCGGAGGCTGTCACCAGAAACGCGGACGGGACTTTCGATGTATCAGCGCTATTTCCGCCCCCCTCAAACCAGACCGAAAAAACGGAAGCCAGAACAGAAAGAGATGGAGAAACGCCGAAAGAGAGCAACCAGCAGGAAACGGCTGGCGATACAGGGCAGGAAATTACAACGGACGGTGGATCAGGTACTGGCGGTGATGAAGCTGGCGAAGCGGCAGATCCCGTAGAAAACGGAAATTTCACTGTCCCTGATGATATACAGCCAGGCATTTACTATGACATCCCTAACGAGGCGTATCACGCTGGCCCGGGGGTCAGTAAATCACAGCTTGATGATATCGCAGATACACCTGCAATTTATCTTTGGCGCAAAAATGCCCCCGTGGACACGGAGAAAACAAAATCTCTCGATACAGGAACGGCTTTTCACTGCCGGGTACTGGAACCAGAGGAATTCAGTAAACGCTTCATCATCGCACCGGAGTTTAACCGCCGTACCAGTGCAGGAAAAGAAGAAGAGAAAACCTTTCTGGAAGAGTGCGCACGGACAGGAATAACCGTGCTTACGGCAGAAGAAGGCCGGAAAATCGAACTTATGTACCAGAGTGTGATGGCGTTAACCGAGTGCATTGCTGGAGAAGTTGATCAGTGAGTCGAAAAAAGTACGATGCTAACCTCCCGAGGAACCTCACCTACCGTAAGGCCAGTAAATCTTTTTTCTGGCGTAACCCGGTAACTGACAAGGAATTTCCGCTCGGTCAGATCGCCCGCAGGGACGCTATCACACAGACCATAGAGGCAAACAACTTCATAGCGCAAAACCACACGCCAGTGGCGCTTATTGAAAAGCTAAAAGGAACGGACTCATTCACTGTGTCCGCATGGATTGATCGCTATGAGGTTTTATTACAGCGCCGGAGTCTGTCGGTTAATACCTACAAGATTCGCGGTAATCAATTAGTGACCGTACGCGAAAAAATGGGGGAAATAATACTGGCAGAAGTAACAACCCGGCACATTGCCAAGTTTCTTGAGTCGTGGATAACCGAGGGAAAAAACACTATGGCGGGAGCAATGAGATCAGTTCTATCTGACATGTTCAGAGAAGCTATTGTCGAAGGGCATATTGTGAAAAACCCGGTGGAAGCAACCCGGATACCAGAGATTAAGGTTGCCAGGGAACGCTTGCAACTGGAAGCGTGTAACGCCACACGGGCGGCAGCAGAGCATATGCCTGCATGGTTCCCTCTCGCGATGGATTTAGCGCTCGTTACTGGTCAACGTAGGGAGGATATCGTAAATATGAAATTTAGTGATGTTTTTGACAACCGCTTATACGTAACTCAGATTAAAACCGGAATGAAAATAGCCATTCCCCTCTCCCTGACACTTCAGGCAACGGGGTTACGTCTGGGAACGGTAATCGATCGCTGCCGACTGGTAAGCCGAACTGATTTCATGATCAGTGCCGGAATCAGGAAAAATAGCCCGACCGGGAATATTCATCCGGATGGATTGACAAAGACATTTGTAAAAGCAAGAAAAGCCTCCGGCGTTAACTTCAGCAATAATCCACCGACATTTCACGAGATCCGAAGTCTGGCCGGGCGGCTGTACAAAAACGAGCACGGCGAGGTGTTCGCCCAAAAACTCCTGGGCCACACCTCAGAGAACACCACGAAACTCTATCTCGATGAGCGTGATGATAAAGCTTATATGATGCTCTAATACTCCAATTTTCGTTGTGAAATAAATGTTAAATTTAATTTGATTGTGATATAACCAAAAAGACCGGAATACAGAAATTCGGAAAAATTTCGGAAAATCTCGGATCGTTAATTGTAAGTGGCTGATTTATAATAAAAATAAAAAGAGACCGAATACGATTCCTGTATTCGGTCCAGGGAAATGGCTCTTGGGAGAGAGCCGTGCGCTAAAAGTTGGCATTAATGCAGGCTAAATCGCCTTGCCCTTTAAGAATAGATGACGACGCCAGGTTTTCCAGTTTGTGACGAAGGTGATTGAAAAAACCTGGCGTTTTGTCTGTCATCAGAGATAAAAAAACCGTAAGCCTTTTCGTAAAGGTTTACGGTTTTTTATTAAAAATCAGTCAGCTATTGGATGGATCACAAAGCTTTTGCGCACGTTCGATAAACGGCGCCAGACTCATTTTCTCACCGGGCTTCGCCGGGTTATCGATTTGAATGACGGCGATAGGCTGAGCGCGCGTTTTACCCTCCGCTACTTGCTGTTCGGCAATGGCATTCAAGGGATACTGCACCAGCGTACTGGGGTTGATCACATAGAGCGCCTGGCCAGGCCGACAGGTCAACATGACCTCTTCCCGATTAAACGCCCACTTGTCTTTTCCTACTTCAAAACGACTTACGGTAATCACCTGCGGCGCCGCCAACGCTACGCCCGAAGTGGCCAGCAGAAGCGCCGGAAGGAGTATTTTTTTCATTCGTTATGCCAGTCCATCAGAAAGGTTCGAGGGTTGCAAACAGGCTGACGATCGCCAGAACTATGCCTCCAACGCCCCATTCAATTTGCGTCATCCTGACAAACCATAGGTCAGTCCGGGGATTTTCCTGTCGCATACGTGGTACGAGAACATACCGATTCGTCAGCGCAATTGCTACCATAAGCACCACCAGCGCACATTTTAACAAAAGCAACTGTCCATAGGTGGTCTGCCAGATAGCGGTAAATCCCGTGATAAATAGCGTGTTGCCAATGCCTGTGAACAATACGCCCGCCACAAAAAAGTGACCATAACGAGAAAAACGCATCATGGCGCTAATAGCATGTTGACGCCAGCGTCCCTGAGCCATGCGCATACAATAAACCACTGGCAACAGCCCACCAAACCAGGCTGCGGCACAGAGTAAATGCAGAGCATGGTTAATCTGCTGTAATGTTCCCGCTACACCGTCGCGCATCGTCGCATGTCCAACGCCTGCCAGCAGGATAAACTGAGCAACGGTTAGAATAAGAAGCCGTCGTTGCATTTTTACCGGCGCAATGACTACCACCGCCAGCGTGACCAGCGCGAGGATAATTTGCCATATCCAGACCGCGCCAAAGCGGGTTTGCAGTACCGCGCCCCACACCGAGACGGAAAAAACATCGGGCCAGCCGCCGCCCATCAGTCCGCCCTGAATCGCCAGCATGAAAGCCGCGCTGATAACGCTCCAGGCGGCAGCATGTCGTTGCAGATGTAAAAATCGACGCGTCATTAAACGACGAATTGGTGCGGGTGCCAGCCAGGCGCCGTAAAGCGCGCAGCCGTAGACCAGCATCAAACTAGCAAAATGAATAAATCGGAGAGTTATCCAGACGAATGTCAGCATCATTTATTTCACGCTGAAGGTGTATTTCCCTTTTGTTTTATGCCCATCCACCGATACAACGTGCCAGTCTACCGTGTAAGCGCCAGATTTTAACGGCTGCTCAAGCGGGATGATCAACTGCGTTTTATCCTGTTCATTTCGCTTTGCCGGGCGCGTTTTGATGGACTCTTGCTGAGGGCCAGTAATGGTTGCGCCGCTGAATCCTGACTCAATCCCTTCAGAAAAATTCAGGGTCAGCGCCTGTGGCGAGGCCGTAACGGCAGCATTCGCCGCTGGATACTGATGCGTCAGGTGCGCATGTGCCCAGGCCGCTGGCGTCGCAAATGTCGATGCCAACAGCAGTAAAGCTAAACGTCGCGATGGTGCAGAAGAAACCATATTCACTATTCCTTTTTGTTATACCTACGTTACAAAGAATAACCTTCAACAATCAATGAGTCGAGGATCATCATTTCCATCTTGCCATTACCGCGGACTCTTAGTACCTTCTGGCGGCAACAAAAAAGGAGACGCGTATGAAAACGAATCTGGCTCAGCTTGAACAAGCGGAAATGGATAAAGTCAATGTGGACCTGGCGGCAGCCGGGGTGGCATTTAAAGAGCGCTACAATATGCCAGTTGTCGCGGAGGTGGTCGAACGTGAGCAGCCAGAGCATCTACGCGCCTGGTTTCGCGAGCGGCTGATTGCCCATCGTCTGGCTTCCGTATCACTATCCCGACTCCCTTACGAACCCAAAGTTAAATAAAAATTATATAACGTTACACTTCCTTACATGCAGACGACTACATTATAAGGCGATTCTTAACCTATGCTTTTTAGAATGGCTGTAGAGACTATGAAAAGGAAGTCATTATGTCCTCCTGGAAAATTGCTGCTGCGCAGTATGCGCCCCTGAACGCCTCGCCGGCGGAGCATGTTGCCCATCATCTGGAATATATTGAGCTTGCGGCTCGTCAACAGTGCGAACTGCTGGTCTTTCCGTCACTGTCGCTATTAGGCTGCGACGAAAGAAATAAATCGTTGCCCGCCCCGCCTGACGAGGCGCTTTTACAGCCGCTCACTCATGCGGCCGATACTCACCATATGACTATCATTGTGGGTATGCCTGTTGAGCATAACTGCCGCTTCGTAAAAGGCATCGCTATTTTTGCCCCATGGCTAACGTCGCCGCTCATGTTTCACAAAAGTCATGGCGCCTGTATTGCCAGGCAGCGAAGCGCTATCAACGTGGTGGATGAGCAGCCAGAAGGTGGTGATATAGATCCCTCATTTACGTTATTCACAACCAGTCAATGTCTTAACGAGCCTGAACTCCATGCCTCTACCTCACGCTTACAACGTTTTTCGCATAAATATGCGCTGGCCGTACTGATGGCCAATGCCTGTGGCAGTAGCGCGCTGTGGGATGAAAGCGGGCAACTTATTGTTCGTGCCGATTGCGGTTCGCTATTACTGACGGGTCTGCGCACAACCGAGGGTTGGCAAGGCGATATCATTCCATTACGCTAAGGTCTTTCGGTGAGGAATGAATCATGTTGCGGATTATAGACACGGAAACCTGCGGGCTGCAGGGCGGGATCGTAGAGATAGCCTCTGTTGATGTCATTGATGGCAACATTGTCAATCCCATGAGTCACCTGATACGCCCCGATCGCCCTATTACGCCGCAGGCGATGGCGATACACCGTATTACCGAAGCCATGGTCGCCGATAAGCCGTGGATTGAAGATGTCATACCGCTTTATTACGGTAGTGAGTGGTATGTCGCTCACAATGCCAGTTTCGACAGACGCGTATTACCTGAATTGCCGGGTGAGTGGATCTGTACCATGAAGTTGTCGCGACGCCTGTGGCCGGGAATAAAATACAGCAATATGGCGCTCTATAAATCGCGCAAACTAAGCGTACAAACGCCGCCGGGGCTGCATCATCACCGGGCGCTTTATGATTGCTATATCACCGCCGCCTTGCTGATTGATATTATGCGAACCACCGGCTGGACCGCGGAAGAAATGGTCAATATCACGGGCCGTCCTGCGCTGTTAACCACTTTCCCGTTCGGTAAATACCGCGGTAAGGCGGTATCTGAAGTCGCAAAACGCGATCCGGGCTATTTACGCTGGCTTTTTAATAACCTTGATAATATGAGCCCGGAACTTCGCCTGACGCTTAAACACTACCTGGAAGATGTTCAGGCTGACGAGCAACGCAGCAATGGAACACCACAATAACCCGAGACGCTCACAAGCCGTTGCGGGCGCGCGCGTCTATGCGCTATGTAAGGTTCCCTGCGCCAGGCCGATTAAAAAGGCGAACTCCAGCGCGACGCCTTCGTAGGATTTAAACCGCCCCGACTTACCACCGTGCCCGGAGTCCATATCCGTACATAACAGCAGCAGACGTTGGTCCGTTTTTAGCTCGCGTAATTTTGCCACCCACTTCGCCGGTTCCCAGTATTGCACCTGGGAATCGTGCAATCCTGTCGTCACCAGCAGGTGCGGATAGTCCTGCGCTTTGACATTGTCATAAGGACTATAGCTTTTCATATAGTCATAATACTCAATATCCTGCGGGTTCCCCCACTCTTCAAACTCTCCTGTCGTTAGTGGGATCGACTCATCCAGCATCGTGGTTAATACATCAACAAAGGGTACCTGGGCAATAACGCCGTGGAAAAGCTCGGGGCGTTCGTTGATAGCGACGCCCATTAACATTCCGCCCGCGCTCCCGCCCATCCCATAACACAGCGACGGTGAACCGTAACCCAGTTTTAATAAGGCATCGCAGGCATCAAGATAGTCATTAAAAGTATTCCGCTTTTTGAGGAATTTGCCATCTTCATACCACTGCTGCCCCAGCTCACCGCCGCCGCGAACGTGTACGATTGCGTAAACAAAGCCACGATCCAGCAAGCTCAGTCGGCTGCTGCTGAAGTCGGCGTCAATACTGGAACCGTAAGATCCGTAGCCGTAAACCAGAAGCGGATTTTGCCCTTTACGAAAATACTTCTGATGATAAACCAGCGATACCGGCACTTCGACGCCGTCGCGTGCGGTGATCCACAGGTGTTCGCTCTGATAACAGCCAGAATCAAACCCAGGCACTTCCGTCTGTTTAAGTACCCGTCGCTCTCCGGTATCCATATCCAGTTCAAACAAGGTATCTGGCGTCGTCATTGAAGAATAGCCGTAACGCAGCCGGGAGGTCTCAGGTTCGGGATTATAGGCAAGCCACGTCACGTAAGCCGGATCGTCAAAGGCAATGCCTATCACTTCACGGGTTTTACGGTTAATTTGCCGCAGGCTGGTAAGCCCCCGTTGACGCTCTTCTACCACTAACCAGTCGGTAAACAGGGTAAACCCTTCCAGCATAATATGCTCGCGCGGAGGGATCAGCTCTTCCCAGGCGTTTTCATTGCGCACGCGGGTACGGTACAACCCAAAGTTTTTACCGTTCCGGTTAGAACGCAGGTAAAACTTATGTTGATAGTGATCGAGACTATATTCATGGTCTTTGCGACGCGGTAAAAATGAAAACGGCTCGGCATCGGCCAGTTCCGCGTCAAGTAACAGCACTTCGCTAGTGGTGGCGCTGGCAAGATGAATCACCACATAATGCTGCGAAGTGGTTTTATGCAGGCTGACATAAAAGGTATCGTCTTTCTCCTCATATACCAGTTCATCTTGCGATGACGGAGTGCCAATCGTGTGCCGCCAAACCTGATAGGGCAGCAGCGTCTTCTTATGCTTACGCACATAGTAAAGGGTCAGGGAATCATTAGCCCAGACAAATTCAGGCGCAACGTTATCCAGCAGTTCCGGATACCAGTTACCGCTTTCGAGGTTACGAAAACGCAACCCATACTGACGACGGGATAAATAATCTTCCGCCAGCGCCATGATGGTATTATCCGGCGTAATGGCAAGTCCGCCGAGCGTATAAAATTCGCTGTGCGCGGCCCGCTGGTTCGCATCGAGCAAGGTTTCCCACACATCCCACTCTTCGCTTAACGCCGATTGTCGTTGATAGATGGCATATTCGCAGCCGGGTTCATAGATATAACGGTAGCGATAGCCGTTTTTCACATACGGAGCGGAAACTTCTCTGGGCGGGATGCGATCGATAATTTCTTTTAGAATGCGGTCCTGTAACGCCTGCTGAGAGGACATGACCTTCCGGCCATACTCATTTTCCTGATGCAGGTAATCAAGGACTTCCGGCTGCGAGCGAGTGTCATCTCGCAGCCAGTAATAATTATCAATGCGCGTATCGCCATGTACGGTCATGGCATAGGGAATTCGATTGGCTTTTGGCAACATGTCGTTTTTTCTTTTGCGTTAATATTTGTTATATATCACGCGGCAAACACAGCGGCGTAGCATGGTAGTCCCGGTCGCTCACCTCGGTAAGCGCCTGAGATGTCACTGCTTCGCCGCTATCCTGCAACATGAATGACGTAAACTATCCATCCTATAAGGGTGGCAAAAGACACGCATGATGCAAGCGAAACATGTTACTTAATGGCAGGTTATCAGCCTGGTAGCGCCTGTTTTTGCTGCTGCAAGTCCTGCTCGATACCGTCCCGAACCTCCTGAGGAATTTTTAGCGCGTCTCCTAACGCATTCAGATAGCTACGTTCCATAAAGTGGTCAATATCAATGGCGGCGCAGCTCAGGAAGTAGATTTCCAGGGCTTCTTCTTCATTGCGAACACCCTGTGCCAGACGTTGTGGATCAAGCGGCTGCTCAATAGCTTTCTCGATAAACACACGCCCTTGCTCTTCTACACCTGATTCTCGCAGTTGGTGCTCAATCGCCGCGCGTTCTTTAGCATCAATATGCCCATCGCTTTTTGCAGCAAAAACCAGCGCCAGGATCAGTCGCTCAGTGCGAACATCCAGCGGCGTACTTTGGCTGCCGAATTGCGGCTCCCCCTGATGCGCAGCGCGTACTTTATCTTTGTACTTATTCCACAATACGGAACCCGCCACCGCGCCGCCGCCCACCAGCAAAGCGCCAGTACCGTATTTGGTTAATAATTTGCGCGAAGACTTATTGGCGACCAACAGTCCAGCCAGACCGCCCAGCGCGCCGGGAACCAGCAGTTTATTTAACCCCTGTTCACCGGAAGGCGATGCGGAAGCGCCTTTTTGCCCAAGAAGTGATTGTAATTGGTTCAACCAGTTAGCCATAGTACCCCTCAAATACAGACCAATAATGGTCAAGCGTACCTGAGGGGATGTCAGGAATTGTCTGTTCCGGCAAAAGAAGCGCAAATTACGCTGCTAGCGGGGCTTATATTCCGCCTTGCCGGCTTTGCAATCAACGATGACCTGATAATGAATATCGGCGCTTTTACCGCGAACGGTTAGCGGAACTGTCCATTTATCATTTTGACCCACAACGTCCTGCACATTAACCCACGCGACCGGGTCAGCCTGCCCGACCTTTTTTTGGTCGTCTGCCCACCGCACGATACGATTTTGCTGGTAGTCGCGCTTCACGCTTGCCGCAATCCCGGCGGCATCCAGCCCTTCGCACTGCGGAAACTTAACCGATTTACTCTCGGTGGATGCCGCAAATGCCGATACGCTGGCGGATAACAACAGCAGGCTCAACAACGCTCCTCTTTTATTCATACTTTTCTCCTTAGCACAATGATTCAGGAAAAGCATGGTACAAAACGCCGGGAGCGCAAGTACGGGTTCAGGCGGCTTGCTTTTTCGTTTTACTCGCGGCGTCCTTTTCAACCGCCTGCGGAGAAGGCAACTTACCGGTTTTGAGGATAGTGCTTAACACCTCTTTATGTTCCGCCAGCCACAGCGACAACGCTTCGCGCTGCCCATCTTCCAGCACGACTGGCGACTGCTCAAGCCAGGTATCAAGAAGATCGGCAGTATCGAGCATTTTGTCCCAGGCGTCGGCTTCCTTTTTACTGGTAAATGACATCTTCTCCTCACCCTCGCGAATGACTACGTATTTAACTTCAACCGCCATTTTGCAGCCCCTTATTTACCTGTGTTTATATACAGTATATTGCAAGGCGGCAAGAAAAGCAATCTATTCGAAAAGACATACGCAAACGTTTTCGTATATACTGCGCGCAGGTAAATAAGGGGACAGAAATATGACGCTATTAGGCACTGCGCTGCGTCCGGCAGCAACGCGGGTGATGTTATTAGGGGCAGGAGAATTGGGAAAAGAGGTGGCGATTGAATGCCAACGCCTGGGGATCGAGGTTATCGCCGTCGATCGCTATCCTGATGCTCCCGCCATGCATGTGGCTCACCGTTCACACGTCATTAATATGCTGGACGGCGAGGCGCTACGTCATGTGATTACAGAGGAAAAACCGCATTATATCGTGCCGGAAATAGAAGCGATCGCCACCGATACGTTGCGCGAGCTGGAGGGCGAAGGGCTGAATGTCGTGCCTTGCGCCCGTGCAACGCAGCTCACGATGAACCGCGAAGGGATCCGTCGCCTGGCCGCAGAAGAATTAGGACTGCCGACATCGACGTATCGCTTTGCCGACAATGAGGCCAGTTTTCATGATGCGGTAGCCGCAGTGGGTTTTCCTTGCATCGTCAAACCGGTCATGAGCTCTTCCGGCAAAGGCCAGAGCTTTATCCGCTCGGCCGAACAGCTCGCGCAGGCATGGGAGTATGCTCAACAGGGCGGACGCGCTGGCGCGGGTCGCGTGATTGTGGAAGGCGTGGTTAAATTTGATTTTGAAATTACGCTGCTCACCGTTAGCGCCGTCGATGGCGTGCATTTCTGCGCGCCGGTCGGTCATCGTCAGCAAGATGGCGACTATCGCGAATCCTGGCAGCCACAGCAGATGAGCGAACTGGCGCTGAAGCGGGCGCAAGAGATTGCCCGTCATGTGGTACTGGCGTTAGGCGGTCATGGCCTGTTCGGCGTTGAACTCTTCGTCTGTGGCGATGAAGTCATTTTCAGCGAAGTCTCCCCTCGCCCGCACGATACCGGAATGGTCACGTTGATTTCTCAGGATCTCTCTGAGTTTGCGCTGCATGTGCGCGCCTTTCTGGGAATGCCCGTAGGCGCTATTCGCCAGTATGGTCCCGCTGCCTCGGCCGTGATTCTGCCGCAGCTTACCAGTCAAAATGTGACGTTTGATAATGTTCACGCGGCGGTAGGGGCCGGAGTGCAGGTACGGCTGTTTGGTAAGCCTGAGATCGACGGCACCCGTCGTCTTGGTGTAGCGTTAGCGACAGGTGAAAACGTTGAAGAAGCGGTGATAAGAGCGAAAAAGGCCGCCAGCCGCGTGACGGTAAAAGGCTAATGCGCCATCGCCTGATGGCGACGTTAGCGCATTTTTATCAGGCCTGCCAGATCGCCACTCGTAAGCCCGATAAGCAAGCGCCATCGGGCATTTAACGGCTTACTGCTTCGCGCCTTCTACCGCTTCGCGCGCCAGTTTGGTGATGCGATCGTAATCACCCGCTTCCAGCGCGTCGGCCGGCACCAGCCAGGAACCGCCGATGCACAACACGCTTTTCAGCGCCAGATAGTCACGATAGTTTGCCGGAGAGATGCCGCCGGTTGGGCAGAAACGTACCTGAGAAAACGGGCCGGCAATCGCCTGCAACGCTTTAGTGCCGCCATTCGCTTCCGCTGGGAAGAATTTGAACTCTTTCAGACCATAGTCCATGCCCAACATCAGTTCAGAAACGGTACTAATACCGGGAATCAATGGGATAGTGCCTGCCGTCGCGGCTTTCAGCAGTGGCTCAGTCAGTCCCGGGCTAATCGCAAACTGCGCGCCCGCTTCCGTCACCTCCGCCAACTGCTGCGGATTGAGAACGGTTCCGGCGCCGACAATCGCTTCCGGCACGTCTTTAGCGATAGCGCGAATAGCATCCATCGCGCAGGCCGTACGTAAAGTCACTTCCAGAACGCGAACGCCCCCGGCCACCAGCGCTTTAGCCATCGGCACCGCGTGCTCCAGTTTATTGACTACAATGACCGGGACAACCGGGCCGGTGGTCAGGATTGCTTCTGCACTTGTTTTCCAGTTTTTCATCGGAATTCTTCTCTCGCCTGATTACTAGTGTGTCATCTTAAAAAGTGATACAGGTTGCGCCCTGCTCCGCACCCGACAGCTTTTCGCGCAGCGCGCCAAACAACTCACGCCCCGTTCCGACGCGCGACGCGCTCAGGTCCGGAATATGAGGCTGACGAGCGGCAAGTTCCGCCTCGTCGACCAGCAGAGTTAACTCACCTGTCTGCCCATTCACGCGAATGATGTCGCCATCGCGCACTTTTGCCAGTAAGCCGCCATCGTAGGCTTCCGGCGTTACGTGGATAGCTGAAGGCACTTTACCCGAAGCGCCTGAAAGTCGTCCATCAGTAACTAACGCGATTTTGAAACGGCGGTCCAATAATACACCAAGTGGCGGCATGAGTTTATGTAATTCTGGCATTCCATTCGCTTTTGGTCCCTGATGACGCACGACAACGACACAATCCCGATCAAGCAGGCCCGCGTCAAACGCAGGCAGCACATCATGCTGACTTTCAAATACCATGGCAGGCGCTTCAATGATCTGGTTTTCAACCGGTACCGCAGACGTCTTCATTACTGCGCGTCCCAGATTACCGCTTAGCACCTTAGTACCGCCGTGAGGAGAGAACGGCTTATCAAAAGAGGCAATGACATCGTTATCCAGTGACCTTTCCGCGCCTTCACGCCAGTCCAGCTCGCCGTTGTTGAGCCAGGGCTCCAGCGTATAGCGTTTCAGGCCGAAGCCTGCGACAGTATTAACGTCTTCGTGCAGCAATCCGGCATTGAGCAGCTCACGCATCAATACCGGTACACCGCCCGCCGCCTGGAAGTGGTTAATGTCCGCCGGACCGTTCGGGTACAGACGTGCCATCAACGGAACCACTTCCGACAAATCCGAGAAGTCATCCCAGTTGATCAGAATGCCCGCCGCGCGCGCCATTGCAACCAGATGCATGGTGTGGTTGGTGGAGCCGCCGGTAGCCAGCAGCGCGACAATGCCGTTCACCACAACTTTTTCGTCGATCATTTTACCGAGCGGCATCCACGTATTGCCGTTGCCGGTAAGACGTGTTACCTGACGTGCGGCAGCGGCAGTCAATGCCTCGCGCAGCGGCGCATCCGGATGCACAAACGAAGAACCCGGCAACTGCATTCCCATAAACTCCACCACCATCTGGTTGGTGTTGGCGGTGCCGTAAAATGTACAGGTGCCCGGCGCATGGTAAGAGGCGGCTTCTGACTCCAGCAGCGCCATTCTGTCTACTTTTCCTTCCGCATATAGCTGACGAATACGGACTTTTTCTTTATTCGGCAGGCCGCTCGCCATCGGGCCTGACGGAACAAAAATCGCGGGTAAATGGCCAAAAGAGAGCGCGGCCATCGCCAGCCCCGGAACGATTTTGTCGCATACGCCGAGGAATAACGCGCCGTCAAACATATTGTGAGAGAGGCCTACTGCTGCCGACATCGCTATCACTTCGCGGCTGAGTAATGACAACTCCATGCCATCCTGCCCTTGCGTAACGCCATCGCACATTGCCGGTACGCCGCCTGCGACCTGACCTACCGCATTCACGGAATGCAGGGCCTGACGAATAATTTCCGGATAATGTTCATACGGTTGATGCGCAGAGAGCATGTCATTGTAGGAGGTGATGATGGCGATATTATTGCGCAACATACTTTTCAGCGAGGCTTTGTCCTCTGGCTGACAGGCGGCGAAACCATGCGCCAGGTTGCCGCAGGCCAGTTGAGATCGGTGGACCGTGGCGGTTTTCGCCTGCTCAATGCGGGCAAGATAGGCTTTGCGGGTCTGCTGCGAGCGTTCGACAATGCGCTGTGTTACGCGTAACAAATTAGGATTCATAGAGGCTCCTGAAATTTATCTGTCCGGCTACCGGGTTTACCATGCGTTTTATCAATGTGGAAAGACAGTGAAATACATGATGTCCGGTGATAATGGGGCAAAATCGTTTCAGGCAGTGTAATAAAAAAAGCCTCGCAGGTGAATCCACACGAGGCTTAAAAGTGCAAAAATGATTCTACAATCTGTGTTAGATCATGTTACCGGTAAAATACCACCTAAGAGTGAGTGGCAAATTTACTCAAACTCATTCCACGAACGACCGTCACGGGTAATCATCGCCACGGACGCTACCGGTCCCCAGGTGCCCGCCTGATACGGCTTCGGCGCGTCGTTGTCCATCGCCCATGCTTCGGTAATGGAGTCCACCCACTTCCAGGCTTCTTCCACTTCGTCACGGCGGACAAACAGCGCCTGAATGCCACGCATCGTTTCCAGCAGCAGGCGCTCATATGCATCCGCCAGGTGCGTCTGATTAAAGGTCTCGGAGTAGCTCAGATCAAGCTTCGTGATCTGCAGATTATGCTTATGATCCAGCCCCGGTACTTTGTTAAGCACCTGAATATCTACGCCTTCATCTGGCTGCAGGCGAATCGTCAATTTGTTCTGCGGCAGGTCTTGCCAGGACTCTTTAAAGAGGTTCAGTTCAGGCGTCTTGAAATAAACCACGACTTCAGAGCACTTGGTTGGCAGACGCTTGCCGGTGCGCAGATAGAATGGCACGCCCGCCCAACGCCAGTTATCGATGTCGACGCGTATAGCGACGAAAGTTTCGGTGTTGCTGCTTTTATTCGCGCCCTCTTCTTCCAGATAGCCCGGCACCTTTTGACCCTGCGCAAAGCCAGCGGTGTATTGACCACGAACCGTTTTTTCACGCACGTTGGAGCGATCAATACGGCGCAGCGATTTCAACACTTTGACTTTTTCATCGCGAATACTGTCGGCGCTCAGGTCAGACGGCGGTGACATGGCAATCATGCAGAGAATTTGCAGCAAGTGGTTCTGGATCATATCGCGCATCTGACCGGCCTGGTCAAAATATCCCCAGCGTCCTTCAATCCCCACCTCTTCCGCTACGGTAATCTCAACGTGATCGATAGTGCGGTTATCCCAGTTATTAACGAATAACGAGTTGGCAAAACGCAGCGCCAGCAGGTTGAGAACCGTTTCTTTGCCCAGATAGTGGTCGATACGATACACCTGGCACTCTTCAAAGTATTCGCCGACCCGATCGTTAATCTCACGCGAGGTCGCCAGCGAAGTACCCAACGGTTTTTCCATCACGACGCGCGCCGGTTTGGCGTTGAGTTTAGCCTCCCCTAACCCTTTGCAAATAGCGCCAAACGTGCTGGGCGGCATCGCAAAATAGTTAATGGTGGTGCGGTTTTTTTGATCCAGCATATCGCCCAGGCGACTAAACGCAGGCGTATCGTTCACGTCAAGATTACAAAAATCCAGACGGCCGCTCAGCGTATCCCACAAGCCTTCATCAATTTTTTCCTTCATGAAGGTTTCCAGCGCCTCACGCACGACGTGGGTATAAGCTTCTTTATCCCAGTCCGCGCGCCCCACCCCAATGATCCGGGTATCCGGATGGATCTGGCCGGCTTTCTCAAGCTGATACAGGGAAGGCAGCAGTTTCCGGCGCGCCAGGTCGCCTTTCGCGCCGAAAATGACCAGGTCACATGCCTGGGCTGTTTGCGTTACCGCCATGTCATTCTCCTCAGTTAATCTCCTGGTACTTTAGCCAGGATATCGTTGTAATTTTATTACACAGCACTGTACTGCTTTTACGAGATTACGGAAACCGTAAACGCCTTTTCATGGGTGAACCGGCGTTTGATTGGCAATATAATCGGCAAAACGCCTAATAAAATTGTCGCTTTTCCACACAAGCTGGAACTTAAAATCCGACGTCGGTCATGTAATGAAAAAAAACGACATCTTTTTTAGCCATTTTGCCCCCTTTGACAGCCGCCAGGAGTAATATCTAACAAAACGCGCTCGGTTTCGCGCATCATTGAAATCGCTAATACCCATGAGCCTTGCTAATCATGAATATGCTGGAAAAAGTCCAGTCTCAACTGGAACATTTAAGCAAATCTGAACGAAAAGTCGCCGATGTTATTCTGGCCGCCCCAGGCAGATCGATTCACTTAAGCATTGCCATGCTGGCCCAGGAAGCTAACGTTAGCGAGCCAACGGTGAACCGTTTCTGTCGCAGCATGAATACCCGCGGCTTTCCTGATTTTAAACTGCATCTGGCGCAAAGTCTGGCAAATGGCACCCCCTATGTTAATCGCAATGTGGATGAAGATGACAGCGTTGAGGCCTATACAGGAAAAATCTTCGAGTCCGCCATGGCCAGTCTCGACCATGTTCGTCAGTCGCTGGATAAATCGGCCGTCAACCGCGCCGTCGATTTACTGACCCAGGCAAAAAAAATCGCCTTTTTTGGTCTTGGTTCCTCCGCCGCGGTCGCGCATGACGCCATGAATAAGTTTTTTCGCTTCAATGTGCCGGTGATTTACTCCGACGATATCGTGCTGCAACGGATGAGCTGTATGAATTGTAACGATGATGACGTCGTGGTGCTCATTTCGCATACTGGCAGAACCAAGAGCCTGGTGGAACTGGCGCAGTTGGCGCGGGAAAACGATGCGATGGTGATCGCCCTGACCTCCGCTGGAACGCCGCTGGCGCGCGAAGCCACGCTGGCCATTACCCTCGACGTACCGGAAGATACAGACATTTATATGCCCATGGTCTCTCGACTTGCTCAGCTGACCGTGATAGATGTGCTGGCAACGGGATTTACTTTGCGTCGCGGGGCAAAATTCAGAGATAACTTGAAGCGTGTCAAGGAAGCGCTCAAGGAATCGCGTTTTGATAAAGAATTACTCATCAGGAGTGATGACCGCTAAAAGCAATAACAATGTTCTACCCTTTTCGTCATCCGGGGACGTTCATTTTATACCGTTAAGGTTTCAGAACGACCGGTTCAATGTTCACGCAACACCAAGTTGTTTTAGTCAACGGAGTATTACATGTCCAGAAGGCTTCGCAGAACCAAAATCGTTACCACGTTAGGCCCGGCAACTGACCGCGATAACAACCTTGAGAAGGTTATCGCCGCGGGCGCAAACGTCGTACGTATGAACTTCTCTCACGGCTCGCCGGAAGATCATAAAATGCGTGCTGATAAAGTCCGTGAGATTGCCGCCAAACTGGGGCGTCATGTGGCTATTTTAGGCGACCTGCAAGGGCCAAAAATTCGCGTTTCCACTTTTAAAGAAGGCAAAGTGTTCCTCAATATCGGGGACAAATTTCTGTTAGACGCTAACCTGGGTAAAGGTGAAGGCGACAAAGAAAAAGTCGGCATTGATTACAAAGGGTTGCCGGCAGATGTCGTTCCTGGCGATATCCTGCTGCTTGACGATGGTCGAGTGCAGTTGAAAGTGCTTGAAGTCCAGGGCATGAAAGTCTTTACCGAGGTCACCGTCGGCGGCCCGCTGTCTAACAATAAAGGCATTAACAAGCTCGGCGGCGGGCTTTCTGCTGAAGCGCTGACCGAAAAAGACAAAGCCGATATTCAAACCGCTGCGTTGATAGGCGTTGACTATCTGGCCGTCTCCTTCCCGCGCTGCGGCGAAGATCTGAACTATGCACGCCGCCTGGCGCGCGACGCCGGCTGCGACGCGAAAATTGTGGCTAAGGTCGAACGCGCCGAAGCGGTATGCGACCAAAACGCCATGGACGATATCATTCTGGCCTCTGACGTTGTGATGGTCGCACGTGGCGACCTGGGCGTTGAAATCGGCGATCCGGAGCTGGTTGGTATTCAGAAGGCGCTGATTCGCCGTGCGCGTCAGCTAAACCGCGCGGTCATCACCGCAACGCAGATGATGGAGTCGATGATCACCAACCCGATGCCGACCCGTGCGGAAGTGATGGACGTGGCGAACGCCGTCCTGGATGGCACGGATGCGGTTATGCTGTCTGCCGAAACCGCAGCCGGTCAGTATCCTTCTGAAACCGTTGCCGCAATGGCGCGCGTCTGCCTGGGCGCAGAAAAAATCCCCAGCATCAATGTGTCTAAACACCGTCTCGACGTGCAGTTTGACAACGTTGAAGAAGCCATTGCCATGTCTGCGATGTATGCGGCAAACCATCTGAAAGGCGTTACCGCGATCATCACCATGACGGAATCCGGTCGTACCGCGCTAATGACTTCCCGTATCAGCTCCGGCCTGCCGATTTTCGCCATGTCGCGCCATGAACGCACGCTGAACCTGACCGCGCTCTACCGCGGAGTAACGCCGGTGCATTTTGATAGCGCGGCTGATGGCGTTGTCGCGGCGCATGAAGCTGTTAATCTGCTGCGCGATAAAGGGTATCTGGTTTCCGGCGACCTGGTGATCGTGACTCAGGGCGATGTCATGAGCACCGTCGGTTCAACCAATACCACGCGTATTTTGACCGTTGAGTAAAACTCCCCCACGCCTGTTCATCAGGTAGTACAGGGTTTGTCAGCATAAAGCCTCTCTTACGAGAGGCTTTATTTATTTGATGGGATAAAGATCTTTACGCTTATACGGCTGAATCTCGCCTGGCTTGCGGGTTTTGAGCAGCTTCAGGATCCAGGTGTACTGTTCCGGATGCGGGCCGACAAAAATTTCGACCTCTTCGTTCATCCGTCTGGCGATAGTGTGGTCGTCAGCCGTGAGCAGATCGTCCATCGGCGGGCGAATCTGGATAGTCAGGCGATGCGTTTTACCATTATACACCGGGAAAAGCGGTATCACGCGTGCGCGGCACACTTTCATCAGCCGACCAATCGCAGGCAGCGTCGCTTTGTATGTCGCAAAGAAATCAACGAATTCACTATGCTCCGGGCCGTGATCCTGGTCCGGCAGGTAGTAACCCCAGTAGCCCTGACGAACAGACTGAATAAAGGGTTTAATCCCGTCATTTCGCGCATGCAAACGTCCGCCAAAACGCCGACGCACGGTGTTCCAGATATAGTCAAAAACCGGATTACCCTGATTATGAAACATCGCCGCCATTTTTTGCCCCTGAGAGGCCATCAGCATGGCTGGAATGTCGACGCCCCAGCCATGCGGAACGAGAAAAATGACTTTTTCGTCGTTACGACGCATCTCCTCAATGATTTCCAGACCTTCCCAGTCAACACGCTGTTGAATTTTTTCCGGACCGCGCATCGCCAACTCAGCCATCATCGCCATTGCCTGTGGCGCGGTGGCGAACATCTCATCGACAATCGCTTCGCGCTCAGCTTCGCTACGCTGCGGAAAGCACAATGACAGATTAATTAGCGCCCGGCGACGAGAACTCTTCCCCAGCCGTCCGGCAAAACGCCCCAGCGTCGCCAGCAAAGGGTCGCGGAATGATGCCGGCGTTAATGCGATCCCCGCCATTGCCGCCGCGCCCAACCAGGCGCCCCAATACTGCGGATAGCGAAAGGATTTTTCGAACTCAGGGATATACTCACTATTATTTTTTTTGGTTTCCATGCTTTTCCAGGGTCTGCTGACGCGAAAAGGAATTGTGAATAGTGTAGCGACGTCTGCGTCTCACACAAAACAAAAAAGCCGGCACACATCGCGTACCGGCTCTGTCAGCGCATTTGTTAATCGAAGCGCAGTTGTGGCAGAACCTCTTTCACCTGTGCCAGGTATTCACGACGATCTGACCCCGTCAGACCTTCCGTGCGCGGCAATTTTGCTGTCAGAGGGTTAACGGCTTGCTGGTTTATCCATACCTCATAATGCAGATGCGGCCCTGTGGAACGCCCGGTGTTACCAGAAAGCGCAATACGATCGCCACGTTTCACTTTTTGCCCCGGTTTCACCAGCAGCTTACGCAAGTGCATGTAACGTGTGGTGTAGGTGCGTCCATGACGAATCGCAATGTAGTAACCGGCAGCGCCGCTACGTTTAGCGACCACGACCTCGCCATCCCCCACCGACAGCACCGGCGTACCCTGCGGCATCGCAAAGTCAACGCCACGATGCGGCGCAACGCGTCCGGTAACCGGGTTCAGACGACGCGGATTGAAGTTGGAGGAGATGCGGAACTGTTTTGCGGTCGGGAAGCGTAAAAAGCCTTTCGCCAGGCCAACACCGTTACGGTCATAGAATTTACCGTCAGCGGCGCGAATGGCGTAGTAATCTTTACCATCGGAACGCATCCGCACGCCCAACAACTGACTCTGTTCACGCTTGCCATCCAGCATCTCGCGCGACATCAGAACCGAAAATTCATCGCCCTTTTTCAGCTTGCGAAAATCCATCTGCCACTGCATGGCTTTTATCACTGCGCTGATTTCGCTGCTGGTTAAACCTGCCTCTTTCGCGCTGGCGACAAAGCTACCCCCTACCGTACCTTTCAGCAGACTGTTGACCCAGTCCCCCTGCTGCATTTCACTGCTCATTTTAAAACCGTTGGCAGTGCGATCGTAGGTACGCGTTTCACGGCGGGAGACTTCCCATGTCAGACGCTGTAAATCGCCATCGGCGGTCAGTGTCCAGGAAAGCTGTTGGCCAATTTTCAGATTGCGCAGCTCCTTATCAGAAGCGGCAAGTCGGCTAATATCGCTCATATCGATGCCGTACTGATTCAGAATGCTGCTTAACGTATCGCCTGTGGAGACGACGTATTCATGGACGCCGACTTCGCCTGCGGTTTTATCGTCCAGCTCATCCTGAGGAATAGCTTCATCTTCCTGCGCGGCCTGATCAATGGGTTCGCTGGCCTCCGGTAAGAGGGAACGAGTCTCGCTTTTCTCCAGTTCAATAGTTTTAACGATTGGCGCGGATTCTGGGTGGTAAACATAGGGCCGCCATACGGCGACGGCCAGTGTCAGAACGGTAAGTGACCCCAGCATAACGCGGTGGGGTCGGGGCAGATTATTAAATGCCAGGGCGACAGAGCGGGCTATCTGTTGCACGTATTCACTTCCTCGTTAATCTCCTTTCAGGCAGCTCGCATACTGGTTGGCTAATTGGCTTAAAAACGCTGAATAGCTTGTTTTACCCAGTTTAATGTTCGTCCCGAGGGGGTCCAGTGTTCCCATTCGAACGGATGTCCCTCTCGCCACGGCTTCCACGACCGCTGGCCTGAATTGTGGCTCAGCAAAAACGCAGGTTGCTTTTTGCTCAACCAACTGTGTTCTTATTTCATGTAAACGCTGCGCGCCAGGTTGTATCTCAGGGTTCACGGTAAAGTGACCGAGCGGGGTGAGTCCGTAGTGTTTTTCGTAGTAACCGTAGGCGTCATGAAAAACGAAATACCCTTTCCCCTTGAGCGGCGCGAGCTCGTTACCGACCTGTTTATCGGTTGCGGCTAATTGTGCCTCAAAATCCTTCAGGTTGGCGTCGAGTTTGGCTCGACTTTGCGGCATAAGTTCCACTAATTTTTCATGGATTGCAACCGCTGTAGCCCGCGCTATCTCTGGGGAGAGCCAAAGATGCATGTTATATTCGCCGTGATGGTGATGTACGTCACCTTTTTCCTCATCGGCGCCCGTATGCGCATGTTCATCCTCATCATCATCCGCGCCCTTCATGAGTAACGGTTTTACATCGGCAAGTTGCGCAATGGTAACCTGCTTATTATCAGGGATATTCCTGACCGACTTCTCCATAAAGGCTTCCATTTCCGGGCCAACCCAGACGACTAAGTCCGCGCCCTGTAAGCGTTTTACGTCTGATGGACGCAATGAATAATCATGCTCGGATGCCCCATCCGGAAGTAATACTTGCGTATCCGTAACGCCATCAGCAATGGCGGAAGCGATGAACCCAAGCGGTTTAAGCGAAGCGACAACGGCAGCGTCGGCAGCCTGGGTTGCACTCCCCCAAAGCGCGGCGGATAATGCTGCGAAAAGAAGCGTATTTTTCTGTAACATAATGCGACTAATCATCGTAATGAATGTGTGAAATGTGATATTATAACATTCTATCACTTCTGCAAGCCTAAAATTAACATGACAAGTTTAGTTTCACTGGAAAACGTCTCGGTCTCATTTGGTCAACGCCGCGTCCTCTCTGACGTGTCGCTTGAATTGAGCCCTGGAAAAATTTTAACGCTTCTCGGCCCTAACGGCGCGGGGAAGTCAACGCTTGTACGCGTGGTTTTAGGACTGGTAGCCCCTGATGAAGGGGTGATCAAGCGCAACGGGCAACTCCGTATCGGCTATGTCCCGCAAAAGCTCTATCTCGATACCACGCTTCCGCTGACGGTAAACCGATTTTTACGTTTACGTCCCGGCACGCAAAAAACGGATATTCTCCCGGCGCTTAAACGCGTTCAGGCCGGACATTTGATTGACGCGCCCATGCAAAAACTCTCCGGCGGCGAGACACAGCGCGTACTGCTGGCGCGTGCTCTGCTTAACAGGCCGCAGTTGCTGGTACTTGATGAGCCGACGCAAGGCGTGGATGTCAACGGCCAGGTCGCGTTATACGACCTTATCGATCAGCTGCGTCGCGAACTCGATTGCGCCGTGTTGATGGTGTCACATGATCTACATCTGGTCATGGCAAAGACGGATGAAGTGTTATGCCTGAACCATCATATTTGCTGTTCCGGCGCGCCGGAAGTGGTGTCTATGCATCCGGAATTTATCTCTATGTTTGGCCCGCGAGGCGCGGAGCAATTAGGGATTTATCGCCATCATCATAATCATCGCCACGATTTACAGGGTCGTATTGTACTGCGCCGGGGAAATGGTCACTCATGATTGAATTATTACTGCCCGGCTGGCTGGCCGGGATGATGCTGGCCTGCGCCGCTGGTCCTTTGGGCTCATTTGTGGTCTGGCGTCGGATGTCCTATTTTGGCGATACGCTGGCTCACGCGTCGCTTCTGGGCGTGGCGTTTGGCCTGTTGCTGGACGTTAACCCCTTTTATGCGGTAATCGCCGTTACGCTGCTGCTGGCCGCCGGTCTGGTATGGCTGGAGAAACGCCCTCACCTCGCGATTGATACCTTACTGGGCATTATGGCGCACAGCGCCTTATCTTTAGGACTGGTCGTGGTCAGCCTGATGTCCAACGTCCGCGTTGATTTAATGGCTTATCTGTTTGGCGATTTGCTGGCCGTCACGCCGGAAGATCTTATCTCGATCGCTATTGGGGTCGTTATTGTGCTGGCCATTCTCTTCTGGCAGTGGCGCAACTTGCTGTCAATGACTATCAGTCCGGATCTTGCCTTTGTCGATGGCGTGAAGTTACAGCGCGTGAAGCTGCTATTGATGCTGGTAACGGCGTTAACTATCGGCGTAGCGATGAAGTTTGTCGGAGCGCTGATCATTACGTCGCTACTGATTATCCCCGCCGCAACCGCGCGTCGCTTTGCCCGTACGCCAGAGCAGATGGCGGGCGTCGCCGTTGGTGTAGGTATGATAGCGGTTACAGGTGGACTGACCTTCTCAGCCTTTTATGATACCCCGGCAGGGCCATCCGTAGTGCTGTGTGCCGCGCTACTGTTTATCTTCAGTATGATGAAAAAGCAGGCAAGCTAAGCGTGTGTTGCCCGGTGGCGCTGCGCTTACCGGGCCTACAAAATCGCCCAGGTCTGATGAGCGCAGCGACTTCAGGCGCTAAGGCATCTCTGGCGGCGTGATCCCGAAATGGTTCCAGGCGCGCACCGTTGCCATACGCCCACGCGGCGTGCGCTGCAAAAAGCCTTGCTGAATCAGATACGGCTCCAGCACATCCTCAATGGTTTCACGCTCTTCGCCAATCGCCGCCGCCAGGTTATCCAGTCCCACCGGTCCACCGAAGAATTTATCAATAACCGCCAGCAGCAGCTTGCGATCCATATAGTCAAACCCTTCCGCATCGACGTTCAGCATATCCAGCGCCTGCGCGGCAATTTCCGCTGAAATAGCCCCGTCATGCTTCACCTCGGCGAAATCACGCACACGTCTGAGCAGGCGGTTGGCTATACGCGGCGTACCGCGCGCCCGACGCGCCACTTCCAGCGCGCCGTCATCGCTCATCTCAAGCCCCATGTGCCTTGCGCTGCGCCCGACGATGTGCTGCAGATCGGGCACCTGGTAGAACTCCAGGCGCTGCACAATACCAAAACGGTCGCGTAGCGGGGACGTTAACGACCCGGCGCGCGTCGTCGCGCCAATGAGCGTAAACGGCGGCAGATCGATTTTAATTGAACGTGCAGCAGGCCCTTCGCCAATCATAATATCCAACTGGTAATCTTCCATCGCCGGATAGAGTACCTCTTCCACCACCGGTGAAAGCCGGTGAATCTCATCAATAAACAGCACATCATGCGGTTCAAGATTGGTGAGCATAGCCGCCAGATCGCCTGCTTTTTCCAGCACCGGGCCAGACGTGGTTCGGAGATTGACGCCCATTTCATTGGCAACGATATTCGCCAGAGTCGTTTTACCTAACCCTGGCGGGCCGAAAATCAGCAAGTGATCTAGTGCGTCGCCACGCAGTTTTGCCGCCTGAATAAAGATCTCCATCTGGGAGCGCACCTGCGGTTGGCCGACATATTCCGCCAATAACTTCGGGCGAATGGCGCGATCGGCGACGTCTTCTGCGATCGTGGCGCCTGCTGAAATCAGGCGATCTGCTTCTATCATCCTTTACCTCATAACGCGGCGCGTAACGCGTCGCGAATCAGTGTTTCACTGCTTGCATCCGGACGGGCGATCTTGCTTACCATCCGACTGGCTTCTTGCGGTTTATAACCCAGCGCCACCAGCGCAGCAACTGCTTCTTGCTCAGCATCTTCCGAGCCTGGGCTGGCCGGCGACGTCAATACCAAGTCGACCGCTGGCGTAAAGAGATCGCCATGTAGCCCTTTAAAGCGGTCTTTCATTTCGACAATCAGCCTTTCGGCGGTTTTCTTGCCGATACCCGGCAACTTCACCAGTGCGCCAAGCTCTTCGCGCTCAACCGCATTCACGAACTGCTGCGCCGACATGCCGGAGAGAATCGCCAGCGCTAGCTTAGGCCCGACGCCATTCGTTTTAATTAGCTCTTTAAACAGCGTGCGCTCTTGCTTATTGTTGAATCCGTACAGCAACTGCGCATCTTCACGCACCACAAAGTGGGTGAAGACGATTGCCTCCTGCCCGGCCTCCGGCAGCTCGTAAAAGCAGGTCATAGGCATATGTACTTCATAGCCTACGCCCCCTGTCTCCAGCAGCACGATCGGGGGTTGTTTTTCGAGAATAATGCCTCTGAGTCTGCCTATCACATGACGCTCCTGCGTAAAGGGCTGAAAAGATAATGCACTATCATAAAAAAAGACTGGATGTTTATCCAGATGAAAAACACGTATCCCGATATTTCTGTACTCCGACAACCCGCGATGGTTAACGACGGGTACGCTCCCCGCTGCGTACAAAATAAGTCGTACACACATTGACAACTTTTTGCGTCCTACGCGAATAACTTTTTGCCAACATGCCGTGGCGCACGTTCGGTAGTCTTCAATAATGAGTATCCTGATAACACTAATACTGTATCCAGTACGAATGCCAACAGCGGAACATCGGGCCTCCCAAAAACAGACCCGAGAATAGATGTAATAATATTAACCACTAGCGCTGAATTTAATCGCATGTTGTTTTATCATCGCGCATAACAGATTTTAATTCACCATGACACAATAAATATTGTGCAAACTCATTTTTCATGCCATCGAAATTCACGGCTGGTATCCCTTCTGAATAATTATAATAAATATTCACATACTCTTCGCTACTAAAAAGTGCCTGTCGTTTTGCTGCTAACCCACGACCTTTTGCTGCAATATACTGGAAGCAGTGGCCGCTGGCGCCACAGCTCCGCCCATCATCAACAATATATATATCGGCAGCGTTAAACAACTGTTCCAGCCAGCACTGGCGAATCGTTCCGGCCGCACAAACCAAAAATAATGATGCGCTAATCATCCACCCGGATTTTTTTACCGATGTCATAGCCAGGAAAGCCATAAAGCACGCTGCCTGCAGGCACAAAACCAGTTCTTTATTCCCGGCAACCAAATGCCACTGGTTAAATACTAAGGTAATGAAAACTGAACTCAATGTTGCCAACAGTCGGGTTCTGAACCGCCTGGCAGGGAGAAGTAAAAATAATAATGAAATCGTCCCTGGCTTTAATAAAAAAACAACGGTATTAGCCTCTGCCATATCAATACTCAAACAATAACAAAAACTAATAAACAGATAAAAGATAATAGCAACAAAAATATAAGAAAAATAAAACATCCAACCTATTCTCATTGGTCTATCATCAACCACGTCATACTCCCTGTCAATATGAGAGATCAGATAATGAGAAATTTACCACCTTAATTCCCCTCAGATATATTTGCGACATTAATTCCAATAAATGAAATATTCACCATGCATATTTCGATGACACTAAGGCTTGTCATTTATCTGGTATAATGCTAACTACCCTGTAGAATAAATAAAAGGAATTTATTTCAAATAATGGAATGCAGAGATGAAAAAACATTATCCTGTCCAATATGAAACCGGGGATATCGTCTTTACCTGTATAGGTGCCGCGCTTTTCGGCCAGATATCCACCGCTTCACAGTGCTGGAGCAACCATGTTGGGATTATTATTGGTCATAATGGTGATGACTATCTGGTGGCGGAAAGCCGCGTCCCCCTCTCAACCGTCACCACGCTGTCACTGTTTATACAACGTTCAGCCGGACAACGTTACGCGGTTCGTCGCCTGTGCGGCGGCCTGACGGTCGAACAGAAACTCGCCATCATGGAGCAGGTTCCCGCCCGGCTGAATAAGTTTTATCACACGGGGTTTAAATACGAGTCATCACGCCAGTTCTGCTCGAAATTTGTGTTTGATATCTATAAAGAAGCATTGTGTATTCCGGTAGGCGATATTGAGACATTCGAAGAATTACTTCACAGCAATCCTGATGCGAAACTCGCCTTCTGGAAGTTCTGGTTTTTAGGTTCAATCCCGTGGGATCGTAAGACGGTGACGCCCGCCAGCCTGTGGCAACATCCCAATTTAGAATTAATTAGCGCCTGTGGAATTGAAACCCCTCAACGCGAGGCTGAGGGAGAATGATTTAGCGCAACCTTCCCCGCGCCAGATTGAGTCGGCTCTCGCTCATTTGCATCGCGTTCTGGCTAACGTGGCAATGCGTAATGGCGATAGCCAGCGCATCCGCGGCATCGGCCTGCGGGTTAGCGGGCAGTTTGAGCAACGTGCGCACCATATGCTGAACCTGGCTTTTTTCCGCGCTACCAATACCGACGACGGTTTGCTTCACCTGACGCGCCGCGTATTCAAACACGGGCAGTTCCTGATTGACCGCGGCGACAATCGCGACGCCGCGCGCCTGTCCCAGCTTGAGGGCTGAGTCGGCATTTTTCGCCATAAACACCTGTTCGATAGCAAAATAGTCCGGCTGGAACTGCGTGATGATTTCCGTCACGCCTGCGTATATAAGCTTCAAACGAGACGGCAAATCATCGACTTTGGTGCGAATACATCCGCTGCCCAGATAGGTCAGTTGTCTGCCTACCTGGCGGATAACGCCATAACCGGTAATGCGCGAGCCGGGGTCAATACCGAGAATAATCGACACGCTATACCCCCTGCCCGCCGGCGTTTAACAGCACCATTACAGGGTCGCCGCCACCTCATCAGAGATCTCACCGTTATGGTAGACTTCCTGAACATCGTCACAGTCTTCCAGCATATCGATCAGACGTAGCAGTTTCGGCGCGGTTTCCGCATCCATATCCGCTTTAGTTGACGGGATCATGGACACTTCGGCGCTGTCTGCTTTCAGACCCGCCGCTTCCAGCGCGTCACGCACTTTGCCCATCTCTTCCCAGGCAGTGTAAACATCAATCGCGCCATCATCATAGGTCACAACATCTTCCGCGCCGGCTTCCAGAGCGGCTTCCATGATGGTGTCTTCATCGCCTTTCTCAAAGGAGATGACCCCTTTCTTACTGAACAGGTACGCCACTGAGCCATCGGTACCCAGATTACCGCCGCACTTGCTGAAAGCATGACGCACTTCCGCTACGGTACGGTTACGGTTGTCGCTCAGACACTCAATCATAATGGCCGTGCCGCCAGGACCATAACCTTCATAGATGATGGTTTCCATGTTCGAGTCTTCATCACCACCCACACCGCGAGCGATGGCACGGTTCAGAGTGTCGCGGGTCATGTTGTTGGCCAGCGCTTTATCTACAGCCGCGCGCAGACGCGGGTTGGCATCCGGATCGCCGCCGCCCAATTTAGCTGCCGTTACCAGTTCACGAATAATTTTAGTGAAGATTTTACCGCGCTTGGCATCCTGCGCAGCTTTACGATGTCTGGTGTTGGCCCATTTACTATGACCTGCCATAAATATTTCCTCAAAAAAAGCGCGCCTTTTCAGGCGACGTTAATGACAAACTCTTCAATCGCTTGCCGGTTACTCCAGGACTTGGTAAGCGCCGCCGCGTCAGGCGCATCAAGCCACTGGTACGTCAGATGTTCAGTGAATATCACCTGCCGCTCATGCGGTAACGCAAGGCAGAACCAGAATTCTGTATTGTGCATGACGCCCGGCGCATAGCGATGACGTAAATGTGAAAAAATTTCAAACTCCACCGTACGTTGGCAGTCGATTAAGGTCAGTTGCTCTGCCGCAACATCAATCGTGACCTCCTCTTTGACTTCACGTACGGCGGCCTGCAACGCGGTCTCCCCTTCTTCTATGCTGCCAGTCACTGACTGCCAAAAATCCGGGTCATCGCGTCGCTGCAACATTAGCACCCGTTTCGTATCCTGCGCGAAAATAACCACCAGGACCGAAACGGGGCGCTTGTACACTTTATCCTTCACGCGACCTCGTTGTTGGCTGTTGGGTGACGCCGCGCATTGATGAGACTCCCCCTTGCGGGCCGCCGCGATATCACGCGAATGATGTCGTGTACATTGTTCATATCAGTTATTCTCGGCTTTCTTCACAACCTGAATCCCTAACTCCGTCAACGCTGCCTGGTTGGCGAAACTCGGCGCTTCGGTCATCAGACACGCGGCGGCGGTCGTTTTCGGGAAGGCGATAACATCACGAATATTGTCGGTGCCGGTCAACAGCATGGTCAGACGGTCCAGACCAAACGCCAGGCCCGCATGCGGCGGCGTACCGTATTTCAACGCATCCAACAGGAAGCCGAACTTTTCGCGCTGCTCCTGCTCATTGATACCGAGAATACCAAATACGGTTTGCTGCATTTCACCGTTGTGAATACGCACCGAACCGCCGCCCACTTCATAGCCGTTAATCACCATATCGTAAGCGTTAGCGACGGCTTCTTCCGGCGCAGTTTTCAGTTCAGACGCCGTCATGTCACGCGGGGCGGTGAACGGATGGTGCATCGCGGTCAGACCGCCTTCGCCGTCGTCTTCGAACATCGGGAAGTCAATCACCCACAGCGGCGCCCATTTGTCTTCGTCGGTCAGGCTCAGGTCTTTGCCCAGTTTCAGACGCAGCGCGCCCAGCGCATCGGCAACCACTTTTTTGTTATCTGCGCCGAAGAAGATCATGTCGCCGTCCTGCGCGCCGGTACGTTCAAGGATAGCGTCGACGATGTCGGCGGTCAGGAACTTGGCCACCGGACTGTTAATCCCGTCCAGACCTTTCGCGCGCTCGTTAACTTTGATATACGCCAGGCCTTTCGCGCCGTAGATCTTAACAAAGTTACCGTAATCGTCGATCTGCTTACGGCTAAGCTGTGCGCCGCCAGGCACACGCAGCGCTGCCACGCGGCCTTTCGGATCGTTAGCCGGGCCCGCGAAGACCGCGAACTCTACCGATTTCAGCAGGTCAGCGACATCCACCAGCTCCATCGGGTTACGCAGGTCTGGTTTGTCGGAACCGTAACGACGTTCCGCTTCGGCAAACGTCATGACCGGGAAATCCCCCAGATCCACGCCTTTCACTTCCAGCCACAAATGGCGCACCAGCGCTTCCATCACTTCGCGCACCTGTGGCGCGGTCATGAAGGAGGTCTCGACGTCGATCTGAGTAAACTCCGGCTGACGGTCAGCACGTAAGTCTTCATCACGGAAGCATTTGACTATCTGATAGTAACGGTCGAAACCGGACATCATCAGGAGCTGTTTGAACAGCTGCGGCGACTGCGGCAGCGCGTAGAATTTACCTTTGTGCACGCGCGAAGGCACCAGATAGTCGCGCGCGCCTTCCGGCGTGGCTTTGGTCAGCATCGGCGTTTCAATATCAAGGAAACCGTGATCGTCCATAAAACGACGCACCAGGCTGGTAATTTTGGCGCGAGTTTTCAGGCGCTGCGCCATTTCCGGACGACGCAAATCCAGATAGCGGTACTTGAGACGCGCCTCTTCGGTATTAACGTGGTTAGCGTCAAGCGGCAGTGAGTCTGCGCGGTTGATGATAGTGAGAGAGGACGCCAGCACTTCAATTTCGCCGGTCGCCATATCCGCATTGACGTTTTTCGCGTCACGCGCACGCACGGTGCCCGTAACCTGAATGCAGAACTCATTACGCAGTTCAGAGGCCAGCTTTAACGCGTCCGCACGATCCGGATCGAAGAACACCTGCACAATACCTTCGCGGTCGCGCATATCGATAAAGATCAGGCTACCAAGATCACGACGACGGTTGACCCAACCACACAGAGTCACCTGCTGCCCCACGTGGGACAGACGTAGCTGTCCGCAATATTCTGTACGCATGAGATATCCCTTAACTTAGCCGCAGGCGGATTGTTGCCTGCCATGCAGGCGACGAAGTCGCAGCTTTAGCTGTATGTCACAACTGGATGAAAAAAGGCGGCTATTATACTGGAAATTCTGCCGCACGATAAGAGTCAATCCAGCATGGGAGCGATAACTTGCCCGTTTCATGCGGTATCGACGCCTGGTTCATACTGACTGTACCCGGGTTTTTCACGCGGGTATTGCGTATGCTCACAAAAATTAACAATATTTGTCGCCGCTTTCCTCTTTAATCGCGCTTAAGGTGTAGTGAAATCCGCTATTTTTAGGAGAGTGATTATCATGCTGAAACTCAACGCGACCACAACCGCCCTGGTGGTTATTGATTTACAGGAAGGAATTCTTCCGTTTGCCGGCGGCCCGTATACGGCAAATGAGGTGGTCGCCCGCGCCGCGCGGCTGGCGGAAAAGTGTCGCGCCAACGGCTCACCCGTGGTTATGGTACGCGTCGGATGGTCTGATGATTATGCCGAAGCGTTAAAACAGCCGGTGGATGCCGCAACGCCTGCGCACGCATTGCCGGAAAACTGGTGGACCTGGCCTACGGCATTGGGTAAAAAGGACAGCGATCTGGAAGTGACTAAACGCCAGTGGGGCGCGTTTTACGGCACCGACCTGGAATTACAGCTTCGCCGCCGGGGTATCGACACCATCATATTGTGCGGGATCTCAACCAATATCGGCGTCGAATCCACAGCGCGTAACGCCTGGGAGTTAGGATTTAACCTTATTATTGCCGAAGATGCCTGTAGCGCCGCCAGCAGTGAGCAGCATCAGAGTAGTATGACGCATATTTTCCCGCGCATTGGCCGGGTACGCAGCGTAGAGGATATTTTAAACGCCTTATGATCTACATTGGCTTGCCGCAATGGTCGCACCCGAAATGGGCGCGGCTCGGCATCACCAGTCTGGAAGAGTATGCCCGCCACTTTAACTGCGTGACGCGGGCATTTTAAAAATCATTAAAGAACGCCCAAGAGCATGTGTTTTCTTTAGTAGAATCAATTCATTACTAATCTAGTGCATATAAATTTCGGCAAAGTTCATATGTGCAATAATGTCCCATTCATGCCCCATAATAGATATTTTTGTCCCATCCTTGCCCCATAAATCCACCGCCTACTGTCCATAACTTCTATACTTTCTGTCTGTTGTAAATTTGGAGGTTTCTATGTGCGGACGCTTTGCCCAGTCAATGACGCGTGAAGACTACCTCATTCTTCTCGCTGAAGAAGCAGAACGCAACATCCCATATGATCCTGAACCGATCGGGAGATTCAACGTAGCACCAGGCACCAAAGTTTTGCTACTAAGTGAACGTGATGAAAAATTACATCTCGACCCGGTGCTTTGGGGTTACGCTCCCGGATGGTGGGATAAAGCTCCACTGATTAACGCCCGCGTCGAGACAGCGTCCTCCAGCAGAATGTTTAAGCCACTATGGCAGCATGGCCGAGCTATCTGTTTTGCCGATGGATGGTTCGAGTGGAAGAAGGAAGGCGACAAGAAGCAGCCGTATTTCATTCACAGGAAGGACGGTAAGCCTATCTTCATGGCGGCGATCGGCAGTACACCGTTCGAACGCGGCGATGACGCAGAGGGATTCCTGATTGTCACATCAGCTGCTGATCAAATGCTGGTCGATATTCATGACCGCCGGCCGCTGGTTCTCACACCGGAAGCGGCCCGGGAATGGATGCGCCAAGATATTGGCGGGAAGGAAGCGGAAGACATAGCTATCGACGGCACTGTGCCAGCAGAGAAGTTTATCTGGCACGCTGTTACTGACGCAGTGGGGAATGTTAAAAATCAAGCTTCAAATTTGATAAAGCCTATTAAATAGGCCTTATCTCATGTGCATGATTTAATCAGCGGATCGCATATGATTCATCTTTCTGAATGTTAAACACATCACTAAGGACGCCATCAAGCTCTCCTTGCATATCTCCGACAAAACAAATTTTTGAATTGGCTTCAGCTTTCTTAAGAATGGACTTCACCTTATTTTTTAATGGCGTAGGACCAATTTTAATCTCTTGAATGGTAAGGGTATCATTTGGAGATGGATGATTCATGAGTACTTCTAAAGCAGCCCTACCGACAAGCGAAAAGTGAACATCACCATTTTCGATTTTTCCGCCAGAAAGGCAGCAGTAGTATTTCTTTCTATCGTAATCGACTTCCAGAGCCATAAACATCATATCTGTATCTTCAGAAAGTCCAAGTTGCTCCTGGAGTTCTTTTAGCGTTTCCTCGTTCGGCTTAACACCTCTAATCATACGCGATTTAATAGTTGGCATAAAACACCCTCTTGAAGTAAGTTAATGAATCAATTGAAAAAATAATCCATTAATTTACCATTGAAAGGGTAATTTTACTATTGAGCTATTTCACAATTAGTAAATCCGACCATCGTGTAGTGTAACGAGGGGAAAGCATCTCCCTTTTCATCTGCCATTGCTGCTGGATACCCTGCCCGGCGAAATAGAGCGTTCCCCGTCCTCCTTCAGCATTCAGGCGATCCAGCACACTCATCAACTTCTCACTGCCGGCGCGCGGCGCGTTATCGTCGAACAGGTTTAGTTGCGCGACGCCCTGACTGAAAAAGTCACCCAGCATCACACCCGCTTTCTGGTAGCGATAGCCGTCGCGCCAGATTTTATCCAGGCACTTCACAGCCGCATTGATAATGTCGCGTGAATCCTGCGTGGGGATAAGAACCTTCACTGCGGCGCTATTCCCATAGTAGGGCTCGTTTAGGGCAAAGGGGGAAGTTTTGACGAATGTTGAAATGAAACGACAGTACTGGTGTTCACCGCGGAGTTTTTCTGCCGCGCGCGCAGCGTAGCTGCAAATGGCCTGGCGCATATCCTCATAATCTGTGACCCGCTCGCCGAAGGAGCGGCTACAAACGATTTCCTGCTTTGCCGGCGCAAATTCTTCAAGCTCCAGACATGGCTCTCCGCGAAGCTCTCTCACGGTACGCTCCAGCACGACATTGAAGTGTTTCCTGATGATCCAGGTACTTTGTTCAGAGAGATCGAGAGCAGTTTTGATGCCCAGGGCATTGAGCTTCTTACTGATGCGCCTGCCGACACCCCAGACATCCTCTACGGGTATCAGGGCCAGCAGCCGACGCTGGCGGTCAATGTTCGACAAGTCAACCACCCCGCCGGTCTGGCGCTGCCACTTTTTCGCAGCATGGTTAGCCAGCTTGGCAAGGGTTTTCGTCTGGGCAATGCCTACACCGACAGTCAGGTGCGTGCGCTTCAGGACCGTCGCTCTTATCTCGCGCCCGAAATCTGTCAGATCCCGGCAGCTTCGTACACCAGTCAGATCACAAAAAGCCTCATCAATGCTGTAAATTTCTACCCGCGGCGACATCTCCTCGAGTGTGGTCATTACCCGGTTCGACATATCAGCGTAAAGCTCATAATTACTGCTGAAGCAAACAACGCCAAATTGCTTGAAGCGTTCTTTCTGTTTAAAGTATGGCTCACCCATTGCGATACCGAGCTGCTTCGCCTCGGTGCTGCGCGCAATCACACAACCATCGTTGTTCGACAGTACGACAACCGGACGCCCTCTCAAATCTGGTCTGAATACAGTTTCACAACTGGCGTAAAACGAATTAACATCGCAAAGTGCGAACATGCTCAGCTCACTGCTTTAACGATGAAAGTAACGACGCCGAATACGTCCAGCGTGTCTTCGCTGCCGACGATGATCGGCGAATAAGCGCTGTTCATCGGATTGAGCTGAACTGTAGGTCGCAGCTGCAGGCGTTTAACAGTAAACTCCCCATCCACGGCTGCAATAACAATATCGCCGTGTTCAGCGGTTCGTGAGCTATCCACCACCAGCAGATCACCGTCGTTGATGCCTGCTTCAATCATTGAATCCCCCGTTGCTTTGACAAAATACGTTGAGCTCGGATGAGAAACGAGCAACTCATTAAGATCGATACGCTGCTCAATGTAGTCCGCCGCGGGACTGGGGAATCCACACGGCACTAAGTAACTGAAAAATGGGAGAGAAATAATTTCGCGCAACTCTGTAGGTCTGAAAAATTCCATAATCCATACCTCAAATACTGTTTTTATATACAGTAGTTTCATTTGAACATGTGCGCAAGATACCGGAGTCGCTACGGTTGTTTAAATATTCATCGCTTCGTTTGTAAGTTTCTATCTCAATTCAAATTATAGGTTTTGTAAATTTTCTGGTTGTATTGTCATATGCGCATATTTAAACCAGTTTGGAGACCGGGAATTTTCTGTACAACGTCGACAGCCCCACGTCATAAATGATCGCCACACGCTGTCGCGGTATTCCCGCCCCAATCAGGCGCCCGGCCTGCGCCCATTGTTCCGGGGGGAGCAGGCCGGACAATAGCCTTTATTGTGGATTTAGTCAGGCTGGTTTTTCGGGCCAGTCTGGGTTAGCTGTATCCACCCGGTTTACCATTACGCTATAAAGTTCCCATGCTTCCAGCCGTTTAATCTCTTCATCTGTGGCAATTTTCAGTTTTACCGCCCGCGCCAGTGGCGCAATAACTGACTCTGCCTCAGCAAGAAGTTCCGCTTTTCTGGCTTCAGCCTGTGCAACCAGCTCTTCAGGCGTATATTCGCGATGCTCAACCAGTACCGGGCCTCCTTTCCTGTGCTCGATATATTTTCCGTCCACCTGGCCCTGCATAAGCTCGCGATAATACTCATCTGTCAGGGGAATTAAATCGTCAGGGTAATTATCGGATTCGGTATCCGGTTGCCAGAAAAAACCTTTTTCTTTAAAGCTGTAATAATATTCGCTCATTGATATTTATCTCCCAATCGCAAACCAGGCTACAGGAAAATTATTGACCAGATTGGCCATTCCTGATGACTTGGTGGCGGCAAAAAACTGACTGTTGCTCACCGGGTATCCGAATGCGTTATCCACCTGGGTGCCCTGAGCGTTGGTATTGGTTACAAAAACGGCAAAGCAACCAACAGGGAAAGCGCGCGGGAAATTGTAGGTTCCGTTTGAGTTACCAAGTGTTCCCCACTGCATTATAAATCCGGTGCTGTCGTCCAGAATCCAGCCCCAGTCCTGAATGCTGCCGGTATTTTTACGGGCGAAAGTCTGGTTAACATAATCCCATGTGGCGCGAGTGTTGATGTTGTTGTCACGAACTGCCAGTTCACTATTGATCCAGTCAATCGTTCCACGGGTATTTAGCTGATTAGTAATCCAGATACTCAGCCAGTTATTCCCCCACACTGAACTAAAAATGTCACCATTAGTGGTCATGCGCGCATTATCGAAATGAATATCGGTGAGCATGTGTAATCCGTTGCCATCGATATAACCCACTTTGGCACCGTTACAGTAAATATCCAGTACGCCATCCGCGCTGCCGATAAATCCACTGTCACTGTCACCGATATTTATACACGGTGTGCTGCCGTCAAAAACGCCGGTTCCGATATTGCCGATACTCACGCGTTTTGTTGGATTGAGGGTTTCTTTTAAACCGATATTTTGTACAAACCGCGGCTTGTCAGGAATGTCTGCACCGTTCTGTGATTTTTGTAACGCATCGGCGGCACGATTTATCGTTTCTTCTAAACCAACGTTCTGGAGAAACAGCGGCTTATTCGGGATGTCCGCGCCATTCTGTTTTTTTTCAAGACGGGTTTTAACCTGTTCGTCGATCAGCCTGCCAATGGCGGCGTGAAGCTGCGTATGTTCGCCTTTACTGAGTGGTATGCCGGCGGCTTCAATAACAGTGCAGACCTCTTCCTGGACTGCATCCCACATATCACTGTTGAGATCCGTTGCGCGGCGGCCCGTGGCGGGATCACCATTCGTAAATCCGTTTTTTCCCTGACCAAATTTATCTTTTTGCGCGGTGGGCGTATCAATTCTGTGCATTCTCTTTTCCTTCCGGATAAGCAAAAACGACAACCGTATGCGATGGACAAAGCTTATCAATCACACATTCAGCAACAGTATCGCCCCACGTTCTGATCGCAGAATCGCAGGTGCTTGTACAGGTCTGCCAGCTGATATTCGCATCAGCCGGAATATTCACACGCCAGTAGTAACGCCAGAATTCCCCCCATTCAGGATCGGGTGTGCTGTCGAGATTCTGAAACTGCTCAATGGTGGCATCGGTATACCCCAGGGCATCAAGCTGTTCCCGATAAAACCTCTCGTTTATACCACCGGCAACATTCGCCTTTGCATCCAGCCGTTGCTGGCGCTGCTGTAATGTCTGCACACCTTCCGGTGCACAGGAGTCAGGCAGTCCATACAGCTGTTCATAACGGTCTATGAGCTCCGTAGTTCTGGCCGGATCAATTTCAGCCATCAGTTCATCCGCTCTCTGATGTACCCGGTTCAGCGACGGCGCCAGCCCTTCAATCAGTGGATTTTCTCCGTCCCAGGCAGGTCCTTCCGGCAGAAGGTGATAAAGTAACTGCGTATATTCGTCCTGCAACGCCATAGTTATCCGTTCTCCCCGGTATAGGTGGCCCAGGTTATATTCCCCAGGACAGGCAGTTCAGTTTTTCCCAGTACCACATCTGCCGCCGGCACACGCAGCTGATGTGCCACCTCCCCGGTCGCCAGACTTATCGCCTCGCTGATTCGCGAAACATAAATTTTTCCGGACGGCGCGCCATCACGCAGCATCAGCGCATTCAGTTCCGCAATAATGGCAGTACGAATTTCCGGGGTATCTTTGGCCAGTGCGATTGTTACCGGAATGCTTTTTTCAGTGGCAGCGAAGACAAAGAGTCCGCCGCCAGCGACAGGTGCCAGCGGCAAAATATGGTCACGTACAGCTTTGACGAGATCGTCTCCAGGCGCCGGATTAATCGGGTTACTGGTAGCCACCATCACACCAACGGTGCCGGTACCCTTATAATGACGGAATGTCCACGCACGGGTTATACCCGCAATTTCCTTTGCCCAGATGACGTAATCCGGATCAGCGCCCCCCTGTGGTATCCAGTAATAGCGCTCCATGACGCGCGCGCGCCACGTTTCAAGCTCCTCTGTATCAGCCCCCCCGATCAGAGTGTCAGCGTAACCTGTAGAAGGAATACCAGTAATCGGCGTGCCAAGACGTAACGCTGTACCATCGTCAGTATTACCGGCAGTTCCCGCCACATCAGCAATAACCGGCACACGTAACAGGCCGCCGGAAGCTTTCACCGTCTGCTGGGTCGTGAATGTAACCTGATCATCACGCTGGATCTGCGTACCTGCGGGCAGCGTTGGCGTCCCGCTTATTCCATCCCAGCGCACATAGCCCGCCGCGGCCACAGCATCCTTTCGGGGGCAACGCTTAATCCTGGCGTGACGATAAAGCCAGTCCTCATCACACATATCAGGCAGCATATTGCGGGCCAGGTAATCGATATAACCATACAGCGTATGTACGGCAGCAGCCTGTACCCGGCTGTAAACCTCGGCATCCATGCGACGTAACACAACATCCTGCTGAAAACGGGTCAGTAAATCGCTGCGGATGGTGGCTATCAGTTGCGGGAGTTCAGGCCGTGCAAATTGACTGTCAACCATCGAGTTCACTCCAGATGTCATCAAAGGTAATGTTGTGAATGGTGCCGTCACGCTGGTAGATGGTTATTCCGGCCGCCAGCATATCGATCCCGGTACGTTCTGCGGTTACGTCAACCCGTGCCGCCACGCCATCGTCTGTCATCCACGCCAGCGCCTGCTGCATGTATTCGCGGGCGTCCTGTGGCGTTTTATTGGTGAGTTTACGGCGTTTCAGCAGGTAGAGGCGGGAACCGATGCGGTCATTCTGAACAGCAGGCCAGGTGTCCCCCCACCAGCCGTATGGCTGTAGGGTCCTGTCATCCCGCTCCGCCCGGCGCCAGGTAAAAAGAGAAATCACCACTGCCCGCGTCAGAAGGTCGAGCGAAGCCGTGGCATCCTTACGGATTCCATTAACATAAAGGATCATGATATCAGCTCATGGGTTGGCCAGGCTTATCGGTTATACCGCCGCCATCGCCATTTTCGTTATGGGTATGACCGTTATAGGTCGTGCGCATTTCAGCCATCGTTTTTCCACTGCTGTCACAGTTGTCCCTGATATCGCCAGTGGATTCGATCGGCATTTCAAAACGGGCTTTAGTGGCATTCGTGAAAATAACCGGCTTTCCGCCGCCATTTACCACTATTCCGGCACGGGTTAATATGACAGACTGCCCCTGATCGTCATATAGCGCGACTTCCCCGCGCGCCAGCCCTTTCAGTCTGAAGCGGCGGTCAGCCACAACCACTGCCACTCCGTGCGAACGGTCACCGCCGGGAAACAATACCAGCGCCTCTGCGCCATTCTGTGCTGCAGAGGTGAAACCGTAAGGTTCAAGATGCTCCACATTCTCTTTTTTTTCACCGGCAATAAGTTTCAGTCCGGCAGTCTGGCATTTTCTGACGGTATCAATCGCGGTAATGACTGCGCGCGTTACCATGTTCTGTAGAGGATGGTTAGCCATCAGAAATCCGCCTCCTCACTGACTTTTTTCTTCGCTTTCGGCCTGAATGGTTCAGGAAGATAAGCATCCGCAGGCCCCACCCGGATTTCGGTCAGGGTGCCGTTATTGTCCTGGCTGTACGTCACTTCGGCGATCACCAGCGTTTCATTGTCAAAACCGTTCAGCGGGTCATACACCACCACGGCCTGATTCGGTTTCCACAATTCGCCATTCCCCTGTCTCCATCCCTGTACGGTATAGGTGGTTTCCAGCGTTTTCGCCGCACGCTGACGGGCTTCAAACTCACAGCGTGATTTGCAGCTGTCAGTTGTGGCAGTTCCTGACTGCTGAATGGTGTGGGGACGATACCGCGTGACGCCTGCATCACCAGTACTCTGCCGGATAGCAGCAATGGTTGCCTCGCCGAAATCGTCATCCGTACCAGGACGTTGCCCCGTAACCAGATAACTGGAGAAACGCTCGCGAACACTACGCTCGGTATCACAGGAAAGAATATTTTCGCCAAGTACCAGTGCCGTGGCTGCTTTCATACTGCCCGGCCTGCCGAGAACCAGCCGTCCCCGTTCGTCGTCATATGCCAGCGCCTGAGCCTGTTCAAGCAACCTGTTCAGACAGTCCACAACCGTTTCGCCATGTTCCGGCTGAGCCTCAATAACGGCGGCTTCCGGCGCGCCTGCATCAACAACGTCCACACCGAATGGCCGGGCAAGTGCGCTGGCGATCAGGAATAAATTTTTCCCGTTATGCTGTGCAGGCGATGCAGAACAGTCGATAAGATCTGCCGTTTTGCTGCGCCCGACAATGCCCGTCATAATGGTCTGCGCATCATAACGTAGCGGCAACGCCTCAACCCAGCCGGTAATGACTAAATCATCGCCAATAAGTACCTCAACAGAGTCACCATTTTTTACTGGCGGTACGTCTTCTCCACCAGGCCACTGCCGGGTGATCGAGACATTAAAGTCCCGGGCAATACGATCAATGCCTGCACTGATCCGTACTGACGTCCATCCTCCCCAGTCACGCCCGTTGACGCGTAAAAAAACCGTATTATTCATCGTACCGGAACCCTCAGCGGCTCTACCGGGACAAATCCCGGATGGGGAACGGGATTACGCGTGAGGATGTCAGATTCCCGCCCGGCGTCGTCATACCAGGTCGCAGCCAGTACCAGTGCAGGCAGAACATCATCAGGCGTTCGCAATGCAGTACGTTCAACCTGTGCCAGTCGTGCAGAAATATCGCGATTGAGATCCGTCCGCATAACGGAAATTTGCTGGAAAAGCACATCATCCCGGATACGCAACTGCTCCTGGTCAATCGCAGCATTGAGCGCGGTCCGGATAGCTTTCAGATCTTCATAATTCGGTGGAGAGCTGCCATTACTGACTGTCTGTACACCATCCAGCGCCGGGTGCATGACAATGATAATGTCTGAGTCACGGCCTGTTCCTGCAGGCTGATTTACGCCCCGGACACCAGGTACATCACGCGGCTGCTTCAGTGTTGTCACGGCGTGGGCGGCTGTGCTGATGGCTGTTGTCCTGATGGCGGCTGCGATCATATTGCGTTGCATTTTCTGTTTCGCAGCAGATCCGGAGTCAGTGGGCCAGGTGCCACGGGGGGAAAGACCGGGATCAAGCGTGATACCTGACATCGTTTTTATCATCGTGACCAGATCCGATGTACTGCCTCTGAGCCTGTCACCGGAGCGCCAGGCTTTTTGCAGTGCGTTAACGAAATCACTTGCGGCGCTCGGTGGCATCAGAATGACAGACAAATCCCCCTGTAACAGCCGCATTGCGGCAGACACGCCGGAGTCAACCATCCTGAAAGCATCGGCAACATCGCCCAGCATGGAGGCAGCATCGGCAATAACATCGTTCTGGATAAAATCAGAAATACCTGACAACGAGAATGTGGAAAACATACTGTCAATCGCATCGTCGAAAAGCCCGCCTGATGTTTCCAGGCGCTTCGCCGTTGCCATTCCTGCCACCGGAAAAGAAAGTTCACCACTTTCCACAAACTGAAAGGAGACACGACACATGCGCCCTTCTGTACTGCTGTGAGTGATCCTGACCTGTCCGTCAATGCTGCCCTGCATTTCGCCATACTGCGGATGGACCAGCGTACCAGGGCCTGCGGTTTCAATGGCACTAATAAGACGATCCCGCCTGTCTGCGTAATCATCACCGACAAGATAAGCATTTATCGTCAGGCGGCGCGTGGCGCGGCCTAAATCCTCCGTCCAGGGCTTATCCCTGTTCGGATATTCATGCACCTGTACGCGGCGTCCAAACGTACTTTCATCATCTTCAACGGAGAAAGGTACTCCACGAAATGATGCATCACGCAGGCGACCGCGCCAGCCTGTTGAGGAGAAAAAAGCCATAGTTACCCCAAAAGAAAACCCGCATTAAGCGGGCTTCTATGTCGTCGATAAAGTGATTATTACGGTTTTATCACTTTACATTTGACTTCCGTAACACCGGACGTGCCGTTTTTATTTATTCCTGCTTTCACTTCACCATTTTTCATAACCTTCACGAAAAATTGTCCACCGCGAATTATAAAACCAAAATACCAACCACTTATGATATCTGACATGATGTCGTTGTTTGGATAGATTGGAATAATACTTTTCATTTCTGCAGGAGTATCGTCTGTGTTTTTGAATACAAACACCCCCTTGCTCATCCCATAAGTATAATCGGCATGAGTAACCAAAACACGCCCGCTTGCTGATTGAGCAGGACAAGTAATATCCAGAGATGTAGAGACCTCTCCTGTTGAGTTTATTGCTGCTTCAATTTCATTGACGAAATCAGTTGTAGGTGTTTTTTTTGCGAATACAGGGAAAGACAAAACCATCACACAAGCAGCAACCAATATTTTATTCATACTCCATCTCCAGATATTATTTATTACTGAAGGGAGAATACCCTACATCATGGGTAATGTTCATTAAAGGATTTCCCGTTTTCGGTATGTCCAGCACCCTCATGCCCTGTGGTGCATTCTCAAATGTCACTTTGAGTTCACTGCGCTGTGTTGATGGCGGTACAGCTCGCTCGAGTACGCCAGAACGCCGGGTCAGTGGCACATAAGGCTGATAACGCCCCTGCGGAATCGGGGTGTCCATGCCAAGAAGCTCTTTAAGTCTGGGAATAAAACCGTTATACCCCCGTTCACGCTCTTTCGTTTGCAGCTTCTGTACAGCGAATGCGCCAGTATCCATACCCGCATCCTTCGCGCCCTGCTCCAGATCCTTAAGCTCTTTAAAGAGTGACACCGCCACGCCAATTGTCAGCGTCATGGCCCCCATCCGGCCAATTTTACCCAGCAGACCGGAAAGCTGTCCTGCCAGCAGGACGGACTGCTGCAGGGTACCAATAGTCCTGACGGTAAAAGAACCAGCCATAACCAGGCCAATCCCTTCAATCACCGTATCCCATCCGCCCATCGCCTGCGCAACGTTATCGACCTCCTGCCATACCGCCTTAATCACCGGAGCAACATCGTCCCAGTTCTCAATGATCAGCATAGCGCCGGCCACCAGCGCCGCAATGGCGACTTTCGCCGGAGAGAGGTTAATGACACTGTTCAGGATTTTGACAGCCCGGGACAGGCTGCCGATGGATACGCCAACAGCCAGCAGCGCCGCGCCGAACTTCGCAGCAGACTGAACCAGTTCAGGATTAGCCCGGACAAACGCCCTGACCTGCTCCAGATAAGGCATCACCGCCAGCGCAGCCTCATTTATCGCAGGCAGGAAGGTCTCGCCCAGCGTGACCGAAATCGCATTGACGCTGTTTTTCAGCAGAACCAGCTGGTTTTCGGTTGTGGCCGCGCGGGATGCGTATTCCTTCTGCATCGAGCTGCCATATTCCTGGGCATCAGCCACACGATCAAAATTGGTGCGTAACAAATCCAGGTTGGTCAGCAGCGGGGCAATCGCGCTAAGTGACTCCTTGCCAAACAGTGCATTCATGACGGCGGCCTGTTTAGCTTTTGGCACTTTCGCGAGCGAGTCCAGCACCTTCAGCATGGCCCCGCGCGAATCCTTTTGCATATCCTCAGCGAGTTTCCGGGGATTAAGCTTCAGGAAAGCCATAGCCTGTTTCTGGGCTTTGGTTGCCGAATTACCTGCGGTTAACGACAGCATGAAGTTTTTGATGCCGGTTGAGGCAATTTCTGATTCAACCCCCATCCCGGCAATGGTGGCGCCCATCGCGGCAATTTCGCCGGATGCCACCCCGGCAACACCGCCAAGCGGACCAATCCGCGTCACGATATCGGAAATTTTCTTCGCATTTGCCGGGCCGGTATTCCCCAGATAGTTGATTTTATCGGCCAGGACAACCACGTCTTCCTGCGTCAGTTTGAACGCTGTCCGCCACTGCGCCATCATCTGGCCGGACTCTTCGGCAGTGGTATCAAACGCCACACCCATTTTCACTGCGTCGTTCGCAAACTGCATCAGGTCACTGCGCGCAATCCCAGCCTGTCCGCCTGCCGCCACAATTTCGGCAATCCCTTCCGCCGCCATCGGTAACTGTGTGGACAGCGCCAGGATATCGTCACTCATCTGCGCGAATGCTTTTTTATCATCCAGGCCGTCAACCACCTTCCGGATGTCAGCCATTTTTGACTCAAAGCCGATCGCAGCATTCACGGGCAGCGCCAGCGCCCCAAGAACAGCGGTCCCGGCAGCGGCAGCACCGATCGCCAGCCCGGCCATTTCTTTCTGAAATCCCTTCAGTTCCCGCTGCATCCCTTTCAGCGGACCCGATAACTGGTCAACGGCAGTGATAATGGCCTTTAACTGGAAACTGTCAGCCATGCTTCATTTCCTCATTGATACGGACAGCCTCCGACTCCAGCTCCAGAAAATCGGATATCGCCGCCCGCCGGAGCTCCAGGGGATTTATTCGCCAGAAGTATGCGGTGTTGTAGACCCGCTTTCTGAGTCCTCCTCCGTCTCCGACCGGGTAAAAAAATTGAGGATCAACATACAGGCTTTGAAAATATCCAGTTTTGCCAGTTGCGCTGCCGAGGAGCGTGGAATACCTGCCAGTACAGGGATATATTTCAGCGCAACCGAACTGTCCAGCCGGACGCCGCCGTCACCGGAAACGGTGAACGGAAAACCAATGGCTTCGATTTCATCGTAGGACGGTTCGCGCAGCTCCAGCACATGAAGCTTTTCGTTATGCGCCATAATCGGCTTTTTGAGCACAAGTTCTTTTACCACTGGTAAAATCCCTCCTCACCGTGGAACTCAAGATCCACGGTGCCCTCTTCCGGGTTATGGTTGGCTTCGCCGTGCAGCCAGGCGTTTGAGAGAACATACACCTGACCATTTGCCAGCTCTGATGTGATTGTCATGACATCAGAAGACGTAATTTTATCGACCGGGAAGTTTTTCGGCACTTTGGCGGTCACCTTCGTATACGGTGCCCGGCTGGTTTCCTTGTAGTCAACGGAACCATCCAGGCCAATCACGTCGTCACGAACTTTGGTGTTCATGGGGACTTCAATCCCTCCGGTTACCGACAGTTGCTGTCCGTCGATTTTGAAATACGTTGTTCCCGCAATTTTTCCCATTATGCAGCCTCCTCGCTGTACTGCAGACGGAACTGGTTAAGCACCGCAAACACACGTAACTGATTGACATAATCAGGCGGAAACAGCACATCCAGGCGGTTCGAATCGTTCGCGTTACGCTCAACTATCAGATGTTGCTGGAACAGATCGAAATTTTCCACGATGCCTTCCCGCTCCATCTGGCGATATGTTGATCCCAGCTCACCACGGATAACGGCAGGCGTGACAATGGCCTGACCAGACCCGAAACGCGTACCATCATTAGCAAGTTTATGGCGCCCGTATTTACTGGTAATAACAGATTTCAGACGGCGCAACACATAAGCACTGGTATGCAGCGTCTCGCTGTCAAGGTAGCTGTTATCCGCCACACCATACGCATTTTTCCTGTACGTCGTGATATCCCGCTGAATACGCAGCACGCCGCTTTCCACATACGCCGTTGCCACACCGTGGGAAAGTAACGTCTGCTGTTCAGTCGTCGTGAAGCGTTTGCCTTTCGGTGCCGGCAGCATGTCCACCAGTTCCCCGGTCTGGGTCGGGCGCGCCGGATCGTTACGGATAAAAACCGCAGCACGGGCAGTACGGCTTGCAGCCAGTTCATCAGCAGGCGTCTGGGTGTCTTTCTCATAGCCCGCCAGGGTGATGTGCTGCAGGTTAAACTGGTCACCCGCGGCCACAAGCTCCGACAGCGTCCCCGTCTTCGCCGTATAAACGTGACCATACAACTGCCGGACATAACTCCAGCGGCCGCTGGAATCATTCATTTCAGTTGCCATCGTGTTCACCGATGCCGTGTCGTTAAACGGAAGGCCGATATAATCGAACGGCTCATCTCCCATCGCTGCCACCGCGTCGTTAAGAGCAGGCGCACCAGCCCCCTTCACACCGCTGGCAATCGTAATATTCACCCCGGCCGGTAACACCTCCCCACCGCCAAAGCCGTAATAATTGAGAGTGACCGGAATTTCATTTCCATATAACCCCTTGTGGCGCGCAGTCAGTGTCACCACCCCCGCTTCTGATGTTGCCGTAAAGGGAAGATCATGGTTTGCATTGACCGCATCCTTAATGCTCACGGCCACCGCCGCAGCATCATCGCCGCTGGTCACGGGAGCCTGAACGCGGGTTCGGCCGGTATAGACATTCACCGTTCCGGTTTCCGTCGCTTCGCCAGTTACCGTCAAAGCGACGGTTGCTGCCGCGCCTGTGGATTCAGGTACGGCAATGACATACAGTTCGCCAAATGGATCGGTCTTACGGTACGCCCCGACCATACGGGCCAGCTGGCTTCCGGCACCGCAAATCTGACGGGCATAATCAACCGATGACACCAGAACAAGACTGTTGACGGCAATTGACGCATCATTGCTGGCGTGACCAATCAGCAGTGATGCCCCGCTGTCCCGGGCGGTATTTGCCGCCGAGTTATCCATCTCGGCATAAAACAGCGGAACCCGTGTATCTGACGGGATGGAATTAAAACTAATCGCCATTTGTTTTCACCTTTTTATTCGTGCGCCGGACATCACCAGCGGCCTCGCGGCGCAGCCAGTAGTTATTCTCATCAACATTTCGACCTCCTTCAGGTAAAAGGTCGCCACGGGCCGGATCGGGAACCGATCGCCCTTTTGCGGGTTTCACAAACATGGTTTATTCCTGAAATGTAATTTCGGTGTGGTGCTCGATGTCGCCATCTGGCCCGGTACCGGGTTCGATAAAATCAACATCAATACTGAGCGTTTTAAGGTCGGGCAGGCCGTCCAGATCATCCTGCTGGCGGGTGTCTGTTTCGGTAATTTCATACTTCATCGTGAAGTCGAACTGGTAATACAGTTCGTGGCGGTTCAGATCGAGAAGCATCCCACCCGCATACTGAATTTCATGCGCCTGCGGATCCGGCTCCCACCCCAGCAGCGCCTTCCAGATTTCCTGCCTGACGTCGTGAACTGCGTCGTAAGAAGCCCACTGCCCTTTTTCATCCCGTTCGTTGCTGAGTACCACGATGACGGAAAAACCCTCCGTTAAATCCTGCCAGTAGTCGGTCTGCGATTTCTGCTCACCCGTGACGTCTTCGGCTGGCACAACATACGCGGCTGGTAGTCTGAGCTTTCCGGCCTCCGGTATCGCTTTAAACTGCGCTGCGCCACCCACACGGTTTTCAAACCGAGGGCAACGGCTGCGAAGTGCCGCAATAATCGGGGTTAATTTCATTTTTTCTTCCTTCGCTGAGGACGGAGTGATTTTCGCAATTCGCGGGAGAGCACATAACGTGTCCAGCTGCGGCGTTTATCCAGAACCTCAGTCATGTAGTTGTTACGTGGTTCCACACGCCAGCCGCTGCCGCCTGATGCGCCGCGATGATGGCCTTTCTTACGCTTCGCCCCACGGCGAACACCGTAGAACAGAAAGGCGGGGTAAAAGGCACCGTTGATATGCCGGTTGCCCTCGCCGTTTTTCTGGTTAGGCGCGATCTTCACCATGAGCCCCGGACGTTTTTTTGACGCACGGGGTACGTAGTAGCCGATAGAACGCGCCAGCTGGCCGGTGCGGTACGAGGGGTTTTCGCCTGGCTTCGAGCGACCACGTTTCATGACCAGTCGCCTCGCATCGCGCATGTGAACCTGACCGAGTTTGACGAACGCCCGTCGCATTCTCGCCCGGTTAAACACCAGTTCTTCAGGTTGTTCGAAATCAACGTGTAAAAATGCTTTCTGCGGCATAGTCACTCCCGTTATCGGTACCCAGCTCTTCGCACTCGAGCAACAGGAAACGGCGTTTACTGTTCAGATCCCGGACGCGTTTGACCCGATAAGAAATATCATCGTGAACCACTTCATGATCGGCGGTAATGCCGCGGCGAAAACGGATGGTGAAATAATGCGTCACCTTATTTTCAACCTGCACAGACCCCTGATACGCTGCCGCGCCGGGTTGCGCTTTTTTGGCCCACGTCCGGATCTGCTCCGGATAAGTAGGTGACACGCCAAAATCATCCGCTGGCACATCAACGCGCCATCTGATAATGATGCGCTGGTCCAGTTCGCCCGGATCGGGCAAAAGGTATGTGGCGCAGGCCTGCGCCTGCCGGAGTTTCATAGCGGGATGTACCTGTAAGGACCGACGAGCCAGTTAAAGCTCATCGGCAGTTCGACTTTCTCAACTTCGGTGACGGTTGAGCGGTTCTCGTAGAAATGCGTCAGCAGTAGCAGCATCCCCATCCTGATGTCATCCGAGAGAATAAGCCCCTCCGGATCGTCGTCTGGCACCCCCGCCTCCGACGCATAAAGTCTCCGGTTCAGAAAATTTTCTGTCCGTGCCTGAACCGCACGCCCCAGCAGATCAAGAAACTTGTCTTCATCGGTGTAATCGTTGTCAAGCCTTAGCTGAGCCTTGATTTCCTCAGGAGAAAGCAACATAGGATCCTCCTGTGCCCGCCAGATGGCAGGCACAAAAAAACCGCTTAGCGCGGCATGGTTTGTTCAGAGATGGAGTTTATTAGCTGCTTGCAGATCCTTTACCCACCAGCGCTTTAATGGCTGAAGTGTCTTCAAGGATGCAGTCAAAGCGATGGAATGCCAGGAAGCCGGTCTGGTCGTATTCTGCGTAACGTTCAACCAGGCGCTTCAGGATCATGTAGCGTACACGACGAATAATGAAGCGGTTAAAGTCACCGCAGAACATGAATTTCTTACCTGCTCCAATGTCGTCGATCTCCTGATCGATAACATACGGTACATTCAGTACAGAGGCTGGCGCCACGCCAACAATATCCGGCAACCAAAGCGGGCGACCCTGACCATCTTCCATTTCGCTGATGAGTTTCAGGGTATTGTCATTGAAAGCGAGGCGGAATTTCGGCCCACGACGATAAGCCGGATCGATACTGTGTTTGAGCGCCAGAATTTCCTGCCATTTCACCGCCGTTGCAGCGGCTGTCTGGGTGGTTCCGGTCACAGAAACCGCCAGCCCTTTCGGTTGCTTCGGCGTACCAGCGCCAGTCCCCTGGATCAGATAGCGGGCTTCACCGCGACCAATACGTTCCGCGATGCGCCGGGCAAGATAGGCTTCCATGTCGATCGCGCTGTCCTGCAACAACTCGTTGGATACGCGGATGATTTTAGAGGTCATTTTCAGCGCTCCAAGGCTGTCCATGCCAAATTCGGTATCTTCTTCGCCAGCTTCTTCGTTTTCGCCCAGCAACACACCCATCTCAGCAGTCCCATCCGCGGTAGCCCATTCCATGGTGCGTCCATCAGAGGTCGTCAGGATTTGCGCCACGCTGGCGATACCTCCGTAAGCTTTCATCTGCTCGACCACTTTCGCGAGGAAGGTATCCGGCACGGTGTAGCCACCCTTTTCATCCGGTGCGACCCCCTGAGCGCGCAGTTCACGAAGGGCCTTACGTTCTTCAGAGGTCAGCTCGCTGGCGCCGTGGCGCATCCATTTATCAAAAATCTGGCCGCGCTGCTCATCCGGCTTTTTACTGCTATCCTTACCCAGATTGTTGCGCTGCTCATCGCTGTTATCATCGATGTATTTCTGGTCCATATCGCGCAATTCTTCTTCGCGGGCAATACGTTCATCCAGTCCTTCCAGCTCAGATTTAGCCTTATTCCATTCGGTACGCTGCTCTTCCGTCCACGGGTTATCACCGATTTTTTCATTCAGCGCGCGCATATCGGTCGCAATGGTGTTACGTTTCTGCTTCAGTTCATGCAATTTCATGTTTTTTCCTTACGCGTTTAGAAGGGTCAGGACGCGCTCACGCGCCATTCGTTGGTTAATGGCTTTCTGCAGTGCGCTACTATTGCGCGCTTCCTGCCAGGCTTTCATAGAGCGGACGGCGGAATCCGCCTCCTGGTATGCCGGATATGTCACAGGGCTGACATCCAGCAGACGGGAAAAACGAGTAATCTCACGAATGACCACACCATCCTCGTCCTGGTACCATTCCTCTCCGTCGCGGGCGACGCGAAAAGCAAAAGAGGACTGGTTAATATCTCCGCGCTGCATCGGCGCCAGCACCAGATCCCGTATGGTCTGGGTTTCGGGTGCCGTAATGTCATAACGCAGGCCTCGTTCATCAACAGTCAGTGCCAGGGTGCCGGCACTGCTGCGCCCCAGAATGAAATTAGGATCATGGTTGAACAGTGCCCGGACGTCATCCTTCAGCACCTCATCAAACGCACCGGGCCGGATGATTTCGCGAAACGAACCGAAAATTAGTTCAGAACGGCTGTCAAAAACCGAACCGTACCCGATGATCCGGCTGGGCTCGCTGTCGTGCGTTTCAGCACGCACCTCGCCGCTGTAACAGCGAATTTCTCGTTCACTCATCTTGAGTATTCTCCTGGGTTGTGGATTTGGCTGGCCGGGAGGCGTTGACGCTGACGAGCATTTCATCGAGGCCGGCTTTCGGATTCATGTCCTCAAACGCGCGCGCCTCATTGCGGCTCATCCAGCCGTCGGTGATGGCGTAGTGATAGAACTCCGCGCGCTCTTTTGCGGTCCCGCGCAGCAGACCAGCCAGGTTAAAGCGGACATAATACCCGGCCTTTCGTTCGGCGCTGGTAAATAATCGGCGGTTCAGCTCCTGTTCCCAGTTCGTTACCCACGGCATCATCGTGTAACGGACAAACTGAATCGCCTGTTCGGAGATGTTGGAGAAGGTGGCTTTTTCGAGGTCGTTGATCATATGCGCCGGCACGTTGAAAATTCCGGCAATCATTGAACGATTGAGCTTCATCATGTCGATGAGCTGAGCGTCGACCGGGGAGACTGTCAGCGCTTTATAGTCCAGTTCTGCCGGGAGCAGCATCGTCCTGTTTTCCTGGCTGCGTAGCATCGCCGTGGCTTTTTGCCACATCTCTTTCAGTCTTTTCCAGGAGCCGTCATTCAACTCCCCTTTTACTGAAACAATGCCCGCTGGTCTGGCGTTGCCGCTGAAAAAACTTTCCGTGTATTTCTGGCCGCTCATGCCCATCCCGATTGTTTCGGCGTGCTGCAGTACCGGACTGAGCCCCATTTTCTGATCGTTACCCAGCGCCCTGACATGGATCATGTCGTCAGGATTGATGGCAAAGGAACCTTCTTCGTTATAAACACCATAGGTATAACGTCCGCCAGTGTTGAGCAGCGTTGTTTCCCATGGCATACATGCTTCAAGGCCGGTCACTTCACCGGTCCGGCGGTGGCGAATTACCCGCGTGAAACCATTCCCCCAGCCCAGAATGTGCCGCTGTTTGAGCTCTCGCCACTTATAGCTGGTCTGCCAGGTGTTTGGTTCGTCATGAACCAGATAAAACGCAGGATGATCGCGGGCGGTTTCGACCTTCTTCCCGGTGCGCCGCATAACGTGCAGGGGCATCTGCGCAACATTCGACGAAATAACATAGATACAGGCATACACCGCCGCCAGTTTCATTGCCGTCCGGGGATTGACAATTACATCGCAGTTAAAAATACCGTCATTTTCAGCGGCTTCAACCGTGATCGGTACGGCAGGATTTTCCAGCGAGTTGCTTCTAAAAATGGCGTCAATCAGCATGTTTTATTCTCCTGGCTGCCAGCAGCGCCCACAGCAGCAGGCCACAACCACCAGCCATAAGAGCAACCGCCGCGCCAAATTTCAGGCAAATGCCTCCCACAATCGCGCCGAAGCCTGCCAGTCCGGCCACATCGATAATTATTGATTTCACAGGAATAACAGGTCCTCATCAGGGTCGAGATTAGAAAGGAAGTCTTTCGGCTCATTCAGCATCGCGCGGCCAACCCCCATCATCAGGCCCACTGCACCATCGATTTTGTTGCCTGCGCCTTCTTTCACCGGGCGCACAACATCGTCACTGCCAGGTAAGTACTTGCCGACAACGTTTGATATGCACCATGTCATCAGAGGATTGCCGTCATGATGGAATCGGTCAGCAGCGATTGCAGCCTCAATCTCACGCATCGGGTCGCTCATGTTGGTGTAGTTCTGGGTAATGGTGACAGGTTCAAGCCCTTCATCCTGCAACATATGAGAAAGGCCGGTTGCACCGTAGGGGTCAATTGGGCTCGCCGCTATTTTCACCGTTTTCCGTAATTTCAGAATCGCTTCAAGGATAAGGCGATAATCCACTTCTGCACCGTCTGACGGAACCAGCACGCCCTGATTAACAAAAGACTGATAACGGTCTGCAATAGTTTTCAGCGCCGGGTCCGTGGCGTAGACGGTGTCTTCCGGTACCCAGAACATAGGCGAGACGCAGTAATAATGGCTCAGGCCGTCTATTTCACGGCGGAACACCGGCACCACTGCGTTAAGGTCAAGTTTTGATGCCAGGTCGATGCCGAGATAACACTCCTCACCCGCAAAATCGGACAGTCTGAGCGTTTTGTCTGCTGCAGCCATCCACTTCTGCAGGTTGTAGTAAGCCGCTTTAGAACTCACCCATTTGTTGAAATGCTTGGTGAGTATTTTGTTGGTCTGGCCTGGCGTGGACATCGCCAGCAACTGTTTAGCCTTGAGGAATCCCTCTTTCACCGAAATATTGTAATTCGGGTTGGCTTTGATCAGCGCTTCCGGCTGTGTCCAGTCATCGTCATCATCCAGGGTATAGATGATCCCGAAAATTGCCTCGTTTTCACCACCTTCCCGGATGCGCTCCAGTATCTCGACAACCTGAGTACGTTTTTCATAGCAAGGCGAGGCAATATCAAAGCCTGCCGTGGTGATGATCAGCGTGATGGGCTGCTCCCTCGCTCCCATCCCGGTAGTCATTGTGGTGTAGAGCGCATCAGTATCATGCTCGTGATACTCATCGATGATCGCACATGATGGTGAGTCGCCATCTCCCGGGTCACCGATAATTGGCGCGAACAGGGAACCATCCGGGCGAGTCATTTTCTTCGCCCAGGGTTTGATACAGTACTTCTGACGCAACGCCGGCAGCTTTTTCACCATCGCCAGTGCAGGCGCAAAAACTTTCCAGGCTTGTTTTTCCGTTGTGGCACCACAGTAAACTTCCGCTGCGTACTCGCCATCTGCACAGAACATATAGTTACCGACGGCGGCCGCAATCGCCGATTTCCCATTTTTACGCGGCACCTCGATGTAAATCTCAGTGAAGCGGCGAAAACCGGTATCCTTGCGCACCCAGCCAAACGGCACGCCCAGCGCAAATTTTTGCCAGGGTTCAAACTCTATCCGCAACTTCCGGCGAGCCCACTCTCCGGAGGTGTGCGGCATTTTCTGGGAAAAGCGAAGGAAACGTTCTGCTTTATTTTTATCGAAGCGGTAAGGCCAACGTGGATCTTTGGCACGTTCCAGGTCGTCCAGATGTCGCTGACAGGCAAGAATGGTTAACCGGCAGGCCAGTATCTTCCCGTTCACGACGTCCCGCGCATACTGGTTCGCCGCATTGACGTTCGGATATGTAGCCATCAGTCAAACTCATCAAATTCATTCCCTTCATCGTCCGGATCATTTTTTCCGCTGGTCATTCTTATGCGGCTGAGCGGGTCTAACCCGAGAAGTGAACCCAGACGGGCGAGCTGCGAAACGGAGTCATTACGGACATTGACTGCAGGGTGTTTTTTCTCACCACCCATTTCACTTGATACGGTCAGGCCGTCTTTCGAGATGACTTTTTCGGCCTCAACCATCAAGTGAAACGCATTGCAGTACGCCAGGAGTAGCGGCGCGTCTTCAAGATCAAAAACGCCCCGCTCAATTAAAATTTTGCTCTGCGTTTTCCATATACGGATCGCGATATCGCTCATTAACTCTTCCGGCGGTGCGATCCTGGTCAGTTTGCTTTTCTGGCCAGAAGGCAAATTACGCTTACGGCCACCACCGGAAGATCTCACAGCAGTACCCATCAAAACCTCCAGTTCAATAGGTTTAACCTTCCGGGAAAAAGTTTCTTATTTTGGGCGCATAAAAATTTGATGAGGCGGGCAGTCCGGAAGACGTCAGGTCACAGAGATTTGACCTCCCCTCCCCTCAGACAGTTGAGAGTTATTATCACTTCAGCCGTTCACAGGCCGTCTTCGCCTTATGACACGGCCAGCACAGACTCTGCAGATTACTGTCGGCATCAGTTCCGCCATGCGCTTTAGGGATAATGTGGTCAACAGTTTTCGCCTCACGCACCACACCGGCACGCAGACATAACTGACATAAACCTTTATCACGCTTCAGTATGCGCTCACGGATAACGTCCCACTTCGAACCATAACCGCGTTGATGACGGGATTGTCCTGGCTTGTATTGTTTCCAGCCCTCGCTTCTGTGGCTTACACAATATCCGGATGGATCTGTTGTTGTACTGCGACAGCCGCGAACACGACAGGATTTAGGTGTTCTTGGTGGCATATAAACTCCGGTAAAAAGCACCGCTAGTGCGGGGCTATGGGATTGTTGGTTGACTCTCTCACCGAGTTGTAAATACGCTCACACGTCATTCCTGCGCGGTAGCTTTCGTCAGATCGCTCAGCATAATATCGAGCTTCTTCTGCAAGGCGTCCGAGCATGTCGGCGAGCACTGCGGCGTCGGCTCCGGCTGTTTTGCTTCTGACGGCAGCGGCAAGATCTGAGGTGTGCTTTGCGGCGTCCAGGCGGGCGGCAAGTTTTGTTGCTTCGGTACGCAGCTGGCTAACAGTGGCAGACAGGCCAGCAGCAGTGGCAGCAGATTTAGCGGCTTGTGCTTGTGCATCTTTTACAGCCTCATCACGGGCAATTATGCGCCCTTGTTCAATCCAGCGTGCGGCAGTCTGCGCGTTCGCTTCCTGTGAAGATTCCATGCTATTGCGGTCAGCCCACTTCTTTTGCCAGCCCCGATCACTCCAGATGATCCCGGCAAGAAATGCACCAGCCAACATCAGCAAAACAATGATTGTTTTCCACCGCGCCTTAACGAAAGCAAAGACCGCTGTCATACCAGCAACGCCGCCCGCGCTTTGTTATAACGACTATTTCTGTCAGCCAGTCCATTCTGGCCACCGTTGATGATCTGCGTTACACGGACAACATCACCTGAATACATCAGGCAACCACGTAATGTGAAAAACCATGCAGCAGAACGGGCTGCATGCTTCTCCTGTGCCAGCAACTCTGGTGTGCTGATCAGATCAAGCTTCAGCGCAGCTCCGCATTTGACGTAGTTCTCGCGGCCGGTGATTTGAAGCAGACCACGCCCGCGATACTTCCAGCCATCTCCGGCGTCTTTGTTACCCATGCGGCCACCGTAAACCAGATTGGCTATTTGCGGCTGGTGGGCAACCTGGCGACCATCAATACGCCCCAGCATTTCACACTGATACGGCGTCAGGCGTTTACCAAACGTCTTTTTCAGCGCCTCCACCGAATAATTGAAGCTTTCCTTCAGAACAGTAAATCCTGCTGATTCATGTCCCGTTTGTGCAATAAACATGGCCTGATCATTAACTGCTGTAATACCAAACTCTTTCATTGCCGCATCAATGTGCGGAAACCAGCGTGCAGAAAGCCCGGCGCTAATACCAGCCGCCTGCTGAAATTGTTGTTGATTCATCAGTGCCTCAGTGCATCGACCAGACGCGCCACATTACCGCGAGCCCACAGCACAGCGGCGCAGATAAGGATATTCACCATCACCACCAGCCAGTGGGATGATTCATATAAACCAAAAACAAACCGGAAAGGGACGCTGGCATATACCAGCACCATGACATAGGCCAGTAACGAAATCAGGGGGCGGTGTGTCGCATCACCGCGTCGGTAAAACATCAGAACGATGACTATCACCCCACAAATTACGGCATTCAGAACTGCAGAAGGGTCATTTGCTACCATCTGCTCCCCCTCCCCTGATACGAGAAAGAATACTGAACAGGCTGTTCAGATCCTGACTGTTAAGAAAAGTGAGAAACTTTATACACATTGCAGAAATAATCACTGCACCAAGTGCATCCAGTGGTTTTTCATAATGCGTTATTGCCGCAAGCTTAGTACCTATCAGCCCGGCGCCAAGCACTCCCACAATAAATGATGTAATAAAATAAGCGACCAGCCTGATGCGTCCGATGTTGGTTGCCGTGGCGACATAAAACACCGCGCCGGCAAAAGCACCGAATACCACACCATAATCAGTTCCGGTTGCCAGACCGAATACACTGGCCCCCATTAATCCACCAGCCAACACTGTCGCACTGGATACAGGTTCGGACATTCATCCCCCTCTGGTTATGTGGGTCCTCTCAGTTATGAGGGGAAATAAAAAAGGCCGCCCGAAGGCAGCCTCAAAGTATTTAGATTTTTTACAGCGATGATTGGTGGAACCGAACTGCAAGGAAGTAAAGTCCCAGCAAAGTTGTTGTTATGATATTCATTAAGATAAATATATAAACGCCAACAAATACCGTTTTAAGCCACAAGATTGCATCAGGAGAACAGAATGTGAGCAGCCACAAATGGAAAGGCTTCCCAATCAGAATAGAAATCATCCCTAAGCAAAATAACATAAAACTCACAAGAGCTAGATAACCAAAAAGGTAACAAACAAAGCGCCTGCGCGTCAGTTCTACAGTAAGCTTCTGCCCTCGGAATTTCTCTACTAGAGTCGGAGGTACGCCCGCCATTACTTCGTCGATCGAAGAGCTAGAAAAAGTAGAAACCGCAGCCAGTGCTGCGATATAAAAACCAATCAAGACTTGAAGTAACCCATTAACCTGAAGCAGGAGTCCGTTAGTCTCGATTAAAGAAATTTTGCTAGCGTGAAAATAATAAACAATAGTGACGATTAGAGAAACTGCAGCTGGTATTTTGTAATCATACCAGTCCTTTTCCTCATGCTTGATGCGGAGATAACTCAGCGGTGAAAAAAGTTTCATATGAAACTCCCGTTAGAGCAACCCTATCATTTTTGTTTCAAGCTGCAGATGTACTGTGCTTTCACATTGGTTGATGAGGTTACCTAATATTACCCTCTCACTTTTAGTGAACAGTTTTGTGGCAGCATCTTCGTTACGGTCAAGATCCAAACTGGCTTGCTTGCCATCTTTTGAGTAACTAATTGAAACCTTGGTATATCCAGACTGCTGCCCTTTCTTTCTTAAAATCTCTAACAACCTTTCTTTATCTTTCAATGGCGGCTGTCTAATGATTTTATACTTTACGGACCTTTCTGAGAGCTCAGTGTACGCCGTTTGGTCCAATCCACCTTTCCTTCTTGTACTCACAAGTTTAACGTTATGAATCTTTGCACCTTTTAATGCATCCATCAGCGTTTGTGAACCATGAGAATAGATTTCCAGCTTTGGGCGGTGCTGGCACATACCTTTAGTTGCAGGATTTTTAAACTCACATCCAGCGAAGGCTTCTCTGAGCATAGCATTTAAAAATGGCTCAAGAACTGACTTACTGATACCGGGGACAGATTCAACGAGAGTTTTGTGGTGATCGGCAGTGTTTTTGACAACATCTGTGGATATTACAATGTGACAAGAAACTGCGATACCTTCACCGGCAAGCTTAGGTTCTACTCTAAGGTTGCCTGTTGTTAACTCACCAAAAACAGGGTCAGAACCATTTTTATCACAAAGCTGGATAAGTAGAGTCGCCTGGCTATCCCCAATAGAATATTTCATCTCCGAAATCCTAAGCGCTCTAGACCTATGATTGTATAACTTTACAGCACTCCCTGAGCTCACCAGTACCTTCAATTTCTTGAGTATGTCTTCAATGGGAATACTCGGCGCCGCTGCGTGTGTAGGCGTAAAAGCAAAGTCAAAAAAGGAAACCCAACGTTCGTTATTAGAGAGCACAATGTCACCACTTAATTTTAGTTCTTGTCCATACAATAACTTAGCAAGACAAAAAATAAAGTGATCACAAATAAAAAACCCACTCGGAGGCGGGTTCTTGAGACTTATCAACGATAGACATACAAAGCCCATCGTTGGGAGAATCTTATCCATATTTTTTGAAATATGCAAGCATCATGTCGCTATCTTCGTTAAAAATCTTTCATCTTGTCACCTTTCTTAATTGCGCTTCTGCATATGCTTCTTCCTGCCAGCATTTTGTAACCAGTTTATCAATGACGTCTGCATATCCTTTGTACCACTGATAATCCGTCAGATCCGGTACCAGTTTCTGGACATGGTTCCGCGCCAGTGTGGTTGGTAAACGACTAAACCGGTTTCCATTGCAACGCCCACAAATCTTATAAACAGGCGCGCCATGAAGCCGAGTTCTTTTTTCATCCAAGACAATACCTTTACCCTTACACCCTCTGCACACCGTGCTGACTTCTCCCTTACCATGACAATGCTGACATAGTTCCTTCTCCCACTCCTCTTTGATGACGGGTTCACCATTTCTGGAGTGTTTCACCACTTCACGTAATACATGATGAAATCCCGTACCAGCACAATGCTCACAGCGAGCCTTGCTTGCAGCAGATCTGGAATAATCAGCAAATGCAAAATTCACGAGGTAAGGAACAATCTGTAACCGAGTTTCTTCACTCAATTTATTCAGTGTCGGGTTATCCAGTGCCACCGCGTAATGAATCAGCCCTTCAATCGCGAAGTCAGGATTCTGAATACCAACTTTTGCCAGGAATAAAGCAAACCCCAGTGGTGCTTTCGATTGCACCATCCCCTGCGCCGCCATTACATCCGTAATCGTCAAAGATTCGGAGGTTGTCGCCGGAGCGTCATCGCTCAATTTTGGAGATTTTGGTGAGTAATATTTTGGTAAGGCTTCAAGGTTCATGCGTGTTCTCCATTTACGCCAGCACGCCGATCGCCAGCGCGCGATCGATGAAACGAAATATCAACTCCAGTTGAGAGCCGTATTTCTCTTCGAATGCCACGGTGTCCGCATGTAACTCATTGTGATGCGTTCTGCACAACGGCAGCACAAAGAGGTCATGCGCCTTTGTTCCCATCCCTCCCTGACCGTGGCCTGTCAGGTGGTGCGGATCATCCGCCTGCTTCCCGCAGCACGCGCACGGCTGGGATTTAACCCAGCGGGTATATCTTTCATTGATCCATCGACGGCGTTTCGGACGTAACATGAAGCTTTCCGGCGATTCCGGATCAACCCTGAGTGCCAGTACCTTTTTCGCCTTATCCTGTACAATGCTGGTGGCCGGCACCGAGGGGACAATTTCACTTTCACGGGTAGCTGACTGGACAATTGCCTTCGGCATCCTTAATGCTTTTCTCGCAGCGCTCTCCGGTAAGACTTCTGCCAGGTCATTGCGTACCATCCACCAGCACAGTTCCGGGAGCGTGACTGCGTGCATATCGTCAAAACCCAGATCACGACAAACAACCGATAAAACCCATTTTGTCGTGTTCTCCACAGCTATTGATTCCAGCCGTTCCGTAAACTGTTCGCGCAGCAGGTTATCGCAGTGCCAGCACAGTCGGATTGCCCCCGGTGCGTGGCGCATGGTTGTCATCTGTTCGCTGTGCCAGACTGAATGCGGCCACTGACAGCCATTCCCCCGGAGTAGCCAGCTTTCCAGACTATCGAGACCACCAGCACGATAGATAACCGACTCATTACGGAACACATCACGAACAGCAGGATCATCCGCCAGCGGCTGTGATACCGCCGGGACCGCGCCGCAGGCGAAAGATGAATATTGTTCCGGCTCTGGTTCAAGCAGAACACGCCCCTGCATAAACAGGGGCATCAGTTCCGATCCCGGCCTGAACAATACAACGCCCATACGAGGAGCAATTTCAGGGGTCAGTAACGCTCTCACGATCACCTCAATGAACGGTATCGAGCAGCTTCAGCAGCTCAGGGAATTTGGATTCGAAGAAATGCGGCTGCGTCTCGCGAGGGTTTGCCGGGCTGGTGATGTTTTTGCCGAACATGCAGCCTTTCGCCGTCAGCGACCAAAATTTTTTAATGCCGTTAATCGCGGAGCGACTGTAACGCTCACGATGTTCAACAACACCCAGCTTTGCTAACTGCTGATACGCCTGATTAGCCGTCATCCGGATACCATGCTGTTTTAACAGCGCGCTCAGTGCAAGCGTCGGGCGGCTTGAACCATCCGGCGCGCCAGCCGGAGCATCAATGGCATATTGTGGCGCCAGGTTAGGTAGTCCCACTGCCTCCTGGAGTTTCTGGCACGCGCCCAGTACCGATGAATTGGACAGGTTTAACTCTTTGCGCATAAAACCCAGCAGAATCACCCCCGCCTGCATCTTATCGGCAGCCATACCAGAAGATATTTGTGGCGCACTGGTAATCCGATCGAACGTGCGGATCACCTTGAGATGGAAAGACGGACTGATCCACATTGCATAAGCAAATACCAGTTCTTTGCATACGTATGTACCTTGTTCAGCACCACCGCGAACAGTATTTACTGGAGCACGTACCAAACTTCGGGTATCACTACCGCCCTGAAAAAAGCTAACAGATTGATTTTGTTCCGAGGGTGGAATTCCGCCCTCGGTGAAAAGTTGCTCAATCAGGTCACGGGTTTGCTTATTATCAAGCCAGTATTTCGGACGATATTTCTGCTCTCCACCAGCAGCACGGTGCAAATCGTTAAGACAATAGCGCCCATGAACGTCGCGGCGAACTTCGATACCATCAATGACCATTAAATTATTCATGCTTCTTTCTCCATTTTCAGGCGGCTGCACCCGCCCCTGTTTCAAATTTCGTGATCGTGATTTCTACCTTCCCCTTCGGGAAAACTGGTCCCCACTCCACCAGCATTCTCTTTACCTGGCTGTCGTCCTCCCAGACTCCTGCGTGAGTCAGTGCGTCGAACAGCGCTTTGTTGTAGTTGTCCAAATCCCTGATCCGCTTATCTGGCGGATACAGGATGATTTCTACCGCTGCCGGGGCTGTTGAAGGTTTTGGCAGACGGCGTAACTGCTCAATCACTGCCGCGCACGCCTCGCTCTGATACTTCCGGCCGCTGGCGCTGACCATGTGACGACCTTTAAGCGGTCCCTTATTCGGAGCCCGCCAGTAGGTGTTAACGCTGGGTGGAAATGGCAATGTCAGTTTCATGCCGCCCCCTACAGAATCGCCACGAGATCTTTCGCTGTCTCGCGGGTACTGCCCTTGCTCGATATTGAGCGGCGGGCGCTGATATAGCGGATTTCAAAGCCGTGCTGTGAGTACAGGTCGATAACGCGCGGCGCGGTGGAGTTACTGATCACAACCCTGGCGCCGCGCTGATGAGCAGCAACGCAACATTCCGCCAGTGCGATATGATCATCCCAGGTAAAGCCACCAGCGGCGTAGTGAGTAAAACCAGCCGTACCAGGCATCGGTTCATAGGGCGGATCGCAGTACACAACATCCCCCTCACCCGCCAGCGTCAGCGTCCGGCGAAATCCCGCCGCCATGAATACGCAGTTGTGCGCCATTTCGGTAAATGCCCTGATTTCTTCTTCCGGGAAATAAGGCGACGGGTATTTGCCCCAGCCAACGTTAAACTGGTTGTTGCGGTTGTACCGGATCAGGCCATTGAAGCAGTGACGATTAAGGAAAAGGAAAGCGGCGGCGCGTTCCGGAGCGTCCATCACCTGAGCATTGAACTCTTCCCGTAGCGCCATATAGCTTTCAGCGTCATTGAGACGGTCAAACATTACCCTAGCATGTCTTATCACCGCACCAGGTACAACAGCCAGCATCTGATACAGATTGATAAGGTCGGTATTCACATCGGCCAGCAGGAAGCAGGCGTGTTTGTCTGAGTTGAGAAACACCGAACCACCGCCGACAAACGGTTCAATCAGGCGCATACCTGCCGGAATGACCTGGTAAAGATCGGGTAACATGGAATATTTACCGCCTGCCCATTTCAGGAACGGGCGACGCCAGGTGCGCGAAGCGGATTCATCAACAGATATCGTTACATCACTGCTTTCAATACAAACGGATTCACTGGTCATTCCACGTTCCCCACAAATCGCCCTGCCAGATAAACCTGCTCTACGGGTCTGATTCTCTTTTTGATGCGGTTCAGACACTTCTGACGGCGGCGTAAAAATTCCTCGCGTTCGTAGATAAACTGGCTTTCGCTAAATGCCTCCAGCCACACTATCGATGCACGATTAAATAACCCTCTGGATTCCAGTTCTTCAGCGCGGCTTACCAGCTTTGCAATCACCATCGGATCACCCGAACCTGTATGACCTGACCTTTTCTGTCGTAACGTCAAAATCACTGCCTCGTCTTTACCCGCGTAATAGAGAAATACATCTCCATCCAGGCGGCGGTTAACACGCTTACACCGATACAACTTGCTCGCTGAACGCTGCACATCAAAGCGTGCGTATTCAGGAAAAGCATCGGCAATCTCATTTGATGTCAGCCCCGGATTAAGCTCGATAAACGCCTGCACTTTTGCTAACAGACTCATCCTCTGAATCCCTCCGGAATCGTTGTATCAACCGGACCAAAAGCCATCACATCGCGCTTCTTCACACCCCAGTCAGCGCGTTTAGGCCGCCCCTTCTGATCCCAGCGGGTAGCGCTTTGCAGATAGCTCTCGAATTTCTTCGGACCGAACAGCGTTTCCGGGCGCATGTACTGGTACTGCTCGTCGTTCTCGTGCCAGTGCTCATGCTTCAGGTCGATAACCAGTTGCAGATCAGCAACGCTGTACCCCTCACGCAGTCGGGCACGGATGTTTTCCAGGGAGGTTTTTGACTTCTGATACCGGGAGCCACTTACCTGGTTCAGGTGGGTTAAAACCTCAATCGCCTGATCGGTGAGCGTCACTTCGGGGTCGGGTTGCTCAGCAACCGGACAAAAAGGGGTTTTACTCTCCTGTGTAATCTCCTGAGTAGTCTCTGTGTAATCTCCTGTAGGAAAGATTGTGGGATCGCCACATGCTTGTTCGTTGGGTTGCCCCGTACTTGTTTGCGGGGTTTCCACATTCTTGTTTGCGGCATCACCGCAATCTGGTTTGCGGGGTTGCACCAATCCAGATTGCGGGGTTTCCACATTCTGGAAGTCCCGCAATCTGGTTTTCTCCTGAGCGCCCTTTTTCACTGGCTTCGCCGTTTCCAGCAACAGCGCTTCAAGCCGTTCGGTGTTGATGCGGTAGTGCATGGTGGCAGGTACACCGCGACGGGCTTCTTCCAGTACACCAAGTGCTACCAGACGTTTACGTGCTGTTTCCTGTTCGTCGCGGGTTAGCGCCGTTTCACTGGCAATATCAGCCTGTGTTTTGTACATCCAGCCGCCATCCATCCGGTTATGCCAGTAAACAAGCTGGGACAGGAATACTGCCGCAACCGGGCCAGCTTTTACCTTCCCGGCTTTCAGTTTTGCAAAAGCAGGGTTGTAGGCGATGGGGCGATCGAGTAATTGAATAAGGGAACTCATGCAGCACCTCCGAGATGCTTCATGTTTTTGCCGGAACGAAAGGCAATAAGAGGCATGTTGACGCGGTAATTACGCCCAAGAGGCTCACAGACAACCTTCTGACATTCGCGATCGACCAGGCTAATACGCAGAACGTACCCTTCTGGTGTGCTGTACCACTGTCCTGGACGAGGGCAATGAAAACGTTGGCTGGTGAACCGATTAAAAATATTCCGGATCACTTGCGCCCCCTTACCTCTGAACGGTTCAGTGTCATATTGATAAGGCTCGCAAGCGCCGCAGCGTCATTGATGCGGTCGTACAGGCTTACGGCCAGCGGAGATTCCACTTTTTCCAGCATGGGATAAAGCTGCTGTAACCAGACCTGATGAATGGATGAAATGTAGGAATAAAGAACACTGGCATTATGTGCTGCATCGCTCAGCACCGATGGAGTTGAAAGTTGTTTCTCCATCTGGTTAAAGGCGTTGATGTATGCCTCTTTAAACTGAGCAGCACGTTTACCAGTGAAACCCATTGCCAGGAACGCAAAACCATCGCGTGTTATTTGATAGCATGGGAGTTTGCGGGTACCGCCGTTGGGCTGATTTATTGAAATCGATGTAAACGCAAAATTGCGTTGACGAAATAGAGTGGAACATTCGAGAGATTCTATTTTACGGATAACATCAGCGTGACGCTTGATGAAGTAGTCGGCAACAGCCAGGGAGGAAGTAACGGCTTGGCCGTTAATAATTCTAATTTCAGGTTGAGCGAGGGTTGGGACAGTAGCCATGATGGCAGCCTCCGTGTGTGGTAAAAATCCTCCACCACCGGAAACGCCAATTTCACTGGTGGTGAACTGAGCAGGGTTGGCGTAACCGGCACACACGGAAACCGGCGCACCTTGCGGTGCCCCCACCCAGCCCACCATAATTTGGATATAGCCGAGCTGCGACAATAAAAAAGACGCTGGGGCGTCATTTGTCGCCGTGTGTATTTCCAGGACGCCAATCCCGGCACCCGCTTTATAAGGTGCCTGAACAGTGTAACGTCCCGGAATTGCAGAATCAATGTGTTCCTGGCGCTTCACACTCAACAAAATCACGCCTGAATTTCCACAACGGGCTAAAACACTCATGCGGGTAGCCCTTGCGCAGATAGATAACGCGCTCAGTTTCTGGTTCCCAGCGAATGACATGGACATAAAGTCCCCTTCCATCCCGAAACCAGCGGTTAAGCTCCTGCACGATTCACCCCCCACGGTCAGGCTGTGTTCCCTGTGGTTACGCACGACCAGACTATTTGGTAATCTGCATTCATGACGCAACGGCCGGTGCTCATACATCCCCGGTTGTTGCGACAAACGGTTATTTACCGTTAAACTGTTCATGCGTTGGTTTTCTCCATAAAATTTGACGCCACGGCGCCCGGAGCTGCACACTCGCGGGCGTCACCCTTTTCTGGCGCGCAAAAAACTCTGTATACCAGTGTCGAATGCTGTTGCAGCTTTGCGATCGCCTGATACAACTCCTCATCAATCACGGCTTTTTCATGTGGCTCAATAACGCCATCTTCGATAGCTACCCTGATTTGCTGGGAATAACTGGTGATCTGCTCAATCGCTTCCAGCAGGCGCTGATTAATATCTGCGTTATCCACTTCTTCCATATCTGCCAGCGGAACAAAAACGCCACCTGATGCCCTGGCTACTGAATGTGCCAGGTGATAGGTTCCTCCGGCACGTTGCAGTACCAGCGCCCACCCAATCGGGAAGATCTGATCACCACCAGTACGCAGGCGGTTAAACAGAGCATCTTTGGTGACATCCAGCCATTCCGCAGCTTCTTCATAACCGCCATGCAGACTGGAAATCGTCTTTTTAATCGCAGCCACCAGCCAGCGGGGCTGCTTTTCAACTTTCCATTCAGGTTCATGTCCCACGGATCTACTCCTTCTGCTGTGGTGGCGGTCAAATCGCTGAATCACTAAGCTGATATCTGTTTGGATACAAAATTTGCATCTCGCTAATTTCTCCGGCGTAAAATTGAGCCAGGCGCTCAGCAAGCTCTGTTGAAGGAGCCTGCTCGCATCTTTCAACCCGGCTTAATGTTGCAGGATCAACCTGAACCCCTTTAGCGACGTGCTGTAACGTATAACCATGCGATTTCCGCAATTTTCTCAATGGTGATTGCATAAAACCTCCTTCTTTTGCGTATATCGCATGTTATTTCATACGGCAAATTTGCGCAAGTTGATTTGCACAATGCGCAAAAAATTAATGTAATGAACGCATGAATATAGGAAACCGTGTCAGACAATTTCGCCGCGCGAAGAACATGAAAATTGCTGAGCTAGCAGAAGCCATCGGCGTGGATGCCGCAAACATCTCTCGTCTGGAGACTGGCAAGCAAAAGCAATTCACCGAACAAACACTTTCTAGGCTGGCTGACTGCTTAGGTGTTGATATAGCAGAACTCTTTACCTCAGACTCAAAAGGTAATACTGTATGTAAACACAGTGATATAAGGAAGGATTCAGCTAACGTGAAGGATTTGTTCCGTATCGAGATACTGGATGTCAGTGCAAGCGCCGGTAATGGACTCATTCAGGGCGGTGATGTTATCGATGTAATCCATGCTATCGAATATAACAAGGACAAAGCATTAGCTATGTTTGGCGGGCGCCCTGCCGCTGAGCTTAAAGTGATTAACGTGCGCGGTGACAGCATGGCGCCAACAATTGAACCGGGAGATCTTATTTTTGTCGATATAAGCATCAACCAGTTCGATGGTGATGGCATCTATGTCTTTGGCTTTGATGATAAAATATACGTAAAAAGGCTGCAGATGATCCCCGATAAATTATTGGTGATATCTGATAACACTAACTACAGGGAATGGAGTATTACCAAAGACAATGAGTGCAGGTTCGGCGTTTTTGGCAAGGTTCTGATAAGCCAGACGCAGTCACTCAAACGACACAATTAATAGAAAGCGTCGACAAGGCCACCATTATGGTGGCTTTTTTTTTGACTCAAAATTGCATATATCGCAATTTTATACTTGCGCAATGTGCAATTTAAATGTAATTTGCATTCATAGAGCAGCGAACAGGCAGGACGCCCACGAAGTAGCCGCCGGTGGCATACGAATGACCGGATGATTCGCTGAAAGGTGTCTTCGGGAGGGGTTGCGGAACTGGGTTGACCACCAGCAACAGATAACTCAGCCGACAACACGGAGCCGTTTAACCCACGGCGTCGGAGTGTAAATACCGTAGGGGTTGTACCGACTGGTCATCGGTGCCCCGCCCGAAGATACCTGTAGCCAGTGCAAGCGATATTCTGGCGGCCCGTTCCATTACGTTAGCGGAAACCGCCAGCTTTTTCAGGAGAGCAACAGATAAGAGTTTTTCCGCGCGGTAAAGCGCTTCTGTTAAGAGAGAGAACTCTTATCGTTGTGGTGAATGCGGCTCAGCGCACGCGGGTAAGGTTGAAGCTGATAGTCGATCCTCTGTAGTTAAGCACCCGTCTGGCGTGCAACCTTCGCCAGATACCGGGAGGCACCCGGCACCACAACGTTATTGCTGTGTGAAGTCTTGTCGGCGTCCGGCTCTTCCAACAACAGGAGGAAGGCGACAGTGTTCTGCCGTGACGCCGACCTTTTTACACAACAGAAAAGAGCATCTCCGCGCGACGGGCTCATTACCCAATCCACCCGGAAAGCTGTTATAGCAGGTGCTCTTTTCTGTTTTGTGGAGAAACCAACTGGCGGTGGCAACCGCCATCTTGAGGGGTTAACGATGAATGATGACCGCATGACCGTAGTGCCCGACTTTCTGGGCGAACTGGATGCCGGCGTGTTCATGAACAAAATCGCGGCAGCGCTGAATACTGTCGGATTAGGCGTTCTGAATAACGGCAATAAAGGCAAGGTAGTCCTCACCTTTGATTTTGAGCGCATGGGAAATTCAGTCGAAGAGAAGCGCGTCAAAATTAAACACAAGCTGCAGTACAGCACTCCGACGCCGCGCGGTAAAGCGTCAGAAGAGGACACAACAGAAACCCCAATGTGGGTTAACAAGGGCGGAAAGCTCACCATACTGCAGGAAGATCAGGGTCAACTGTTCAGTATTAAAGGCACTACTGACGGAAAGCTTAAAGCGGCTCAGTGAACCGCAGCTAACCAATTCACTGCCACCACTTCGATCATTAGTTAATAAGGAATTTTTATGTCTCAGTTAGACAGCGGCACTTTTCAGCAGGTAAAAGACCTGGTTCTTTCTGGCTATCACCTGAACGATATTCAGGGGCTGGCTTGCCCGACAGCATTATTGCCTGCCGGGACAGGTGTTGAAAGCCTCGAACGCTTTGCTCTGGAGCGTTTCCGCTTCCGCGGCGCCATGACTACCACCAGCATTGAAGACTTTGTCCGTTATTCAAAGGGCTATGCCAGTGCAACCGAAAAAGCACGCTGCTTTATTGATGCTGACCATATGACAGCTCGCTCAGTTTTCAATATTGGTACGCTGGATAACCCCGGTCATGCAGACAACGTTGCTTCTATCACGCTGAAACAGACTGCACCATTCCGCGCCCTGCTCCAGATCAACGGGGAACGCCTGAAACAAAAACAGATCGCCGAATGGCTTGAAGACTGGAGCGATTATCTCCAGGCGTTCGATTCTGACGGTAACACAATGCAGATTTCACAGGCTGCCCAGGCTGTTCGCCGCATTACGATCCAACAGGCAACCCAGCAGGATCATGAAGATGGCGATTTCAGCGGTAAGAAATCCCTTATGCAAAGCATTGAGGCCAGCAGCAAAGACGTTATGCCGGTGGCTTTTGAGTTCAAATGTGTTCCATATGAGGGTCTCGGTGAACGTGCGTTCAGCCTCCGCAACAGCCTGTTGACCGGTGATGAACCTCGCTTTGTTCTGCGTATCGTACAACTGGAAGCGCAGGAGGAAGCGATCGCCAATGAATTCCGCGACCTGCTGATCAGCAAATTCGACGGTGAATCAGTAGAAACGTTCATCGGTAACTTTAAAGCGTAATTGCTCTGCATTAAATCCCCGGCGCCGCGGGGATTTATTGAAGTGTAATTCTGTTAATTATCGCCACCCGGCGAGGGATTCGCACAACCAAAATTCACGCGGTGCAGCGCGAAATAAATTATAAGGAGAACCAACGATGAGTTTTATTCAAACACTTTCAGGTAAACAATTTGATTATCTCAGCGCAACTATTGACGACATTGATATTGAAGATATCGCCGTGGCGCTTTCCAATATTTGCCGCTTCTCCGGACATCTCCCTGAATTTTATAGCGTGGCGCAGCATTCCGTACTGTGCAGCCAGCTTGTATCACCGGAGTTTGCCTTTGAAGCCCTGATGCACGACGCAGCCGAAGCGTATTGCCAGGATATCCCTGCCCCATTAAAAGCGTTACTGCCTGATTATCGCGAGATTGAGAAACGTACCGATCAACTGATCCGCTTTAAGTTTGGCTTGCCACTGGAAGAAGCCAGCGTAGTGAAGTATGCAGATCTGACCATGCTGGCAACTGAACGCCGCGATCTGGATATTGATGACAGTATTCCCTGGGTAATACTGGAAGGTATCCCCCCGACAGATTTATTCGAAATCTACCCACTTCGCCCCGGTCAGGCTTTCGGCCTGTTTATGGCCCGCTTTAATGAACTGATGGAGCTACGGCAATGTGCTGCATGAAAGATAAAGAGTCTGTAGTGAAGGCAATCAGATCAAGACGTTTGTGGGAGCGCGTTGAAGGCGGTGCAGCATGACAATCGACAAGCAGGCGCTACGTGAAGAGTTCCGCTACATGCAGGTGCACTATAGCGACCCAGCAGACCGTGCACGCCAGGTTATTTATATCACCGCAGAGGCGCTGCTGGATGAGAATCTTCAACTCCAGCGGGAAAAAGACGCAATAGAGGCCGTAGCGCTGGCGCTGCGTGATGATATGCGACAGGCGCGGGAGCAACTGGAGGCCGCAGAGAAGCGTATTGCTGATGGGAGTAAGCGCATAGCAGAACTGGAGAACAGCGAAACCCAGCTTATCAATGAGCGTGATGCTGCTGAATCTGCGCTGGCCGATATGTACCAAGCCGCAACAGGAGAGCGTCCAGAATGGAGCAATATGTTTGGTTTTGCTGACGCCGTTGATGTGGTGGAAGAACGACTGGCGACGCTGGAGGCCAACCAAAGCCAAACCACGCCAACAGGAATTCAGCTCATCACAGAAGCCATAGGTGCGCACGGCTATATCGTTGGCTGCCTGTTGCAAGGTCGCCCTGATTTGGCGCTGGAAGAATCGAGAAAGTGGGTATCCGCTTTCGGTCAGGCGGCGGAAATAGTTAGTGCGCAAGACGCCGCTGGCATCAAGGTTAAGGGGGAGTAAGATGAGCGCTAACGCAGCAATAATCGTCCCTTCAGATATCAGCATGATGGTTCGTGAAATTGAGTTGGCTTATAACCGTTATCTCACTGAATTTCGCATTCCGGACGACCACAAAATTATTGTGAATTTTTCTGCCGGAAAGGACAGCACCACCACGGCGACGATTGCCAACCATCTGTTCGGCGACCGCGTACAAAACGTAATGGCAGATACAGACAATGAACATGAATTGACCGTTGATTTTGCACGAAATATTCATCATCAAATTGGTTGTAAGCCGGTGCAGATAGTTAAGCGCGTTTACACTGAATCTGAGTTTGAACGCCGCCGCCAATCCCTGATTAAGCGCTGGGCACAGTGTCAGCCTATCCGTATGGGTGCCTATCGCGGCGTGGTTATGCCATCTCTTGCCCGGTCGGATACTAAGTTCGGCCAGGCATGGCAGCGTACCGCCGAACGGTGGGGAATTGAGTTTGAAACACCGCTAGAAGCTGCGTTGTCGGTCATGCGTCCAAGCGGCAATTCATTCCTGGATGCGGCCCTGTTGCATGGAAAATTCCCGATGATGCGCGACCGCTTTTGTACTGAAGAACTGAAAATTCAGATTGCGTTCGATGCTGCAATAAAGCCACTTCTTGATGATGGAGAGGTAGTCGTTCAGTGGTCTGGCGTGCGTGCAGATGAGTCCGACAAACGTGCCGGTTACGCAAGATTTGCATGTGATGAACGTGACCCGGGCTTCCTCTACAACTTCCTGCCAATCCACAAATGGACGGCGACTGACGTATTCGCGCTGCATAAATATTTCGGTATTAAGCCTAACCCACTTTATTTGCAGGGGGCTGACCGGGTCGGATGTATGAACTGTGTTTTATGCACGAAAGAGGAAATCGCGCAAACCGCCGCACGATGGCCTGAGCATATCGAAAAGCATCACGCATGGGAAAAAAAGGTTCGTCTCGCGTCCCGCTGGGTACACTGGATGAGCGTGGGAACTGAAAGTCAGGCGTGGATGCGCTCTCAGTTAGGCGTTCGGGAAGTCACCTGGTTTAATGAGGATGAGTTCACAGGGGAAGAAATAGCGATGCGCAAGCGGTATCCGGTAAACCTCGGACAGGAAGTCAGGCTGCATGGACTTGAACCTGACGTTCAGCGAATCGAATGGTCTGGTTTCTACGGTCCGCGCGGTGGAATGGGTGCGCCATCTGCGCAGGATGTTGTTGAATGGGCCAAAACAGGACGAGGTGGCAAGGTCTATGACCTGGTAAAAGCGAGCCTTGACACGGCTGTGTGTTCATCCCGCTACGGTTTATGTGAATAAGGACTAACCCATGACCACTATCACCAAAGAACGTATCGAATTGTTCATTAAAAGTCCGCTTGAAAACGGGCTTACCCGTGGCGAACAAATGGAACTGGCGCGTATCGCGCTGGCATCGCTGGACGCTGATAAACAAGAATTAAAAATCGCTGAGCTTATTAATAAATTCTACGAGCGCTACCCGCTTGCATCATTCAATAAAGATACAGATAGAGCCGAGGCGTTAGGTTATTTCCTGGCTGGCGCTGAATTGCAGTGTTTTGGTGAGTTTATTAAATACGAGGAATTGTTCGGAGATGAATAACAAACTAACAGACGAACTCGTTTCAAATGCAACACTGATTCGGCTCATTCAGTGGGCTGAGCAGCACAATAGCCATTATGTTGCAGCGGCCCTGCGCGAGCTACAGGAACGCCGCAAGGCTGATAGCGCGGAGCCAGCCGGATACCACGTCATCAAAGAGTGCGGAAAGGTTGGCTGTAGTGTTGCAACACTTGAGGAAGCTGAGAAAACTCGGGATTTCTGGAATAAAAAGTGGATTATCAGGCCTTATTTCTACTCCGCAGCGCCAGCGCCGGTAGTGCCTGAAAAAATGAACTTTTCCACCGCATGCAACTTTGTGCAAATCAACGGAATGGCGAAGGAGGACCGGGCAACTCTTGCAATGAGAGCATGGAATGCCTGTCGTGCCGCCATGCTTCAGGGGGCCGAACCTGTAAGTGATCGTGATGAGTTGCCAGTCATCGGCTGGTTGCGTAGTGATTACAACAGCGACGACAAACGCGACCCTAACGCTCCGTTGTTTATGCTGGGTAGCAATGACCCGTCAGATGCCTGGGGAGTTAAGTACATCCCGCTTTCTGGCAACTCTCCGGTAATTCCGGGTGGTTGGGTTATGGTGCCGAAGAAACTAACTGCTGAGAACGGCGCTAAGAGTTTGCTATCCGGTGAGTTTTTAGAAACTACTTTTATAAGCTGTCCTGAATGCTTTGCCGACGAGGAATGTGAAAGCTGCGACGGCAGTGGGCGAATTAAGATTGAGGTTCCTGTCAGTTGGACGACGATTAAGGCTATTTGGAATAAAGGCGTTGAACATTTTCGTAGCAGCACCGCAACAGGGGACAACTAATTTATGAATAACTTGATGATCGACCTTGAAACTATGGGTAAAAAACCTAACGCGCCTGTTGTCTCCATCGGTGCTGTGTTCTTCGATCCGCAAAGTGGTGAAATTGGACCTGAGTTCTATACCGCCGTTAGCCTTGAAAGCGCAATGGAACAAGGTGCCGTTCCTGATGGCGATACCATTCTATGGTGGTTAAGACAAAGCCCGGAAGCGCGGTCGGCTATTTGCGTTGATGCTATGCCCATTACGACGGCATTATCTGAACTGACTCAGTTCATCGGACGCCACGCGGATAACATGAAGTACATGAAGGTTTGGGGGAACGGGGCTACATTCGACAACGTCATTTTACGCGGTGCTTATGAACGTGCCGGCAAAATCTGCCCGTGGCCATTCTGGAATGATCACGATGTGAGAACACTGGTTACTCTAGGTCGTTCGATTGGTTTCGATCCTAAAAAAGATATGCCATTTATAGGTGAACAGCATAACGCACTGGCCGACGCGCGCCACCAGGCAAAATACGTGTCCGCGATATGGCAGAAGCTGATTCCGACCATCAGTAACAATCTGTAATTTCACCTGGGTGCAGCCAGGGTAATGGATGAATAACCATGAGCAATATTTTACAGTTAGCCCCTAACGAGTGGGTTTGTGAAAGCGTTCTTATCGCGGTTACCGGGCTCAAACCCGGAACTATCCTCCGGGCCAGAAAAGAGTGCTGGATGGTTGGGCGGGAATATATCCACGTATCGCCTGACGGTAATCCTAAACCTTCCAGTGAGTGCATGTATAACAGAAAGGCTGTAGATGCCTGGGTCGCCTCAATGAAAAACAAGCAGCCAGGGTGATTTGATGCCATGAAAAAGGTAAGCTCATATCGCTCTTGGGCGTCTGGAGGTAACACCAATGGATAAAATCACGTATCCAACAGGCGTCGAAAACCACGGTGGCAGTCTGCGCATCTGGTTTAATTTTAAAGGTAAGCGTGTCAGGGAAAACCTCGGTGTCCCTGACACCGCTAAGAACAGGAAGATCGCCGGGGAGCTGCGGACATCGGTGTGTTTTGCCATCCGCACAGGAACCTTTGATTATGCAATGCAATTTCCTGACTCCCCTAATCTCAAGGCTTTTGGTGTAAGTAAGAAAGAAATTACAGTGAAAGAACTTGAAGAAAAATGGCTGGATCTGAAACGGATGGAAATCTGCTCGAACGCATTCAATCGCTATGAGTCTGTCGCAAGGAATGTAGTGCCGAGGATCGGAGGTAATCGACTGGTGTCAGCAGTCACCAAAGAGGAATTGCTGTATCTCAGGAAAGATTTGCTAACCGGCTACCAGAATCCAACGAAAGGAAAAGCTCCTGCAAAAGGGCGAAGCGTCGTTACGGTGAATTATTACATGACGACAATTGCTGGAATGTTTCAGTTTGCTGCAGATCACGGTTACATAGAAGCAAACCCCTTCGAAGGGATCAAGCCTTTTAAAAAAGCCAGGGCAGAGCCAGATCCGCTAACTCGTGACGAATTTATTCGCCTGATAGATGCATGCCGACATCAGCAGACGAAAAACCTGTGGTCACTTGCAGTATACACAGGGGTACGTCACGGGGAGCTGACCTCCCTGGCCTGGGAGGATATCGATCTTGAAGCTGGAACAATAACAATCAGGCGTAATTATACAAAACTGGGAGAATTCACTCTACCGAAAACTGAGGCGAGCACGAACAGGGTCATACATCTTATCCAGCCTGCGATAAACGTCCTGAAGAATCAGGCGGAAATGACCAGGCTAGGAAAGCGGCATCACATTGATGTTCAGCTGCGCGAGTACGGCAGAACGGAGGGTCACGAATGTACATTTGTCTTCAACCCTCAACTGATCAGAAGATGTCAGCATGTTGGGTTCATCTACAAAGTCGACTCGATAGGCGATTTATGGGACGCAGCGATGAAGCGAGCAGGGATAAGGCACAGAAAAGCATATCAGTCGCGTCACACGTATGCGTGCTGGTCACTGTCAGCTGGCGCTAACCCCAGCTTCATTGCCAGTCAGATGGGCCATGCGAGCGCCCAGATGGTCTTCAATGTATACGGTGCGTGGATGGCAGACAGCAGTCGTGAGCAGATCGTAATGCTGAATCAGCGGCTTGCGGATTTTGCCCCACAGATGCCCCAAAGCCTACATAGCAGTACCAGAGCATTATTGAAATCAGTAAGTTAGTTAAGAACGCCCGACATGTTAACTGCGTGGAGGGCAACACCACGCTTTACGCGCTGCCGAAAGCGGAAATTGTCGATCGCTGGTATGCGCAAACTACGGACGATTTCCGTTTTTGCTTTAAATTTCCCGCGACCATTTCTCACCAGGCCGCGCTGCGCCATTGCGACGATCTGGTACAGGCGTTTTTTACCCGCCTGGCGCCGCTGGAAACGCGTATTGGCCAATACTGGCTGCAGTTGCCCGCCGCCTTTGGACCGCGCGATCTCCCCGCCTTATGGCAGTTTCTTGATGCGCTCCCCGCCACGTTTACCTATGGCGTAGAAGTTCGTCATCCGTGTTTTTTTGACAAGGGTGAGGATGAACAGCGGCTCAATCGCGGGTTACACGCGCGCGGCGTAAACCGCGTGATCCTGGATAGTCGTCCGGTACATGCCGCCCATCCCCACAGCGAGGCCGTCCGCGACGCGCAGCGAAAAAAACCCAAAGTCCCGGTACATGCAGTCGTGACGGCCAGCCACCCGATGGTGCGTTTTATCGGTAGCGATAATATGGCGCAAAACCGTGAGTTTTTCGCCGCCTGGTTGCAGAAACTCCCGCAGTGGCGGCAGACCACCACGCCTTTTTTGTTTTTACATACTCCGGATATCGCGCAGGCGCCGGAACTGGTGAATACGCTTTGGCATGATTTACGCAGCGTCTTACCGGAAATCGGCACTGCTCCGTCCATTCCACAGCAATCTTCTCTTTTCTGAAAATGCCCCCTATCATAGACAGTGCCATCAGCCATTTTAAAAGGGAGTTTGTATGGTAAGCGCGCTGTATGCCGTTTTGGGTGCGTTATTATTAATGAAGTTCTCTTTTAATGTCGTTCGCTTGCGAATGCAGTACCGTGTCGCCTATGGCGACGGCGGTTTTAGCGAATTGCAAAGCGCCATCCGTATTCATGGCAACGCGGTGGAATATATTCCTGTCGCGCTGGTGCTGCTGCTGTTTATGGAAATGAACGGCGCCGAAACGTGGATGGTGCATATCTGCGGCATCATTTTAATCGCCGGTCGGCTGATGCATTATTACGGTTTTCACCACCGCCTGTTCCGCTGGCGGCGGGCGGGGATGAGCGCGACCTGGTGCGCATTGTTGCTGATGGTGCTGGCAAACCTGTGGTATATGCCCTGGGAGTTGGTTTTCTCCCTGTATTAGCGCACAATATGCGCCTTTATTTTTCCCGGATGTATACGTTATGTCTCACCGCGACACGCTTTTTTCTGCGCCTATCGCCCGTCTCGGCGACTGGACTTTTGATGAACGAGTAGCCGAAGTTTTCCCCGACATGATTCAGCGTTCGGTACCAGGCTACTCCAACATCATCTCCATGATTGGCATGTTGGCTGAACGCTTTGTGCAGCCGAACACGCAGGTCTACGATCTGGGCTGCTCGCTGGGTGCCGCGACGCTGTCTGTTCGGCGTAATATCCGCCATGAGCATTGTCGCATTATCGCCGTCGATAACTCCCCGGCCATGATTGAACGCTGCCGCCGTCATATTGATGCGTATAAAGCGCCTACGCCGGTTGAAGTCGTTGAAGGCGATATCCGCGATATCACTATTGAAAACGCCTCGATGGTGGTGCTGAATTTTACCCTGCAATTCCTTGAACCTGCCGAACGCCAGGCATTGCTGGATAAGATTTACCTGGGGTTGAATCCCGGCGGCGCGCTGGTACTGTCGGAAAAATTTAGCTTTGAAGACGCGAAAGTGGGCGAGCTGTTATTCAACATGCACCACGATTTTAAACGCGCTAATGGGTACAGCGAACTGGAGATCAGCCAGAAGCGCAGTATGCTGGAAAACGTGATGCTCACCGACTCGGTGGAAACACATAAAGCGCGCCTGCGTCAGGCGGGTTTCGAACACAGTGAACTGTGGTTCCAGTGCTTTAATTTCGGGTCGCTTGTCGCGTTAAAAGCCGGAGTTGCCGCATGATCGAGTTTGGTAACTTTTATCAGCTCATTGCTAAAAATCATCTCTCCCACTGGCTGGAAACATTGCCCGCGCAGATTGCCGCCTGGCAACGCGAGCAGCAGCATGGCTTGTTTAAACAGTGGTCGAACGCGGTAGAATTTTTACCGGAAATTACGCCCTGGCGGCTGGATTTACTGCACAGTGTCACGGCGGAAAGCGAAACGCCGCTCAGCGAAGGTCAGCTAAAGCGTATCGATACGTTGCTGCGTAATCTGATGCCGTGGCGTAAAGGCCCGTTCTCGCTTTATGGCGTAGATATTGATACCGAATGGCGCTCCGACTGGAAGTGGGATCGCGTACTGCCGCATCTGTCAGATTTAACCGGCCGGACGATCCTTGATGTCGGCTGCGGCAGCGGCTATCACCTGTGGCGGATGATTGGCGCAGGCGCACATCTGGCGGTCGGCATCGATCCTACGCAGCTTTTCCTCTGCCAGTTTGAGGCGGTGCGTAAACTGTTGGGTAACGATCAGCGCGCGCATCTGCTGCCGTTGGGCATTGAACAACTCCCGGCGCTGAAAGCATTTGATACCGTCTTCTCGATGGGGGTGCTTTATCACCGTCGCTCGCCGCTGGAGCATCTGTGGCAGTTAAAAGATCAGTTGGTCAACGAGGGTGAACTGGTACTGGAAACGCTGGTCGTCGACGGCGACGAAAATACCGTTTTGGTGCCCGGGGATCGCTACGCGCAGATGCGTAATGTCTATTTTATTCCTTCCGCGCCGGCATTAAAAAAATGGCTGGAAAAATGCGGCTTTATTGATGTACGTATCGCTGACGTTTGCGTCACTACCACCGAAGAGCAGCGCCGTACCGAGTGGATGGTTACCGAGTCGCTGGCCGATTTTCTTGACCCGAACGATCGCAGCAAGACGGTGGAAGGCTATCCCGCCCCGCAGCGCGCGGTGCTGATTGCGCGTAAACCGTGATGGATTGCCGAATGACCGTTACGTATAGCACCGTTTCTCCAAAATAGTTCAAGTTGCAGCAAGGCGGCAACGCAGCAAATCCCCGGGAACGTAGGTAGCTACGTGACCGGGGTGCGCGAGGCGGCCAACGCTGCTGCGGCTTGAAATATGAAGGAGAAAAAAAGGCCCCTGTTGAATTGGCAGGGGCCTGGTACGAGCAAGCATCATATTGGGCGACATGATGCAACGGTAAAAATCATTTGGCCTGATGGCGAACAATGATTCCTTTCATTTCAGCGACCGCCGCACCCTCTACCCTATAGCGAGAATACTCGTCCGCCTGTATATCGGCAGACATCGATAACCCCTGATTGCGATAGCGCATCGGCGAAGGCAGTAAGACTCCGGCGGAACTGTGTACTTCCCGTACTCCGGCATCGAGGAAATTCTGCAGGTTATTTGCACGAACCCCCGCACCAGCCATAATGATTGGAGCATCCCCCTGGGCAATAAGTTCCATAATTATTGATAAACCTTGCGCCGCATCGGCTTTTTGCCCGGAAGTCAGTACTCTTGATACGCCTGCGTCAGCCAGATTCTTTAGCGCATTGAAGGGATTAGCGCACATATCGAAGGCGCGGTGGAATGTCACTGCCAGCGGTCCGGCCGCCGCCATTATTTTTTCCATTCGCGACATATCGACATCCCCATCAACGGTCAACACGCCAGTAACCAGCCCGGGAAACCCCAACTCTCTGACGAGGCGGATATCTTCCAGCATGGCGGCAAATTCGCCGTCAGTGTAGTAAAAATCCCCGCCACGAGGACGAATAATCGGATGTACGGGAATCGTAATATGCTCGCGCACGCTGCGTAAGACGCCCAGCGAAGGCGTAAGCCCGCCTTCTTTCGGCGCGGCGCACAGTTCGATACGATCCGCGCCGTTTCGCTGCGCGGTGAGCGCGCATTCCATGCTGTAACAACAGATCTCAAGTAACGCCATATTCACTCCGCTCGGCAGGTTAATGGGCCGCCTGTTCGCTGGCGACAATCGCTTCAATCGACCATGGATGAAATTTTACCGTGATGCGGCCATCGGTCACGGCCAGCGTAGGGTTTGGCAAACGTTCATGCTCGCCCTGTGGCGAACTGGTTTTAACCACGATCCCCGGCTGACTAAGCCCCTCATCCGACAACAACGCCAGCGCCCTCGCGTTCAAGGTCTCCGGCTCGCCGGGCAGCACGATTTCAATATGCTCCCACCCTTCGTGTGGATAGCGTTTTTCTCCCGGCCACGGTAATTCAATAACAGAAAACCGCCAGTGTTCCACACATACCGGTTCATGCAGTTTAAACAGACAAATCGGCCTGCCGTTGATGATATTTTCCGACAGTAGCTCGCCGCATTGTTCAAAACCGCGACGCCAACGCTCCGCCGTCGTATTCTGGTGACAGCGCAATGAAATGTGATCGGCCTCAAGGGCGCTAATCTGCAGACCAAGGCGAGTGGAAAGTTCTCTGAACGCCAGAGTGAATCGAGGTAAATCTGCGGAAATATCATGCAGTTCATCAATGTGTTGCCAGTTCGCCATATCAGGACGCTCTTCTTGCTGTGAAAACCGCTAATTTACGCTGTTGCGCCCCGGCAACCAATCTTTGATTTGATTGGGCGTTTATTGAATGCTTATGCAGATTATTGTTGCGTATATTTCAGGCGACGCGCCGCGCGCGCAATGCTGACGCCAACGGGCATTTGCAGTATACTCCCGCCCTAATTCTTAAACTGGCGCGGGTAATACAGCCCGCTTCATAAACGTAAGGTATTCCGGTGAATATTCAGGCTCTTCTCTCAGAAAAAGTTAGTCAGGCCATGATTGCTGCAGGCGCGCCTGCAGATTGCGAGCCCCAGGTTCGTCAGTCAGCCAAAGTTCAGTTCGGCGACTATCAGGCCAACGGCGTGATGGCAGTTGCGAAAAAACTGGGTATGGCCCCCCGACAACTTGCAGAGCAGGTGCTGACTCATCTGGATCTCAGCGGCATCGCCAGCAAGGTTGAAATCGCCGGCCCTGGCTTTATCAATATTTTCCTCGAACCGGCTTTTCTCGCTGAACAGGTGCAGCAGGCGCTGGCCTCCGATCGTCTGGGCGTTTCTCAGCCGACTCGCCAGACGATTGTCGTCGACTACTCCGCGCCCAACGTCGCGAAAGAGATGCACGTTGGTCATCTACGCTCCACGATTATCGGCGATGCGGCTGTGCGCACGCTGGAGTTTCTGGGCCATCATGTTATTCGCGCTAACCACGTCGGCGACTGGGGCACCCAGTTCGGTATGCTGATCGCCTGGCTGGAAAAACAGCAGCAGGAAAACGCGGGCGACATGGCGCTGGCGGATCTCGAAGGATTCTACCGCGATGCGAAAAAGCATTATGACGAAGATGAAGCGTTTGCCGAGCGCGCGCGTAACTACGTCGTCAAATTGCAGAGCGGTGATACCTATTTCCGTGAGATGTGGCGTAAGCTGGTTGACATCACGATGACGCAAAACCAGATCACCTATGATCGTCTGAACGTCACTCTGACGCGTGACGATGTGATGGGCGAAAGTCTGTATAATCCGATGCTGCCGGGCATCGTCGCCGATCTGAAAGCCAAAGGCCTGGCGGTTGAAAGCGAAGGCGCCACGGTGGTTTTCCTTGATGAGTTTAAAAACAAGGAAGGCGACCCGATGGGCGTCATTATTCAGAAGAAAGATGGCGGTTATCTGTATACCACTACCGATATCGCCTGCGCCAAATACCGTTACGAAACGCTGCACGCCGACCGCGTGCTCTACTACATTGACTCCCGTCAGCACCAGCACCTGATGCAAGCCTGGACCATTGTGCGCAAAGCCGGTTATGTGCCGGATTCCGTTCCGCTGGAACACCACATGTTCGGCATGATGTTGGGTAAAGACGGTAAACCGTTTAAAACTCGCGCGGGCGGTACGGTGAAACTGGCGGATCTGTTGGATGAGGCGCTGGAGCGCGCGCGTCGTCTGGTGGCGGAGAAGAACCCGGATATGCCGGCTGACGAGCTGGAAAAACTGGCTAACGCCGTCGGTATTGGCGCGGTGAAATACGCCGATCTGTCAAAAAACCGCACCACTGACTATATCTTCGACTGGGATAATATGTTGGCTTTCGAAGGCAATACCGCTCCTTATATGCAGTATGCCTATACGCGTGTGCTGTCTGTTTTCCGTAAAGCGGACATCGACGAGCAGGCGCTGGCGAGCGCGCCGGTTATCATTAGCGAAGATCGCGAAGCGCAACTCGCTGCCCGTCTGCTGCAGTTTGAAGAAACCCTGACGGTGGTCGCGCGTGAAGGTACGCCGCACGTCATGTGCGCGTATCTGTATGACGTCGCCGGGCTGTTCTCCGGCTTCTACGAGCACTGCCCTATTCTCAGCGCCGAGAATGATGCGGTTCGCAATAGCCGCCTAAAACTGGCGCAACTGACGGCGAAGACGCTGAAACTGGGTCTGGATACGTTGGGTATCGAAACCGTAGAACGCATGTAAACGCGCCGTCGTTAACATCATCAGGCCTGACTCCGGATAACGGACTCAGGCCTTTTTATTGCCACAGCGGTATATCTGTAACAAATCACAAGGAATGACACATTTCTATAGAGAGATGGAACATCTTTTACCTGTGCTGGCGCTGACCGCCCCGTATCATTAGGCGGCGGATTGTTCAGGTACAGGTAATGACTTTTAAAGACTTTGATGCGGAAGAGAAACTCTTCCTGAGACGTGTGATTGTGGCGTTTGGTGTAGTGGTTGTCTGCTTTGGTATCCTGATCTTCAACCTCTATAACTTGCAAATCCGCCAGCACCACTACTACACCACCCGTTCGAATGAGAACGATATCAAGATGCTACCCGTCGCGCCCACGCGCGGCATCATTTACGATCGCAACGGCATTCCGCTGGTGCGTAACGTAACCTGGTATGATATCGCGGTTACGCCCTATAAAATTGCCGATATGGATGCGCTGCTAAAACAGCTCACCCCTATTGTTGATCTCTCCCCCGATGATATCGCCGACTTTCGCCGCGCGCTAAAATCCAGTAGCCGCTATCGTCCGGTAGTGCTCAAAAACGCGCTAACGGATGTTGAAATCGCACGCTTTGCGGTCAATCAGTTTCATTTCAACGGCGTCACGATCAATAGCTATCAGGATCGGCAGTATCCTTACGGCGCGGAGCTGGCGCATGTTCTCGGTTACGTGTCAAAGATAAACGATAACGACCTTAAAGCGCTGGATAAAAAAGGGCTGGCAGAGAATTACGCGGCGGACCATAACATCGGTAAACAGGGGATTGAGCGTTACTACGAAAACGATCTTCATGGCAAAACCGGTTATCAGGAGGTCGAGGTGGATAATCACGGGCGTATTGTCCGCCTGCTGAAAGACGTTCCTCCCATCGCGGGTAAGAATATTCACCTGACGCTGGATCTCCATTTACAAGAGTACATTGAAAGTTTGCTGGCCGGGCAGCGTGCTGCCGTACTGGTTGAAGATCCGCACGATGGTTCAGTGCTGGCGATGGTATCTATGCCCAGCTACGACCCGAACCCCTTTGTAAAAGGCATTAGCTATCAGGATTACGGCAAACTGCTGCACGATAAAAATCTGCCGCTGATCAACCGCGTGACGCAAGGGCTTTATCCCCCGGCGTCAACGGTTAAACCCTATATGGCGATGTCCGCGCTGTTATGCGGGATTATTACGCCGCAAACCACCTTCTTTGGCGCGCCAACCTGGACGCTTCCCGGCACGCAGCGGCATTACCGGGACTGGAAAAAAACCGGACACGGTATGCTGGATGTCACTAAAGCGATTGAGGAATCTGCGGATACCTTTTTCTATCAGGTTGCTTATATGATGGGTATTGACCGTATCGACACGATGTTGTCTCAGTTCGGCTATGGCAAACCGACGGGGATCGACCTTAATGAAGAGTATGACGGGCTGCTTCCCAGCCGCGCATGGAAACAGCGGGTCCATAAAAAAGCCTGGTATCAGGGCGATACCATCTCTGTCGGCATCGGCCAGGGCTACTGGATTGCCACCCCCATCCAGATGGTAAAAGCGATGGTGGCGCTCATCAACAACGGTAAGGTGATTGCCCCTCACCTGTTACTCAATGAAGAGAGCGGCAAAACGGTGGTTCCGTATCGCCCTTCAGGAACACCGGCACAGATAGCCGATCCGGCGTCGCCATACTGGGGACTAGTGCGTCAGGCGATGTACGGCATGGCGAATGCACCCAACGGAACGGGCTATAAGTTCTTTCACACCGCGCCCTACGGCATTGCGGCCAAAAGCGGCACGTCGCAGGTGTTTAGCCTGAAAGAAAATCAGACCTACAATGCGAAAATGATCCCCATTCGCCTGCGCGATCATGTGTTTTATACCGCTTTTGCACCGTATAAAAACCCTAAGGTCGCTATTGCCTTGATTCTGGAAAACGGCGGAAGCGACGGCGTTACCGCCGCGCCCATCATGCGAAAAATCCTTGACCACCTGTTTGATCCACAGGCTGATACCACACAGTCGGGTCAGGCGCCATAGTCAAATAAGCAAAGCGCCATCAGACAAGGATACGCCCGGAATATCTGCATACATCAGAAATAGTTACGCAGATATTCCGTCAAACACAGCATTGCCATCGCCTGCCCGTAAGGCATAGAGGTCAACGGAATATGACGGTAAAAATCGAGATCGTGGCCCATGCCAGTGCCAAATGACGTTTGCAGCAGTTCACCTTCCGGCGAGATATGTTTCACTATCCCCCGAATAGCTTTTTCCGCCACCTGCGCATAGTGCCGCCCGACATAGCGTTTGCGCACCGCTTTAAGAATACCGTAGGCAAAACCCGCCGTCGCCGACGCCTCAAGATAAGAGTGCGGATCGTCAAGCAGCGTATGCCACAAACCGCTTTCATCCTGACATTTCGCCAGCGCGGCGATCTGCGCATTCAGTACCTGGACCAGGTAACGGCGCACGGCATTATTTTCCGGCAAGTCCAGCAGTTCAAGAAAATCCGGGATCACAATGGTCAGCCAACTGTTGCCGCGCGCCCAGCGAGCGTTAGCGAAATTATGATGACCGTCATAGCTCCAGCCGTGGAACCACAGCCCCGTCTCTTTATCCATCAAATTCTGCACGTGTAGCAGGAACTGATAGGTTGCCTCTTCCACATATTCCGGCCGGTTCAGCAGCTTACCGATTTTCGCCAGCGGCAGCACCGTCATCATTAGCGTGTCGTCCCACATCTGCTGATGATTTTCCTCCGCCAGCGTGATGTGCTGCATTCCGCCGTGATCGGTACGGGGCATTTCATTCATCGCCCATTCGGCCCACGTTTCCAGCCACGGTAAATACGCTGGATTACGCGTCTCTTCATAGCGATACGCCAGCGTTAAAAATGGCGCCATCGTATTAACGTTTTTCGTCGTCGCGCCTTCCGCAAAACGATCGGCAAACCAGTCATCAATGATCTTACGCATCGTCTGGTCGCCGGTCTGTTGGTAATAGTGATACATTCCGTACAGGCCCACGCCGTGCGTCCACTCCCATCCGGCCCAGCCTTTAGTATCGATCACGCGTCCATCGTCCAGTCGCAATAAAAATTCGCCTGTCTCATCTTTAATATTGACCAGGTTATGCGTCACCTTTTGCACCAGGGCTTTTAGTTCATCTCTGGCGATAAAATGCTCAGGCTGACGCAATAGCGGACTGTGTTTGACTGGATAAACCATCATTTGCTTAACCTCTGTGTAATGTCGAATTCAGTGCTGCGTGCAGTTTTACCGCCGACGCAGTCGATTCGCTACAGTAAAAGCTAAGCTGGGCGGAAACCTTTTTGTTTCTGCCATTGCCAGAGCGTAAATGGCAAAAACGCAAAGAGTCCGGCAACCTACCTCACCATTTTATAAAACGGCGTTTCTATTTATTCAAAAAGAGAGTCAGGTCTGCTACCTGGCAAAGAAAGGGGCGGTTAGCGGTAGTTCACAATCACCTGATTGCTCCGCACTTTTAACGCCGGGATAAGTCGGCCGCCGCCGGGGACTTCCCAGACAAAGCGGAGCGGCTCGACTGCGGGAACATGAGCAAAACCGTGGGTCGTGCCACTCTGACCATCAAGTTCTACGCAACGGGACTGGGAACATAAACGTACCCGTAAGCCCGCGGGGGTCGGGCCATTCAGTTCATAACGCCAGGCGACCAACGTCATCACACCGGAAACCGGCTGACGCGCCGACAATGGCGAAGACGATGCGGAAACGCCCCGGTAATTTAAGGTTACGCCCATACCGCTATCCTGCCACGCGCCTTCGCCTGCGGCCTGAACCGTCAGGGGAAAGAGCAACAACGCCAGCCATTTACGCATTATTTTCCTCCAATGGTCGCCGTCATGCGGATATGACGGTTATCGGAAAGCTCAAGGTTCGACAACACCACCAGCTGCGGTAAACTGCGCCGCAAAAAGCGGGACAATAATGGACGTAGCGCATGGTTAACCAGCAATACCGGCGGCGCGCCAAGCATCTCCTGGCGAGAAAGCGCCTCTTGCGTCTGCGCCAGCAGGCGATCCGCCAACCCCGGCTCAAGTCCACCGCCGCCCTGCAATGCCTGAAGCAGCAAACGCTCCAGCGCGGTATCCAGGCCAATCACCTGCACTTCTTCATTACCGGGGAACCACTGTTGCGTAATCGCTCGTCCTAATGCCACGCGTACCACGGCGGTTAATTCATGCGGATCGCTTTGTAACGGCGCATGTTCCGCCAGCGTTTCCAGAATGGTGCGCATATCGCGAATCGGGACTTTTTCCGCCAGTAAGTTTTGCAGGACTTTATGTAAAGTCGTGAGGGTCACGACGCCGGGGACCAGATCTTCCGTGAGTTTAGGCATCTCCTGAGAGACACGATCCAACAGTTGCTGCGCTTCCTGGCGGCCAAACAGTTCGGCGGAGAATTGGCCAATCAAGTGGTTAAGGTGCGTCGCCACAACGGTACTGGCTTCAACAACGGTAAAGCCCTGAATTTGCGCCTGCTCTTTCAGGGCGCTTTCAATCCAGATGGCATCAAGGCCAAAAGCTGGATCGACGGTTTTCTCACCCGGTAGCGTTCCCGCCGCCGTGCCGGGGTTAATAGCCAGCCAGCGTCCCGGATAGGCGTCCCCGCTGCCAATCTCTACCCCTTTCATCAAAATACGGTAGCGCGCAGGCTGTAAATCCATATTGTCGCGAATATGGACAACCGGCGGCAGGAACCCCATATCCTGCGCGAATTTTTTACGAATACTGCGAATACGTCCGAGCAATTCGCCATCCTGTTGAAAATCCACCATCGGGATCAGGCGGTAGCCCACTTCCATCCCCAGTGAATCCTCAAGCTGTACGTCATTCCAGGTGGCTTCGACCACCGAGTTATTTTCCGGCATTTTTACCGGCTGCGGCTCCTCCGGCGCTTTTTCTTCACGCCCGCGCAGCCACCATGCCAGGCCGAGCAAAGCGGCGGTAAAGAGTAAAAATACCAGGTTAGGCATTCCTGGCACCATGCCAAGCAGCCCCAGCACCGCCGCCGCCAGCAGCATCACCCTTGGATTACTGAACAGTTGGCCAACCATCTGCTCGCCTACATCCTGATCGGTACTGACGCGGGTCACAATGACGCCCGCCGCCGTGGAGATAACCAGCGCCGGGATCTGGGCGACCAGGCCGTCGCCAATGGTCAGCATGGTGTAGCTTTCCGCCGCGCTGCCTATGCTCATTCCGTGCTGCAATACGCCGACCAGCAGCCCGCCTACCACGTTAATGACCATGATGAGAATACCGGCGATGGCGTCGCCGCGCACAAATTTACTTGCCCCGTCCATCGAGCCGTAGAAATCGGCTTCCTGAGTGACTTCCGAACGCCGTTTTTTGGCCTCGTCTTCACCAATCAGACCGGCATTAAGATCGGCGTCAATCGCCATTTGCTTGCCGGGCATACCGTCCAGCACAAAGCGCGCACCGACTTCGGCAATACGTCCGGCGCCTTTGGTGATGACCATGAAGTTGATAATGACGAGGATGATAAAAACCACAATCCCGATCGCGAAGTTACCGCCGACCAGGAAATGACCAAACGCCTCCACCACCTTTCCCGCCGCCGCCGCGCCGGTATGCCCTTCCATCAAAATAATGCGCGTTGAGGCTACGTTAAGCGCCAGACGCAGTAGCGTGGTAAACAGCAGAATGGTCGGAAACGCGGCAAAATCCAGAGTACGCTGGGTAAACATCGCCACCAGCAGCACCATAATCGATAGCGCAATATTAAAGGTAAACAATAAGTCGAGGATAAAAGCAGGTAGCGGCAGCACCATCATCGACAAAATCAGCAGAATGAGGATCGGCCCGGCAAGAATTTGCCATTGCGTCGATTTCAGGTTGCTGGGCAGGCGCAGCATCGCGACCAGATTAGCCATCAGTATTCTTCTCGTTCATAAAATCCAGCGCTTCTGGCACCGGAAGGTTCTCAGGTTGTGGAGGACGTTGCCCGCCCGCAAGCCGCCAGCGTTTAAGCTGCCAGACCCAGGCCAACACTTCCGCAACGGCAGCATATAACTGCCCGGGAATTTGCTGACCGATTTCGGCGTGGCGATATAATGCCCGCGCCAGCGGCGGCGCTTCTAAAGTGGGAACCCGATGTTCAGCGCCGATCTCGCGAATGCGCAGCGCTATTAATCCAGCCCCCTTCGCGACCACTTTCGGCGCGCTCATTTTGTTTTCGTCATACTGCAGCGCCACGGAATAGTGCGTCGGGTTAGTGACAATGACGTCCGCTTTCGGCACATCTTCCATCATGCGGCGCTGCGCGGCGGCGCGTTGCATCTGGCGAATTTTGCCCTTAACATGCGGATCGCCTTCGCTCTCTTTAAATTCGTCGCGAATGTCCTGTCGCGACATGCGTAATTTTTTCAGGTGGCTAAAGATCTGGAAAAACACGTCAAATCCCACCATCGGAATCACGCCCAGTACCACCAGTAACGCGCAGAGTCCAACCAGATCCAGCGCATTCCCCATTGCGACGATCGGCGACTCCGCCATCAGGCGCATCATTTGCGGCCAGTTATGCCAGAGATAAAAGCCGGTAACGCAGCCGACCAGCGTGGATTTCAACACCGCTTTTAGCAGTTCCGCGCCGGTCTGCGCCGAAAACATGCGCTTAATTCCCGGCAGCGGGTTTAATTTAGAAAATTTTGGCTGTAGCGACTTACCGCTAAAAATCAGGCCGCCAAGCATGACCGGCGAGATAAGCGCCACCAGCACCACGCCCGCGATGAGCGGTAGCAGTGCCATCATCGCCGCTTTAATCAGCAAAATTATCTGCCCCAGGATCAGGTTAGGATCGTTCACCATACTATGATCGAAGTGCAGGCCTGCTGAGAGCATTCCCGCCAGTTGCCGCGCTAACGACTCGCCGCCGAACCAAATAATACAAACGCCCACCAGCAATATCAGCAGTGAGGTCAGTTCTCTGGAACGGGGGATCTGCCCTTCTTCCCGCGCTTTTTCAAGTCGGTGGGGTGTGGGGGCTTCTGTTTTGTCGTCGTCGCTCTCTTCTGCCACGCAGCAAACCCTGGATAGATTGATAAGCGAGAATGATGCCAGAACCGCTTTACGCCAATGGGCAGAGTAAGCGGTAAAAAAGGCGGGGTTTATGGCGTTAATAGAGATAGCCGGATACGATAAGAAAGTCTCGTATCCGGCCTGGTTGACGGATTCGGACCCGATAAGCGCAGCGCCATCAGGTCAAAAAAGCTTAAAAGCCAAGACTGTCCAGCAGGTCGTCCACCTGATCCTGACTGGCGACGACGCCAGCTTTCGAGGTATCCACCTGCGGGCCGTTGAGTAAGCTTTCGTTCTCGCGTTTTGGTCGCGCGCTCTGTTCCGGGATGTTTTCCAGCAGCACCATTAACAACTGGCGCTCAATCTCCTGAATCACGTCCATCATGCGTTTGATCACCTGACCCGTCAGATCCTGGAAATCCTGCGCCATCATGATGTCCAGCAGTTGCGCGTTAGTAAAGCTGGTATGGCCCGGGACATCCCTGAGAAACTGGCGCGTATCCGTCACCAGTTCACGGGCGTCGGAAAGCTCGATCGGATTGTCAAACCACTCGTCCCAACGTTGGGTTAGCGCTTTCGCCTCTTTTTCCATCGCATCCTGATGCGGCTGCGAAGCTTCGACACTGTTTAGCGCGCGTTCCGCCGCCTGCGCCGTCATCTGGACGACGTAATCCAGACGGTCGCGCGCATCAGGGATCGCCTCCGCCGCTTCGGCAATCGCCTGGTCCAGCCCCAGTTCACGCAGGCTGTCGCGCAGCATTCGGGTCAGACTACCGATGCGCGCAATGATGTCTCCTGCTGAGCCTTCATCAGCAGGCTTGATAGATGGTTGCATCATCATCGCATCCTCACATGCCCAGTTTCTCAAAGATTTTGTTGAGCTTCTCTTCCAGAGTCGCTGCGGTGAACGGTTTTACGACATAACCGCTGGCGCCAGCCTGTGCGGCGGCGATAATATTCTCTTTCTTGGCTTCCGCCGTGACCATCAACACGGGTAACGCCGACATGGCGCTATCGGCGCGAATGGTTTTCAGTAGCTCCAGGCCATCCATGTTCGGCATGTTCCAGTCGGAGATAATAAAACCAAAGCCGCCCGCCTGGAGCTTGTTCAGCGCATCGACGCCGTCTTCGGCCTCTTCCACATTGTTAAATCCAAGCTCTTTTAAGAGGTTGCGCACGATACGACGCATGGTCGAAAAGTCATCCACAACCAAAAATTTAAGCTCTTTATCCGCCATAAAATACTACTCCTGGTTCAAATACGTATCGCCTGTCCGGCACTGATTTTCGCCAGCATCTGCTGGCTTACCTGGCTAAGATCGACCACTTCGCTTACGCCACCCATATTGATGGCCTCGCGCGGCATGCCGAACACCACACAACTTGCTTCGTTTTGCGCAATGGTCCAGGCGCCAGCCTGGTACATCGCTAACATTCCAGCGGCGCCATCGTTGCCCATCCCCGTAAGAATGACGCCTACGGCGTTGCGCCCCGCGTGTTTCGCCACCGAATGAAACAGCACATCCACGGAAGGCCGATGCCGGTTTACCGGCGGGCCATCATGAATTTTGATTTGATAATTCGCCCCGCTACGCGCCAGCTCCATATGCTTGTCGCCGGGCGCAATGTAGGCATGACCTGGCAATACGCGTTCGCCGTCCTCGGCCTCCTTCACGCTGATTTGACAGAGTTTATTCAGGCGCTCGGCAAACGAGCGGGTAAAGCCAGGCGGCATATGCTGCGTAATAATCACTGCCGGACTGGAAAGCGGCAGCGGTTGCAGCACATGTCGGATAGCTTCAGTACCGCCCGTTGAAGCGCCGATAGCAATCAGTTTTTCCGAACTGAGCAGCGGACCGGCTTTTAAGGTTGCCGGGGCCGCCATCGGTTTATGTGCGGCGATGCGGGCCCGCGCGGCGGTACGCACTTTTTCGGCAATCATCTCGCTATACGCCAGCATACCTTCACGAATGCCAAGCTGCGGTTTGGTGACAAAATCGATGGCCCCCAACTCCAGCGCCCGTAGCGTCACTTCGGAACCTTTCCCGGTCAGCGAAGAGACCATCACCACCGGCATCGGTCGCAGGCGCATCAGTTTTTCCAGAAAATCGAGGCCGTCCATACGCGGCATCTCAACGTCCAGGGTCAATACGTCCGGATTAAATTTTTTGATGAGATCCCTGGCGACCAACGGGTCCGGCGCAGTCGCCACCATCTCCATATCGCTATGGCTATTAATAATTTCAGTCATGATTTGGCGCATTAACGCGGAATCATCAACTGACAATACCCTGATTTTACTCATGCTTTATCCTTACTTAGCGCATACACCGTCTGTCCGCGCAGGCTAAACTCGCGCACGAGGTTGCTAAAGTTTTCTGAGTGACCGGCAAACAACAGTCCGTCAGGTTTAAGGAGTGGAACAAAACGGCGCAGAATGTCCTCCTGAGTCGTTTTATCAAAATAGATCATGACGTTACGGCAAAAAATCGCGTCAAAGGGACCGGGTACGTTGTACTGCTTTTCCAACAAATTAACGGAGGAAAATTCAACATAATTGGCCAGTTCCTGACGCACGCGCACCAGTCCTTCATGCGGCCCCGTACCGCGCATGAAGTAACGTTGTAGCTGCTGCGGCGATAACGTTTTCAGTTCGCTGAGGCGATAAATACCGCTTCTCGCTTTTTCCAGCACTTCAGTATCAATATCGCTGGCGAATACTTTCCAGCGACCGGGGGCCATCCCTAACGCATCCGCCAGCGTAATGGCGATACTGTAAGGTTCTTCTCCTGTCGATGCCGCCGCACTCCAGACGCGGTACTCGCCGTGGCGGCGACGCGCATGTTCCGCAAGGATGGGAAAATGGTGCGCCTCGCGAAAAAAAGCGGTCAGGTTGGTAGTCAGAGCGTTGATAAAAGCCTGCCACTCAGCGCTGTTTTGATTAGCCTCCAGCATACTGAGATAACGGCCAAAATCATCCAGTCCCAGGGCACGCAGCCGACGGACCAGGCGGTTATAAACCATATCCCGCTTATGGTCGGCCAGCACGATCCCTGCGCGCTGGTAGATTAATTGACATATCCGACGAAAATGCGCGTCGGACAGCGCGAGGCGCTGTGTCATCTGTAACAATACTGACGTTTGCCCGGAGGGCAGAGATGATGTCATAGCGCCTTCTTAATCACATTCAAAATACAACGGGCGCGCCCTGCGGCAGCGCCATGCTTCCCGTATTACACATTTTTTGCTTTTATCTATGCGAACCAGACGAAAGGGATCGGCGGGTTCGCAAATTAATCGATAACCGACAGCGCACGTCGATCAGAAGGTTTCCCAGTTCGCATCATCCCCGGCGGCTAAGGGCCGCGGCGTATTGCCGGACTGAGCGTCCACTGACAAACGCATCTCAGGTTTATTTACCGCCAGCGGTCGCGATGCAAGGCGGAAAGCCGATACCGCCTGGGTCAGACGGCTGGCCTGCTCTTCCAGCGCGGCGGCGGCCGCTGCGGATTCCTGAACCAGCGAGGCGTTCTGTTGCGTTACGCGATCCATTTCGGAAACGGCCAAAGCGACCTGATCGATACCCCGGCTTTGCTCATCCGAGGCGGAGGCGATTTCGCCCATGATATCCGTGACGCGCGTAACGGCATTGACGATGTCAGTCATGGTTTCCCCGGCGCTTTCCACCAGCACTGAACCGGTATCGACACGCGAGACGGAATCTTCAATCAACGCTTTTATTTCTTTCGCCGCCTGGGCGCTGCGGCTGGCCAGATTACGCACCTCGCCTGCCACGACCGCAAAACCGCGCCCCTGCTCTCCCGCGCGCGCCGCTTCTACCGCCGCGTTCAGCGCCAGAATGTTAGTCTGGAAGGCAATACCGTCGATAACGCTGATAATGTCAGCGATTTTTTTCGAACTGTCGGCAATTTCGTGCATAGTGTTTACTACGCCGTCGACCACTTTGCCGCCATGACGCGCGGTCTCGGAGGCGCTTTGCGCCAGTTGCGAAGCCTGACGGGCGTTATCGGCGTTTTGCTTCACGGTGGCCGTCAGTTGTTCCATGCTGGCCGCCGTCTCTTCCAGAGCGGAGGCTTGTTGTTCGGTACGGGAAGAGAGGTCGGTATTACCGGCGGCAATTTCGCTGGTGCCGGAATAAATCGCATCCGAACCTTCACGAACCTGCGTCACGGTGTCAATCAGTGAGCGTTGCATATGTTCAACCGTTCCCGCCAGTTCGCCAATTTCATTACGTCCTGAGACGGTGAGCGTTTTCGTCAGATCGCCGCTGGCAATTTCACGGATATGAGTAATCACTCGCGCTAATGGGTTAAGCAGGGCATGACGAATGCCGAACCAAACCACCATCAAAATCAGCACCAGCACGACCGCAAGAACCCCCAGTTGCCATTGCGCAAAACGGTAGTCATGAGCGCTTTGATCAAATGTCTGGCGGTACAGGTTTTCGCTCACCCGGGCGTAATTGCCCAGCGCCTCGCCCAACGCGTTTTGCATTCCCTGGGTTGGCTGGGCGAAGTAGGCATCCATATTGCCATTGTCCAGAAACTGAATAAGTTCGGTTAATGCGGCCTGATAGCGCTGATATTTTTCATCGACGTTCGCGCTGGCCTCCGCCATCGCTGGCAATGGCGTCATGTTTTTGAAATTGGCGTAGTGCGCCGCCGCCTGTGCGAGGGTCGTTTTTGCATTCTGGAGTAAATCCGTTTTGGCGCTGCTCTGCTGGTTAGAAGCGTCCATCATCATGCGTGCGGCGGAGCGGCTCAGGTTAATGCGCGTTTGCAGCATTAAGTCCCATGTCGACGTGAGTTCGCTTTGTTGCTGGCGTAATTCGTTAGAAATAACAAAACCTTGCTGGTTATGCTGTAATGAAGAAAACAGCAAACCACCGGAAACAAGCTGTAGCAGTGCGAAAACCCCCAGCACCATCATCAGCATTGTGACAACGCGGATACGGTTAAACATAAGGCACCTTCCTGATAACGAGTTATCAACGTTATCGGCACCTGCGGTGATAACTTTACTTTTGCAAAAAGGAAATACGCTGTTCCGGAAGACGATATTGACAATAACAGTGTCGCAGCGGCGATGCCGGCGCAAAATGCAGGGGCTGGGCGCGGGCGATGAAGAGGCACTCTCACCGCTGGCGGAAGCATAACGGTGAATATTGCCGGATGGCGCGACGCCATCCGGCAACGTTATTACGCGACGTGTGATGCTGCGATATCCAGCAGCGCCATCTCTTCGCTGTTAAGCAGTTTTTCGATATTCACCAGAATCAGCATACGCTCGCCGAGCGCGCCCAATCCCGTCAAATATTCTGTTGACAAGGTCACGGCAAATTCTGGCGCCGGACGGATTTGTTCCGCCGTTAACGACAGTACGTCAGACACACCGTCTACCACTATCCCGACGACGCGTTGCCCCAGATTCAGTACGATCACTACCGTATTGTCATCATACTCAACGTCGCCTTCGCAGAATTTCACGCGCAGATCGACAATGGGTACAATCACGCCGCGCAGGTTAGTCACCCCTTTTATAAAGGCCGGTGTATTGGCGATACGCGTCACCTGGTCATAGCCACGGATCTCCTGCACTTTCAGGATATCGATGCCGTACTCTTCATTTCCCAGTGTAAACACCAGGAATTCCTGACCTGACGGCTCGCCGGCCAGTTTGCTTACATTACTCATACCGGTCATATTATTCCCTTCTCACTCAATCAGGCGGCTGTGATCGCCATACGTTGTTCGCGGTTTAAACCCTGCAATGCGGAAACATCAACAATCAGCGCGACGCTGCCGTCGCCCAGGATCGTCGCGGCGGAAATCCCCGGTACCTTGCGATAATTGCTTTCCAGATTTTTGACCACCACCTGGTGCTGACCGATGAGCTGATCGACCAGCAGCGCGTAACGGCGTCCCGCGCTTTGCAGGATCACAACAATGCCCTGCGTGGCTTCGGTTTTCGCCCCGTCCACGTCAAACACTTTCCACAATTCGACCAGCGGCAAATACTCGCCGCGAACTTCCAGAACCCGTTCGCCGCCCGCCAGCGGATGAAGATCCTCTTCACGCGGTTGCAGCGACTCCATCACCGCATTCAACGGCAGGATAAAAACTTCCCCCGCCACGCGAACCGACATCCCATCGAGGATGGCCAGCGTCAGCGGCAGCAGAATACGAATCGTGGTGCCGGAGCCTTGTTTTGACTGGATCTCAACGTGACCGCCCATCTCCTGAATGTTACGTTTCACCACATCCATGCCAACGCCGCGACCGGAGACATCCGTGACCTGTTCCGCAGTTGAGAATCCCGGCGCGAAGATCAACATGCCCACTTCATCGTCGGTCATGTTTTCATTCACCGCCATCCCCTGCGACATGGCCTTCGCCAGGATACGCTCACGGTTAAGCCCCGCGCCGTCATCGGTCACTTCAATACAAATATTCCCGCCCTGATGTTCCGCGGAAAGAATCAGATTGCCGACAACATTTTTCCCCGCCTCAAGGCGTTTTTCCGGCATTTCAATCCCGTGGTCGAGACTGTTGCGCACCAGGTGCGTCAGCGGGTCGATAATGCGTTCGATCAGGCTTTTATCAAGTTCAGTGGAGCTCCCCACCAGCGTCAACTCTACCTGCTTGCCCAGTTTACCCGCTAAATCGCGTACCAGACGCGGGAAACGGCTGAAGACGTACTCCATAGGCATCATGCGAATCGACATCACCGACTCTTGTAAGTCGCGGGCGTTACGTTGTAACTGACCCATACTGGTAATGAGATCGCCGTGGTTTACCGGGTCCAGCTCGTTAGAACGCTGGGCCAACATTGACTGGGTAATCACTAACTCGCCGACCAGGTTTATAAGCTGATCCACTTTCTCTACCGCCACGCGAATGCTGGTGGACTCGCGTTCACGCGCAGGTTTTTCACGCCCCGCATGATGTTCATGCGCCGCGCTTTTGGCGGCTGGCGCAACGACTGCCGGAGACGCTACCGGCGCTACCTCGGTTTTCTCTTGCGCTTTTTCAACCGGCGCGGCGACCACTTTTTCAAAAGCGATCTGATCGGCCTCAATGACAAAACAGAGCACCGCGACAATGTCATCTTCCGCGACGCTGCCATCCAGAGTTGCCGACAGTGAATCCGTTCCCTTAACGACATCCGTCAGAGTAGCCAGATTGCCCAACTCTTCTTCAAGCAGATCGACCTCATTGGCTTTCAACCGTGAAAGTACAATGCGCAGTTTACTCTCGTCACGAGGCGATTCGGTTTCGGCTACGCTCTCTTCCTGGATCGCCGCGCTTAGTGCCGCGGTTTCTACGACCGCCGGCGTGGTTTCGCCTTTCGCCTCCAGCGCCAACTGGCGTAGCGCATTGCAGATATATTCGAAGCTTGCGGCATCCGGCTCTTCGGAGTTTTTATAGGCGTCGAGCTGTTCCTGCATAATATCTTTCGTTTCCAAAAACAGGTTGATAATGTCGGTATTGAGCTGCATTTCACCGCGTCGGGCTTCATCCAGCAGGTTTTCCATTAAATGCGTGGTTTCCTGCAGAATAGTGAAGCCGAATGTGCCCGCGCCGCCTTTAATGGAGTGCGCCGCGCGAAAAATGGCGTTCAGTTGTTCAGCGTCCGGGGATTCCGGCACCAAATCCAGCAGATGCTGCTCCATATCAGCCAACAGCTCGTCAGCTTCATCAAAAAATGTCTGATAAAAATCGCTAATATCCATGCTCACGCTATCACCTCGGTTCCGCTTTTGGCGATGTGGGTACGCTTGCCGGCGGGGCTGCCGCAGGCTGTTGTAATACACTTACCGGCTCATTCTGGCTTTCAGCGTTTTCATGCAAAATGGCCTGTTCCGCCTGTTTGTTTAACACCAGCAGGCTTATACGGCGGTTGATGGCGTCATCAGGACCGCGATCGCTCAGCCGCATCGTGGCGGCCATGCCAACCACCCGTAATACTTTTCCGTTATCCAGCCCGCCAGCGACCAGTTCGCGACGAGAGGCATTGGCGCGATCGGCGGATAACTCCCAGTTGCTATAGCCTTTTTCGCCGTTCGCGTAGGGAAAGTCATCGGTATGGCCGGCCAGGCTAATGCGATTAGGTATACCGTTTAACACTGGCGCAATCGCACGCAGGATATCGCGCATATACGGCTCAACTTCGGCGCTGCCGGTTTTAAACATCGGGCGGTTCTGGCTGTCGATAATCTGGATGCGCAACCCCTCCTGAACTAAATCAATTTTCAGATGCGGACGTAACGCGCGCAGTTTGGGATCGGACTCGATCAGTTGATCCAGATCGCCGCGCAGTTTGTTTAAGCGACTCTGCTCCATCCGTTTTTTCAGCTCGTCGATATTCGGCTGCTTTTCCACTTCACCCTGCTGTTGGGTGTAATCATCGCCGCCGCCTGGTATCGGGCTCTCGCTATTGGCAATCCGGTTCCCCCCCGTTACCGCGGTGGCCAACGGCGTACGAAAATATTCGGCAATCTGAATTAATTCTTTAGGGCTGGAGATGGAAATCAGCCACATCACCAGAAAAAAAGCCATCATCGCCGTCATAAAATCGGCGTAGGCAATTTTCCAGGAACCGTGCGCCCCGCCGCCGTGCGGTTTGTGCCTGCGGCGTTTTACGACGACAATGGGATGAGCCTGATTTTTCATGCTTCCTCAGTCGTCTGCTGCTGGTTTGGGTTTCTCACTGCGCGAACATGTTCTTCCAACTCAATAAACGATGGACGCTCACTGGAATAAAGCGTTTTACGACCAAATTCCACGGCAATCGGCGGCGCATAGCCGTTCAGATTAGACAGCAGTGTAATTTTTACGCACTGCATCATCTTGGTGGTTTCGGCGCTCTTCTGGCGCAAAACGGTCGCTAACGGTGAAATGAATCCATAAGCCAGTAAAATACCGAGGAACGTACCTACCATGGCATGGGCAATCAGCGCCCCCAACTCCGCTGCCGGACGATCGGCTGAAGCCAGAGCGTGAACCACCCCCATTACCGCCGCGACGATACCAAAGGCAGGCAGCGAATCCCCCACCATCGCCAGGCTGTTGGCCGGGACTTCCGCCTCGCTTTCATGGGTTTCAATCTCTTCATCCATCAACGCTTCAATTTCGAACGTATTCATGTTGCCGCTGATGATCAGGCGCAGATAATCGACAATAAAATCAAGCATTACCGCATCGGCCAGAATACGCGGATAACTGGCGAAGATTTCACTCTCTTTCGGATTTTCAATATCGCGTTCAAGGGAGAACATCCCCTGCTGGCGTGATTTGGCCATCAGGCGATAGAGCAACGCCAGCAAATCCATGTACATAGATTTCGTGTATTTCGAACGACGAAATAACAACGGGATCGCTTTCATCGTGCCTTTGATGGCCTTCCCGTTGTTGCCGACAATGAACGCCCCTATCCCCGCGCCGCCAATGATGACCAGTTCAGCAGGTTGATAGAGTGCCCCAAGGTGTCCGCCGGTCATGACATAACCGCCGAAAACTGTACCGATAACCACCAGGTAACCTAATAAGATAAGCACGACATCATCCTTCCGCTGTTGACTATGACAGGATGCGCAGTCGGGCGATTAACGCGAAGGCAAGGCAAAAAAAAGCAGCGGTAATGACTTACCGCTGCTGGAGTGTTTGTCCACACCGTTTCGGTTAAACAGCCTGTTCGATCTGTTCATCCAGCAGTTGTGGAATAATATCGGCAGCATCTCGGGAAAGTTTACGTCTTTTTACTGCGCGGGATGGCGGCTGGCATAAACTACACGCAAAGCTGCCCACGGGCTGATGCGCATGGGTAATAAAGTTCCCACCGCAGCAGTTACAGCTCGACAATTCAAGCAACCCACTTTCAACAAAACGCACCAGCGTCCATGCGCGAGTCAGCGCCAACAACGGCCCTTCAGGCGGTTGCGGACACTGCTCAAGATAAAGCCGATAAGCTTTAATCACCGCATCCACACCGCTGCATAAGCCGGTCTTCAGTAAAAATTGCCAGGCGTTGCAGAACATGGAGGCATGAATATTTTGCTCCCAGGTCATAAACCAGTCTGTCGAAAATGGCAGCATCCCTTTAGGCGGCGGGCTACCGCGTAATTCTTTGTACAGCCTGATGAGGCGACCACGGCTGAGCTGTGTTTCGCTTTCCAGCATTTGTAGACGAGCGCCAAGATTAATCAACTCCATCGCCAACTGGATATCGCGAGCTTCCTGAACAATGCTTTTTTCACTCATTATCATGCCCTTTTCTTACGCGCCGTATCGTCCACTTCATTGAGCAGACGCGTTGAAAGCATGATACCTGTGTGAATCTGCTGTAAATCATCGACGCGCGAATCCTGAGTCAAACGGGTGATCGTCTGATGATCGTCAAACCGGAAATGACAAACTAACTGGTTCGTCTCCGCCAGTTTGACCATCTGCGGCAAGGTCAACGCGCCCAGTGTGTTTGCCATCTCTTCGTTGATACCGAGGCGGAACATCGCAGATGCTTTGTCCTGGACGATCAAACGCTGTGCAAGGAGTAAATATGACAAATTGATGTCATAAATGTGTTTTAGCAACTCGGATGTATGCATTGTTCCCATCCAGAATAACCAACTTTATTTTTGTGCGACGTAGCCGCACCCCGTGATGTCGCCGGGAAGGCCCGGTAAAAGAAGCAAAAAGGTCAAATGCATAGCAGCGCTCAGACATTGTGGACATTGTGACGTATAACGCAGCTTCCCACTGAGATTCGCCTTACACGTTTACATCAATTTTTACAAATGCCTAAGATTTTTCCTAATTCGACGCAACTCTACTCGTCAGCTTCGTGACATACAACGGAGCGGGACGGCGATTTTAGAAAATATGTGATGTAGATCACATAATTTAACAGAATACTTACTATAAAACCATCAGCATGGCTTTTACTTTGTTTAATTAATAACCTAATGTTCACTTTTTCTATTCCACACTGCTGAATAGGGGGACGTCAACACCAAATTCTTTTTTGTTTCTCTCTGTTAAAATAACGCCAGGATAATAGATAACAGGCTATTATTTCTATTTTAGAAACGATTCTATTTTACCTTTAGTAAACAGTGGCTTAAATATTAAACGTTATTAATTAATCTCGTCACAGCATACGCCCTCCTCTGTTAAAAATAAGCTCATTTGATTTAACTTTTAGCTTTCCTTGTTCACCCGTTTAAATAAAGCATCCTGGTGGTGTGTAAAAAGTGTCTTATGCCACGATTCTTTACATAAGAATAATTAATGATTAATTATGATGTCCTTCACATTAATGTGGCATTAACGCATTGCAGAAATGCGCTAAACAGAGTAAAGCTAAAGCACAATCTCATATTCTTGCAATCAAGGAGCGAGTTATGAGCTACACCCATATTCTTGTCGCCGTTGCCGTCACCCCGGAAAGTCACCAGCTACTGGCTAAAGCGGTCTCTATCGCCCGCCCTGTTCAGGCGAAAGTAAGCCTGATTACTCTCGCTTCCGATCCCGAACTGTATAACCAGTTCGCCGCGCCCATGATGGAGGATTTACGCGCGGTTATGCATGAGGAAACTGAGAATTTTCTTAAGATGCTGGGGGAAAAGGCGGATTATCCGATTGAACAAACTTTCATCGCATCAGGTGAGTTAAGCCAGCATATTTTGGCTGTGTGCCGCAAACACCATGTTGATCTGGTCATTTGCGGCAACCATAACCACAGTTTCTTTTCGCGCGCGTCCTGCTCGGCAAAAAGTGTCGTCAGCGCCAGCCAGGTAGATGTGTTGCTGGTGCCGTTAGCGGGCGACTAGTCGCCGCTCGCAATATTTCAGGCCAGCTTAGGGAACGTCGCCACGTTGTTCTGCTGCTGACGCTCAGGGCTACGCGGCGTGACCTCCTTTAGGTCATGAATAAAACGCTCCTGCCAGCGGTTAATGTCATTTTTAACGATCACGTCCAGCATTTCCGCATGGCGCGAAATACGCTCGGCAAGGGGCATCGTTAACGCACGATTGAGCGCCGCCGCCACGTCATCCCGATCGTAAGGATTGACGATTAACGCCGACGTCAGTTCATTCGCCGCGCCGGCAAACTGTGACAGTACCAGTACGCCAGGATTAGCGGGGTCCTGCGCGGCGACAAACTCTTTCGCCACCAGGTTCATCCCGTCACGCAACGGGGTGACGAGCCCGACGTCTGAATAACGGAATATCTTCATTAACAGTTTACGGTCAAAATGCTGATTCAGATAATAGAGCGGCGTCCAGCCCAATTGTCCATATTTCCCATTAATCCGGCCTGCTTCCGTCTCAAGCTGGTGGCGAATATCCTGATATGCCTGTACTTCGCCGCGTGACGTAGGCGCAATTTGGGTATAACGAATTTTTCCCCGATGCTGCGGGTAGTTTTCCAGTAGCGCTTCATACGCCAGAAAGCGTTCCGGCAGCCCTTTCGAATAATCCAGCCGCTCAACGGAAAAAATATTCTTCACATTTTTCAGTTCCGCCTTGAGCTGCGCCAGTTTAGGCGGCAACGGCCCGGCTGCCTGCAGAGCAATCTCATCGGGCTCAATACCGATAGGATACACTTCTGTCTGGAAGTCTTTACCCCACGCGATATGCTGCTTGCCGCTGCGAGTCGTGACTCGCGTTTGACTCGAAAGGCTATCCAGAAAAGCCAGGCGATCATTTTCTGTCTGGAACCCGAGCAGATCAAAGTCACACAACTGCTCCAGCAGTTCATCATGCGGCGGTAAAGCGTTAAAAATCTCCGGGGTCGGGAATGGAATATGCAGGAAAAAACCAATTCGGTTGTTCACGCCGCGTTTACGCAGCTCGCTGGCAAACGGTAACAGGTGGTAGTCATGCACCCAAATGATGTCGTTCTCTTTAATGAGGGGCAATAACTTATCCGCTAATAACGCATTCACCCGCATATAGCCTTCCCATGCAGGACGCTGAAACTGTACCAGGTCCAGACGATAATGGAACGCAGGCCAGAGAACCGCATTGGAAAATTGACAGTAATAATCTTCGTAATCTTGTTCACTCAGGTTAAACGATGCCCAGGTAATATTACCTTTTGTCACCTTTTTTAATGGCTCATCCTCGTTACCTGTCTCGCCACTCCAGCCGAACCACAACCCGCCAGCCGCTTTTAGCGCGCCAAGCACGCCAACGGCGAGGCCGCCGGCGCCGCCTTTATTATCCGGGGGGGCAATTCGATTAGATACTACGACTAAACGACTCATAGCCATCTCTCCTGTTATTCATTACTTGTTGTTCTTGTTGTGGATAATTGATTTGCTCCAGCCAGCGCCAGACATCGGGTACGCTTTCCAGCCGCCATGCCGCCTGGGTTGCCCCGACGCCCACTTTTACGGAAATTCCGCCAGCGTGATTCACCACGCCAAAGCCAGCCTCATCGGTCAAATCGTCGCCCACAAAAACGGGAATCCGTCCCGCAAAGGGCGCCTCCTGCATAAAGGCGGCAATCGCTTCGCCTTTATTGGTTCCCTTAGGTTTGATTTCCACAACACATTTACCGGGCTGCAACGCCAGTTGCGGCCAGTGCTGCGTAACGTGTTGCGCAAGCGCCAATAGCGCCGCTTCATGTTCCGGAGCCTGACGGTAGTGCAGCGCAAACGCCATCCCCTTCGTCTCCAGCTCCGTTCCGGGCAGCGCTACAAGCGTCGAACGTAATAACGCCTCCACCTCACGGACTACCGCTTCAGGAAGGCGCACGATATGGGTTTTACCATTGATGTCACGACGCTCTGCCCCGTGAACGCCAGCGAGCGGAAAGCGAAAAGGCTTCGCCAAAGCATCCAGCTCAGTCATTGAACGCCCTGAAATCAATGCCAGTGCCCCTGCGTTGTGCGCCGCAAGACGGTCTAACAACTGAAGGATTTTATGCGGTACCACTACCTGATCTGGATGAGGCTTTATCTCTGCCAATGTGCCATCAAGGTCAAAAAAATACGCATAGTTCGCAGTGAGTTCGGGGGATACGGTTAACGGTTCTGCCACCCTGGTCTCCTCCTTATCATCATATTGAGACTCACAAACGGTCTCATTAGTCATGTAAGTATAGACAGTGTGACGCTGCTCGCCATTTAGAAAGACCATCGCCAGCCGGGGTAGCGGCTGGCGATGTCGTGAAGCTATACTGTTTAGTTGAGTGTTAATTCATCAAATCGTACGCTTCGCTTTTTGCTTATAATAGTCGAAGATAACTGCTGCCAGAAGGATTCAGCCGCGAACCACGTACTGTGCAAAAGGTGAAATGTTGAACAGGTTCATCGCGTTCTCCACCGTTCCTGATATCAGTACGCTCGCCACCACATATGAGACTTTTCCGAGGCCGCCTTTCAGGAATCCCCCCCTAAGACACACGCAGAAATAACGATTAACTCATAACCCAGGGAAGTCATTGACCAGCTTTAGCGTTTTTTATGTAGGGTAAAGTCAAACGATTCTTGTTAGAGAGGACGTAAAACGGTGCACTATCTTTCATTCATTAGATAAATGCTGATGGCAGGAATAGTTTTAGCGAAAAATGACATAACCCAGAGCGAATTCATCAGCCAAAAGGCAGGAAAGCCAGCACATTAATCCATAACATCAGCCAGCTAATCCTTACGGCCCTGGGTGAATAACGATTACCAGGAATAATAGATATGTTCAGCCTGTTCGCGAACCGGCACATCGTCTCCCAGCAGTCTGGCGGAAAGGGTTAGCGCGAAATCAAAGACATGCCCCAAGCCTTTGCCGCTAATTAAATTACCATCTTCAACAACGGGCGCATCCACATAGACACCTTCCGGAACCGCTTTCCACAGGTCGCCGGAACAGACATAACGACGCCCCTTCAGCAATCCGTGAGCACCCAGCACCCTTGCCGCCGCGGAACAGATAGGACAAATTAATTTGCCTGCCGCATCATGACGCGCAACGAAAGCGATCACCGCCGGATTAGCCGCCAGATTAGCGCTCCCCTGCGGACCGCCCGGCAGCACTACCGCATCGAAAAGCGCCTGCTGGCGTTCACTCAGCGTGCTGTCCGCAACCATAGGAATATCATGGTAACTCACCACCGCCCGTGATTCAGCACACGCCAGCGTTTCGACGTCGATATGCAAACGTCGCAGAATATCAAGAGTAACAATGGCCTCTGCTTCTTCAAATCCTGGTGCCAACAGCACCGCGACCTTTTTCATTGACTGCTCCTTGTTAACGAGTCACCCATCAAAACTGCGCTCAACCGAATAACGTGCTCGTATGATTAATGACATTAAAAATGATCTACCGCAAAATCGGCTAGTTTATAAAAACAGGCATATTTGCTCTCAACCGTTTATGCGTGTGATATCCAGACTGGCTAATGTTTATTTTATTGAAATTACCATACTTGAAAGGCTTACCCCATGATCTGAAACAATGTTTCACAAATTACAAATCTATATAATATCATTTAACTTTCAAAGTGTTGCAACTGCTCCACACCAAAAATCATTACACCTGAAAAAATCACACCGCTGAAAATGTAAAAAAAGATAAACAATTGCATTTAAGGATTTTCTTATTTTTATTGACGCGCTATTCTCATTACCGATCGATAAACAGGAAATGAGATCGCATAAGGGACTGGCGGAACGGAGTTCTTCTGCTAAGAGTATTTATTGTGCATAGAGGTAAGAATGTGACAACGACCCGTTGCATTCTCGTCTGTCATGCACATCAACACTTTCTGGAAATAAGGATATTGTTATGGCAGCTGTAGGAATGGTTCAAAAGCTCAACACGCCAATGAACCTTGAGTTTTACGCATCAAATCTTTACCTCCATCTAAGCGAATGGTGTTCTGAACACAGTTTAACAGGCACCGCCACCTTTCTTCGTACCCAGGCGCAAGGCAACGTGACGCAAATGATGCGCATGTTTAATTTTATGAAAAACGCCGGCGCCACCCCTATCGTTAAAGCCATTGACGTTCCGGGTGAAGAGCTCTGCTCTCTGGAAGAATTGTTCCAGAAAACCCTGGAGGATTATCAGCAACGCGCCAGCACGCTGTCGCGTCTGGCAGATGAAGCGAAAGCGCTGAATGATGCCTCAACGCTCGATTTTCTCCATACCCTGGAAAAAGAGCAGCAGCAGGATGGCGTACTTTTACAAACTATTCTCGAAGAAGTTCGCAGCGCTAAACGAGCAGGGTTATGCCTGGCGCAAACCGATCAGCATCTCCTTAACGTTGTGACCTATCAGCATCACTGATAGCGGCACACCGAGCGACAATATTGAGACGTTATTAGCCGGATAGCAACGCGAAGCAGCTTATCCGGCCTACACCGTTTCTGGTCTGTTTGCCAGAGGTGGCGCCTGTCGCTACTGGCGTATTATCGGCACATCATGCCAGCCGACAGGCGCGAAACGTCTCTGTCTTGTCTGGGCATTACCCCAGCATCTCACGTACAAACGCTTCTATTTCTTTATTCTGGCCGTTTTCAAACAAACATTGCTGGAAACGCGGCCCTGAAACCGCCGTTTTAACCAGTTCAGGATCGATAGCCCGTAGTGTATCCAGATAATTCTCTTTGACGACCGCGGCCTTAACCTGGTTCAAAATGCCCGCATTGCGTACCTGCGGCGCTTTGCGCTCAGGCGGATACCCCTCGCCTTTACGCCCGGTAAACGCTTTTTCAAAGATGAAACGCACGTTCAGCTCAGCGCCCCAGCCAAAGCCTTTCGCAAATGGCAGGGACAACGCATTGCCGTTGTTGATCTGCGCAAACAGAAAAGCATCTGCCGGATCGATGCAATAGCCACAAATGACACCAGGATGAATATTTAACGACATCAGCGCGCCCTGCCCGGTGCCACAGCCAGTAACCACAAAATCAACCGCGTTTGCATTAAGCAGAATACTCGCCATGATGCCTAAATGAATGTACGTCAGGTGATGGTCATTTTCGTCGCACATGCCGACGTTAAAAACCGGAAATCCCTTTTCATTGGCGACGGCGCTAAGTTCGTTATAAATGATGGCATTTTTGCTGGCCTGGCTATTTTCCATCATCAGTGCAATTTTCATCGTGTTCCTCCTGAATGCAGACGGCCGCGCCTGCGTAAATCATGACGTTTTTCCCACATTACACATTTGCGAACACACATTCAAATTTAATGAAACGAAGTTTCATTAAATGAAAAGACGCTCACACATTTTCTGTTCCCGCTGTAAACCCCCTGCCGTTACCTTTAATCAAGGCGAATCCGTAAGTTATTCCAGCCATTGACGGTGCAAGACACGAGGTAGCATGGTCTGATACCGAATTGTCGGAGCGATTTTATGAAGCCTCTTATTTTTACTCTTTCACTGCTAGCCCTGACGGGATGCACCATTACTCGACAAGCGCAGGTCAGCGAAGCCAGCCCGATAAGCGGCATCGTGCGCCTGACGTATAACCAGCCGCTATTTTTTACTTCACGGACAGATGACTATGTATCTCACGGGACCGCAACACGCGAATGCCAGCAGATGGGCTATGCCGATGCCGTTTCGTTTGGTCAGCCGGTAGGAACCTGTAGCATTTATGCGGGCTCGTTGTGTCTGAACACCCGATTTACCCTCTCCTGGCAGTGCCGGGGCGTTGCCGTCCCGCAAATCATGCCGCTTTATTATTAAGGCGGCTGGCTTAACGCCGACACCATCTACAATGGAGGAGAGTGCAAGGTCGCTATTGCCAGCATGAAGGTGCTGGCTTTCCTTTATTTTTATACACTATACACTGGCGTTAATGCGTTTTATTCCCATTCGTATTTTTAATAATTAAATTTAATATTTTACCTTTTGCAAATAATAAAATAACAAATTATAGTGGCGCCACATTACTGTATATCTTTTGCTATTTGTGGAGCGGAACCATGCTGAAAACAGAAATGATCGACAAACTGAATGAGCAAATGAATCTGGAGTTGTACTCCTCCCTGCTCTATCAACAAATGAGCGCGTGGTGCAGCTATCACAGTTTTGAAGGCGCGGCCGCATTTCTTCGTCGCCATGCGCAAGAAGAGATGACGCATATGCAGCGCCTGTTTGACTACCTTACCGATACCGGAAGCCTGCCGCGCATTAATACCGTTTCTTCGCCCTTCGCTGAGTACACCTCACTGGATGAGCTGTTCCGCGCGACCTATGAGCATGAGCAGCTTATTACGCAAAAAATTAATGAACTGGCTCATGCCGCAATGACCAGCCAGGATTATCCGACATTTAATTTCTTGCAGTGGTATGTGGCAGAACAGCATGAAGAAGAAAAACTGTTCAAATCTATTATTGATAAATTAACGCTGGCGGGAAAAAGCGGCGAAGGGCTTTATTTCATTGATAAAGAACTCTCCACACTGGATACGCAAAATTAATCCAACACGTCCTTACACGGTGAGACGAGCTCTCACCGTGGCGTATTAGTGGCGGCAGATTTTACTCTCATGCGTTGAAAAACCGTCCTCCACGGCAATAAACTTTCCTTTCGCCGCCAGAAACACGACCAGTTCCGCCGCCGTCATATCTGACGCTGAACAGGTGTGAAATCGTGCCCGCTCGCCAAAGCGCGCTTTTATTGCCGCCTCCAGCGAGGTATGCGTGTACTGCTCGCCCGACTCAATCATCATATTGAGTACTTCGTGACCGTGAATGGAATCCATAACCCCTCCTGAATAAAACTCGTAGCCTAATGTGTCCGTGTGCGAGCGACTTTGCGCTAGCGCAGGTTTGCGGCGGTTGTCCGCATCTCTTCCCATATTCGCTTTTATGCCCGGAACTGTAAATTTTACAGTACACCCATTGTAACGACCATTTGACGAAAATAGCGTAATGCCTTACCCTGCGCCGCGGATATCACCGTTCTTTGTTACCGGGGTAGTAGAAAGCGTGAAAAACAGAACTCTGGGCAGTATTTTTATCGTGGCAGGCACCACTATCGGCGCCGGGATGCTGGCAATGCCGCTGGCAGCGGCTGGCGTTGGTTTCAGCGTCACGCTGGGATTGTTGATTGGCCTGTGGGCGCTGATGTGTTATACCGCGCTACTATTACTGGAGGTATATCAACACGTTCCGGCAGATACCGGGCTGGGCTCGTTGGCAAAACGCTATCTTGGACGTTACGGACAGTGGCTTACGGGATTCAGTATGATGTTCTTAATGTATGCGCTCACCGCCGCCTACATTTCCGGAGCCGGAGAATTACTGGCATCCAGTATTAATAACTGGCTTGGCGCCACGCTCTCGCCCGCTGCCGGGGTGCTGCTGTTCACCTTTGTTGCCGGTGGGGTGGTGTGTGTGGGCACCTCGCTGGTCGACCTTTTTAACCGCTTCCTGTTTAGCGCAAAGATCATTTTTCTGGTCATCATGCTTGCGTTGCTCACGCCACATATTCATAAAGTAAATCTTCTTACGCTTCCTTTACAGCAGGGGCTGGCGTTATCCGCCATACCGGTCATTTTCACCTCGTTTGGTTTTCACGGAAGCGTACCGAGTATTGTGAGTTATATGAACGGCAACATTCGCCGGCTGCGTTGGGTCTTTATGACGGGTAGTGCCATTCCGTTAGTGGCCTATATTTTTTGGCAGCTCGCCACGCTGGGAAGTATCGACTCGCCGACATTCAGAGGGCTACTGGCCAGCCATGCCGGGTTAAATGGCCTGCTGCAGGCACTCAGAGAAGTGGTCGCTTCGCCACATGTCGAACTGGCGGTCCACCTGTTCGCCGATCTGGCGCTGGCGACCTCTTTTCTGGGCGTAGCGCTAGGATTATTTGATTACCTGGCCGATCTATTCCAGCGCCGCAGTACGGTGTCCGGACGTCTGCAAACCGGGCTGATTACCTTTCTGCCGCCGCTGGCGTTTGCGCTTTTCTACCCACGTGGATTTGTGATGGCATTAGGCTATGCCGGCGTAGCGCTGGCAGTGCTGGCACTGCTCATCCCTGCTATGCTGGTCTGGCAATGCCGTAAACAGAGCCCTCAGGCGGGATATCGTGTGGCAGGCGGCACGCCAGCGCTGGCGCTGGTGTTTATCTGCGGCATTGTCGTGATTGGCGTCCAGTTTTCGATCGCACTGGGGTTCCTGCCCGATCCAGGTTAACGCCAGGCAAAGATTACCGGGCCCGGACGCCGTCCAGGCTCGATAATCATCACGCTATGGCCGTTTACGAGCCATTAATGCAGGCAGCACTGCTTAAATTTTTTGCCGCTCCCGCATGGACAAGGATCGTTACGCCCCACTTTCACCTCTGCTTTTATCGGCATCTGTAGCGGCGTCGTGTGCGGATGCGCCATCCACCAGGCATGAAGCTCAAGCGCCGCGATACGGATAGCGTCAACGCTTTTATCGAACTCTTCCGGGCTCATTTTATCCAACAGCGCAAAGTTTTCTTCAGTGCCGTGTAAGGCAATCGCTTCCAGCGCCGGTTTTAGCGTATCCGGCAAGTCAGACCAGTCGGACAGCGACACTCCGCGCATGTAACCAAAGCACCATTCTTCAACAATCGTTAATTCATGGCCATCAACTTCTCGCAGGCCAAACAGCGGCTCGAACTGTTCTGGATAATCTTCAAGCCGGGCGGCTGTGTCCGCCATGTGCTGGAACACCAGATCCATAAATCGCGTCATTTCTTTTTCAGATGTCCAGCGCGGTACGTACGCGGGTCCCCCCCATATCGCGACCAGCCACTGTTCCGGCTCGATGGGACGCGGAGAACTTAGTACCGCAGTAATCAGACCGTCCAGCTCCGCGACATCCAAAATGGCCTGATCGGTATTGTATTTCGTCAGCACATCATCCAGCCATTCCAGCTCGTTCTCGTTTAATGGTTCCATTTTCATAACGCTTTTCCTCAGTGATGACTTCCGCCTGTAGGCCTCTTACATTGCAGCGGATAAAAATAATTTTTTTGCAGGCAGTTTGGATGGCAACCATCAGGGGCCAGATTAACACGAAATGAGGAGGATTCCGGAAGTTAACGCACAAAAGGAGGATCAGGGCGCAGATTTTCCGCCAGGAAACGCTCGCCCCACACAAAAGCGAGAGATGGGTTTCTCGCTATATTATACTCATGCTAACTTATACCACCGCCGAGGACAGATAAAACCGCCCTCTCAAATAGAGCTTATTTTCAGTAAAAAAGTGTTTAATGAGTTCGTCTACCGCTTCTCTGTCAGCAGAAAAGGTTATTTCCATAAACAGCGTATCGTACCCTATTTTGATATTTTTTTTCTTACAGTAAACACGGATCTCATCCTGCACACTCAGCAACGGCAGGCTAAATGTGTATAGCTGTTGCGGTTCTTTTTTCGCCGCTTTCTCAAAAACTTTAGTGACCAGATCCCCAAGATCGCGCTCTGACCGGGCACCGTTATTAAAATGCAATAAATTACGTCTTTTTACCACCCAGCCTCCAGCCAGATACCGCCAACAATAACTCTCACTTCAATGTGTGAGGCACATAATCACATCCAGAATCAGCTCCAGATAGTATTTCAAATAAACAGCCCGCACTATAGCGCATACTTTTTTCAGACACAGTTTACAGGGATACTCTCTTTATATCCACGCGCACGGTTGCCTTAATCATGTCTTCCGCGATAACACAGTTTGTCAACCTATTCTATATAACCAAGCTTAAACAGAACCTTACCAGCCAGCGATATCAGCTCAGGATTTTCAGGATAAAAACGCAGTAACGGCAAAAATACCGCCTCACCGATAATGCTCCGGCTATTAGCATGGTTTGGGCGCAATCCCCAGATATTCTGATAAGTCATCGGCACGACCTGCCCATTCATGGTTGTGTTACCGATATACAGCATAATATGCCCTGGAATATAGACCAACGTAGTAAACGGTTTTCCGTATCTGGTGAGATAATCGATCCGCATTTGGGGATTTTTATGACTAAGATCGACCACCCGTCCAGCAGACTCTACCTGCGCGGATGAATGTCTGGGCAGGAATATGCCAAACGGCATTAACAGGCTGCGGACTTCGGCTGAACAATCATTATAAAAGTTAAAATTTCCCCAACCGTAGGGGGCGCCGTGCATTGCTTTCATTAGCACGGCGATATTTTCCGGCGTCATTTTCCACGGCATAGCCGTAAACTCGTTACCGCTTAGCCAGACCCAATGGATAAACGCACGACCATTGCTATCGCGAACTGGCGCCGCAATCAGGAACTGGCCCGCCCGTTGATGTCGGAACGGTAAAATAGTGCCCGGTCGCCCGGTGAAATAATAGACGCCTGCGGCATGGACAGAAACCGGCGCGTTGATAAATGCCCCCAGTTGCTTATGAGCAAGCAAAACCCACTGTGTTATAAATTTCTGATCCGCACTGGCAATATCTTCACTATGAACCCAGCCAGTTACCGCTGGTGAAACGACATATTGCCAGCGTTGGTCTTTGCTCTTCGTCAGCGTATAGACCGGCGTACCGGGACGCAGCGAAGACATTTGTAAATTATCAAACGGATACCCCTCGCCCGCCTGACGGGGATCGTTAAAGAGCGGGTCGTCCGTTGGCAGCGCTCTGACTAAACTTTCTCTGACCATAATTCCTCGCCGGGAGGCATGATAGATATTGTCAATCTGCGTATCCGTATTCCCTCTAACCTCCTCTTTCCAGCGAGAGGTATAAAGTCTGAAGTTTTCCCCCCAATAAGCACTGCCGTCGCTAAGAAACTGCTTAATACTGGCATCCCGGGCCTGTGCTGCGTTTTTTTTCAGCAATGCGGTAATATAAAAATCATTCCACGGCGAGTGCGCTTCACTGTCCATTCCGAAATAATGAGATTTTAGTGCGTTAAAGTAGCGTTGTTGGGTAGCACTATCAATAACCGGAATAGTGTAATCAGCCGAGTCCGGAGGTATCCATTTATCAACCGACTGTGAATAATCCGCTAACGGAAAGCGTGTTTTTGTCGGGTCAATATAGCTCCCTGTGAGAATTTCATCTTTGGCTGTTGATCGGTAGGTCGTCTGGTGGCAAGCGGTGAGGCACAATGGTATCAATAAAACGGCCCAGGTTTTCTTTTGCATCATCATCTCCGTAAAGCGGGGAAAGCATAATATAGAGACTGACCAAAACCGCCATTCACGAAAACCCGAAATTATCTGTAGTTGACCTGTTATTAAGACAATATTGCAAAACGTGATTAAAGCATGAAGCGGATCACATTACCTTATGATGAATATTAGTTCGCTATCTACCTTTAATTAAATTGTGCAGAAAACACCCCTGAACAGTTATATACTCGTTTAATTTGCATAAATACTCCACTGACCCGCCCCTGTTTTTTTCAGACAATACATACTGTAGCGCGTCAGTTCTACTTTTTTTATATACTCTGCAAAGTCGTTTTCATCGACGTAGCCAATAAAATTACGCGCATCACATGTCGAAGAGGAAAGCTCACCGGGAAGAGAGTAGGTTACGATTGCACTCTCAGGCTCATACAAAATAAAAAAAAGTAAAAAAGCGCAACCTACAATCCCAATATTAATGAAGCTAATAAATAATTTTGCATTATCGGTATATTTCACTGGCAGACCTACTCTCTTTAATAAAGCAGGCATAAAACATATCAGCATTTTTTATAGAGATTAATGGATTTTATCGGCTGATTTACCCGACGTTTAGTATTTACCAGCCATAAGTTCTTGCGGGTCGGTAGCACATAACTGCTGTACTGGCAGAAATGCCGCTACCGATGTTTTTACTGTATATCGCGCTGGAAAGTTCACGCTCGCGGTCGGCATACAAATTGAAGACACAAAAAAACCACCCGTAGGTGGTTTCACGACACTGCTTATTGCTTTGATTATTCTTGTCTTTCCCATGGTACCCGGAGCGGGACTTGAACCCGCACAGCGCGAACGCCGAGGGATTTTAAATCCCTTGTGTCTACCGATTCCACCATCCGGGCTCGGGAAAAATTGGAGGCGCGTTCCGGAGTCGAACCGGACTAGACGGATTTGCAATCCGCTACATAACCGCTTTGTTAACGCGCCAAATTTTTTTGCTTTTCAGCCAGCATCCGCTTTACGCCAATGCTTTTAAACTGGAGCGGGAAACGAGACTCGAACTCGCGACCCCGACCTTGGCAAGGTCGTGCTCTACCAACTGAGCTATTCCCGCAGTATCAAGCAACTTTGTTAATCACTTGATTTTGTTATCGTCTGGCAATCAGTGCTGCCGTTCGATGCGTTGCATTCTACTTACCTGACGCACTGAGTCAACGATATTTTTCGTCACTCACGATCGTTTGCTGAAATTTGCGGCGAAACGATCACTGATCAAGCAAATCTCCGCGTGCAGCGCTCAAATATTGCAACATGGACCACAACGTTAGCACCGCTGCAACAAAGAAAAGCGCGATCCCGGCATACTCTACCCAGATATTCGGACGCCACAAGAGCCACGCCAGCGCCACCATCTGCGCGGTAGTTTTGACTTTACCGATCCAGGAGACCGCTACACTACTGCGTTTGCCCAGCTCAGCCATCCATTCACGCAGAGCAGAGATAATAATTTCGCGGGCTATCATCGTCGCCGCAGGTAACGTCACCCACCAGCTATGATAATGCTCGGTGACCAGCACCATGGCGATCGCCACCAGCACCTTGTCGGCGACGGGGTCGAGGAAAGCGCCGAAACGCGTACTCTGGTTCCAGCGTCGCGCCAGAAAGCCGTCAAACCAGTCGGTAATAGCGGCAATACAGAAAATCAGCGCGCTGACCATCGGCGCCCAGGCGAACGGCAAATAAAACACCACGACAAAGAATGGAATCAGGATGACGCGAAACAGCGTGAGCAACGTAGGGATATTAAATTGCATAGTGACGGGTAACTATCTGTTGTCAGTGAAATTACCCCTATGTTGCTACAGTGGCCTCAATGTTTCAACGACCAGAAGATCTTTTCTGCCAGACCTTGCGAAATACCCGGCACTTTTGCAATTTCTTCTACGCTGGCGTTACGTAGTCCTTGCAAACCGCCCATATATTTCAGCAGCATCTGGCGACGTTTAGGCCCAACGCCTTCAATAGTTTCCAGCGTACTGGTATTTTTAACCTTTGCGCGTTTTTTACGGTGTCCGCCGATCGCGTGATCGTGCGACTCATCGCGAATATGCTGAATAACATGCAGCGCCGGCGAGTCCGGCGGCAGGCTAAACCCCTCTCCTTCCGGTTCAAAAAAGAGTGTTTCCAGACCGGCCTTTCTGTCTGCGCCTTTGGCGACGCCGAGCAACAAAGGGCGATGCTTATCCCAGGGGACATCCAGCTCAGCGAAAACGGCTTTCGCCTGGGCGAGCTGCCCTTTTCCGCCGTCGATCAGAATAACGTCCGGAATCTTACTTTCTTCTATGGCCTTGCCATAACGCCGACGTAGCACCTGATTCATCGCCGCGTAGTCATCACCCGGCGTGATGCCCGCGATATTATAACGACGATACTCGGCGCGTAACGGCCCGTTAGCGTCAAATACCACACAGGATGCGACCGTTTGCTCCCCCATGGTATGGCTGATGTCAAAACACTCCATCCGCTTGATAGCAGGAAGTTTTAATACCGCCGCCAGCGCAGTCAAACGCTGCGTGATGGTGGACTGCTGCGAAAGTTTTGTAATTAAGGCCGTTGCCGCGTTGGTCCGCGCCAGCTTGAGATAACGGGCGCGATCGCCGCGCGGTTTTGTCTGGACATGAATACGCCGTCCGGCAAGCTCCGACAACGAGTCGGCGAGCAGCGTTTTATCGCTAAGATTAAAATCGAGCAGTATCTCGCCCGGTAGCGTGCGCATCTGGCTACCCTGCAGGTAAAACTGCCCGACAAAGGTTTCCACCACTTCGCCCAGTTCCGTACCGCCAGGCACTTTTGGAAAATAGCTGCGGCTGCCCAGCACCTTACCCTGGCGAATAAACAGCACATGCACACAGGCCATACCCGCATCGAAAGCCACGCCGATAACGTCGAGATCGTCGCCCGCATTGGAGACAAACTGTCTCTCCGTGACCCGGCGTACCGCCTGGATCTGATCGCGAATACGCGCCGCCTCTTCAAATGCCAAATCCTGGCTGGCCTTTTCCATCCGGGCAATCAGCTGTGTTAAGACCTGGTCGTCCTTGCCGGACAAAAACAACCGGACATACTCCACCTGTTGCGTGTACTCCTCCTCGCTGACCAGTCCTGCAACGCAGGGGCCTAAGCAGCGGCCAATCTGGTATTGCAGGCAAGGACGCGAGCGGTTGCGATACACGCTGTTTTCGCACTGGCGGATAGGGAAAATTTTCTGTAACAGCGCCAGCGTTTCCCGCACGGCATAGCCGTTAGGAAATGGGCCGAAGTACTCGCCTTTCGCATGTTTAGCGCCACGGTGCATCGCCAGACGCGGATGGGTATCGCCGCTCAGAAAAATAAAAGGATAGGATTTATCATCACGCAACAACACGTTGTAACGCGGTTGATACAACTTGATGTAATTATGCTCAAGCAGCAGCGCTTCCGTTTCGGTATGCGTTACCGTGACATCAATGTGTTGAATTTGCGCAACTAGCGCTTCGGTTTTACGCGAAGCCAGGTTGCTGCGAAAGTAGCTGGAAAGACGCTTTTTCAGGTCTTTTGCTTTACCAACATAGATAACCGTACCGCCGGCGTCATACATACGATAGACACCGGGTTGGCTGGTAACGGTTTTCAAAAACGCCTTTGCGTCAAATATTTCACTCACTGGCTTGTTAACGTCTCCGCATTACACAGGCCATGGCGGATTGCCAGGTGAGTCAGCTCAACATCACCATGAATGTTTAATTTACTGAACATACGATAGCGATAGCTGTTCACCGTTTTAGGACTGAGATTCAGCTGTTCTGAAATCTCATTGACCTTCTGACCCTTGGTGATCATCAGCATAATCTGCAACTCGCGTTCAGACAAACTGGCGAACGGCGTTTCCGTTTTTGCAGGCTCGATCTGACTGAGCGCCATCTGCTGAGCGATATCGGAGGCGATATAACGTTGTCCGGAATACACCGAACGAATAGCGCTCACCACCTCCTGAGGCGCAGCGCCTTTGCTGAGATAGCCAGCTGCGCCAGCCTGCATCACTTTGGCGGGCAACGGGTTCTCCGTATGGACGGTCAGCATGATCACTTTGATATCCGCTGTCGATCGGGCAATTTTACGCGTTGCCTCAAGGCCGCCAATACCGGGCATGTTCATATCCATCAGCACGACGTCAACGGCGTTAGTACGGCACCATTTTACCGCATCCTCTCCGCAGCACGCTTCACCGACAACTTTAATGCCCTTTATATCTTCAAGAATGCGTCGTATCCCTGCGCGCACCAGTTCGTGGTCATCAACAAGAAGAACGTTGATCAAAGGAATATCTCCAGAATAGGGATAACGCTACTGATAGTTAATCGTCCTTATATTAGCTGGTTTTATCTCAACTTTGAAACGTAAAAAAACACCGGGTATTCGATTTTGCTCTCGTTTTTGGAAATTATGTTGTACGTCATGTGGCAACTGCCAACGTTGTAGCCCCTTCTGGCGGCGCTGTCCCGCGCTGCTATTTCATAATGGTGACAAAAATTTCACGTTCCGCTGTCTAAACACTAATTAGAGAATCAACTTTGTAACAATAATTAACGAGTGAAATACGCGTAATAAACAAAGAATGAAGAAAATATATGCATCACGCGGCAACGTTTATTTTGTGGGTAAACCTTCCCCTTTTTGATCAAAAAACAACCACTGCTATTTTTAGCGTAGCTTATGGTATACTCCGCCGCCTTAACATCTGCTATCGCACATTTTCACTGAAACATAACGAGGAAAATAAATGAGTACGCCTGATTTTTCCACCGCTGAGAATAATCAAGAACTGGCTACTGAAGTCAACTGCCTGAAAGCCATGTTAACGCTGATGCTGCAGGCGATGGGCCAGGCCGATGCAGGGCGCGTGATTCTTAAAATGGAAAAACAGATCGCGCAGATGGATGATGAAGCACAAGCGGCGGTATTTTCCAGTACGGTTAAGCAAATTAAACAAGCTTACCGCCAGTAGTAAAAAACCGGCTGTTAGCATCGCTTTCAGCCGGTTTCGCGTCTGGCGCGAAGCATCGTCAGCACGTCATATCAGACCTGTCGCCGCAGCGTAGCAGGCAATCTGTGTTTTATTTGGCGCATTGAATTTCTTCTGCATGTTTTTCTGATGGAAGTTAACGGTATTTTCAGAAATCGACAGAATAATGGCGATCTCTGATGAGGTCTTCCCTTCCGCCGTCCACTTCAGAATCTCTTTCTCACGTTTACTGAAACACATCTCAGGCGCCATCACCATGTCGTCTTCAAATCTTGTCAGCGCCGAAAGACTCTCCCGCGCCAGCAGTTGCAACCTCAGCTCCACTTCATCGTAGGTAAACGAGGAGCAGCGTAAACTGCTACGGGAGACAGATAAAAAGCCCAGCGCCAGGTTCGGCAACATCACACACTGGGTTACGCCTCTGCGTAATCCGAAACGCTGGGCGGCATCCCACATCGCCTGCGCTTCATGAAATAGCACGTCATCCCAATGTAAATGACCCTGCCTGAAATTTTCCGGCTTTAATACCGGATCGATCGCAAAATAGTTTTCGGACTGATAATGCGTTACCCACGCCGGAGGATAAGTGGTACGAAGCGATATTTTAGGCCGGGTAAAGGGAACGGGATGACGAACACACAGGGCATAATAATCAAATTCCAGCCGCTGTGTCTGATATTGCAATTCAGTATAAACATCCTCTGCTGCCGCCATCTCCTGAAAGCGTAACAACATTGCGCGTCGCCAGGTGAAGAAATCATTTTCCTGCATATTTTATGGTCACGCCTTTGATATTGATAATCATTATTATGAATGACTTAAATTAACACATAAATAGTGTTTATATATAAGAAATATCGGACGAGTCGTAGAATACTTGAGCGGCATTACAGTTTTTTGGCTTCCGCCTGAGAGCGAGGTTAATAATCTGGCAGAATGACTTCATAATTATTCATTGCGCTCGCCCGAGGCGCGGCTAATTCGGGCGAGCGTTGAAAAGGTATTATTTCACTAAAAATTTCTCAAGGAACTGGCGGGTACGCGGATGCTGAGGATCGGCGAACAAGGTTTTCGCCGGCCCCTGCTCGACGATTTGCCCCTGATCCATAAATATTGCCCGGTCAGCCACGTCACGCGCAAAGCCCATTTCGTGAGTGACGATCACCATCGTGCGCTTTTCCTGCGCCAGCTGGCGAATTGTATTAAGCACCTCGCCGACTAATTCAGGATCAAGCGCCGACGTGGGCTCATCAAACAGAATCACTTCCGGGCGCATCGCCAGCGCACGCGCAATCGCCACGCGCTGCTGTTGCCCGCCCGACAGGCGGCGCGGATAACGGGTCTCTTTACCGGCCAACCCGACTTTGGCTAACAGTTCCCGCGCCAACGCCGTCGCCTCGGCTTTCGGCTCTCCCTTTACAATCACCGGACCTTCAATGATATTTTCCAGCACGGTACGATGCGGGAACAGATTAAAACTCTGAAAGACAAAGCCGACATGCTGGCGTAGCTGGCGAATCAACCCTTTTTGCTGGCTGAATGGGCGGGCGGTATCGATGATAATATCGCCCACTTTAATGGTGCCCGCTTCCGGTTGCTCCAGCAGGTTAATGCAGCGTAATAACGTTGTTTTCCCTGAGCCGCTCGGGCCGATAATGGCGACGACTTCTCCGGGCTTCACCTCAAGGTCGATACCGTGCAGCACCGTTTGACCATGAAATTTTTTGACCAGGTTAGTGACTTCGATCGCACTCATTTTGGCTCTCTCTCCTGGCGGTTAAGCTGGTTTTCAAAATAGTTTTGCAGTGCCGATAAGACGGTCGCCATTACCCAGTAGATTAACGACGCGGCCAGATACATGGTAAACACCTCCAGCGTTCGCGAGGTAATTAACTGCGCCTGGCGGAACAACTCCGGCACCTGAATCGTCGCGGCGAGCGACGTATCTTTCACCAGGCTGATAAAGCTGTTGCTCAACGGCGGAAGCGCGACACGAGCCGCCTGCGGCAAAATAGCGCGACGTAGCGTTTGCCACGGCGTCATGCCAATGCTCGCCGCCGCTTCCCATTGTCCCTTGTCGATAGCCGAGATCGCCGCGCGCAGCGTCTCGGACGTGTAAGCCGCGGTATTGAGCGATAAACCAATCATCGCCGCCGGGATAGGGTCCAGCTCAATACCAAATTGCGGCAGGCCGTAATAGATCATAAATAACTGGGCGATAAGCGGCGTACCGCGAAAAATCGAGATATAAAAGCGCGCCAGCCAGCGAACCGGCCATAGCGGAGACATCCGCATCAGCGCCAGCACAAATCCCAGCAGCAGACCAAAAAACATACCGCCAATACTCAGTTGCAGGGTAAAGACGGCGCCTTTAAGCAAATACGGCAGCGATTCAATAACCAGTTGGATACTTTCTTGCATTCGCGTTGATTACCTGGAGGTTATACATGAGGATGGTAGGCAAACAGCGCAGGCGCCCCACCGGTGTGAATAAAGAGAATCGGCCCGTCATCGTTAAAGCGTTTCTGGCTGATGCCGTCTATCAGACCCGCCATCGCTTTACCGGTATATACCGGATCCAGCAGCACTCCCTCCAGGCTCGCCAGCAGTTTCACCGCCTCCATCCCCGCGTCATTTGGCACGCCGTAACCCGGGGCAAAATAGTCATCCCATAAATGGATATCCGCCGTCGCCGTCAGCGCCAGCTGACCGGCAATAGCCTGCTGCAAGGCAATCACTTTGGGTCTCTGCTCGGCGACAGAACGTGAAACGGTCACGCCAATCAGTTCGACATCCGGCATCAGATGTTCCAGCCCGACAGCTAACCCGGCGTGCGTTCCGGCGCTGCCGGAGGCCACCACTACCGAAGAGAGCCCGACAACTTCTTCACACTGCTGGGCGATTTCCAGGGCGCTCTCTACGTATCCCATTGCGCCCAGCGCGCTGGAGCCGCCGACCGGAATCACATAGGGCCTGAACCCTTGCGCTTCAATGCGCGTCGCCAGCGTTTGCAACTGCGCATCCGGATCGGTTAGCGCATCGCACATCTCAATTTGTGTATTAAATAAATCCAGTAACAGGCGATTACCATTCGTCAGGTAATTTTCCGCGGTGGTACCGATTGGATTTTCCAGCAAAGCGACGCAATGCAGCCCCAATTTGGCCGCGACTGCCGCCGTCTGACGGACATGGTTCGACTGAATCGCCCCTGCGGTTATCAGCGTATCCGCCCCTTCTCGCAGCGCGTCGGCCACCAGAAACTCCAGCTTACGCAGTTTATTGCCGCCCATTGCAATGGGCGTAACGTCATCGCGCTTAATGTAAATCTCACGGCCAAGATAATCAGACAATCGCGGCAGGTATTCGAGCGGGGTCGGCGCGCCGATAAGCTCCAGGCGAGGGAAGCGCGTTAAGTGATGTAGTGGCATTGAGCCTCCAGTAACGTTGTGGTGTGTTCTATTTATTATGCACGTTGATCTAACGGAAATAAAAAAGGCGCCGATTCACGCGCCTCCGTTTGCTAACATAGTATGAGGTTGATATTGCCCGGCGGCGCACTGCCTGCCGGGCAACGTAGAACATTATTGGGTCACGTCAGCGCCAAACCATTTTTCAGAGAGCGCTTTTAAGGTGCCATCTTTTTGCATTTCCGCAATGGCGTTATCTACCGCCTTCAGCAAGTCTTCGTTGCCTTTACGTAACGCAACGCCGGACTCCTGACGCGAAAACGCATCACCGGTGACGGCCAGCGTACCTTTGGTTTTTTTCACCAGATCCAGCGCCGCCAGACGGTCGACTAAAATCGCGTCAATACGGCCTACGCGCAGATCCTGGTATTTTGTAGGATCATCGTCATAAGTACGGATATCCACACCCTGAACATGTTGACGTAGCCACTCTTCATAGTTAGTCCCCAGCCCAACGCCAACTTTTTTGCCCTGCAGATCGGCCGCCGTTTTGATCGTGCCTTCATTGCCTTTTTTCACCAGCGCCTGAACGCCGGAGACAGTGTAAGGCGTAGAGAAATCATATTTTTTCTTGCGGACGTCTGAAATCGTGACCTGGTTTATCACCACATCAATGCGTTTAGCGTCCAGCGACGCCAGTATTCCGTCCCATTTGGTCGGCTTCAGCGACGCTTTAACGCCCAGATGTTTTGCCAACGCCTCGGCGAAATCGACTTCAAAACCGGTTAATTTGCCGTCTTCACCCTGAAAACTAAACGGCGGATAGGTACCTTCCAGCCCTACCAGCAGCGTGCCGCGTTCTTTAACTTTGTTCAGCAAACCCTCATCGGCAAAGCTCTTCGCGCTCATTCCCGCCACCAGCGCTACAGCCATTACTCCCATCAGTGCCTGACGTCCCAGCAGTGCTAATTTCATAGTAACCCCGAATATTGCCGTTAATGACCATAGACTGTGTCCCGCCATGGCGCATCGTCACGTCTCGCGAACCTTTGGGGGACTCAGCCTAATGTAGAAGGTTTGCCACGTTTCACCAACACGACTCTGCTACATCTTATGCTTTTTTAATATATATCAGAACTGGCGGTAAAGGGGGATTTCTGTCTGGGCGCAATCTGCTGATGCGCTTTATATTGCTGGTATTTACGCAGTGCGATACGGTAATTATTGGTGCTGGTTTCCGGCAACCATGGCGCCAGGCTTTCATCGAGAAAACCGTCCTGCAGCAGATCGTGGGAAATGTTTTGCTCGCTGAGGTAATTGCCAAGACGTCGTAAACGCACGACATATTCCCGCACCGTGCCATGGCTCATCTCGGTTTGTTCAAACAAATACTGCTTGAAACCGATAATATCGAAAAAATCACTCTGCTTTTTGCAGTGCAAATCGCCGCAAAAGCGACACAGCGCCACCCACTCCTTCTGCTCCCGCTGCCAGGCAGCGTCGTCAAGTAGCATATCCAGCTGTGAAATAGCGATTTTATTAACGATCTTGCCACGGCGAACCAGCGTAATGCGGTCGAGCAGTTTGTGACAATGCGCGCAATGCGTCTGGCTGTGTTTAAAGTCTTTAAGATAGCGGCTCAAGGGCCGCCTTTTAGGTTGCTGCACCGTCATGAGAACTCCTGGTAGTCTATACGTTGTGCGGCACTTTTCGGGTGCGACCATGCGCGACCTATAACTTACCCAGTTTGGTGCGTAATCGTTTGATGGCCTGACTATGCAACTGGCTGACCCGCGATTCGCCGACTTCCAGTACTGCGCCAATCTCTTTGAGATTGAGCTCTTCCTGGTAATACAGCGTTAACACCAGTTGCTCGCGTTCCGGCAGCGATTCAATCGCATCCATTACCCGCTGTCGCAGGTCTCCCTCCAGCAGTTGATGTAACGGGTTTTCCTGTTGATGTTCTTCAGTCACCAGTTCGATGCTATCGCCATGCTCTTCCCGCCACTCATCGTAAGAGAAAAGTTGGCTGTTGTTGGTATCGAGCAACATCTGACGATACTCCGCAACAGGGATGCCAAGACGTTCCGCCACTTCGGTTTCCGTCGCATTACGCCCCAGTTCCTGCTCCAGTTGTCCCATCGCCTGCGCCACTTCGCGGGCATTACGCCGGACGCTACGCGGCACCCAATCGCGGCTGCGTAATTCATCCAGCATCGCCCCACGAATACGCTGCACTGCGTAAGTGGTAAATGCCGTTCCTTGCAAAGCGTCATATCGGTCGACCGCATTTAATAACCCGATGCCGCCCGCTTGTAGCAGATCGTCCAGTTCCACGCTCGCCGGCAATCGCACCTGCAGGCGCAATGCTTCGTGACGCACCAGCGGTACATAACGCTGCCACAGCGAGTGTTTATCCATTACACCTTCAGCGGTATACAGTGAATTCACGATAAACAGCCCTGCGTTAAATGAGTTATCGGCATGATTATCCGTTTCTACAGAGGGTTCTATCGAAGGAATAAGGCTATAAAAGAAGGGTTATTTCACTTATGTAACCTGTAGCGCCTTTTTTGCGGCTCAAAGAGCAGAATAAAATCAGCCAGATAGGATAAACGGGATGCGCAAAAGCCCACCCCGAACAAAACTATGTCAGAAGATGAATCATCGACAGATCGTCGCCAGTACGCACCGTTTCTATATGGCGATGAAAATTCGCCGCCACCTCGCTGTTATGCTGGCTGCGGGAGTGAAAACTATACACAATATTGGTAACGTCATCCCACTCAAGACGCCCGCGCTCATGCACGCTGGCTGCCGTTAATAGCTTAATAAACGCATATTCCGCCACGATAATATACAGCGCGCGTAACGGGTCGACATTCGGCTGGTTGGGGAAATTATTTTCCCAAATTTTATAGAGAATTAAATTTCTGAAAGCCCAGTTCTTCTGCTGCTCATCCGCCTGTAAACAGCGCGCTAATGAGGACTCAATATCGCTCACCTTCTGCTCCATTGAAACGCCCTCTTCCGCCGTCAGCACCCGCAGAAGGCACTGGATGTAGTGATCGAGGATAACACTGCCACGACTAAGCGGGAACGAGCGGAAATAGTCCTGCATCTGCAATACCAGCGAGGTTTTTACCTTGCTATCCGGCGCGATATTCATTAACTCCTGCGCCAGCACGCCGGTCTGCAACTGCTCAAGTAGCGCAGCATACACCTGTTCCAGTTCACCCAGCGCCGCATCATCAATTTTGGCAAATTTCTGCGTATACATGACAAATTTTATTAACGCATAGAGCGCGGCTTCCGTACTGCTGTTGGCATGGTTGATCAAACTCAGGCAAAACAGATTGAGTAACTTTTGCTGCGCTGGGAATAACGGCGCAGTATTGAATGTCTGCTGAATGATAGTTTTTTCGCCGAGCGCCATCGCGTCAGGATCGTTTAAAATGCGGGACGTCACCTCCGGGCAGGCAAGACTCAGGGAGTTACGTACCTCATTTTTATAGGTATGGTGCGCCCGCGGGAAAGAGGAACAGGTATGACTTAATGCCTTTGCGCCTAACGTTTTTTGTACCCGGCACAGACGGTCCTCATCCAGATAGGGACAATTCCCCAGCGCCGAAGGCAGCTTAATTTCGCCCCAGTGGCTGTTGTTCTTTTTCAGCAGAATAATATTATCTTGCGCGATGGTACGAATCGTCGCGTCTTTACTGGCGAGATACTTTTTAACCGTCGTCTTATCCAGCGTGATTTTCCAGCCCTTACAACAGTGGTCGCGGCAGGCCGAGCCAGAACAGGAAAAGCGGGTGACAAAGGCAGGTTCAGTGACGGTGATTTCTTTCATTACACAGGCTCCGGAATTAAAAAAGGCAGCTTTCGCTGCCTTGATTGTGTACCACGTGTCGGTGAATCAATCGCCGGATTAACGCAGTAAAGAGAGGACGTTTTGCGGAACCTGGTTCGCCTGCGCCAGAACGGAGGTACCGGCCTGCTGCAGGATCTGCGCGCGAGACATGTTGGAAACTTCGGTCGCGTAGTCGGAATCTTCGATACGGCTACGGGCAGAAGACAGGTTATTTACGGTATTGCCCAGGTTGGTGATAGCGGAGTTGAAACGGTTCTGTACCGCACCCAGGTCAGAACGCAGCGCATCAACCTGCGCCAGCGCGGCATCAATTTTAGCCAGTGGGTTTTCGGTGGTTGTAGCAGCCGCTTCAGCCAGCTCTGGCTGTGCTTTGAAGTTGTGACCAGCAGCTTTGCTGGCATTATAGGTTTTACCGTCGATAGAAACGACTTCAGTTTTACCGTCTGCGCCACCCAGTTGGTTCAGTGCAGTTTTAGTGTTGCCGCCTTTATCGGTATATTCAGTGGTGTTAATGCTGAACGATCCATCTTTATTTTTTGTTGCAGCATAAATATTAGCCCCAACTTTAACACCGAAACCGCCATCAATAGTCTTACCGTTTTTATCCGTATAAGACATCGTAACTAATTGGCCTTTTGCAGCATCAGCAGCACTAATACCACTGTCGGTCAACTGATCTTTAACTGCTGTACTGAGGGCTACAGGTTTTGGCTGCGTTTCGGTTACTGCCGTCGCCGTGGCTGGCATGCCTCCTGTCACTTTCGTGGTTGTCGGCATTGTAACAGTGCCATCATCTGCAACACTAACTTCATAAACACCATTTTTAGTAGCGTCGCCAGCGGTTAAACCTTCTACTTCAATAAAATATTTATTATCAGTTGCATCGAAGAAGACTTTACCATCCTTAATTGCAGCAGTACCGTTTGTTGCACCACCAACACCCGTTTTAAGAGCTGCATCATTAAGACCAGTGGTATTGAGTGTTGCCCCACCGCCGCTTTTAACTGCTTCGCTCTTCACATCATATTTTTTCTGCACATTCAGCGTATCCAGACCCAGGGTCTGAGAGTTGATCTGCTTCAGATCGATATCGATAGTTTCACCGTCGTTGGCACCAACCTGGATGGTCAGGGTGTTGTCCTGCGCCAGGACTTTCACGCCGTTGAACTGAGTCTGGCCGGATACACGGTCGATTTCGTTCAGGCGCTGGGTGATTTCTGCCTGGATGGAGTCGAGGTCAGACTGGGAGTTGGTGCTGTTAGCAGACTGAACCGCCAGTTCACGCACACGCTGCAGGTTGTTGTTGATTTCGTTCAGCGCGCCTTCAGTGGTCTGCGCAATAGAAATACCGTCGTTAGCGTTACGGGAAGCCTGAGTCAGACCTTTGATGTTCGCGGTAAAACGGTTAGCAATCGCCTGACCTGCCGCATCGTCTTTCGCGCTGTTGATACGCAGACCGGAAGACAGACGCTCGATAGCGGTGCCCAGAGCAGACTGGGATTTGTTCAGGTTATTCTGGGTCAACAGCGACAGGCTGTTTGTATTAATGACTTGTGCCATGATCTTTTCCTTATCAATTACAACTTGATGTTATTGGGCTGTTGCCCACGGTTTCTCACCGTAACCCTTGTATCGGCACCTGAATTTCGAACTTTAGAAAATTTTTCACTTCCCCCGATCTTTTTCTTAGGCGGCGAAATAGCCGCTTTATGCATCATTATTCCGCGCATTATTTTTGCAAAATTATCATTAAACTTTGCCTCCAGATTGCCGATAACGCGCTTAACTACTGTTTGCAATCAAAAAGGAAGAAGGCATGGCTTCAATTTCATCATTAGGTGTGGGATCAAACTTACCGTTAGACCAGTTGTTGACAGACCTGACAAAGAACGAAAAAGGACGCTTAACGCCAATTACCAAACAGCAGAGCGCGAATTCGGCAAAGCTAACCGCCTATGGCACATTGAAAAGCGCATTAGAAAAATTCCAGACGGCAAATACCGCGTTAAATAAAGCGGATTTATTTAAGTCTACCGTGGCGTCCAGCACCACTGAAGATCTCAAAGTCAGTACTACCGCTGGCGCTGCCGCAGGGACTTATAAGATTAACGTAACCCAGCTTGCCGCCGCACAGTCGCTGGCGACAAAAACCACCTTCGCGACCACCAAAGAGCAGTTGGGCGATACGTCGGTCACGTCCCGGACAATTAAAATTGAACAGCCGGGACGTAAAGAGCCGCTGGAAATTAAGCTGGATAAAGGCGACACCTCCATGGAGGCGATCCGTGACGCCATCAATGACGCCGACAGCGGTATCGCCGCCAGTATCGTTAAGGTCAAAGAGAACGAATTCCAGTTGGTGCTTACCGCCAATAGCGGTACTGACAATACGATGAAGATCACGGTGGAAGGCGATACAAAACTTAACGATCTACTCGCTTATGACAGCACCACCAATACCGGCAATATGCAAGAGCTGGTGAAAGCAGAAAACGCGAAGCTGAACGTAAACGGCATCGACATTGAGCGTCAGAGCAATACCGTAACCGACGCCCCTCAGGGAATTACACTCACCCTGACCAAGAAAGTGACCGACGCGACCGTGACGGTAACGAAAGATGATACCAAGGCGAAAGAGGCGATTAAATCCTGGGTGGATGCCTATAACTCGCTGGTGGATACCTTTAGCTCGTTAACCAAATATACCGCCGTTGAGCCGGGCGAAGAAGCCAGCGATAAAAACGGCGCGCTGTTAGGCGATAGTGTGGTTCGTACTATCCAGACCGGGATTCGGGCACAATTTGCCAATAGCGGCAGTAATTCTGCGTTCAAAACAATGGCGGAAATTGGCATCACCCAGGATGGGACTTCCGGCAAACTGAAGATTGATGATGATAAGCTGACCAAAGTATTGAAAGATAATACAGCCGCAGCGCGTGAGCTGCTGGTGGGCGATGGTAAAGAAACGGGGATCACCACCAAAATTGCCACCGAAGTGAAAAGTTATCTGGCGGATGACGGCATTATTGATAATGCGCAGGACAACGTTAACGCCACGCTGAAAAGCCTGACAAAACAGTACCTGTCCGTTAGCAATAGCATCGATGAAACCGTTGCCCGTTACAAGGCCCAGTTTACCCAACTGGATACCATGATGAGTAAACTGAATAACACCAGTAGTTATTTGACCCAGCAATTTACAGCTATGAACAAGTCCTGATAACAGAGGTCACCATGTACACCGCGAGCGGTATCAAAGCTTATGCGCAAGTCAGCGTGGAAAGCGCCGTGATGAGCGCCAGCCCGCATCAGTTGATTGAAATGTTGTTTGATGGCGCGAATAGCGCTCTGGTGCGCGCTCGCCTGTTTTTAGAACAAGGCGATGTTGTCGCGAAAGGTGAAGCGTTAAGCAAAGCCATCAATATTATCGATAACGGGCTGAAAGCCGGCCTCGATCAGGAAAAAGGCGGTGAGATTGCGACGAATCTTTCCGAGCTATACGACTATATGATTCGCCGTTTACTGCAGGCTAATTTGCGTAACGACGCTCAGGCCATCGAAGAAGTGGAAGGGTTACTCAGCAATATTGCAGAAGCCTGGAAACAGATTTCACCGAAAGCATCTTTCCAGGAGTCTCGTTAATGACCTCAACCGTGGAGTTTATCAACCGTTGGCAGCGTATTGCGCTGCTCAGTCAATCGCTGCTTGAACTTGCGCAGCGAGGTGAATGGGATCTCTTATTGCAACAAGAGGTCTCCTATCTGCAAAGTATTGAAACGGTGATGGAAAAGCAAACTCCACCGGGCATTACGCGAAGTATTCAGGATATGGTCGCCGGATACATCAAACAAACGCTGGATAATGAGCAGCTCCTGAAAGGGCTGCTGCAACAGCGACTGGATGAACTCAGTAGTTTGATCGGACAATCCACCCGCCAAAAATCACTCAACAACGCTTATGGGCGTCTTTCCGGTATGTTACTCGTGCCAGATGCGCCTGGCGCCTCATAATATTTTCCCGTCTCGTATGAAAATTCTTCCATACTCCAGAGGTCGGCTAAACGACTTCTGGAGCACGGAAGATGAAAAACCCCACGTTATTGCAGTACTTCCACTGGTATTATCCCGACGGCGGTAAACTCTGGCCTGAGCTGGCGGAACGTGCTGATGGGCTGAATGATATCGGTATCAATATGGTCTGGCTACCGCCCGCCTGTAAAGGCGCCTCCGGCGGCTATTCCGTAGGCTATGATACCTACGACCTGTTTGACCTCGGCGAATTTGACCAAAAAGGAACTATCGCGACAAAGTACGGCGATAAACGCCAGTTACTGACGGCGATAGACGCGCTCAAAAAAAATAATATTGCGGTGCTGCTCGACGTCGTCGTGAACCACAAAATGGGGGCAGACGAAAAAGAACGTATTCGCGTTCAGCGCGTGAATCAGGATGACCGCACGCAAATCGATGACAACATCATTGAATGCGAAGGCTGGACGCGCTACACCTTCCCTGCCCGCGCGGGCCAGTATTCCAACTTTATTTGGGACTATCACTGTTTTAGCGGCATTGATCACATCGAGAATCCCGACGAAGACGGCATTTTTAAGATCGTCAATGACTATACCGGCGATGGCTGGAACGATCAGGTTGATGATGAGATGGGTAATTTTGACTATCTGATGGGGGAAAATATCGATTTTCGCAATCACGCGGTTACGGAAGAGATTAAATATTGGGCTCGTTGGGTCATGGAACAAACCCATTGTGACGGCTTTCGCCTGGACGCGGTAAAACATATACCCGCCTGGTTTTATAAAGAATGGATTGAGCATGTACAGGCGGTTGCACCAAAACCGCTGTTTATTGTCGCAGAATACTGGTCGCATGAAGTGGATAAACTGCAAACGTACATCGATCAGGTCGACGGGAAAACCATGCTGTTCGACGCGCCGTTGCAGATGAAATTTCATGAAGCCTCGCGCCAGGGCGCGGAGTATGACATGCGCCACATATTCACCGGCACGCTGGTAGAAGCCGACCCTTTTCATGCGGTGACGCTGGTCGCTAACCACGATACACAACCGTTACAGGCGCTGGAAGCGCCGGTAGAACCCTGGTTCAAACCATTGGCCTATGCGCTGATCCTGCTTCGTGAAAACGGCGTACCGTCGGTGTTTTATCCCGATTTATACGGCGCCAGCTATGAGGATAGCGGCGAAAATGGCGAGACCTGTCGGGTCGACATGCCGGTGATTAACCAACTGGATCGGCTGATCCTTGCTCGTCAGCGTTTTGCGCACGGTATACAAACTCTCTTTTTCGATCATCCTAACTGTATCGCCTTTAGTCGCAGCGGTACTGAAGAGAATCCGGGCTGTGTGGTTGTACTTTCCAATGGCGACGACGGTGAAAAAACCCTCCTGCTCGGCGACAATTACGCTAACAAGACCTGGCGTGATTTTCTGGGAAACCGCAGTGAGCATGTTGTAACCAATGATCAAGGCGAAGCGACGTTCTTCTGCAACGCAGGCAGCGTCAGCGTGTGGGTCATTGAGGACGTGTGATGAGCGTTCCCGGCGGCAGAGCGCTGCCGGGAAGCGAAATTACGGCAGCGGCGTCGGCAGCGGCGTTTTTTCTAACGCGGCGGCGCACTCCGGCGTCGGACGAGCGACCCGTTGCAGCGTCATGCCATCATATTCCAGAGTATTCCCGTCGCGCTCAATTTCATAGAGCTCACGCTTAACCGTAACATTGGTTAAGTCATCGGAGAGCATGGTCAGCTTGCCCGGCAGAGCAATAACGCGCTGCCACTGGCGGCAGTCCAGCGTATCGCCTTCTTTAGTCACTACCAGGCTGGCGATAGCTTCAGGGCTCACCAGCTTACGTTGTGGGCCTTTTGACTGCCAGTACCCTTCCAGACCGGCCGGCGCGGGCGTTTTCACCACATCATTATAGTTTTCCACCTCGGCGCATCCGGCCAGAACCAGCAATGCTCCAACGATCGCTACTTTTTTCATCATTCATCCTGCATCAGAAGAAAGAGGAATTGTGGCATTAAAGCCCTGACGCCGCCAGCCTTTCCAGGCGCTGACCGCAATTTGATCCAGTCGGTATTACCGCTTATTAGGTGTAGGCAAATTCTGTGATCGGTGTAGTATGCGCACTTCTTGTTTCACACCTTCTGAGTTCAGAGGCTAAACACATGTCATGGCAACACTTCAAGCAAACCTGGTTAATTAAATTCTGGGCGCCGGCCCCTGCGGTGATCGCAGCCGGTATTCTCTCTACCTACTATTTTGGCATCACCGGCACGTTCTGGGCCGTGACGGGCGAATTTACCCGCTGGGGCGGGCAAATTTTGCAGCTTTTTGGCGTTCATGCCGAACAGTGGGGCTACTACAAGCTGATTCATCTGGAAGGTACGCCGCTGACGCGTATCGACGGCATGATGATCCTCGGCATGTTCGGCGGCTGTTTCGCCGCGGCGCTGTGGGCCAACAACGTAAAACTGCGTATGCCGCGCAGCCGAATCCGTATCGTACAGGCGGTGGTCGGAGGCATGATCGCTGGCTTCGGCGCGCGTCTGGCGATGGGGTGTAACCTGGCCGCCTTTTTTACCGGGATCCCGCAGTTCTCCCTACACGCGTGGTTCTTTGCGCTGGCGACCGCTATCGGCTCCTGGTTCGGCGCCCGCTTTACGTTGCTGCCGATATTTCGCATACCGGTGAAAATGCAAAAGGTCTCCGCGGCTTCGCCACTGACGCAGAAACCAGATCAGGCAAGACGGCGTTTCAGGCTCGGTATGCTGGTCTTTATCGGCATGATTGGCTGGGCGTTATTAACGGCAATGCATCAGCCGAAACTGGGGCTGGCGATGCTGTTCGGCGTCGGGTTTGGGCTGCTGATCGAGCGCGCGCAAATCTGCTTTACCTCGGCCTTTCGCGATCTGTGGATCTCCGGACGCGCCCATATGGCGAAAGCGATTATTTTCGGCATGGCGGTCAGCGCCATTGGTATTTTCAGCTACGTGCAGTTGGGCGTTGCACCTAAAATTATGTGGGCTGGCCCGAATGCGATCATTGGCGGACTGCTGTTCGGTTTTGGCATCGTGCTGGCGGGCGGCTGCGAAACCGGCTGGATGTACCGCGCAGTAGAAGGCCAGGTGCATTACTGGTGGGTGGGCCTCGGCAATGTCATCGGTTCAACCATCCTGGCTTACTACTGGGATGATTTCGCGCCCGCGCTGGCGACCAGTTGGGATAAAGTTAACCTGCTGAATACCTTTGGTCCGCTGGGCGGTCTGCTGGTCACCTACCTGTTATTATTTGCCGCGCTGATGTTAATTATCGGCTGGGAAAAACGTTTTTTCCGCCGTGCGGGGCTGACGCCTGCTAAGGAATCTGTATGAAAAATATCGTCCCTGATTACCGTCTGGATATGGTTGGCGAACCTTGCCCGTACCCGGCGGTCGCCACTCTGGAAGCGATGCCGCAGCTAAAAAAAGGGGAGATCCTGGAAGTGGTGAGCGACTGTCCGCAATCCATTAATAATATTCCACTGGATGCACGCAATCACGGCTATACGGTGCTGGATATCCAGCAGGATGGCCCGACAATTCGTTATCTGATTCAAAAATAAACGCATGCTCCCGCTGTACGTTACGGCGGGAGACCTTTTACGGCGTAACCGGCAAAAATCTAAAACGCATAAAAGAAATCAGACAAGGTCGTCTTGTGCGCCGTGGCATAAATCTATTATATAACGTATACCGTTTTAATTTTGTCTGAGTCGATGAAAAACCCATGACTATTTTAAGCAAAACATAAAATAATTATTATTTTCCCTCTACGTCATAAAAGACTATCAGGTATTTATATTTTTACTCACTGACATTATCAGGTGATGATTTATTTATGCACAGCAGAAGCCAAAAAAATGATAAAAATTATTTTCATCTCCATTATTGGAGTCGTCTGTCTTGCCGCTGCCCGTTACTCACCCGTCACAGTGGTCAATGCACATCCGAGCGCCATTGCCCGCTGTCTCGCTGATAATCTGTCCCCGTATGGGTATATACTGGATCTCCATGAAACAGATATTCCAGGCATTAATAAAGAATTTACCGTGTATTATCGCAACGGCGCATATATTGCAGGAACATTCTGGATTGCAAACTCAATGACAATAGCGTCAGAACGAATAGTAGGAATGAATGGCGTCAGTAAACAGGCGTACCCTATTTTTAATAAGTCCCTGCAACAATGTGCAACCCGCTTATCAATAAAATGAGCGCGCCTCGCAAAAAACAAGCCCACATAATCACGCACTGGTTGCATGGGCGTCGCGTCCCCGTCGCTGACTTAGGTAAGCGCCCGGGAGTTCGCTGCGGATGGGTTGTCAGCCCTGGCTTAAACCTGCATGGACATGACTTCCTGATACGCGGCGACCAGCTTGTTGCGCACCTGAATCCCCATTTGCATGGAGACGGACGCTTTTTGCATATCAGCCATCACGTCATTAAGCGCAATGCCCGGCTCACCCAGAGTGAATTTTTCCGCCTGAACGCGCGCCGCCGTCTGTCTGTCGCTAATACGATCCAGCGCAGCATGTAGCTGGCCGGCAAAACTCACCGTCGACTGCGAGTGCGTGTCTTGCCCGCGCGCGGCCATCGCCGTCGCCTGCAACTGGCTAATAACCCCTTCAATCCCCTGTATTGCTGCCATGCTATTCCCCTGGATGATTTTTTACGCAGCAGAGATTACCAGTTTGTCAATAAGATAAAGGCGTTAAATAACGATAAAAAACCTCGGTTTTTAGCGCATAGAAAAATTCGAAACCACAAATAATGAGACCGTCAATTTTTCGAGTTTGCTGACCCGGGAGTGAGTCTTGTTCCACTTTGCAAAAAACGCCGTCCACGATCAGTCACGAGGTGCGAGATGAGTGCGACTGCATCGACTGCAACCCAACCTAAACCTCTCGAGTGGCTTAATCGCCTACGCGCGAATCCCCGAATTCCGTTAATTGTGGCGGGTTCCGCTGCCGTGGCGATCGTCGTTGCGATGGTGCTGTGGGCCAAAACGCCCGATTACCGCACGCTATTTAGCAACCTTTCCGATCAGGACGGCGGCGCGATCGTCGCGCAGTTGACCCAGATGAATATCCCCTATCGCTTTGCCAATGGCAGCGGCGCGATTGAAGTGCCCGCCGACAAAGTGCATGAACTGCGTCTGCGTCTGGCGCAGCAGGGGCTGCCTAAAGGCGGCGCGGTAGGCTTTGAACTGCTTGATCAGGAAAAATTCGGTATCAGTCAGTTCAGCGAGCAGGTGAATTATCAGCGCGCGCTGGAAGGTGAACTGGCCCGGACGATCGAGACGCTGGGTCCGGTAAAAAGCGCCCGTGTTCACCTGGCGATGCCAAAGCCGTCGCTATTTGTGCGGGAACAAAAATCCCCTTCCGCCTCCGTCACCGTCACACTGGAACCGGGACGGGCGCTGGATGAAGGACAAATTAGCGCCGTGGTACATCTGGTTTCCAGCGCTGTCGCCGGTTTGCCGCCAGGAAACGTCACTCTGGTCGATCAATCCGGTCATCTGCTCACGCAATCCAATACCAGCGGTCGCGACCTTAATGACGCGCAATTAAAATTTGCTAATGATGTGGAAAGCCGCATCCAACGCCGTATCGAAGCCATTCTGTCGCCTATCGTCGGGAACGGTAATGTTCACGCTCAGGTAACCGCCCAGTTGGATTTTGCCAATAAAGAACAGACGGAAGAGCACTACAGCCCGAACGGCGATGCGTCGAAGGCCACCCTGCGTTCACGTCAGTTGAATATTAGCGAACAGGTAGGCGCGGGCTATCCCGGCGGCGTGCCTGGCGCGCTGTCGAACCAACCAGCGCCGCCTAACGAGGCGCCGATCGCCACGCCGCCGACCAATCAACAAAACGCGCAGAATACGCCACAAACCAGCACCAGTACTAACAGTAACAGCGCTGGCCCGCGCAATACACAGCGTAATGAAACCAGTAACTACGAAGTGGACCGCACCATTCGTCACACCAAAATGAATGTGGGCGATATTGAGCGTCTCTCCGTGGCCGTCGTGGTGAATTACAAAACGCTGGCGGACGGCAAACCGCTGCCATTGACCGCCGATCAGATGAAACAGATCGAGGATTTAACCCGTGAAGCGATGGGTTTTTCTGATAAACGCGGCGATACGCTAAACGTGGTGAATTCACCGTTTAGCGCAGTGGATAACACCGGCGGCGAACTGCCCTTCTGGCAACAGCAGTCCTTTATCGATCAGTTGCTCGCGGCAGGTCGCTGGTTGCTGGTACTGGTGGTGGCCTGGATTCTGTGGCGCAAAGCGGTACGTCCGCAGTTGACGCGCCGTGTTGAAGAAGCGAAAGCGGCGCAGGAACAGGCGCAGGTTCGTCAGGAAACCGAAGAAGCCGTGGAAGTACGCCTTAGCAAAGACGAGCAGCTCCAGCAACGCCGGGCTAACCAGCGTCTGGGCGCTGAGGTGATGAGCCAGCGTATTCGCGAAATGTCAGACAACGATCCGCGCGTGGTGGCGCTGGTCATTCGCCAGTGGATGAGTAACGATCATGAGTAATCTTAGCGGTACCGATAAAAGCGTCATTTTGTTGATGACCATTGGCGAAGACCGGGCGGCAGAGGTGTTTAAACACCTCTCCACCCGCGAAGTGCAGGCGTTAAGTACGGCGATGGCTAACGTGCGTCAGATCTCCAACAAACAACTGACGGACGTACTATCAGAGTTTGAACAAGAAGCGGAGCAGTTCGCCGCGCTGAATATTAACGCCAACGAATACCTGCGCTCCGTACTGGTTAAAGCGCTGGGCGAAGAACGCGCCTCCAGCCTGCTGGAAGATATTCTGGAAACGCGCGATACCACCAGCGGTATCGAAACGCTCAACTTTATGGAACCGCAGAGTGCCGCCGACCTGATCCGCGATGAACACCCGCAGATTATCGCCACCATTCTGGTCCACCTCAAACGCAGTCAGGCCGCCGATATTCTGGCGCTGTTTGACGAACGTCTGCGTCATGATGTGATGCTGCGTATCGCGACATTTGGCGGCGTACAGCCGGCGGCACTGGCGGAGTTGACCGAAGTGCTGAATGGCCTGCTCGACGGTCAGAACCTGAAACGCAGCAAAATGGGCGGCGTAAGAACCGCGGCGGAAATTATCAACCTGATGAAAACGCAGCAGGAAGAAGCGGTTATTACCGCTGTGCGCGAATTCGACGGCGAACTGGCGCAGAAAATCATCGACGAGATGTTCCTGTTCGAAAATCTGGTGGATGTGGACGATCGCAGTATCCAGCGTCTGTTGCAGGAAGTGGATTCCGAATCGCTGCTGATCGCTCTGAAAGGCGCCGAACCGCCATTACGCGAGAAGTTCCTGCGCAATATGTCCCAGCGCGCCGCCGATATCCTGCGCGACGACCTTGCCAACCGTGGCCCGGTTCGTCTGTCTCAGGTGGAAAACGAGCAGAAAGCGATTCTGCTTATTGTGCGTCGTCTGGCGGAAACCGGCGAAATGGTGATTGGCAGCGGCGAGGATACCTATGTCTAATGAATTGCCTTGGCAAGTCTGGACCCCCGACGATCTCGCCCCGCCGCCGGAGACGTTTGTGCCGGTTGAGGCTGATAACGTGACCTTGACAGACGATACGCCGGAGCCCGAACTCACTGCCGAACAGCAGCTGGAGCAGGAGCTGGCGCAGTTAAAAATACAGGCCCATGAACAAGGTTATAACGCCGGACTGGCGGAGGGACGGCAAAAAGGACACGCGCAGGGATACCAGGAAGGGTTAGCGCAGGGGCTGGAGCAAGGACAAGCTCAGGCGCAGACGCAGCAGGCGCCGATTCATGCCCGTATGCAGCAGTTAGTGAGCGAGTTTCAGAACACGCTTGACGCGCTCGATAGCGTTATCGCCTCACGGCTGATGCAAATGGCCCTGGAGGCCGCACGTCAGGTCATCGGCCAAACGCCGGCGGTGGACAATTCGGCGCTGATTAAACAGATCCAACAACTGTTGCAGCAAGAGCCGCTCTTTAGCGGCAAGCCGCAGTTGCGCGTGCATCCGGACGACTTACAGCGGGTGGAAGAGATGCTGGGCGCCACGCTCAGTCTTCACGGATGGCGGTTGCGCGGCGATCCAACGTTGCATCACGGCGGATGTAAAGTCTCCGCCGATGAGGGCGATCTGGACGCCAGCGTCGCTACTCGCTGGCAAGAGTTGTGTCGCCTGGCGGCGCCGGGAGTGCTCTGATGACCACGCGTCTGACCCGCTGGCTTACCGCGCTCGACAACTTTGAAGCAAAAATGGCGTTATTGCCGGCGGTGCGTCGTTATGGACGTTTAACCCGCGCCACTGGCCTGGTACTGGAGGCCACCGGTCTCCAGCTTCCGCTGGGCGCCACCTGCATTATTGAGCGCCAGGACGGCCCTGAAACCAAAGAGGTGGAATCGGAAGTCGTCGGTTTTAACGGCCAGCGTCTGTTTTTAATGCCGCTGGAAGAGGTCGAAGGCATTCTGCCCGGTGCCCGCGTTTACGCCCGTAACGGGCATGGCGACGGTCTGCAAAGCGGCAAACAGCTACCGCTCGGCCCGGCCTTGCTTGGTCGGGTGCTGGATGGCGGCGGTAAACCGCTCGACGGACTGCCTGCGCCGGATACGCTGGAAACTGGCGCGTTAATCACGCCGCCGTTTAACCCGCTACAGCGAACGCCAATCGAACATGTGTTGGATACCGGCGTACGCGCTATCAACGCGTTGTTAACCGTAGGGCGCGGTCAGCGTATGGGACTCTTTGCCGGTTCCGGCGTCGGTAAGTCGGTTCTGCTTGGCATGATGGCGCGCTACACGCGGGCGGACGTGATTGTCGTGGGACTTATCGGCGAACGTGGCCGCGAAGTTAAAGATTTTATCGAAAATATTCTCGGCCCCGACGGTCGCGCGCGTTCGGTGGTGATTGCCGCCCCGGCGGATGTCTCGCCGCTGCTGCGAATGCAGGGCGCCGCCTATGCCACCCGCATCGCCGAAGACTTTCGCGATCGCGGACAGCATGTGTTGCTGATTATGGATTCGCTGACGCGCTATGCGATGGCACAGCGTGAAATTGCGCTGGCAATCGGCGAACCACCAGCCACCAAAGGTTATCCGCCCTCGGTGTTCGCAAAGCTGCCGGCGCTGGTCGAGCGTGCCGGTAATGGTATCCATGGCGGCGGCTCTATCACCGCGTTTTATACCGTGTTGACCGAGGGGGACGACCAACAAGATCCCATTGCCGACTCGGCACGCGCAATCCTCGACGGGCACATTGTCTTGTCCCGCCGTCTGGCGGAGGCCGGGCACTATCCGGCCATTGATATCGAGGCGTCAATCAGCCGGGCGATGACCGCGCTCATTACCGAGCAGCACTATGCGCGGGTACGGCTATTTAAACAGTTGCTTTCCAGTTTCCAGCGTAACCGCGATCTGGTCAGCGTCGGCGCCTATGCCAAAGGCAGCGATCCGATGCTCGATAAAGCCATTACCTTATGGCCGCAACTGGAAGCGTTTTTACAGCAAGGCATTTTTGAACGGGCCGACTGGGAAGACTCTCTGCAGGCGCTCGATTTAATTTTCCCGACGGTGTGATAAAGCAGGAGGGCGACGATCATGGCACAACATGGCGCTCTGGAAACACTCAAAGATCTGGCCGAAAAAGAGGTAGATGACGCGGCGCGTTTACTGGGCGAAATGCGTCGCGGCTGCCAACAGGCGGAAGAACAGCTCAAAATGCTGATCGATTATCAGAATGAGTATCGCAGTAATTTGAACACCGATATGGGCAACGGCATCGCCAGTAATCGCTGGATCAACTATCAGCAGTTTATTCAGACACTGGAAAAGGCGATAGAGCAGCATCGCCTCCAGCTTACGCAGTGGACGCAAAAAGTCGACCTGGCGCTGAAGAGCTGGCGTGAGAAAAAGCAGCGACTTCAGGCCTGGCAAACCTTACAGGACCGACAAACCGCGGCAGCGCTGTTAGCTGAAAACCGCATGGATCAGAAAAAGATGGATGAATTTGCTCAGCGTGCAGCAATGAGGAAACCCGAATGATCACCCTGCCCCAACTGATCACCACCGATACCGACATGACCGCGGGTCTGACGTCAGGAAAAACCACCGGTTCAGCCGAGGACTTTCTGGCGCTCCTGGCGGGCGCGTTAGGCGCAGACGGCGCACAGGGCAAAGACGCCCGCATCACGCTGGCCGATTTACAGGCGGCAGGCGGCAAATTATCGAAAGAGTTACTGACCCAACATGGCGAGCCGGGCCAGGCGGTGAAGCTTGCCGACCTGCTGGCGCAAAAAGCGAATGCGACGGATGAAACGCTTACCGATCTGACACAAGCGCAGCATCTACTGTCTACGCTAACGCCATCGTTGAAAACCAGCGCTCTGGCCGCATTGAGTAAAACGGCGCAGCATGATGAGAAAACGCCCGCGCTGAGCGATGAGGATCTTGCCAGTCTGAGCGCCTTATTCGCCATGCTGCCCGGACAACCTGTCGCGACGCCTGTCGCCGGAGAGACGCCGGCTGAAAATCACATCGCCTTGCCGTCACTGTTGCGCGGCGACATGCCATCGGCGCCGCAGGAAGAGACACATACGCTCTCTTTTAGCGAGCATGAAAAAGGGAAAACCGAGGCGTCGCTTGCGCGCGCCAGCGACGATCGCGCCACGGGTCCAGCACTGACGCCGCTGGTGGTCGCTGCCGCCGCGACCAGCGCGAAAGTGGAGGTGGATAGCCCGTCCGCGCCAGTAACGCATGGCGCGGCAATGCCGACGCTCAGCAGCGCCACGGCGCAACCGCAACCGCTACCTGTCGCCTCAGCCCCGGTACTCAGCGCGCCGTTAGGCAGCCATGAATGGCAGCAAACGTTCAGTCAGCAGGTCATGTTATTTACGCGTCAGGGACAGCAAAGCGCGCAGCTTCGATTGCATCCGGAAGAGTTAGGTCAGGTGCATATTTCGCTCAAGCTGGATGACAATCAGGCGCAGCTCCAGATGGTATCGCCGCACAGCCATGTCCGCGCCGCGCTGGAAGCCGCCCTGCCCATGTTGCGCACTCAGTTGGCGGAAAGCGGCATTCAGTTGGGACAAAGCAGTATCAGTAGCGAAAGCTTTGCCGGACAGCAGCAGTCTTCGTCGCAACAGCAGTCTGCCCGCGCCCAACACCCGGACGCGTTTGGCGCTGAAGATGACATAGCGTTAGCGGCGCCGGCCTCGCTTCAGGCCGCCGCGCGCGGCAATGGCGCAGTGGATATCTTCGCCTAACGCCAGAGGTAGCATGATTATCCGCGTCTTTTCCACGCTTTGTCGTGGACAGGACACGGGATAATCAGCCAATAAGCAGTACCGAAACAGGAAGCCCGTATCAGATGACTGACTCCGCGATTAACAAAAAGAGCAAACGCTCGATTTGGATACCTTTGCTGGTGTTGATTACCCTCGCCGCCTGCGCGACCGCCGGTTATAGCTACTGGCGTATGCAGCAGCAACCGACCACGAACGCTAAAGCAGAACCGGCTCCGCCGCCTGCGCCGGTATTTTTTGCGCTGGATACGTTTACCGTCAATCTGGGCGATGCGGATCGCGTGTTGTATATCGGCGTGACCCTGCGTCTGAAAGACGAAGCGACGCGCGCGCGATTAAATGAATATCTGCCGGAAGTGCGCAGCCGTCTGCTGTTGTTGTTTTCCCGCCAGAATGCCGCCGAGCTCTCAACAGAAGCTGGCAAACAAAAACTGATTGCCGCCATTAAAGAGACGCTGGCCGCGCCGCTCGTTGCCGGACAACCAAAACAGGTCGTCACTGACGTGCTTTATACAGCTTTTATTCTGCGGTAACGATATGGGCGATAGTATTCTTTCTCAGGCTGAAATCGATGCGCTGTTGAACGGCGACAGCGACACCAAAGACGAACCCACTCCCGGTATCGCAAGCGATAGCGATATTCGCCCTTACGATCCCAATACCCAGCGTCGCGTCGTGCGTGAACGCTTGCAGGCGCTGGAGATTATTAACGAGCGTTTCGCACGCCAGTTCCGGATGGGATTATTTAACCTGCTGCGCCGCAGCCCGGATATTACCGTGGGCGCCATACGTATTCAGCCGTATCACGAATTTGCGCGTAACCTGCCGGTACCGACCAACCTGAACCTGATCCACCTGAAGCCGCTACGCGGCACCGGGCTGGTGGTGTTCTCGCCGAGTCTGGTGTTTATTGCCGTCGATAACCTGTTCGGCGGCGACGGCCGTTTTCCGACCAAAGTCGAGGGCCGCGAGTTTACCCATACGGAACAGCGTGTCATCAACCGTATGCTGAAACTGGCGCTGGAAGGCTATAGCGACGCATGGAAAGCCATTAATCCGCTGGAAGTGGAGTATGTACGTTCCGAAATGCAGGTGAAATTTACCAATATCACCACCTCGCCGAACGATATCGTCGTCAATACGCCGTTTCATGTGGAGATCGGCAATCTGACCGGTGAATTTAACATCTGTCTGCCATTTAGCATGATCGAGCCGCTGCGTGAGCTGCTGGTGAATCCGCCGCTGGAAAACTCGCGCCATGAAGATCAGAACTGGCGTGATAACCTGGTGCGCCAGGTTCAGCACTCTGAACTGGAGCTGGTGGCCAATTTTGCCGATATTCCGTTACGTCTTTCCCAGATTTTGAAGCTGAAACCCGGCGATGTACTGCCGATTGAAAAACCCGACCGCATTATTGCTCATGTGGACGGCGTTCCGGTACTCACCAGCCAATATGGCACCGTAAACGGACAGTATGCGCTACGCGTAGAACATTTGATCAACCCAATTTTGAATTCGCTGAATGAGGAACAGCCCAAATGAGTGACATGAATAATCCGTCCGATGAGAATACTGGCGCATTGGATGATCTGTGGGCTGACGCGTTAAACGAGCAAAAAGCGACCACCAATAAAAGCGCCGCCGACGCGGTTTTCCAACAGCTTGGCGGCGGCGATGTCAGCGGTGCTATGCAGGATATCGATCTGATTATGGATATCCCGGTCAAACTGACCGTAGAGCTGGGCCGCACGCGAATGACCATTAAAGAACTGTTGCGTCTGACGCAGGGGTCGGTCGTCGCGCTGGACGGGCTGGCGGGCGAGCCGCTGGATATCCTGATTAATGGCTACCTGATTGCCCAGGGTGAAGTGGTCGTCGTGGCGGATAAATACGGCGTACGTATCACCGATATTATTACGCCATCCGAGCGTATGCGTCGTTTGAGTCGTTAATGATGAAGACAGAGGCCACGGTTTCTCAGCCCACCGCGCCAGCCGGATCGCCGCTCATGCAGGTGAGCGGCGCATTAATTGGCATTATTGCGCTCATTCTGGCGGCGGCCTGGGTGATTAAGCGTATGGGATTCGCGCCCAAAGGAAATAGCGTCCGGGGGCTCAAGGTGTCAGCCAGCGCCTCGCTTGGCCCGCGCGAACGCGTGGTGATTGTCGAGGTCGAAAATGCGCGTCTGGTACTGGGCGTGACCGCCTCGCAGATCAACCTGCTGCACACCCTCCCGCCCGCGGAGAATGGCACGGAAGCACCCGTTGCCCCACCAGCGGATTTCCAGAACATGATGAAGAGCTTACTCAAGCGTTCCGGGAGATCCTGATGCGCCGTTTGTTATTCCTTTCTCTGGCGGGTCTGTGGCTTTTTAGTCCCGCCGCTGCTGCGCAACTGCCGGGGCTTATCAGCCAACCATTAGCGGGCGGAGGCCAAAGCTGGTCATTATCCGTCCAGACGCTGGTTTTCATCACCTCGCTGACGTTTCTGCCGGCGATTTTACTGATGATGACGAGCTTCACGCGTATCATCATTGTTTTTGGCCTGTTGCGTAACGCGCTGGGCACGCCCTCGGCACCGCCAAACCAGGTGTTACTCGGACTGGCGTTGTTTTTGACCTTTTTTATTATGTCGCCCGTCATTGACAAGATTTACGTGGATGCTTACCAGCCGTTTAGCGAGCAGAAAATTTCTATGCAGGAAGCGCTGGACAAAGGCGCGCAACCGTTACGCGCGTTCATGCTGCGCCAAACCCGCGAAGCCGATCTGGCGCTGTTTGCCCGTCTGGCCAATAGCGGTCCGTTACAGGGACCGGAAGCAGTACCGATGCGTATCCTCCTGCCCGCTTATGTCACCAGCGAATTAAAGACGGCGTTTCAGATCGGTTTTACGATTTTCATCCCTTTTTTGATTATCGACCTGGTGATCGCCAGCGTATTGATGGCGTTAGGGATGATGATGGTGCCGCCAGCGACAATCGCCCTGCCGTTTAAGCTGATGCTGTTTGTGCTGGTCGATGGTTGGCAATTGCTTGTGGGGTCGCTGGCCCAAAGCTTTTACAGTTAGAGGCGCAAAATGACTCCTGAATCCGTCATGATGATGGGCACCGAGGCGATGAAAGTCGCTCTCGCCCTGGCTGCGCCGCTGTTACTCGTCGCGCTGATTACCGGCCTCATTATCAGCATCTTGCAGGCCGCGACTCAGATTAATGAAATGACGCTGTCGTTTATCCCTAAAATCGTCGCGGTATTCATCGCAATTATCGTTGCCGGCCCGTGGATGCTCAACCTGCTGCTGGATTACGTGCGCACTCTGTTCAGCAATTTACCTTATATCATCGGATAAACAGAACGATGATACAGGTTACAAGCGAGCAATGGCTATACTGGCTGCATCTCTATTTCTGGCCTTTGCTGCGCGTACTGGCGCTGATTTCAACGGCGCCAATTCTCAGCGAGCGCGCTATTCCCAAGCGGGTAAAACTGGGGTTGGGAATAATGATTACCCTTGTTATCGCGCCGTCGCTACCGGCAAACGATACGCCGCTTTTTTCTATTGCCGCCTTATGGCTGGCGATGCAACAAATTCTGATCGGTATTGCGCTGGGATTTACCATGCAATTCGCCTTTGCGGCGGTGCGTACCGCAGGTGAGTTTATCGGTCTGCAAATGGGGCTTTCCTTTGCCACCTTCGTCGACCCGGGCAGCCACCTGAATATGCCGGTTCTGGCGCGTATTATGGATATGCTCGCCATGCTACTGTTTCTCACCTTTAATGGCCATTTGTGGCTTATTTCGCTGCTGGTCGATACCTTCCACACTCTGCCCATCGGTAGTAACCCGGTGAACAGTAATGCATTTATGGCGCTCGCCAGGGCCGGTGGGCTCATTTTCTTAAACGGACTGATGCTGGCATTGCCGGTCATTACCCTCCTGCTTACGCTCAACCTGGCGCTGGGGCTATTAAACCGCATGGCGCCGCAGCTCTCGATATTTGTTATCGGTTTCCCGCTTACCCTCACCGTCGGCATTATGCTGATGGCCGCGCTAATGCCATTAATTGCGCCGTTTTGCGAACATTTATTCAGCGAAATTTTCAATTTGCTTGCTGATATTGTTAGCGAGATGCCGATAAATAATAACCCATAATTTTTATCCTGTTTTACTAAGGTTTATCCGAAAATAAATTTTAAAAAACATTCACCAGGATATATCCGCTGCCCCTTATTTGTTTTTACTTCACTCACATAACGCAACATTCACTTTACTTTAAGATGATTCCTGGCAAATTATATGTAACTTTACGGGATAGTAAGTTCGCCTGAAAAACCGCGTAAGCGTTGTCTAAGGTGACTATTCGTGTTCCGTCTGATTATGGTGAGTTATTCAGGTAAGGGGAATTATCGTTACGCATTGAGTGAGGGTATGCCATGTCAACGATTATTATGGATTTATGCAGTTACACCCGGCTAGGGTTAAGCGGGTATCTGGTCAGCAGAGGGGTGAAAAAAAGGGAAATCAACGACATCGAAACCGTTGACGAACTCGCTATCGCTTGTGGCGCGCATCAGCCTTCGGTGGTGTTTATTAATGAGGACTGTTTCATTCATACGCCTTCAGACAGTCAACAAATAAAGCAAATCATTAATCAACATCCTGACACTTTATTTATTGTTTTTATGGCAATTGCTAATGTGCATTTTGATGAATATTTATTAGTAAGAAAAAACTTATTGATTAGCTCAAAATCGATTAAACCTGACTCGCTGGATACCATTCTTGGCGATATTCTGAAAAAAGAGTCGGGTATTTCAGGAACCATAAATTTACCAACATTATCGTTAAGTCGAACTGAATCCAGCATGTTGCGAATGTGGATGGAAGGTCAGGGAACCATTCAGATTTCTGACAGAATGAATATTAAAGCAAAAACAGTATCCTCCCATAAGGGGAATATAAAAAGAAAGATAAAAACGCATAATAAACAAGTGATCTATCATGTAGTACGGCTGACAGATAACGTCACTAACGGCATTTTTGTTAACATGCGCTGAGACATCCGGACTGGCAATGTACCTCCAGTCCGGCTCAATTAGTCCTGCTCCGCCTTCTCGACAAAAATACCATCCTGGTGACCTGACTCATTGAAGAACCAGATGCCGAGCGGGTAATCCTCCAGCGAAACCAGGTACATTGTGCCTTCACTAAATTCTTCCACTGCCAGTACCACGCCCGGTCGGCGGGGACCGCCGTCCGTTTTAACGGTTACCCGATCATTCACCTTCATCATTTTCCTCCTGTCGCTTTGTGCCAGTGTAGAACAATTTTCTGCGTCTGACAGCGCCTTGCCGGCGTGTTTGCTGGTTTTCTCAACGGTCTATACTTAGGCTGTCAGGAACCCGTGAGGTAGTGAAGATGAAAACGGCAAAAGAGTACAGTGATACGGCCAAGCGCGAAGTGAGCGTCGATGTAGATGCGCTACTGGCGGCCATCAATGAAATCAGCGAAAGCGAGGTTCACCGTAGCCAGGAAGATCCTGAGCGGGTGAGCGTAGACGGACGGGAATATCATACATGGCATGAATTAGCTGAAGCATTCGAGCTGGATATTCATGATTTTAGTGTAACAGAAGTAAACCGTTAAAAATGGCCGAAAAAAATCCCGGCCCTACGGGTCGGGATCAAACTTGCTTATGCAAGAAGCACTTGAAAATTCGTTACACCAGGAAATCTGATGTGAGATTTACCTTATCTGCAATTTTTTTGCATGACAAGTAAATATTTTTTACATGAATGATTAAGCACGCTAATAGTTCGGTAGCAAAAGTGTGACAACGCATGTGCTGCCTGGAAGCGACGGGATCGGTTCCAGTTAGCGTTCGACTTCTTTCGGGTGTGCTTTAGGACTTTTCCTGGAAATAAGCCCGCCGTTGTAACGGAAAATGAGGAAAAAATGCTCTCAATCCATGACCCCTTGCTGATTTTTACCGATCTGGACGGCACATTGCTGAACAGCCACACTTTTGAGTGGCAGCCCGCGGCCCCCTGGCTTACTCGCCTGCATGAAAGCGGCGTGCCCGTGATCCTCTGTAGCAGTAAAACCGCGGCTGAAATGCTCCAGCTCCAGACGACGTTAAATCTACAGGGACTGCCGCTGATTGCGGAAAACGGCGCGGTGATCCAACTGGACGTTCATTGGGAAGACCATCCCAACTATCCCCGTCTGATAGCCGGTATTTCTCACAACGAAATCCGCCTCGTCCTGCATAAGTTGTGTGAAAAGGAACAGTTTAAGTTCACCACGTTTGATGACGTTGACGATCAGGTGATAAGCGAATGGACGGGCCTAAACCGGGCACAGTCTGCCCTAACCCGTCTGCATGAAGCGTCGGTGTCGCTGATCTGGCGCGATAGCGATGAACGCATGGCGCAGTTTGTCGCCCGTTTAAATGACCTGGGACTGCAATTTGTCCATGGCGCCCGTTTCTGGCATGTGCTGGACGCCTCCGCCGGTAAAGATCAGGCTGCCAACTGGCTGATTGAAGCATATCGTCGGCAGTGGCGCACGCGCCCTCTGACGTTGGGGCTAGGAGACGGCCCCAATGATGCGCCCTTACTGGATGTGATGGATTATGCGGTTGTCGTTAAAGGGCTAAACCGGGAGGGCGTACATTTGCGTAACGACGATCCTCAGCGCGTCTACCGTAGCCAGAACGAAGGGCCGGATGGCTGGCGCGAAGGAATGGACTATTTCTTTTCCCGCTCCTGAGTCGCGTCGCTGGCGCAAATACGGTTACGTCCGGACTGTTTGGCGTAATAAAGCCGTTTGTCGGCCAGCGACTGCAACTGCTCAAAATCATAGCCGCCGTATTCCTCCGCGCTACTGATCCCCATTGACGCGCTGATACGAAGCGTCGTGCTTTTCGTCACCAGAATCTCTTTGTCATTAATGCGCTGGCGTATGCGTTCGGCAATCTGCAGCGCCTGCGCTTTCGTCGCGCCGGGCAGCACGATACAAAACTCTTCGCCCCCTACCCGTCCGGCGATGTCGTGCGCTCGAATGGTGCTGCCAATGAGCCCAGCGGCATGGGACAACACGCGATCGCCTGCCTGATGACCAAAGCGATCGTTAACGCTTTTAAAATAATCTAAATCCAGCTGTATCACAGAAAATGGCTGGCGGGCTTCCCGGTAGCGCTTTGCCAGCCTGGACGCTTTTTCAAACAGCGCGCCACGGTTATATAGCCGGGTCAGCGGATCGTGCCATGCCTGCCATTGCAGCGAATTTTGCAGAACAAACATGTTTTTGACCATATGTCGAATAACGCCCCAGGAGATCAACAGCATCGCCGTAAAAAGCACCCATAACAGCGTCAGCGCGATACTAATACTGCCAAAATTCCCTTGTATGCCTTCACGTAATGTATGCACGCGCAGCAGGACGCCATCAAAATGATCCAGCCGCTCCCAGCTTACATAATGCGTTCCTAAACGCAGCCCACCTAGGGTATCTTTTTCTATTTCACGCGCCAGTAAGGCGCGCTCACGGTCATTTAACGTATTCGCGGTTTGTTGTTCCGGCGCGGAGTCCGTCAACAAACGGAGATGGTTATCATATAGCTGATATTCCCCTTCAATATCCTTTTCAGCCGCATCGCGCAGGAACCGCTGTAATGACGCGACGGGAATATCCATTGCCAGTACGCCATACCAGTAATTATCGTGATCCAGCGGTAGACTGGCTGTCACTTTTTTCTGCTCGTCAGCAACATAGGGCTGTGCGGAGGTAAACCACCGCACGCCGCGCTGTGGGTTACGCCGTTGGCTTTGCTCGATAAACCAGGGCTGGGTCACGTACTGATAGTAACGGGAGACAATATCACTACCGTACGCCGTAGGGAGAGTTGAGAGGTAAAACCCTGAGCGAGAAACATACATCGTCTCCAGCGTCAGCATGGCGGATGAGCGCGCCAGACGCGCCAGATACCCTAACTCCAGCGTGGCGGTTAATTCATTTGCCAGGTCACGACTCTCCCGCGAAAGAAGCGTCGTCCGGGCGACAAATTGATCGGAAACGCCATATAACGGCAATGTCCGCCGCTTATCCAGCTCCAGTTGCCAGAAATGTCTGACGCGTCGTTGCTCAAACTGCGTCACCGCGCTTTGCAATGCGGAAAAAGCCAGCGGCGCCACCAGCGCTTCATGCATACCGTTGCGTAAAAAGATCAACCTGTCCATGTTGAATTGCAGTTGGCGGTCAAGGACATTCGCGACGCTCCCCAGATGATTGCGCTGACTGGCGACATACGCGTCTTTCAGTATCATCACTTCCCGCCAGGTAAGTAGCGTCGAGAACAGCATCACGATCAGAAAACAGGTGTTGACGACATGACCGGGACCAAAACGCCGCGCCAGCTTTTTAAACCAGCCTTGATTATCTAACAGTGTTTCGTGCGGCACCCTGGTAACTCCTGGTTATTGATACAACGCCCCCTGATGGCTTACGGTAGCCAGACCTCATCAAGGGATACCACTCAATCCTGGCATAACCAGGTAGCAGCATGTCGCAGCGCGACGACTCTTTTTCTCCACAGCAAAACGCCCGGCATTAACCGGGCGTTTTGTCATCGGGCTTCGTCCCGCACGCGCCTTTCCTTGCCTGGCACGAGCTCATTCTCATGGAATGCCTCCCGCTTTACGCCAAAACCATCATACCAGCGACACTCTACCATTCCGCTGGAATAACCGGTGACGATCATCCGGGGCCCACCCTCTTTCACGGTAACTTCCTCACTGACAGAAAAGACCATACCTGCCTCCTGTATCAGATGAAACGTTTTCACCTTAGACGAGGATGGGCAATTTTGCATAATTCATTGTAGAAAATCAGTGCGAAACACCGCGAATTTTCGCCACACCTTTCACCAGCGCCACCACAATGGCGCCGATAATAAAGCCGAGCACCAGATTCAGCCCCGCAGGGATCGTATGCGCCATGAAAGCCCCCTGCTGCTGCGCAAAATGTTCAATGGCATGGTGTAGCGGCGCAATACCGTGTACGACAATCCCGCCGCCGACCAGAAACATCGCCAGCGTACCGACAATGGATAATGCTTTCATTAACCAGGGCGCGATAATCAGCAATCCTTTACCGACGCCCTGCGCCAGCACGCTACGCTTTTCCGCCAGCCAGTACCCCATATCATCCAGTTTGACAATAATACCCACCAGACCATACACGCCAATGGTCACAATCAACGCAATCCCCGCCAGTACCAACACCTGATTAAGCAGCGGCGCCTGCGCGACAATCCCCAGGGTAATTGCCACAATTTCAGCGGACAGAATGAAATCGGTACGGACCGCCCCTTTTACTTTATCTTTTTCAAAGGCCAAAGGATCTTGCGCAGCCAGCGCCTCAAGACGTTTTTGCCGCTCCGCCGGGTCTTCTTTGTGTTTTCGCGCCTCAAAGGTATGCAGGACTTTTTCTACCCCTTCAAAGCAGAGAAACGCGCCGCCTAACATTAATAAAGGCGTAATGGCCCACGGGATAAATGCGCTTATCAGCAGCGCCAACGGCACCAGAATAACCTTGTTGATTAATGATCCTTTCGCCACGCTCCATACCACTGGCAGCTCGCGATTAGCGCGAACGCCGGTCACCTGCTGTGCATTGAGCGACAGGTCGTCCCCCAGTACGCCCGCGGTTTTTTTCGCGGCCAATTTGCCCATTACCGAAATATCGTCCAGCAGCGTGGCGATATCGTCGAGTAATGTCAGTAAGCTACTTCCTGCCAAAATGATTTCCTCGGTCTTTTCTTCTAAGACGTTAAGTATGTAGCAAAACGCGCAATGCCGAAACCAGCGGCGCGGGTCAACGCCTTTTTATTCCAAAAGGACAATTATAATGCTCGCCAGCATAATAATTTTGACGTTTACTATATTCACCCTTTTTATTTCACCGTGAGTGATTATGCGTTTCCGGCAGTTATTACCTCTTTTTGGCGCGCTTTTTGCCTTGTACATCATTTGGGGGTCTACCTATTTTGTTATCCGCATAGGCGTTGAAAGCTGGCCGCCGCTGATGATGGCAGGCGTACGTTTTCTCTCGGCGGGGATGTTGCTCATGGCGTTTTTGCTGCTGCGCGGCGAAAAACTTCCGCCGCTACGCCAGACCATCAACGCCGCGCTGATTGGTCTACTGCTGCTGGCGGTGGGTAACGGTCTGGTGACGGTGGCGGAGCATCAAAACGTGCCATCAGGCATTGCTGCCGTCGTGGTCGCCACTGTCCCGCTATTTACGCTGTGCTTTAGCTACTTTTTTGGTATTAAAACGCGCAAATTAGAATGGGTGGGGATTGCCATTGGACTTGCCGGGATTATTCTGCTGAACAGCGGCGGCAATTTAAGCGGCAATCCGTGGGGCGCGATTTTGATCCTGATAGGTTCGATGAGCTGGGCATTTGGTTCCGTTTACGGCTCGCGCATCGCCCTCCCTGTGGGCATGATGGCGGGCGCGATTGAAATGTTGGCGGCGGGCGTGGTATTGCTTTGCGCGGCGTTTCTTTCCGGCGAAAAGCTCGCCACGCTGCCGGGCTTATCGGGGTTTATGGCCGTCGGCTACCTGGCGTTGTTCGGTTCTATTATCGCCATTAATGCCTATATGTACCTGATTCGCAACGTCAGTCCGGCGCTGGCGACCAGCTACGCCTACGTGAATCCGGTTGTCGCCGTGTTGCTTGGCACCGGCCTGGGTGGCGAGAGGTTATCGCCCGTTGAATGGGCCGCGCTGGGTGTGATTGTGTTTGCCGTAGTGCTGGTGACTCTGGGTAAGTACCTGTTTCCTGTCAAGGCGGTGGTCACGCCGTGTAAAACGGAAGATTCACGCCAGTAGATGAATCCCCTGGGTGTCAATCTGCGCGCTGGCGCCGCCGCCGCAGATCCACTCTTCCAGGCGCTCCGCCAACGCCGCGTCGCTCAATTTCGCTCGCCCGCGCAAGGCGCACTCCCAGACGATCAGTACCCGCCAGCCAAGCGCCTGTAAACGCTGAATATCGCGCTCATCGCGCTCAACGTTCTTACCGATTTTTTCCAGCCAGAAAGCCGTTCGCGTGGCCGGTACTTTGAACAGATAACAGTGGTGATGATGCCAAAAGCAGCCGTGAGTAAAAATCACACAATCATAGTCATTCACCACAAAGTCCGGCTTGCCTGGTAATGTCGCGTCCTGAGTATGAAACGTAATCCCCTGCGCGCTTAGCAGGCCGGCAAGACGTTTTTCAATAGCCGTATCGCGGGTCGCTATCGCGCGCATATTTTTACTGCGCGTGGCTTTATCGTGAACGTCCGCCATCTACCGTCTCTCTCTGACGCAGCGTCACCGCCTGGTGAATTTTGGGTTCCAGCAGCTTTGCTACCGCGGCAAATACCGGCACCACCACGGAATTGCCAAACTGGCGATAGGCCTGCGTATCCGAGACAGGTATCCTGAACTGGTACGTTTGCGGCGCCTCAAATCCCATTAAACGCGCGCACTCTCTCGGCGTGAGTCGGCGGGGACGATGTTGTTGGTTGCCAGCATCGTCGAAATTCACTTCGCCTTTCGCCATATCCCAACCACGATCGATCAGAATTTCGGCACCATCTTTGTAGTAGCGAGCAGATAACGTGCGCGCCACACTTTCCGGATTGTCAGGATAAACCATGCCATAGCCAAAACCGTTTCCCCGCGCCTGGTGCTTTTTCGCGTAGCGATATAAATATTTCCACAGCACCGGCGTCAGGATATATTTGGCTTCGACGACGGGCTCCAGCAGTTCTGCCAGCGTCGGACGGCGCGGTGGATAACAGCGGGCGATATTGCGTAACGTAAAATCGGTTTTCAGGTTTAAATCGCGACGGAATCCCACTAACACAATACGTTCCCGATGCTGAGGAAGAAAGTGCTGCCCGTCGATAATTTTCGGATCGTCCGGGCCATTGTCAGCGGCATCCGCCACGTCATATCCCAGTTCATCGAGCGTTTGCATAATAATGCGGAAGGTGTTGCCCTGGTCGTGACTTTTAAGGTTTTTCACGTTTTCCAGCACAAACAGCGCGGGGCGGCGAGCGTCGATAATTCTTACGACATCAAAAAATAACGTCCCCTGAGTCTCGCAGGCAAAGCCGTGGGCGCGGCCCAGCGCATTTTTCTTGGAAACGCCCGCCAGAGAAAATGGCTGACAGGGAAAGCCCGCCAGCAGGACATCATGTTGCGGAATATACTGGCGAATGTGTTCCGCCGCCTCATCATCGCTGACCCCTTCCCGGTGGCTCAACGTGATATCGCGGATATCTTCATTAAAGCGATGTTGCAGCGGATCGCAAAAATAGTTCGCTTTATATGTCCGTACCGCGTGCTTATTCCATTCGCTGGTAAACACGCACTGTCCGCCTATCGCTTCAAATCCGCGGCGAATGCCGCCGATGCCCGCGAAGAGATCGATAAAACGAAAGGCGTAATGCGGATGATGCGCTGGCGGCGTCGGCAACCCTGTTTTAAGACAGGTGAGTTCATTGTCGCTCAAGCGATGCCATGCCCCGTTCATCATTACGCGCTTGAAGATGGCCGGGCTCCAGTGCTGCTCGCCCAGGCCGTTAAGGTGCGCCACCAGCGTTTTAACATCGTAGATTTCCAGCAATTGACTCAGCATCGCCTGGATCTCGCTTCCGGCGTCGTCGGCGATGAGGTTCCGGGCGTGTGTTACTGAAATATTTTCCTGCATACATTTAACCGGCCAAAAATAATTGCCGACAGACTAACATAAAATGACGCGGTTTACGTTTCAGCGACAGGGGTTACTGATGCGTAGCAAACATCTGGATGACCGCCTCATCCCGTGTTTCATAGTCGCCTTTCAGCTCAGCGCTCAGTTTCGCCATGTACGACACCAGAAAATCCGCATTACGCTGCGCCAGGTACTTGCCCCGTTCGGTCTGCATCGTCAGCGGCAGTTTCAGCAGCTTGGTTTGAAAATGGTCGAGCGCGAATTGCTTATCGTTAAGAGGCCGTCTGTCGGCAAAGGGATCGTCGGCATCAAACAGCGCGACGCCCAGCGCGCCGGAGACCGCGAAGACCCGCGCCAGACCAATGGCGCCCAACGCCTCCAGCCTGTCTGCATCCTGCACGATTTTTGCCTCTGGCGTGGTAGGCACAATTTTTGCGCTGAAGCTATGCGCTTCGATAGCATGACAAATGCCCGCCAGTTTTTCTGCCGGAAAGTCAGGAAAATCCCGCAGAAAAATACGCAGGGTTTCTGCCGCCGCCAGAATGGAAGAGCGATGCCGCTGCGGATGATTTTTCGCCAGGCTGACGATGTCATGGAAATAACATGCCGATAGCACCACCAGCCAGTCGACAGGACTGTTTTCCCCCAGCGTTTGCGCGGTTGCCCAAACACGACGAAAATGGAAGATGTCATGGGCGGCATCCTGTTCCTGGTGGTGGTGACGTAGCCAGTCTTCAAACTGCGATTGCCAGTATCCTGAGTCCATACGCCCTCTCTTTATAGCAGACCATTTTTATTACATGCCTGAGCACAGGGTTCGCTATCCTGACATATCCGCCACCACTTTACATCCCTGCGTGCTTGCGCGTTTCTGGCTGAGTGTTGGCGGGATACCCCCTGTTTTTGCGAGGCCGGGTGTACCAGGCAATACTCCCCAGAATAAGCCAGACGACGCCCAGCGAAAGCGCGTTCAGCCATTTTTCCGTTGTGCTGCCAGGAGTGCTGATTGGGCCGAGAACCGGCTCGGTTTGTATGGCGGACATCAGCCACACGCAACGCGCCATCGCCCAGATGAAGTAGCCGCAAAAGGTATAAAAAACCCATAACGCTAATTTGCCGCCCATGCTACGGGTGGCGTTGTCCTCCCTGGTACTCAAACTTTACTCCGCTTTTGTGATGTAAGTCATATGACATTAATTACATTATAATGTGACATTAGTCACATTTCGACCATAAAATACCTTATCCACCTGTTCTGGTTATTCATTCCACAAATAGTTTATTCTCAGATAATGTTACGCCTGGCGCTGAACCTGCTGTTAAATAAGGGAATGGTGATTGAATCGCACTCTGATGCAGAATAACCCATAACCAGAACAACTTATTTTTACGCACCGCGATAGCGTTTTATTTTATTAGCATTAAGTGTCAGAATGATTCGGTTATTAGCCTTTTATCATTTATTTTATCATTACCCACATTACCGGCATTTATGCCGGTTTTTTTTATGTTTTTTCATAATCAAAGCATCAAATACATATAAAAAACAAATCATATTCACACCAACAACCATCAAATCAAAACACATAACCCATTGATAAAAAATGATAATTATAGAATATATATTCTTAGTTACTTATATGGTCTTTATTATAAAAAACCAAATAGAAACAAATTGAAATATTTTAAATACCTTTGTTACATGTTATTTTTTAAATTCCATGAACTTCATAGAATAGTATCAATTTGTAGTTTTGTTGAAGTGGCTACATATTCATATAAATTATTATCATAAGGGAATACATAATGAACAGAAAAGTTCTGGCACTGCTTGTCCCGGCGTTATTAGTGGCAGGCGCAGCAAATGCGGCTGAAATTTATAATAAAAATGGCAACAAACTCGACCTGTACGGCAAAGTTGATGGTCTGCGTTACTTCTCTGACGACGCAGGCAGCGACGGCGACCAGTCCTACGCCCGTATTGGCTTTAAAGGCGAAACGCAAATCAACGATATGCTGACCGGCTATGGTCAGTGGGAATACAACATTAAGGTGAACACCACCGAAGGCGAAGGTGCAAACTCCTGGACTCGTCTGGGCTTTGCCGGTCTGAAATTCGGCGAGTACGGCTCTTTCGATTATGGCCGTAACTATGGTGTTATCTACGACATTGAAGCCTGGACCGATGCGCTGCCGGAATTCGGCGGTGATACTTATACCCAGACCGATGTCTATATGCTGGGCAGAACCAACGGCGTTGCTACCTACCGTAATACCGACTTCTTCGGTCTGGTGGAAGGCCTGAACTTCGCGTTGCAGTACCAGGGTAATAATGAAGATCCTGGCGCAGGCGAAGGAACAACCAACGGCAGCGATGCAGATAGTGGTACTCGCAAACTGGCCCGTGAAAACGGCGACGGTTTCGGTATGTCTACCTCCTACGACTTTGACTTCGGGTTAAGCCTGGGTGCGGCCTACTCTTCCTCTGACCGTACGGACAATCAGGTTGCTAGTGGGCGTGGTGATGGCCATCATTACTATGGCAATAGCTATGCCGGCGGTGAAACTGCCGAAGCCTGGACCGTAGGTGCCAAATATGACGCCTACAATGTTTACCTGGCGGCCATGTACGCTGAAACCCGCAACATGACCTATTATGGCGGTGGCGATGGCGGTGGCGGCGGTATCGCTAACAAAACCCAGAACTTTGAAGTGGTTGCGCAGTATCAGTTCGATTTCGGTCTGCGTCCGTCCATCGCCTACTTGCAGTCTAAGGGCAAAGATTTAGGCGGCCAGGATATAGATAGCCGTGGTAACTATCGTTACACCGACAAAGATCTGGTTAAATATGTTGACGTCGGTATGACTTACTACTTCAACAAAAATATGTCCACCTACGTTGATTATAAAATCAACCTGCTGGACGAAGATGATGACTTCTACGCAAACAACGGTATTGCAACCGATGATATCGTAGGTGTTGGTCTGGTCTACCAGTTCTAAGACGCTTTATATTATTCAAGCCCGTGCTTAGCGCGGGCTTGTTATTATAGGACAAGAATTAAATAACGGATAACGGCGCAAAGACAGGTGACCTGGCTTCATCGGATAGATGAAGACAACGTCGCTCTTTTCAGGCGCTGTCTGCAAGAGAAATAACACCTTTGGGGAAAGGTAAATGCCACTATAGATGATGGATGTCAGCGTCTATAGATGATAATCATCGGGCATAAAAAAGCTCCGATACGGAGCTAATATGAATTATTTTCTAAAATCTAGCGGAACCTGCCCTGAGCGAATGTATAATCCAACATTATCAAAAGTGATCATGGTTGACTTACAAAAAATACATTTCGCGCCAAATGGGTTTTGCTCAGTAACATCGAATGTCGATGTTCTGTATTGTGAACCATGGCAACATGGACACCGGAAGTGAATTTTATTAGTAATATCAGTTGCCTTAAAGCGCCACAACGTTGACCGCTGATGGACCTTTTGGTCCCTGCTCTACTGAAAACTCCACTTCCTGATTTTCATTCAGAGTGCGGAATTCATTACTTTGAATGGCGGAAAAATGCACAAACACATCTTTGCTGCCATCTTTAGGCGTAATGAAACCAAAGCCCTTTTCAGGGTTAAACCATTTTACTAAACCAGTGATTTTCGTCGTCATAATATTGTTACCTTTTGAATGAGCCCTTGGGCAAAATGGCCTGAAGAAAATTATCAGAGAGAAAAAAACCTAAAGGAGATCTCAAGAGGAACAAATGATGAGAAATATTACAATCACTACTTCAGATAAGTTTGTATCAAACCGCACAACCATTAACGCATGGTTAACTGCACATAGCAAGCTTTAGTTTTGTTAAAAAAATATTAATTGTTTTTTAGCATTATCACGCTGATTGCCATACTCTTTTTATCCATGCCCGTCGCTACGGCTGAAACCTGGCGTAAATAAGTTACGTCTCCCAACGCCTACCTGGCAATAAACGCGCCACATTTCCTGATGTCGTAAACCAGGATACATGCGCATCATCGTGAGAGGTTCCTGTGATCTCGTGCGACCAAAACCGGTTAGAGAACGGGGATGATTTGGCAACTATCTCATGCATTGATCGCACAAGTTACTTAACACGCAGTAGATCAGAGTATCTTGTGGTGTACCGAGGCGAAAGCATTTCTCGCTTCATAGCCCACTGTTGCGACATCCCCTGCCCGGCGAAGTACAGTGTCCCCTTCCCGTCTTTTGCGTTAAGATGGTCCAGTACTTCCATCAGCTTCTCACTACCGGCGCGCGGCGCGTTATCGTCGAAAAGGTTGAGTTGCGCTACGCCCTGACTGAAGAAGTCACCCAGCATCACCCCCGCTTTCTGGTAGCAATGGCCGTCGCGCCAGATTTTATCCAGGCATTTCACAGCCGCATTGATGATGTCGCGTGAATCCTGCGTGGGGGTGAGAAGCGTCACCGCGGCGCTGTTACCGTAGTAGGGCTCGTTCAGGGCAAAGGGGGATGTTTTGACGAATGTTGAGATGAAACGGCAGTACTGGTGCTCGCCGCGGAGTTTTTCTGCCGCGCGCGCAGCGTAGCTGTAAATAGCCTGGCGCATTTCCTCATAGTCTGTGACCCGCTCGCCGAAAGAGCGGCTACAAACGATTTCCTGCTTTGCCGGCGCAAACTCTTCAAGCTCCAGACATGGCTCTCCGCGAAGCTCTCTCACGGTACGCTCCAGCACGACATTGAAGTGTTTCCTGATGATCCAGGTACTTTGTTCAGAGAGATCGAGAGCAGTCTTGATGCCCAGGGCATTGAGCTTCTTACTGATGCGTCTGCCGACACCCCAGACATCCTCTACGGGTATCAGGGCCAGCAGCCGACGCTGGCGATCGATGTTCGACAGGTCAACCACCCCGCCGGTCTGGCGCTGCCACTTTTTCGCAGCATGGTTAGCCAGCTTGGCAAGGGTTTTCGTCTGGGCAATGCCTACACCGACAGTCAGGTGCGTGCGCTTCAGGACCGTCGCTCTTATCTCGCGCCCGAAATCTGTCAGATCCCGGCAGTTTCGTACTCCCGTCAGATCACAAAAAGCCTCATCAATGCTGTAAATTTCTACCCGCGGCGCCATCTCCTCGAGTGTGGTCATTACCCGGTTCGACATATCAGCGTAAAGCTCGTAATTACTGCTGAAGCAAACAACACCGGATCGCCGGAAGCGTTCTTTCTGTTTGAAGAATGGCTCACCTGGTGCGATACCAAGCTGTTTCGCCTCGGCGCTACACGCGATAACGCAGCCATCATTGTTTGATAACACCACCACCGGTCGGCCACATAAATCAGGACGAAAGACCGTTTCGCAGGAGGCGTAAAAGCTATTAACATCGCAGAGCGCGAACATAATCAACTGACCGCTTTAATGATAAAGGTCACCACCCCGAATATGTCGAGCGTGTCTTCACTGCCGACAGGTATAGGTCGATAGGCGCCGTTCATGGGGATTAGCTGCACTGTCGGGCGCAACTGCAACCGTTTTACGGTGAACTCTCCTTCAATTGCCGCAATTACAATGTCACCGTGGTCAGCGTTCCGTGAGCTATCCACCACCAGCAGGTCGCCGTCGCTGATGCCTGCTTCAATCATTGAATCACCCGTGGCTTTGACAAAATATGTTGAGCTGGGATGAGAAACGAGCAACTCATTAAGATCGATACGCTGCTCAATGTAGTCCGCTGCGGGGCTGGGGAATCCACACGGCACTAAGTAACTGAAAAATGGGAGAGGAATAATTTCGCGCAACTCTGTAGGTCTGAAAAATTCCATAATCCATACCTCGAATACTGTTTTTATATACAGTAGTATTATTTAAACATGCGCGCAAGATACCGGAGTCACTACGGCTGTTTAAATCTTCGTCGCTTCGTTTGTAAGTTTCTCTCTCAGTTCAAATTATGGGTTTTGTAAATTTTCCGGTTGTATTGTCATGTGTGCATATTTAAGCCAGTCTGGAGGCCACATTTTCTGTACAGCGTCGACAGCCCCGCAGCGTAAGTTATCGCCACGCGCCAGCGCGTTTCCCTGACAGCAATTAATCTTTCGCCCTGCGCCCATGTCTACAGGGGAACATTTCGGGCAACAGGCCGGGTGCGACGATTACCGAGGACGACGGCGTTAAATCGCCGCTAGTGACATCAATATTAATCCAGATGGGGTACGGCGAAAGAGCGGGGGCAGAAAACCAGGAGTTGACTTATGATCGAAAAGTAAAAATAACACTATCCCTGGCCCCCTCTTCTGGCAGAAAAAGCACAAGATGGCGATACGTTTTTCACGTAATATTCTAAGTGTATTCTAAGTGTGAGACTGATCGCTGAAAGAAGACGAGCTAAGTGTTTGAATTGTGGCGGAGAGAGGGGGATTTGAACCCCCGGTAGAGTTGCCCCTACTCCGGTTTTCGAGACCGGTCCGTTCAGCCGCTCCGGCATCTCTCCGTATATTGCAATGATGCCAGGTAATTTGGCATTTTAACAGACCCTATTCGGGTAATTTTGTTCAAGTGACGAGTTTACGAGCAAAACGATGATTAAGTGGCCCTGGAAAGCACAAGAAATAACCCAGAACGAAGACTGGCCGTGGGATGATGCGCTGGCTATACCTCTTCTGGTAAACCTCACCGCGCAAGAACAGGCTCGGCTTATTGCGCTAGCCGAACGTTTTTTGCAGCAGAAAAGACTGGTAGCGCTACAGGGATTTGAGCTCGACTCGTTAAAAAGTGCACGTATTGCGTTAATTTTTTGCTTACCGATCCTGGAGCTCGGTATTGAGTGGCTTGATGGTTTTCATGAAGTGCTCATTTATCCCGCGCCCTTTGTGGTAGATGATGAATGGGAAGATGACATAGGTCTGGTGCACAGCCAGCGTGTCGTACAGTCGGGGCAAAGCTGGCAACAAGGGCCCATCATTCTGAACTGGCTGGATATCCAGGACTCGTTCGATGCTTCAGGTTTCAACCTCATTATTCATGAAGTCGCGCACAAACTGGATATGCGTAATGGCGATCGCGCCAGCGGCATCCCTTTCATCCCGTTGCGCGATGTGGCTGGCTGGGAACACGATCTCCACGCGGCAATGAATAATATTCAGGATGAAATCGATCTTGTTGGCGAAAGCGCTGCCAGTATAGATGCCTATGCCGCCACCGACCCTGCAGAATGTTTTGCCGTGTTGTCAGAGTATTTTTTCAGCGCGCCAGAACTGTTTGCTCCACGTTTCCCGGCGCTATGGCAGCGTTTTTGCCAGTTCTATCGCCAGGATCCTTCTCAGCGCTTACGGGTAAACGCTGCCGAAGGCGACTACGGCGAGGAATCCGAACATTAATTCCTCACTTTGTGGGTTAATTAACCAATTGAATTGGCGCGTTAATTTTACTGTTGACACGTTATAGCGGGCCCAGTATTATGCGCCTCGTTGAAACAATTCCTCTGTAGTTCAGTCGGTAGAACGGCGGACTGTTAATCCGTATGTCACTGGTTCGAGTCCAGTCAGAGGAGCCAAATTTAGGGAAGCAGACGTTCACTGACGTCTGCTTTCTGCATTTATATCAACTGGTTATCTCCTTCTTCAGGTTCACCCTCGTTCACTAAAAATCATTCGAAGCCATACCCTTTTGCTGGTAAAGCTGGTTCGATTTGCGTTTTATCGGTACGCCGAGGGAACCGTCATGTCACTGACTGATACCAAAGTAAAAAATGCCAGACCAGCGGAAAAGGCTGTCAAGCTCACTGACGGGTTTGGCCTCTATCGGTTCGAAATACTGGCTGTTGGGCTACCGCTATTATGGCAATCAGGAGGTGTTTTCCATTGGGGTTTACCCTGCTGTATCGCTTGCCGATGCCAGATAACGCCGTGACGAGGCTAAAAGGTAGCTGGCTCAGGGGATTGACCCGAACGCAAAAACAGGCTGATGAAAAAGTCCGTCAGGAGAATTTGACTTGTGTAATTACAGACAAAGTTGCGCCATGCCGGGGCAAAGCAGGGATTAGATCAAAACTTCAACGCTTTGTTGTTTTTGTCAGCAAACAAACGCGCAATCTTATTTCCCCCTTTGACAAGCCGATCGCACATCGTTACTATGCGCCCCGTTCACACGATTCCTCTGTAGTTCAGTCGGTAGAACGGCGGACTGTTAATCCGTATGTCACTGGTTCGAGTCCAGTCAGAGGAGCCAAATTCCTGTTTTCAGGCGTGCTTATAAGCCCCTATTCAATTAGGTTTCAATAAGTTAGCGTGAAAATCTTTCCCGATGCGTATCTGGTTTTCCCTGCGCATCCGGCGAAATTGGTGGTCTGATTTGGGGTCATTTCAGTTCGATAATGGAGTGACCACCATATGTCCCTGTCCGACGCGAAAATCCGCAGTATCAAGCCGTCTGATAAACCCTTTAAACTGACTGATTCACACGGTCTGTATCTGCTTGTCAATCCGGGCGGTTCACGCCTCTGGTATCTCAAATATCGCTTCAACCGAAAAGAATCCCGCATCGCGTTAGGCGCATACCCGCAGGTCTCGCTTTCCGACGCCCGCCAGCAGCGCGACGGTATCCGTAAACTGCTGACGCAGAATATCAATCCCGCACAACAACGCATGACTGAAAAAGCCGCCGCATCACCGGAAAAATGCTTTGAGGCTGTTGCGGTGGCATGGCACAAAACCAACAAAAAGTGGTCGGCTGACTATGCAGAGCGCATCCTTGCCAGTATGAAAAACCATATTTTCCCGGCAATCGGTCATCTGCCCGTCACAATGTTGAAAACGCAGCATTTCACGGCGTTGCTGAAAGTTATCGAGGATAAAGGCTTTCTGGAAGTCGCGTCCCGTACCCGGCAGCAACTCTGCAACATCATGCGTTACGCCGTTCAGCAGGGACTGACTGAAAACAATCCGGCGCTGCATCTGGAAGGCGTCACCGCGCCGCCGGTAAAAAAGCACTATCCCGCCCTGCCGCTGGAGCGGTTGCCCGAATTGTTTGAGCGCATTGGCGACTATCAGCAGGGACGGCAATTAACAAGGCTGGCAGTGGTGTTGACTCTCCACCTGTTTATTCGTTCCAGCGAACTGCGCTTTGCCCGCTGGAGCGAGATAGATTTCAGACATAAAATCTGGACCATTCCCGCCACACGGGAAACAATTGAGAAAGTCCGCTTCTCTGGCCGTGGCGCAAAAATGCGTACCCCGCATATTGTCCCGCTATCTCATCAGGCGATCACCATTCTAAAGCAGATAAAGGAAATCTCCGGGCATCTGGAACTGGTGTTCCCCGGCGACCATAACCCGTATAAGCCGATGAGCGAAAATACCATCAACCGGGCGCTGCGTCTGATGGGCTACGATACCAAAACCGACGTCTGCGGGCATGGCTTCCGGGCAATGGCCTGTAGCGCACTGGTGGAATCTGAACTCTGGTCGCAGGATGCCGTGGAGCGACAGATGAGCCATCAGGAGCGTAACAGCGTGCGGGCGGCTTACATTCACCGCGCCGAGCACCTCGACGCCCGTAAAGCCATGATGCAGTGGTGGTCGGACTATCTTGACGTAAGCCGCGAGGGGTACGTTGCACCCTATATCTATGCGCGGCGGCATAAAGCGGCCTGAGCCGGAGACGGCATAATTTATTAAAAATGAAAAAGCAGATCCTGATTGAATCTGGATCTGCTTTTTGTATTGAAAGGATTTAACTTCAATTTTTGGGTTGTTAATAGGAAAGCCTACAAAATTATTCTACGTAGAATATTTTTGCACGAAAATCTATCAATACTCCGCGAATTAATAGGTAAATATTGAAATTATTTAAGGTGAACAATTTCCAGGCAATAGCTGCCAGACAATCTGCCCCAGAAACCGATTTACCGATATGACATAATTGCACCAGTTCACTATTACAGTCTATCTGCACCAGCCTGTCATCGCCTGTATACGGCAGGGCTGTACCAGATATCTCCGTATATATCGATCTGCGCCAGCTTTATCCTTTTAAGCCCTTTGGCCTTTTCCGGTCTGGCGCTGTTACCCTTAGTCGCCCTTTACCTTTATCGGGCCTTTTTCCTTTTGCTGGCGCAATCATCAGCAAAAAGACCGTAATGCTGTACCAGAATCCTGTTAATAGGCTACACCGTTCGTAAGCACCGTTATTAAGAGGAAACCGTACAAAAATTTTCTACGTAGAAATTTTTTCGGTGAATAACGATGAATAACGAGTATTTTATAATGTGTTGGCTATCAAAAATCGACCACTAAAACATAACAAATTGATTTATCATGAACAGTCATGAATTTAATAGCCGATAATTATTGTCCTTGTCAGTATTGATAGGAAATCGTACAAAAAATTTTGGGGACAAAATTTTTTGTACGAAAACCGATGGATAACGCGATCTTTTCAAGGCAACAGCTATCAGTCAGTATACCTTCGCCCGTAAACCTGCGCCACATACCGCCCGCGCCCGTCGCCGTGGCCCAAATCCATCGCCGTCATTGCCAGTGCTTCTTTCTCACAAAATCCCTGCACCAGATAATGACAAATAGCATCCTGCGCCCACGCATAGCGCAACGAGTGCGGGGAATATTCCCCTGTTAAACCGAGACGTGCCGCCTGACTGTGCCAGTATTTCATCGCGTTTTTCAGATCCGGCTTATCTATCAGCCTGCCGTGGCGATCTTCCGCCACAACCAGCGCATTATCCAGCGCTTTTCTGACAGCGACAGCATCAAGAATAATCGTCTCACGGGGTCGCCCGCCTTTGGTACCAAACACCACGGTTAAGCGGGTGTCACCGCGCTCCAGCGCCTGTCGCCACGTTTTCAGCGACTGTACGCTCTGCACCGCCTCCTGCGAACGTAATCCCATCAGCCTTGAGAGTTCCAGCGCAGCCGCCAGTCCCGGATCTTTTACGCGGGCGTTTTCCAGTACATACCGGTAATGATCCGGCGTGATCGCCAGCTTCGTACCGTTGCGGGATGCGCCGGACAGACCAAGAGAACGGTTGTTCAGTCGCTCACTCTGCGCCAGCCTGTCGCGCCCGGCCTGTTTCAGAATGCAGCGCACCGCCGCCATTTCGTTTTGCAGGGAACGTTTTGTAATGCCCTGCGCGAGTCGCTCGCGGATATACCCCTCGATATGCCGCGCCTTAATCTGCTCCACCCGGCGGATTTGTACATTCTGCGCCAGTACCAGACGTTCACAAAACCGCTGCGTCAGCTTAATGCGGTCGTGAACGGTTTTATGGCTGCCGCCCGCCTGTTGTGCAAGCCGCTTCATTTCCTGCTCCAGAATCCCCATATTCTCCCCCTTTCATGATTGCCGCAAATTCGTCACCCAAAAACTGATACAGCTTTCCCCGGCGCACTGGCCGATAGCCCCTGTTTTTTTGTCGGGGCTGCGAACGATACCTGAGCGCCGGGGCGGCAGCCGTTGAGGTGTGGTGGGGCTTCGGTTGTGCTCTCAGAGCAGCCGCCCGCTTGCGCGGGTTATCCCCCGGATCGTCCAGATCCGCCTCGGTATCGGTTCATGTTCTCCTTATGGTCAGATAGCCTGAAAAGGCGGTGTCAGAATCCAGCCGTGAACTGGCGCAGTTGAGTTGTCTGGTGCCGGTCGAAAGGGCTGCGTGCGTCACTTTCCCGCTCTGCGCGGTTAAAGTGACGCACTGGACTGGTGCAGTGTCTGAAAATTTATCGTTGGTGCAGATTCAGACCCGCAGGCTGGCGCAGTAAAGGACGTATCGTGTTAAAACTCAGACCTCCGTCGCGATGTTCTGCGACCCGGTGTTTGCAGAGGTCTGCACCGGTAAACGGCTCAACCGTCCTGATAACAGGCGCTTCTTTCAGGTTGCGAAGCGTTGGGCGCTGTCAACGACAGCATGGAGCAGGAGGGAGACTATGCCAGTACCGCTGGCGCAGAAAGGAAAAACTGTTTTTGCGTCAAAAAGGATTTTTGCGAACCTGCACTGTCGCGCTTCGCTTGCCTTCTCCCGATCTTCTGACAGCAAAGCCATCAGAAGATCGGGAGAGACGATTTAGCCATTTTCAGGCTTGCGGTAGCGGGAAGGCCAGATTTGCTCTGGTGCAATACCCAATGCTTCGGCGATCAGCCTTTCGCCTTTGGGCCAGTGCCTTATCAGCGCATTTGCCAGCGTTGAGGATGCCAGCCCTGAGTTACGGGAAACGGCAGAAAGAGACGTTCCCTGCTTTTTCAGCGCCGCGATAATGTCGGCGGAGTGCCAGTCTGGTTGCATCATGCCGCCACCCCATCAATAAACTTCACGCCGTCGGCGGTACGCAGCCAGCGCGGGGCCGTGATTTCATCAGAGAAATAGTGGATCAGGTCGTACAACAGGCAACCAAGGTAATTCCGGGTTTCTGGTAACAACCCCTGCCCCGTCAGCACCTGCGTCAGGGCAAGGCAGTAGTGGCAAAGTTCCGTACATTCGGGATCGAAACGCGGTGAGCGGGTGGGGAGCGTGTCAACGGTCAGGCTGTCCATCATATGATCCGGGATCGGATCGAGCAGCGAGGGCTGGAGCAGTTGCAGACAGGCGTTAAGCCTGCCGCAAAGCGCCATTTTCAGCGTGGGATCGTCGTGTTCAACCAGGATTTCGGCGAACTGTTTGCAGTGCCCGGCCAGTACGGTGAAATCCGTAGCGGCGTTAAAGGAAACGGAAAGTAACGGGTGTGTCTGGGTGAGGGTAGTAGCCATAGGGCATCCTCCGATGAGCAGTATTTATCACCACCACCGGAGAGGCTAATCTCATGGTGGTGGAACCGGACGGGGTTAGCCTTACCGGCCTCATCGACACCGGCGCGCTTTGCAGCGCCCCCGCCCGGCCCACCATTGAGATGTGGCAGAACGCACGACACAAAAAAAGCGCAGACGCGCCTTTGTGTCGTCGATGAAGTCAATCAGGAGGCTAATCCCGGCACCTGATTTTGCAGGTACAGGTAAGACGATACCGCGACCGGTTAATACTGGCAAGGGGAAGTCACGGTTTTTTTAGGCAAGAAACGGAGCTTTTACTTCCTGACTGTTATGGTGACAAAAGGTTCGCGGAGCGGTTTGCCAATGAAACAGGTTCGTCCCAGCTATATAAAAAACAGACTAATAATAAGTATTGGGTATATATTGCTTTTAAGTAGTTTGACGACTTTTAGCCATTTCCTCTCTGGAAAAATTGGTTTTGTGGTTGACTTTTCGGGTGCTTCTGGCTTGAGGGTTGTATGTGTTATTTATTTTGTAATTAGTTCAATAATAATAGGCTCCAGAGGTTTTTTGGGGCTTATTACATCTGCCTTTAGAAAAATAAAATAACACTTATAATTTCAGTGTATGTGTTTTTTTATGACACGCGCATCCGAGTGTTAGGCCACTGCGGTAAGCGGATAGATGATCATTTACGACTTGCAGGATGGTTTAGGGTGGGGTTTAACAAATTGTTTTACAGGGAACCGTACCTAGCGGTCAAACCCAGAATTTGTTAACCTCTACTCAGATAAATGCTATAAAAATAGCCTTACCATCATCAGGACACAGCAGCATTCAAAACAACTCATTAGCACAACAACCACAGCAACGTGTAGAAAATGGGGTTCCGAAAAGGTGGTCATTCTGGTGGTCTTGACAACCCAACCTTTTAGGTTTAGCTTACCAATCAGCCAGTTAATGGCAAAAGCGATCCCAGTCAGAGGAGCCAAATTTTAGTTTTGGGACATCCTGGTGAGTCCGGAGACGTTAAAAAAAACAAGAGCTTATCTTTACCCGGTTGACCTGATAAGGTTTGCCGGGTTTTTTGACATCCATAGTTTTTGGGGGCTTAATCGGGGGCCTCACGGTTCGTTGGAAAAATGGAGCCCCCACGTATGGCATTAACCGATACCGCTATCCGCAAGATCAAGCCCGTATCAGTATGCTGACATATAGATGTGTTCGGTTCAAACGGAGCGATCACACAAGCTTGCCAGGTGATGCCCCTAGTGGGAATCGCGACCGTCTCTTTCATCTGATTTCAGATATTTCCCGTGATCTTGATCCGTTCTTTCCCAAATGATTGATTTCTTTCATTCGAAACAAGGCTGTACAATAAGTAAACCAAAATGGCAACTATAGAGTTTCTAATGGATACAGTATAAGAACTAAATGGAACATACTTCTATGCAGGAAAATCCAATCTGACTGCTGCCGAACTTCTGTTTATGATTTTTTGTGAGAATACCGCAAGCCAGTTTGGGATTGGTGTTGCAGATTTCGGGGCCGTTGTTGCTCTGGTATCAGGTCGTAATAATCTCTGGACAAGGGCGAAACCCGCTGGAGCGACTAAAGGCACATCATACGCGTCCAGGACTGCACGTGCAGTGTTTAAAAAGTCAAAATTTCCCTTTGGAATATCCCTTCCGACATGGTTAGGCGGTTACACCCCATGGACAGCCAGACGTGTTATGGTTCGTAACATTGCGCCGTTTGTTGGACGTTCCATTCCTTTGATCGGGGAAATTATCCTTGCCGCAGATGTGTCACAAATAACATATCGCACTATACGCGACTACAATACCATTGCTCGGGGCAATGATAAGTTATGGTAGACAATATTGAACAGCAAGTTTACGAGCTTGTACGGCCTTATGCTGGCACATATCTGTTCAACATTAAGCAAGTGGAATTAACACCAGAGATTGACCTTGATACTGATCTGAGCATTGATGAACTTGAAGCCGAAGATCTCATGAATAAATTCTTCGAGAAACTCAATGTCGAGCGAGGTAACTTCAGAATAGAAACCTATTTTCCTAATCACCCTTTTTCATGGCATCCGTTCAAGAAAACGGAGCCTGTACCCGTCCCAGATTTCACTATCAGCATGCTGATCGAGTCAGCAAAAGCCGGGAAATGGTTATATGACTAATTGTAATGAACTTAACAAATGGCTGTACCAGTACCCTTCTTTTTGAGCGATGATGGTGGCGCTAAGATAGTTCTCTTTTCTTTTTAAAGGGTTCATGTTTACTGCCGCCGCCCTTACGCTAACCCTTTTAGTTTCTTCCTTTGCTGTCATACTATCGAATGACGTGCCTCACCTGTGAACGCTAAGGAGAATAATATGGAAAATAAAGGCACAAACCTGACGCCCGAGCAGGCGCTGGATCGCCTGGAGGAGCTGTACGAGCAGTCGGTTAACGCGCTCCGTGAAGCCATCGCTGAGTATGTTGATAACGGCACGCTGCCCGATCCCCATGCCAGGCTTAACGGACTGTTTGTTTATCCTTCGCTGTCTGTAAGCTGGGATGGCGCGACACCGAACCCGCCTAAAACACGCGCTTTTGGACGCTTTACTCATCCCGGCTGTTATACCACTACCGTTACGCGGCCTGCGCTATTTCGCGCTTATCTTCTGGAACAGCTTAACCTCGTTTATCATGATTATGGCGCGCATATTGCGGTGGAGGCCTCGCACCATGAGATCCCGTATCCTTACGTGATTGACGGCTCAGCTCTGACGCTGGATCGTTCTATGAGCGCCGGGCTAACGCGCCATTTTCCTACCACAGAACTGGCGCAGATTGGCGATGAGACGGCAGACGGTCTGTTCCACCCCGGCGAATTCTATCCGTTATCGCACTTCGACGCGCGTCGTGTTGACTTCTCGTTGGCCCGGTTACGGCACTATACCGGTACGCCGGTTGAACATTTTCAGCCCTTCGTTTTGTTTACCAACTACACCCGCTATGTCGATGAGTTTGTGCGCTGGGGATGCAGCCAAATTCTTGATCCTGACAGCCCCTATATCGCGCTTTCCTGTGCCGGCGGAATTTGGATCACGGCAGAAACGGAAGCGCCGGAAGAGGCTATTTCCGATCTGGCCTGGAAGAAGCATCAGATGCCCGCCTGGCACCTGGTAACGGCAGATGGGCAGGGGATTACGCTGGTAAATATTGGTGTCGGCCCTTCAAATGCTAAAACGATTTGCGACCATTTGGCCGTGTTGCGGCCTGACGTCTGGCTTATGATTGGGCACTGTGGAGGGTTACGAGAAAGTCAGGCGATTGGCGATTATGTGCTGGCCCATGCCTACTTACGCGATGATCATGTGCTGGATGCCGTTCTACCGCCTGATATTCCTATTCCAAGCATTGCGGAAGTACAGCGTGCACTGTACGACGCTACCAAAGCGGTTAGCGGAATGCCCGGCGAAGAGGTGAAACAGCGACTGCGCACGGGAACAGTCGTCACCACGGATGATCGTAACTGGGAGCTTCGTTATTCCGCATCGGCGCTGCGATTCAACCTTAGCCGCGCGGTTGCGATTGATATGGAGAGCGCGACGATTGCAGCCCAGGGCTATCGCTTTCGTGTGCCTTACGGCACGTTGCTTTGTGTTTCTGACAAACCTTTACACGGTGAAATTAAACTGCCCGGGCAGGCAAACCGGTTTTATGAGGGGGCTATTTCAGAACATTTGCAAATTGGTATTCGTGCTATTGATTTGCTACGCGCAGAAGGTGATCGTTTGCACTCACGTAAATTACGCACGTTTAATGAGCCACCGTTTCGCTAACGAAATGAGCTGTCGCCTGCTGTTGGACAGGAGCGGAAGAGGCGTATTTATATGATATGGAAAGTGGCTGAATGAAGCCTTAGCGGGAGGCGATTCCGCATCCCGCTAAGGCCTTATTGTGCCGCGAGCTTCATCACCATCGCCGGAGACCTGTCGCCGATAATCACGTCTACGCCAGGAAACGCGCCGGAAGGCGAAAACATTGCGCCACACTTCACGCTCCTTGAGCGCCTGACCCACAAGCCCGGATTGACAAGCAGATACAATCGTGTGAATCGATCAGTTTAAAGGGGTTATCAAAAGGCTTGATACTGCGGATTTTCGTGTCGGACAGGAATATAGGGTGGTCACGCCATTATCGAACTGAAATGGCCCCAAATCAGACCACTAATTTCGCCGGATACGCAGGAAAAACCAGACACACATCGGGAAAGATTTTCACGCTAACTTATTGGAACCTAACTGAATAGTGACTTATAAGTACGCCTGAAAACAGGAATTTGGCTCCTCTGACTGGACTCGAACCAGTGACATACGGATTAACAGTCCGCCGTTCTACCGACTGAACTACAGAGGAATCGTGTGAACGGGGCGAATATTAACGAGGTGCCCCTGGCTTGTCAAAGCCTGTTTTCACAAAAAAAGTTCGTTTGCTGTTTTATTCCACACTTCGGTTAAAATTCACCGTTTCCTGATGATTTTCACAGCAAAAAGCGCTTACTCCCTCTTTACGCGCGGGTATCTCCACAGCCAGCGCCCGCTTACCAGACGCCAGTAAAACAGTGCGCCGCGCACGGCCCAGTCAAGAAACATCCCCAGCCAAACCCCTACAACCCCCATACCCAGCACAATACCAAGCGTATACCCTGCCACAACGCGACAGCCCCACATCCCCAGCATCGATACCCACATCGCAAATCGCACATCGCGCGCGCCTTTAAAACCCGACGGCAACACCCACGCGGCCGCCCAAATTGGCATAAAGGCGGCATTAAGCCAGAGCAGAACTTTCACTACCTCTTTTACGTCCTGCTCCTGGGTATAAAATGAGGCAAACAGACCCGCGAACGGCGCTGTCCCCCAGGCAATTGCCGTAAGTACGATAGTTGACATCCAGAATACATGGCGCAGTTGACGCTCTGCCTGACCAATTTGCCCGGTACCAAGACGCTTACCAGTGATAATAGTCGACGCCGAACCAAGGGCGTTACCCGGCAGGTTGATAAGCGCCGCCACGGAAAAGGCAATAAAGTTACCCGCAATAACGTTAGTGCCCATTCCGGCGACAAACATTTGTGTCAGTAGCTTGCCACCGTTGAACAGCACTGACTCAATGCTCGCCGGAATACCGATACCCATCACTTCCCAGATAATGCCGAAATTCAGCGGCTTCAGATAGCTTTTCAGCGGAATGCGCAGCGCCGGATTAAAACCAATCATCAGCACCCAAATAATCGCTACCGCGCCGATGTAGCGCGAAATGGTTAATCCCAGCCCCGCGCCGGCAAAACCCAGCCCTTGCCAGGAGAAAGCCCCGTAAATCAGGATGCTGCTGATGATAATATTGAGAATGTTCATCCCGCCGTTAATCATCAACGGGATTTTCGTATTCCCTGCCCCACGCAGCGCGCCGCTACCGATTAGCGCAATTGCCGCAGCCGGATAACTCAGCACCGTCAGTTCAAGGTACGTTAACGCCAGCCCCTTTACTTCTGGCGTCGCCTCGCCTGCGACAATATTAATAATTTCACTGCCGAAATAATGAATGACCACTGCCAGCACAACGGCAAATAGCGTCATAATCACCAGCGACTGGCGCGCCGCCGCCCTTGCCCGTCGCCTGTCGCGCTTGCCGAGGCTAAAGGCGACCACCACCGTAGTACCAAGATCGATAGCCGCAAAAAAAGCCATAATTACCATATTAAAACTGTCGGCAAGCCCCACGCCCGCCATTGCTTCCTTGCCCAGCCAACTGACGAGAAAAGTACTGAGCACGCCCATTAGCAAAACACAGGTATTTTCCAGAAAAATGGGGATAGCAAGTGGGGTGATTTCACGCCAGAACAACACCTTGTAACTCTTGCGTTTGGCATACCAGGGCGTACGGACGACAACCTGGCGTAAGGCAGTGGAGACGTTCAAAATGGACCTTAAAGAAGAGAGTTGAAACCACATTTCAATAATGAGCGAGAAATCGTAAGGCTGCAAAGCTTTTTGCAGAAAAAATGTCTGCAAATGCAACAAAGTGATGAGATAACCCGCAATCGAATCTGTAAGGGGTTAAATGGGGTTTGACAAAAATTTTTCCGCCGCTAATATACGACCCCACACGATTCCTCTGTAGTTCAGTCGGTAGAACGGCGGACTGTTAATCCGTATGTCACTGGTTCGAGTCCAGTCAGAGGAGCCAGATTTTAGTTTCGGGACATCCTGGTGAGTCCGGAGACGTTTAAAAAACAAGAACTTATCTTTACCCGGTTGACCTGATAAGGTTTGCCGGGTTTTTTGACACCCATAGTTTTTGGGGACTTAATCGGGGGCCTCACGGTTCGTTGAGAAAATGAAGCCCCTGCCATGACACTCACTACTAATACAGATACTCCAGCCCATGAAAACCAGCAATGTGGCAGGATATTTAAAGGCCAGACCTGCCCGCGCTAATGTTGACCGGCATTCCGGAACGGCGCTCCAGCACCTCATTAACCCGCGAAGTATCAACGTCAGCCCCTTTGATAAACGTGCGCAGCACTGGCGTAACGGGCAATGGAACTTTTTTGTCTGACTCAAATTCAGCACGGTTGCGAGAAAGCGGTTCGTGTACCTCCAGCCAACGACTGCCATCCGGCTCTACCGAAAATTTAACGGGCCTGTCGATAATCTGAACGCGGGTTCCTACAGGAACATGGTCGAATAAATATTTAATATCGTCATTGCGTAAACGGATACAGCCCTGACTGACGCGAAGGCCAATGCCAAAGTTAGCGTTAGTGCCATGGATGGCATATAACCTGCCGATATATATTGCGTATAGCCCCATAGGGTTATCCGGCCCCGCAGGCACCATCGCGGGCAGCGTTTTTCCCTCTTTAGCATATTCCCGACGCGTATTAGCCGTTGGCACCCAAACCGGGCCATCTTGTTTGCGTTCAACCGCAGTTACCCAGTTGCGCGGCGTTTCACGGCCAGCCTGACCAATACCAATGGGTAGCACCTCAACCGTATTCGTGCCTGCGGGATAATAATAAAGGCGCATCTCGGCGACGTTTACCACAATACCTTCACGAACGGTGTCAGGCAGAATCAACTGCTGCGGCACTACCAGTGTGGAACCAGACTGAGGTAAAAACACATCCACGCCGGGATTCGCTTCAAGCATATTACTCAGTCCCTGACCGTAGCGGGCGGCAAATGACTCTAAGGGCTGAGTATTGTTCTGCGGTACAGCGATTGTGACAGGCTGTCCTACCAGACGACTGCCTTCGGGCGGCAACGGATAGCTTATAGCCAGCGAGAAATGGCTTACCAACAAGACGAAAAACGGAAAAAAAGGTGTGGTACGACGCATTATATCCCTTCCTTTGTCGCGGCAGGTGTGCGTTAAGTATAGCTTTTTTCTCACATGGCTGGTGTTGTGCGCCCGGGTTATGTTGCGTTTGCGTTCCCCTCCGGCAGGACAATATTACTGGCCGCTAACTCCCCCATATTGTGGAACATGGCGCACGCGGCTTCCACGATCGGCATCGCCAGCGCCGCGCCGCTTCCTTCACCTAACCGCATCGCCATATGCAAATAGGGTTCCATAGACAAATGCGCGAGCGCGATGCGGGCACCCTTTTCCGCCGAAAAGTGCGACGGGATCAGATAAGGTCTCACGGCAGGCGCAATCTGACAGGCCGCCAGCGCTGCCGAGTAGGAAAGAAAGCCATCCAGCAATACGGGTAAGCCACACCTTGCCGCACCAAGCATCACGCCGGTCATCCCGACCAGATCAAAACCACCCACCTTCGACAACACATCAATGCCGTCGCGCGGATTGGGCTGATTAATCGCAATCGCCCGCCGCACGACGTCCACTTTATTATCGATGCGGGAAGGCGGAAGATTCGCGCCAATCCCCACCACCTCTTTTGCATCACTTCCTGTAAAAACGCTGACCATCGCGGCGGCTGGCGTGGTGTTCGCCATTCCCAGCTCCCCTACGCCAAATAAGGTCACGCCGCGTTGCGCCAGGTCGCAGGTGTAGCGGGAAACCTCCAGCAAAAGCTCCTCAGCCTGCGAGCGACTCATCGCCGGGCCAACGGCAATATTTCCGCAGCCGCGCGCGACGCGCATATTAACTACGCCAGGAATAGGTTCAGCATCAATACCAACATCAATGACATGCACCTTCGCACCGGCCTGAGCGGCAAGCACGCATACGCCGGTTGTTCCCCGCGTCATATTCGCCGCCTGAATCGCCGTCACGATTTTGGGCGAAACCGCTACGCCTTCATCCCAGACGCCATGGTCGGCGCACATCACCAGCATCGCCTTTTCACCTACCTGCGGCGTACCGTTAAGCCCCGGCATTCCCGCGAGCTGAACGGCTAAGGCTTCCAGTCTGCCCAGGCTGCCCGGCGGTTTGAGCAGGCCGTCAATATGTTGCTGCGCACGCGCCATCGCCTCGGCGTCCGGCGCAGGAATGTCACGGAGTAAAGCGTGTAGTGTCTGCATAAGATGTCTCGTCCGTAATAATCGGCTCATAACAGAGCCAGCAGAAAGATCAGTTCGCCAAGTTCGATCGCCGCGCCCAGCGTATCGCCGGTTTGACCGCCAAGCGTACGTTTAAGCAACTGGCCAAGGATGAAAATCGCCGCGAGTGTGACCACCATTGCGGCCAGTCCTTGCATACCAGGCAGTAATACCGTGGCGACGATTACCGCCAATCCCAGAGTAATGCAGGTTTGCCGTCCGCTGACTTTACCGATAAATACATTGCCGAGCCCCTCGTCACGGGCGTAGCGATGACGGTACATCAATAAAACGGCGCTGCCACGCCCAGCCGCACAGGCCGCCGCCAGCGCCGCCAACATTGGCGTTCCACGTAACGCCAGTTCGCTGACCACCAGAATTTTTGCCAGTAGCACAAAAATAAGCGCCAGCCCGCCATGGGTTCCCAGACGACTATCGCGCATAATCTCCAGCATTCGCTCACGGCGGCGCGCGGAAAAAATGCCATCGCAGGTATCGGCCAGCCCATCCAGGTGAAAACCACCGGTCAGCAGCGCCAGCGCCAGAATACAGAACAACGCCGCTAGCGGAATACCGCACCAGGATTGCAGGAGGATGAAAATCAGGCCGCTTACGCCCCCCAGAATCAACCCGATAAAGGGAAACATCACGATCCCACGCGAATACTGCTCGAAATCCAGTCCCTGCGACCAGCGTGATGGCACGGGCAAGCGGCTAATAAAAGCGAGCATGGCCCAAAACAGCTTACTCATTTAATTTTGACTCCAATACCTGAGACCACCAGCCAGACCTCATCCGCCGCTGCCGCCAGTCGTTGGTTGACCCGACCGGCAATATCACGAAAATGGCGCGCCAAACGATTTTCCGGGACGATCCCCATTCCCACCTCATTTGTCACCAGTACCACTTTCGCCGGGCAGCGCTGGCAGGCTGCAATTAAAATCTGAATTTCATCGTCAATGGCGCGCTCCATCGCCGCGTAATCCCACTGTTCGGGATCGTTTTCTCCTCCCAGCGCAAACAGCAGATTCGTCACCATGGTGGTAATACATTCCAGTAAAATCGCGTCGTCAGGGGCAAGATCCGCGGTAATCAACGTATCAAGATGCCGCCAGCATTCTGCGGTCCGCCAGTGTGCCGGCCTGCCATCTTTATGATGCTGAATTCTCGCCGCCATCTCGTCATCAAGAATGTGCGAGGTGGCGATATACAGTACCTGCGGCGCATCGCCAATTAAGGTTTCAGCATGACGGCTTTTACCACTACGCGCCCCGCCCGTCACCAGAATCATCATACCGGCTCCTGATGTTGTTGCATGATGGTATAAATTTTATCAATATCAATATGTTGCCGCATCGCTTCCGCCAGCAGATCAAATTGCCGCGCTTTATGCTCCGCATAACAAAAAGTCGTTTCCCACGGCGCAAGCCCTTTTCGTGCCCGTAACCCATTGACCACCGCACGGGTAAACGCATCGCTGTCAAACAGGCCGTGAAGGTAAGTGCCAAACGCCAGTCCGTCGGCGGTGACCGCACCATCCGCCACAGAGCATCCATTTTTCTGTAACGTCATGGCCGTACAGCATCCTTCCTGCAGCACCGTTTCCCCCATGTGAATTTCATAACCGCGTACCGGTAGCCCCGCTGCGGCAGCCAGCCAGCCGGGCAGCTCGTCTGACATTGTCGCGTTAACCTGCGTCGTGGTTTTATCCTGTGCAAAGCGAGTGATCGTATTAAGCAGCCCCAGGCCCGGCTGCGTACCCAGCCCCGACTCCACCTCATCCACAATGGTGTCGCCCAGCATCTGGTAGCCGCCGCAAATTCCCATCACCGGCACGCCCTGCCGATGTGTCTGCAATACCGCATCCGCCATCCCGCTTTCGCGCAGCCAGGCGAGGTCGCTCAGCGTATTCTTACTGCCCGGCAGGATCACCAGATCAACGTCAGTCAATGCTTCCGGGCGGCGAATATAGCGTATGCGCACATCCGGCTGCGCCGCCAGAGCGTTAAAATCCGTAAAGTTAGAAATATGTGGCAGTTGCACAATGGCAATAGTGATATCACGGGGGGCGTTACCGCGATATTTATCGTTTTGCAGCGCGACGCCATCCTCATCTTCCAGATCCACATCCAGCCACGGCATCACGCCCAGGACCGGGACGCCGGTAAGCGATTCGATTTGTTCGATACCGGAATAGAGTAGTGCCACGTCGCCGCGGAATTTGTTGATAATGACGCCCTTTACTCTGTCACGCTCCTGTTTATGCAACAGCGCCAGCGTGCCATAAATAGCGGCGAATACGCCGCCCCGGTCGATATCCGCCACCAGAATAACCGGACACTGGGCCATTTCCGCCATTCCCATATTGACGATATCACGATCGCGCAGATTGATTTCCGCCGGGCTTCCGGCGCCTTCCAGCACAATAACGTCATATTCCTGCGCCAGGCTGTTATAGACCGCAAGGATTTGCTCACGCAAACGCGGTTTATAGTCATGGTAACTAACCGCATCCATATTGGTCGCCACTTTCCCCATCAGCACGACCTGCGCCTGGCGATCGCTGGTCGGTTTGAGCAGCACCGGATTCATACGCACATCTGGCGTGATCCCCGCGGCTTCCGCCTGAAAAATCTGCGCCCGCCCCATCTCTTTGCCATCCGGCGTAATACCAGAATTAAGCGCCATATTTTGCGATTTAAACGGCGCGGTACGCAGACCATCCTGATAAAAAATGCGGCATAAACCCGCCGCCAGCACACTTTTGCCGACGTCGGATGCCGTCCCCTGCAACATAACTGCCTGTGTCATGACGCCTCCCTGAATGCGCACTTTTGCATTCGATGAAAAAACTCCGTTTCTGTTTTACACAGCGGCAGTCCCAGTTGAGTATGAAGTTTGACCAGCCAGGGCTGGGTTAGCCCCGCTTGTTCCATCGCTTCCGTACACGCGAAAACCTCGCCAGGCGTGCCATGCGTCAGGACCTGGCCCTGACGTAACACGTATACGGCATCGCTAATTTCATAAATAAGATCGATATCATGGCTGGAGATAATGACATGATTGCCCTGCGCCACAATCCGCCTGATGATAGCAAGCATCTGAGTGCGCCCTGCGGGATCGAGACCAGCAGTGGGTTCATCCAGCAATAGATAGCGCGCCTGTAGCACCAGCGCTCCGGCGATAGCCACACGTTTTTTTTGCCCATGACTCAAACACTGAATGGGCTGATGGCGAAAATGTTGGGCGTCAACCAGCGTTAGCGCCTCGTCGACGCGGCGCGTGATTTCCGCTTCCGGCACCCCCAAATTACGTAAACTAAACGCAATATCGCTATCGATATCAGTATAAAAAATCTGCTGTTCAGGGTCCTGAAAAACCGTCGCAACTTGCTGGCGCAGCGCCAGTAGTCCGCGCTTGCTGTAATCCAGCGGTTTTCCCTGCCACAACACGGCCCCTTTTTGCGGACGCAACAGGCCGCTCAGGTTCATAAAAAGCGTAGACTTCCCACAGCCGTTCGCACCCACCAAACCGGTAACAGGCGAAAGCGAAAAATCCAGATTTAACCCTTTAAGTACCGGCTCATCCTGATAACGAAACCACAGGTCTGAAGTGGCAAGCATAATAGTCCTTACAGGTGAAAATCACCCTGATACAGTTTGATATCCAGCGTGGTGGTCATTTGCTGATAACGCATTAACACCCGCGTAAACAGGAGTCCAGTCAGCATTGCCAGAGATCGATAGCCGTTCGGCAGGCTGCAATAACCAAAACGCAGCGTTTGCGCGCGACGAATTGCCGCCGCCTCATCCAGAAGAATAAAGAGAAAGCGCCACGTTAACAGGATTTGCTCAGTAAGCAGGCGTGGAATATGCGCGCGCTTAAGCAAGCTAATTAACTGCGGAAACGGTAGGTTCATCACCAGCCACAACGTCGCGGACAGCGCCGTCAGGCTACGCCAGAACGTTTCATTCGCCGTAACCACGCCCGCACGGGTAATCCCGATCCAGTACGGCCCGACAGAGATGCCAGCCAGCAGCATTTGCGGCTCGCGGCTGATGCTGAAGATAATCGTTATCACGCCGACCAACAAAAATCCAAAAGGTATCGCCATCCATCGACACCAGCGCCAGAGGGATATGCGCAATAGCCAACAGCTCAATCCGGCAATGATCAGCAGCTCAATGCCCTGCCCTACAGGCGGCAGAACAAACGCCAGTATCATCATCGCCAGCCACAGCAAAAACTTGCGCTGCGGCGCAACGTGTGCCCAGCGGCTTTGATAGCTGAGTCGATCAAGCCCGGTCATCACGGCGTTGTTTACCTTTGCAATACCCCAGGATATAAAAAATCACCGCCGCGCCAAGAGAGCCCTGAAGGGTAAACAGCAGGCTTTCAATTTCACCGCTGGCGGGTTCATATAACGGCTGAAACCAGGGTTTATACTGCGGCGCAATAGCCTGAATCTGGCTTTCCGCTTCGCCGTCTGAACCGCCATATTCACCGCCGTGGTTAATAAAAAACGGCAGAATCACCAGCGCCACCACCATCGCTAACAACATCAACGTTTTTTTCATTTTAATGTCCTTGTACGGTAATCACTTGCCGTTTGGTTAACTGGTCATAAATCATGACGGTTAATAAACCTTCGGCAATGGCGACAGGAATCTGTGTGAGGCAGAAAATCCCCATAAACTTCACAACAGACCCTGTCGCTCCGGCATGGGGATCGGGAAACGCAACGCCAAGCTGGACTGAAGTCACAAAATAGGTCGCCAAATCCGCCAGCATCGCACACAGAAAAACGGCGACATCGCGGCGCAGTCCGGCACGGCAGGCCATTTTCCACACCAGATAACCGACAACCGGGCCAATCACCGCCATCGACATTCCATTTGCGCCAAGCGTCGTCAGGCCGCCGTGCGCCAGCAATAGCGCCTGAAACAACAGCACAACCGCGCCGAGAATCGCCACCACCCCGGGCCCGAACAAGATAACCGCCAGACCAACGCCGGTCGGATGTGAACAACTCCCCGTTACCGACGGAATTTTGAGCGCGGACAGGACAAAAATAAACGCGCCGCACAGCGCCAGCAGTACCTTCTGATGATTATCCTCCTGCACAATACGCCGTAAGCGCACCAGCCCATACCACAAGCAGGGTAAAAACAGTAACCACCAGGCCAGCGCCCACACTGGCGGTAAAAAGCCCTCCATGATATGCATCGCAAACGCCTGTTGCGGGACAACCATCAGCAATAGCGCTGCAGCCAGTCCACTGAAAGACAACTGTCTAAGCTGCTGTTCAAGTTTCATTCTGCATACTCCCACTGTTTATTGACCAGAATGGTCGAAAAATAGGGCAACGGTCGATCATCGTTGACCTCGTGGAGATGGCGCCAGCACTGCTCGCCGGGCAGCGTGGCCTCGGACATCATTAAGGCGCACTCCAGCAGGCCAGCCTGCGCCAGCAACGCTTTAATACGGGCGAATCGGCCATACACTTTCATCAACACCAGGCTATCATGCTGTTGTAGCGCCTGGGCTATTTCCGCTTCCGGCGCGGTACAAGAAATAACCGCCAGCGATTGCCGTTCTATGGCAAGCGGCATTTTCGCGCGGGCGGCTATCGCGGCGAAGGACGTGACGCCGGGGACAATCTCCAGCCACTCCGGGCAGCCGATTCGCTGGAGTAAAAAAATCCAGGTACTGAATAGCATCGCATCGCCCAGGGTAATAAAACCGACCTGTTTACCCGCTTCCACCTCTGCGGTAAGCGCGGCGGCAACCTCGTTCCAGACCGCTTCTTTCTCGGCGCCGTCAGCGCTCATAGGGAAATGGCAACAACGTACTTTCGTGTGCTCGCCGAGATAGTCGCGCACAATCGACAGCGCCAGACTATCGCCTCCCTTACGACCGGCGGGCGCATACAGAATGTCCAGCGAGCCAAGAATCCGCGCTGCGCGGACGGTTATCAGGTCGGGTGCGCCTGGCCCGGTACTTAATGCGTATAATTTACCGTTCATGCCGCCTCCTCTACCGCCATGTTCAGCGCCTGGTGCAAATGCGCGACAAACATCGCCCGGATAGCCGGGTTTTCTCCCAGCCCGCTCAGCCACGGCGTCGCCGGAATGCCCGCCGCGTTAAAGCGCATTTTCCATGAGTCGCCGTCGTCTGAAGCCATATCATTAATGGCGTGATCGCCCGCTACCAGCATTAATGGCATCAAATGTACGCCGGTGACGCCTTCGTCACGCAGGCTGTCGATCAGGATGTTGACCTCCGGGTAGCTTTCTACGGCGCCGACGCGCGCCGGAAAGCGCTGCGCGGTCATCATATGATCGAGGCAGGCATAAGCTGCGAATGCGTGATGGCTGGCGCCGTGGCCCATAAAAACGACTTTCTCCGTTTGTCTGAGCGATGGCATCTGTTGTCGCAACGCCTGCATTAGCTGCACATAATCGTTATGGCTGCTCAGCAGCGGCACGCCCAGCGTCAGGCGAGTGAATAACGGACGCAAGAGTTGTACTTCACGGACAATTTTTTCATATTCGTCGCCGTTAATAATGTGCAACGACTGAATCGCCACGTCCTGATATCCCTGTGCGGCAAGCTTTTGCAAAGCCTGTAATGGCGTATCGATGTCGATACCGTCACGCTGGCGAAGCTTGCGAATGATCATTCCGGAAGTGAAGGCGCGAAACAGGTCGCGATCGGGACAGGACGCCGCCAGATCACGTTCGCACGCCACAATGTTTTTTTCACAGGTGTCGTGATAGCTGGTGCCAAAACTGACCACCAGAAGCGCTTTTTTCATTTTTACTCCTTAGCTGCGGCCAGCCAGCGCGATAAACGCTGCGCAAAGGCGGCCTGGCCTTCCAGTAACTCATCACCCGTCACAAGCGGCGTCGGGCGCGCAATAACGATGCAGGGAATGCCCGCATCCAGACAGGGCTGAACTTTTTCCTGATATCCCCCCTCCGCGCCGGACGCTTTGGTAATGACCACGTCGGCCCGGCACTGGTGGTAAAACGCGGCGTTAAAATCAGCGCTGAACGGCCCACACAGTGCGAAAATTTCTCCAACGCCGAACCCCAGTTCGCTGCAGCGTTGAATCACCTCCGCCACGGGCAGTACACGCGCCAGCAACGTTTTTTCCGCCAGTCCGGCACGCCAGACGGCCAGATCTTTACTGCCGGTCGTCAGTAACACGCGCGGACCAAAACGCCTCGCTATCTCGCAGGCATCGGCAATACTGCGCGCCGTATAGAGAAGCGGATGCGTCAGATTGCTAAGCTGCTCCGGACGCTGATAACGACTTAACAACACGCCTGCCATTTCACAGGCGCGAAGGAGGTTATGGCTAACCATTTCTGCATAAGGATGCGATGCATCTATTACCCAGCGAGTACGTTTTTCTTTTAGCCAGGCGACCATCTGCCCGTACTCCAGACGACCACAGCGCACCTGTCCTTTAATGTCGCCAGCCAGCGCTTTTCCGGCTGGCGTCGCCACGGATAAGGTGTATGCGACGTTCGCTGCATCCAGTTGTCGGCATAACGCGCGCGCATCGCTGGTGCCGCCCACCACCAGCACATCCCCCTCATTCACAGCGTGTAACCTCGCGGCGTTATCATCAGCCCATCCTGAACATAGGTCGTTTTATTACCGACGATGACCAGACTGGTCATATCTACCGGTTCAAAATCCATATCGCCGAGCGTAGTCAGCCATTTTTCCTCTTTCTTACGTCCGGCGGATTTCACCACGCCAACCGGCGTTTGCGCGCTTTTACTGGCGGCAAGCAGGTCAAACGCGCGCGCCAGATGCCCTTCGCGCCCGCGGCTACGCGGGTTGTAAAAACAGATAACAAAGTCTGCCTCTCCGGCGGCAACGATGCGTTTTTCAATCACCGGCCACGGCGTCAGCAGGTCGCTGAGGCTGATATGACAGAAGTCGTGCATCAGCGGCGCACCCAGCAGCGAGGCGGCTGCGATACTGGCGGTCATCCCCGGAATAAGGCGAACCTCTACATCCAGCTTCTGCTTGCTCACCAGCTCCAGCACCAGTCCCGCCATGCCGTAAATACCGGCGTCGCCACTGCTGATGAGCGCTACGTTATGCCCGGCCTGCGCCAGTTCAATAGCCGCCTGGCAGCGTTCAATTTCCTTACACATGCCGGTCTTGATCACCTGTTTATCGCCGGTAAATGCTTTAACCAGATGGGTATAGGTTTTGTAGCCCACGACGATTTCCGCCGCTTGAAGCGCCTCAATCGCCTCCATCGTCATCATTGCCTGCGAACCGGGGCCAATACCAATTACGCTCAACATCAGTGTGCAACTCCTAAAGTAATAGTGACGCCCTGTTCTCGCAGGGTCTCGCCTAACAATTGTCCCTGGCTTAATAACCACGCAGCCGGGCCGGATACGCTGCCAACGCCCACCGTTTTTCTGACGAAGCCAGAACCGGGAAAATGGTGTTCGAATTCGCGCAACGCTTCGGCGGTAAAGGTTTTAAAAGGCACGCGGCAGCAGGAGGCGAGCTGAATAAGCCCCGGCTCCCCTTTTTTGAGCGTGACGCTGCCAATCGCTTTTAACGCCAGCGGATCGAGTTTCTGCGCTTCAAGCTGGCGCGCCAGTAATGTCGCTAACAGGGGAAATGGCGTATTGCGGCGACAGCCAATTCCCGCCACCACACGCTGGGGCACCAGTTTCCAGTGCAGTACGGGAAGCTCAGGGAGGTCATTACGCAAAGAGACGCAGATAAGCGCATCCAGCTCAGGCAACCGCTGCAAATCATCAACAGGGATAAAACCGCGAATATCGCACTGGCCGATCTCTTCCGTTAGTTCGGCATCCCACCATAACCCCACCCGTTGATGACTGACCAACATCTGGTTAACGGTTTTTACCGCCGTTCGAAGATCGGTCATACGGGCGTTAAGCTGGAAAGCTAAGGTGTCCAACGCGGACATCTCATTGACATCTGTTGCCGTGGTAATCACCGGATCGGCGCCTAACATTCCTGCCAGGTAGCGCGTCAAGGCATTGGCCCCTCCCGCATGACCGGAAAGCAGGCTAATGACATGCTGACCACGTTCATCAATGACGACCACCGCCGGATCGCTGAACTTGTCGTTCACTAACGGCGCCAGGACACGAACGGCAATGCCGGTCGCGCCAATAAAAATAAGCGCGGTATAAGTGGTAAAAGCCTGCCGGGCGGTATTAGCGAATCCGCCATCGAAGGGAATAAATCCCTCTTCCCGCAGTTTTTCACTGGTAAAGCAGGTTAACGGCAGCATCGCGGCGAGTCTCTTTGCCAGCGCCACGCCGCCGGGCGTCAGGCAAAACAACGCAATGGATTCAGGCTTTACGGTATTCATGGCTAAAGTCCGCTGCATAGAGTCTTGAGTAGTGATACTCCTTACCCAGAAAATTCCCGACCAGGATTAGCGCCGTCTTACGGATGCCAGCATCACGTACTTTGTCGCTAATATCCGCTAACGTGCCGCGAACGGTCTGGCTTTCCGGCCAGGTAGCCTTATAGATGACCACGACAGGCGTAGTTGCCGGATAACCGCCGGCAATGAGACGTTCCGCCACCCGGTGAATACGCTGAACGGAAAGATAAATCGCCATCGACGTCTGGTGACTGGCGAACGCCTCCAGTTGTTCGCGCGCCGGTACTGGCGTGCGCCCTTCCAGACGGGTAATAATGAGACTCTGCGATACCTCCGGTACGGTATATTCCACACCCAGCTCCGCCGCAGCGCCGAGAAACGCGCTGACGCCAGGCACTACCTGCCAGTCGATACCACGGCGGGTTAACTCTTCGCCTTGCTCACGCACGGAGCCGTACAGCGAGACATCGCCCGTTTGCAACCGCACCACCGTTTTTCCCGCTTTCACGCCCGCAGCCATCAGCTCGATAATCTGCTCAAGATGCAGTTCGGCGCTGTCGTAGCGTTCTGCCTGCGCGGAGCAGTAATCCAGCAGTTCGGTATTGATCAGCGAACCGGCATAGATAACTACCTGCGCCTGTTGCAGCAGGCGGTAGCCTTTAAGCGTGATCAGCTCGCGATCGCCCGGCCCGGCGCCGACGAACCATACACAGCGTGGATCAAATGTCTCTGACATGGTTTTCTTCCTTCTGACAGGCGATAACAAAAACAGGATTGTTCGGTTTGAAATAGTGTCCCGCCCCCAGCGGCGTTAACGATGAAAGCTGAAGCTGTACACAGTCCATTCGACATGCGCCGATGTGCGCAAGATGCGCCAGCGCGCTATGAAGGTTTTCCTGCAAGATAAAGGTCATCACCAGACGGCCACCGGGATGCAGATGGCCCATCGCCCAGTCAATCAGCGCCGTCAGATGACCGCCGCTGCCGCCCATAAACACCGCATCGGCTTTCCCGGTTATGGTCATTGGCGCTTCGCCGGGGAGAATATCGATATTGCCGCAGGCAAAGCGCTGACGATTCTCATCAAGCAGCCGTAGCGCGGCAGGATTACGCTCGATAGCCGTCACCTGCAACGAAGGAAACTGCAGCGCCGCTTCAATTGAGACGCTTCCCGTTCCCGCCCCGACGTCAATCAGGTGACTGGCGCGGTGGAGCTCAAGTTTCGACAGCGCCAGCGCCCGTACCGCCTCTTTGGTCATCGGTACGTTCTCGCCGCGCAGAAAAAGCTCATCTTTCATCCAGGATCACCACTGCATTCATTTCATAGTCGGCGTTGACCGCACTGACGGGTAGCCAGTGGATCCGCTCATTTTCCATCGCCAGATTTTCACCAATCACCATTAAGCGATGCCCTTTGCCTCGCGCGACCAGTTCCCGCGCGATTTCTCGCGGCCCGCAGCGGGCATCCGTGACCATCGCCACTTTGCGATGGTTCGCTAACTGATCGAAGCTGACGCAACGACCGTGGCTACTGGTCAACCACATGTCATTCATATCAATTCCAGCCTGTGCGCACAGATACTGTACGGCGCTGATGCCAGGGATAATGCGAACCTGTTCGATACCAAAATGCGCCACCAGGCGTGTACCGATGCCATAAAACAGCGGATCGCCGGAGGCCAGCACCACGATCCCTTTATCCCGACGGGCGGCAATCCATGACAACAACGCGCCAATATCCGCGCCCAGCGTAAATCGTTCGCCGCCAAACGCCGGAAACTGCGCCAAATGCCGTTTACCGCCTGCCAGCGCATCGGCGTGGTCTATCGCTTCCAGCGCCGCAGGCGTCATCAAATGCTGTCCGGCGGGCCCCATTCCCACGACCGTTAGCATTGCAGCTCCTTAGCAATCTCGTCGACGGGACGATTACTGCCGAGAATATGGTTATCAAAAGAAAACAGGATGGCGTCGCAGACAGGCGGCGTTTTGGTAAAACGCAGCATCTGCATGACTCGCAAACAAATACGCCTGGCAAGATGGTTATAGATATGCCCGAAGCCATATGCTTCAATGTGCTCCATTGCCGCTTCGGTGGTATCGCAATCGCTGACCAGGGTGAGTAACACCAGCGGCGCGCCCAGTAAAGCTAAATGCGCGACCAGCGTTTCCATGCGCGCATCAGCAATATGGCTATGGGTATGAAAGATCCCGGCGGCGATTTTGATCAATTTTCCAGGATGCCCCACCAGCACTATCTGGCAAAATCCCAGCCGTACCGCCTCTTCAATCATGTAGCCGACAAAATTGCTCATGGTGACGACCGTCTGTGTGTCGACGCCCATTTGTTCGCGAACAAACCGTTCGCCGTGGTTGCCCGGCACGAGTATCACCCGCGTTAATCCTGACGCCCGTTTGATCTCCAGTTCCAGCGATAGCGAGCGTTTCCAGCTTTCTTCCGACATCGGCGTCACAATGCCGGTAGTGCCAATAATGGAAATGCCGCCAAGAATGCCAAGCCGCGAGTTATATGTTTTTTGCGCCCGCGCTTCGCCTTCCGGGGCAAAAATCTCCACATCGGCCCCACGCGCCGGGCCTATCGCTTCGCGCACCGCTGACTCAATGGTATGGCGCGGCGTACGATTGATGGCGGCGCTCCCGAGCGGCAGCCCAACCCCTTTACGCGTTACCGTACCAATGCCATCACCGCCAGTGAGCGTAATCTCACCGCTGTCGTTGAGCGTAACACGGGCAAAAATCAGCATCCCGTGCGTGGCATCCACGTCATCGCCGCCATCTTTACGAATTGCGGCTATCGCCTGCTGGCCTTCAATGTGCGGCGACTCCACATTCAGGCATAGCGTGACGCCCGACGGCGTGACGATGGAGACCTGATGAATCAGATGTTGACGCAATACCATCAGCGCGGCGACTTTTGCCGCCGCCGTCGCGCAGGAACCGGTGGTATATCCTTTACGTAACGCTTTACCGTGGCGCCAGACCGGCGCGTCAAAAGAAAGCTCGCCCATCAGGCCTCCCGGAGGTGATAGAGCAGCGCATTGACGATAGCGGCAGCCACGTTACTGCCGCCTTTACGCCCTAACGCGGCAACCGCGGGAAAATGACTATGGGTGAGCGCCTCTTTGGACTCCGCCGCGCCGACAAAGCCTACCGGTACGCCCACCACGCCGCTCACCGTCACGTCATGTTCAAGCAAACGGAACAGGGCCGTCGGCGCATTACCGAAAACAAAGAGCTTGTTTTTCTCCTCCTCGGCGATAGCGATATCGACGGCGGCCATTGAACGGGTAATCCCCTGCGTTTTTGCGGCGCGCACCACGCGCGGATCGCTGATATAACAGCGACACTCGCCGCCAAACGTCGCCAGTAATCTTTTATTAATGCCGGACAGCGCCATCGTGGTATCGGTATAAATAATGCATGGTTGACGTAGCGCATCACAAAGCTGCTCCAGCGCATCGGCAGAGAACCACAAAATGTCCAGCCAGTCGAAATCGGCGGTGGTATGAATAACCCGCTTGATAATGGCCTCATGGAGCGGACTGACGAAACGGTAATCAGGACGCGTTTCGCGAATAATGTCGCTAATAATGGTGAAACTGTTGGCCTCAATGGTTTGGGGCTGCTGGATATAATGCATACTGTCGTCCTCAGGCCACACCAGATAACCCGCACCGCGCCGCAATAAACAGCGCCAGCGCCAGGGTTGAAGCGACCCACATTAATCGAATCGTTCGGGAAATATCGTCCACGGAAATATCGCGCTGCGCGTCGCCGATCCAGGGCTTGTCCACACGCTCGCCAAAGTAGTTATTTGGGCCGCCGAGCTGGATTCCTAAGGCGCCAGCCACACACGCTTCCGACCAGGCGCAATTTGGGCTACTGTGGTTATAACGGTCACGCCAGCCAATACGCAGCGCCCGCCAACCACTCAGGCGACATAGTCCTGCCGCAATCCCCAGCAACAGCCAGCTCAGTCGAGCAGGAAGATAGTTCGCTACGTCGTCCATACGGGCGCTGACCATACCAATCGCCCGGTATTTTTCATGTTTGTAGCCCACCATTGAATCCAGGGTATTGACGGCTTTGTAGGCCATCGCCAGCGGCGCGCCGCCGAGAAAGAGGAAAAAGAGCGGCGCGATAATGCCGTCAACGGTGTTTTCTGCAACCGTTTCCACCACGGCGCGATTGATCTGCGCTGGCTGAAGTTGCGACGTATCGCGCCCGACGATCCAGGAGAGTTTTATTCGGCTTTCCGCAAGGTCGTTCTCCCGCAACGGTCGCTCAACCTCCTGCGCGGCGCGGGCCAGAGAGCGTCCGGCCAGCGTGGTAAAGATCATCCAGACTTCGACGCTCCAGCCAAACCAGGGGTGAATCCGCTGCGCCAGCGCCAGTACGCCCCATGCCACGCCCCAGGTCGCCCCGACAACCACAACCCACATTACGACGCCGCCAATCCGCAGCGCTTTATCGCCGGGACAATAGCGACGCACAATACGCTGCACAAACGTGATTAAACGGCCTATCCAGCGTACCGGATGGGGCCAGTGTTGAGGGTCGCCGATGATAAAATCCAGCACCCAGGCGATACACCAGGCAAGGATCGTCATAATATGCGCCTCGCCGCCGCCAGCCAGTGCTGCAACATTTCCGGACGCTGGGCGAAATGGACGTGCAGATAGCTGGCAAACGTGTTGCCTGTCTGCCAGCCGCCGGTCCATTCCTGTAACACGCGACCATCGCGAACCTTACGACAGGCCATAACGGCGGGTGTTTCGGGGATAAAATCTGAGTAGTGAAATTCATGGCCGCGCACTATCTCACCAGGCACCGCCAATAGCGTTGGCTGCATAGCCTGCGCCTCACAGTAACCAAAGCGGGTAAGTCGCTTACCCATTTTGCTGTGACCGGGGATAATATTCGCCATCTGATGAATTTCCCCGCCGCTATCCTCCAGAGTGCTCCCCAAATACATCAGACCGCCACACTCCGCGTAAATCGCCACGCCGCGCTGATGCGCCGCCCGCAAATGTTTTAACATCGCCGTATTTGCCGCCAGCTCTGCGGCGTATAATTCGGGATATCCACCGCCCAGCCAGATCATCTGACAATCAGGCAATACGCGGTCATGCAGTGGGCTAAAACGCACAATGTTAACGCCGGCACGCTCCAGCAAATCGATGTTATCGGGGTAATAAAAGTTAAAGGCTTCATCATCCGCCAGAGCAAGCGTCAGCCCTGCCCCCGCTGTGTTATCGGGGCGTTCAGGCCACATTCCCGCCGGAAGCGCTGATAACACGCTCAGCGAGAGTAACGCATCCACATCCACTGTTTGTTCCAGCGTGGCGGCAAAATCATGCCATGATTGCTGATTGACGAGGGATTCTCTGGCGGTAATCAACCCCAGGTGGCGTTCAGGTAATGCGACGCCGTCGCAAGGAGGGACATACCCCAGTACCGGCAGTGAGCAATAATGTTCAATGGCATTTTTGAGGAGCTGATAGTGGGCGTCGCTAGTGACGCGATTCACAATCACGCCCGCGAGGTTGAGGGTCGGGTCGAAGTGCTGAAATCCCATAACGGTAGCCGCAAGCGACGTTGAAACAGCCTTGCCGTCCACCAGTAGGATGACCGGGCAACCAAGCTGTTTCGCCATTGCGGCTGTGCTGCAATAATTGGGGTCGACGCCATAGCCGTCATACAGCCCCATGACCCCTTCAATGACGGCGATATCCGCCTGCCGCATTTGTTCGCAAAATAAGGCGTTGAGAACAGGAGGAGGAAGCATGAAACTGTCAAGATTACGGGACGCCACGCCACAGATAGCGGTATGCCAGCCGGTATCAAGGTAATCTGGCCCAACTTTAAACGGCTGTACGCGCAGCGCGCGTTTTTGCAGCAGCCTCAACAAACCAAGCGTCACCGTGGTTTTGCCGCAACCGCTTCCTGTGCCTGCAAGAATAAATGCGTGATGCCTTGCCGCCATTACCCTGATCCTGTTCAGGGTGGTAGGGGTATACAGGTACGCGCATGTTCAGTCTTTCGACTGTACGCGTCTTCGCAACCCACTTCCCACCGAAGTTGTTGGTTATCACCGACAGGCAGGTCTTCTGGCTTAGCGTCCTCCTCGCCCGTCCTTCCCAATCTTGCGATCAGTGGTCTTTACGGGGTCGTCAGCATCACAGCAGCGGGGGCTGCGGGGGATTTTCACCCCCTTCCCTACCACAAATGTGGCAAACCTGTTGGTTTACGTTATGGCTGTACGGCACACCCATAACGGCAATTAATAATGTGCTACGTTTTACATTTCTGTGAGCAATAACCTGAGCGGTTGCTCATCTGACGTTAATCTACTCATCCTTACCGGTATATTGACGATAAAACGTATCGACAAAGCGTAATAAAACTTATCTTTCCTGACACTGTACTTCATCACAAAAATAAAAACTGGTGCAGTTTATGCCCTAAATTTTATTATTTTGTTGCGCTATGACAATTTATTGTTACACCAGATAAATTTTCTTTCTGAAATGATTAAGATACAAAACACTATCAAAAATCGGCAATAGCAAAATATTGCTATTCATAACGATGGAGGATGAGAATTCTCATTTATCTGCTGGCGATAAGCCTGCGGCGTAACCTGATAGGTCTGGCGGAAGACTTTACAAAAATAGCTGGTTTGCGAAAAGCCTAAATTACGCGCAATACTGGCAATACTCCAGTCACTATGGCAAAGCAATTCTCTGGCGCTAACCATTCTCTGGCGGTTCACCCACGCATTAAATCCGATTCCCTGATATTTCTTGAATAGCTTACTGAAGTAATAGGGGCTGAGATAGACATGTGAGGCGACATCCTCAAGACGAAGATCGTCGGACAAATGCGCATCAATATAGCGAAGCGCTTTTTTCATTTTACTGTCATGCGGAGTGGGACCACGAGCGGCTTTATTTGCCTCCGATTGCTGCGGATTGTCTTTGATAACCACGAAATTGAGCTGTTTTTTCAGGCAATTCTCAACAATCAGTTTAAGGAGATCGGCAGAAGCGATAACGCGTGAATAGTCCATCTCTGGCACATTCCGAAATTCATTCAAGAGCTCAGGGTCAGTCTGCCAGCGATCGTCGACATTAAGAATGTTTACCAGCTCCACGTCATTACTTAAACGAACCTGCCCGCATAAAACAAAGCCAACTAAATGCCCTGCGATTACCAGCGGAATAGAAAAATCCGTTAGACCGGCATGACAACGATAAATACAGGGTTGATCGGACTTCGATGCCTCCAGTCCCCCGCAGCGATCGCTCATACGACAACGTGTACTATGCTGGGGATGCTGCCGCATCAACTGACAAAACGGCGTGAAATTGAATAGCTCAGATATTTCATCACCATGAATATTGACAACCACAACCGCCAGACCGGTGGCTTGTGCAAAATCCTGTGCGATTTTATTAATGAGTTCTGAGTTCAGAGCGCTCGCAGAAATCATGATAAAACCCCTCAGTTAATTTATTGTTATAAACAAAACACATTATTTACATTCACTTTTTATTAGCATTATCCTGGCCCTGATAAAAAGTACAATGACAATATCAAAAGTCTCCCATTGCTGGGAGACGTTTTGATCAGTTCGTGAAAGCAGATCACGAAATTATCTCACCTGTTTTTACGATACATCATTGCTGTGAATCTGGTTCGCATTTTCTTACAGTTCACAGCGGTTACAAGGTAAATTCTTACCAATAAAATAGCGATATATGGCTGCTCCGGCACAGGCGCCGATAACAGGCGCGACAATCGGCACGATAAAATAAGGGATCTCTCGCCCACCGCTCATCGCCATGTTCCCCCACCCCGCTAACCATGTGAACAGTTTGGGACCGAAATCACGCGCCGGGTTCATTGCAAAACCGGTAAGGGGTCCAGTAGACGCGCCGATAACGGCAACCAATATCCCAATAAGCAAAGGCGCAAGCGGCCCTTTAGGAATGCCATTGCCATCATCCGTCAATGCCATGATCATGCCCATCAGAATCGACGTAATGACCACTTCCACCAACGCAGCCTGCCATACATTTAGCGCTGCGGCCGGATAGGTACTGAAAATGCTGGCTAATTGCAAACTTTCGACGCTACCGCGCACCATATGATGCGCAGTCTCAAATTCAGTAAAAAGGCTACTATAAAGCACATACGCCAGCAGAGCGCCGCCAAAAGCGCCGGCAAACTGGGCAATAATATAAGGCAATACTTTCTGTTTGGGAAAGCAGGCAAACAGCCACAGCGCAATCGTCACCGCAGGGTTAAGATGTCCGCCGGAGATTCCGGCCGTAAGGTAAACGGCCAGTGAAATTCCAAGCCCCCAAATAATGCAAATCTCCCATAATCCGAGGCTGGCGCCTGCGACTTTGAGCGCACTCAAACAACCGATACCAAAAAACAAAAAGAGTCCGGTGCCTAAAAATTCCGCACCACATTGCGCCTTTAGAGAATCATTCATGTGACACCTTCTGAGCAAAGTTCGTGTCCTGGCCAGCGCAAGTTTCGGCTGGCAGTAGAGTACAGCTAACCTCACTATAAAAAGTGCCGCCTGTAAATTGTTGGCAACCTGCGGACCTGTCTCCCGGAAAAATCGTGTTGCGATAGCAAAATTTTGCTTTTCCGATATTTTTATCAGCCCATCACACGGGAAATTTGAGCTATAAAATACGCCTGTGGAAATAATAAAATATTGCACAAGCCAACTTATCAATTTCGAATAAGCATCACATTTTGCGTCTTTCGCCATATCAAATAAAAATACTCTCGTCACTAACAAAAATGTAAAAATGAAATAATAAAAACAAAATAATCATATAGACAATAATAAATTAAATGTAATTTATCAATAAGTTATAAAAATAAAAGGCAATTTAATCATATTGCTTTCCCATTATTTTCTGATGTTCAATAGCAAGTCAGCCATTCTTTTTCCTCGCATCTTCTTATAGTCCCCACTATCGGAACACTCCATGCGAGGTCTTTATGCAACAAGAAGCACTAGGAATGGTAGAAACCAAAGGCTTAACCGCAGCCATAGAGGCCGCTGATGCAATGGTTAAGTCAGCCAATGTGATGTTAGTGGGCTATGAAAAGATTGGCTCCGGGCTGGTAACCGTCATCGTGCGCGGCGATGTTGGCGCGGTCAAAGCGGCCACCGATGCAGGTGCCGCAGCCGCACGCAACGTGGGTGAAGTGAAAGCCGTACACGTCATCCCACGCCCTCACACCGATGTAGAAAAAATCTTACCGAAGGGAATTAGCCAATGAGCAGCAATGAGCTGGTGGAACAGATCATGGCGCAGGTGATTGCCCGTGTGGCAACGCCGGAACAACAGGCCATCCCTGGTCAACCCCAACCTATACGAGAGACGGCTATGGCAGAAAAAAGCTGCAGTTTAACGGAATTTGTCGGGACCGCCATTGGCGATACCCTGGGCCTGGTTATCGCCAACGTCGATACCGCCCTGCTGGACGCGATGAAACTTGAGAAGCGCTATCGTTCCATCGGCATTCTCGGCGCCCGCACCGGCGCAGGCCCGCACATTATGGCGGCGGACGAAGCGGTGAAAGCCACCAACACCGAAGTGGTCAGCATTGAGCTGCCGCGCGATACCAAAGGCGGAGCGGGCCACGGTTCGCTGATTATTTTAGGCGGTAACGATGTATCCGACGTCAAGCGCGGTATCGAAGTCGCGCTGAAAGAGCTGGACCGCACCTTCGGTGATGTTTACGGCAACGAAGCCGGGCATATCGAGCTGCAGTACACCGCTCGCGCCAGCTACGCGCTGGAAAAAGCGTTCGGCGCGCCGATTGGCCGTGCCTGCGGCGTCATTGTCGGCGCTCCGGCTTCCGTCGGCGTACTGATGGCCGATACCGCCCTGAAGTCAGCCAACGTTGAAGTCGTGGCGTACAGCTCTCCGGCGCACGGCACCAGCTTTAGTAACGAAGCCATTCTGGTGATTTCCGGCGACTCCGGCGCGGTCCGTCAGGCGGTGACCTCCGCCCGCGAAATCGGCAAAACCGTCCTTGCGACCCTCGGTTCTGAACCGAAAAACGATCGCCCGTCCTACATCTGATACCCACGAGGCTGATTCATGAGATCGAAAAGATTTGAAGCACTGGCGAAACGCCCTGTGAATCAGGACGGCTTTGTTAAGGAGTGGATCGAAGAAGGCTTTATCGCAATGGAAAGCCCGAACGACCCGAAACCGTCGATTAAAATCGTTAACGGCGCGGTGACCGAGCTGGACGGAAAACCGGTTAGCGAATTCGACCTGATCGACCACTTTATCGCCCGCTACGGCATCAACCTGAACCGCGCCGAAGAAGTGATGGCGATGGATTCGGTCAAGCTTGCCAATATGCTGTGCGATCCTAACGTCAAGCGCAGCGAAATCGTTCCGCTGACCACCGCCATGACCCCGGCGAAAATTGTTGAAGTGGTTTCGCATATGAACGTGGTTGAGATGATGATGGCGATGCAGAAAATGCGCGCCCGCCGTACTCCATCTCAGCAGGCGCACGTCACCAACGTCAAGGATAACCCGGTGCAAATTGCCGCCGATGCCGCCGAAGGCGCATGGCGCGGGTTTGACGAACAAGAAACCACGGTTGCGGTAGCACGCTACGCGCCGTTCAACGCCATCGCGCTGTTGGTCGGTTCTCAGGTTGGTCGTCCGGGCGTACTGACGCAGTGCTCCCTGGAAGAAGCCACCGAGCTTAAGCTCGGCATGCTGGGCCACACCTGCTACGCCGAAACCATCTCCGTTTACGGCACCGAGCCGGTCTTCACCGACGGTGACGATACACCATGGTCGAAGGGCTTCTTAGCCTCTTCCTACGCCTCTCGCGGCCTGAAAATGCGCTTCACCTCCGGCTCCGGCTCAGAAGTGCAGATGGGCTACGCCGAAGGCAAATCCATGCTGTATCTGGAAGCGCGCTGCATCTATATCACCAAAGCGGCTGGCGTTCAGGGTCTGCAAAACGGCTCCGTAAGCTGCATCGGCGTACCGTCTGCCGTGCCGTCAGGCATTCGTGCCGTGCTGGCGGAAAACCTGATCTGCTCGTCGCTGGATCTGGAATGCGCCTCCAGTAACGACCAGACCTTCACCCACTCCGATATGCGTCGTACCGCGCGCCTGCTGATGCAGTTCCTGCCGGGTACCGACTTTATCTCCTCTGGTTATTCCGCGGTGCCGAACTACGACAACATGTTCGCCGGTTCCAACGAAGATGCGGAAGACTTTGACGACTACAACGTTATCCAGCGTGACCTGAAAGTGGACGGCGGTCTGCGCCCGGTTCGCGAAGAGGACGTTATCGCCATCCGTAACAAAGCCGCCCGCGCGCTGCAGACCGTGTTTGCCGGAATGGGACTACCGCCGATTACCGATGAAGAAGTTGAAGCCGCGACCTATGCCCACGGTTCGAAAGATATGCCGGAGCGTAACATCGTCGAAGACATCAAGTTCGCCCAGGAAATCATCAATAAAAACCGCAACGGTCTGGAAGTCGTTAAAGCGCTGGCGCAGGGCGGGTTTACCGACGTGGCCCAGGACATGCTCAACATCCAGAAAGCCAAGCTAACCGGCGACTATTTGCACACCTCCGCCATTATCGTCGGCGACGGACAAGTGCTCTCTGCGGTTAATGACGTCAATGACTATGCCGGTCCGGCAACAGGTTATCGCCTGCAGGGAGAACGCTGGGAAGAGATTAAAAACATCCCTGGCGCTCTTGATCCCAACGAGATTGATTAAGGGGTGAGAAATGGAAATTAATGAAAAATTGCTGCGCCAGATAATTGAAGACGTGCTCCGCGATATGAAGGGCAGCGATAAACCCGTCTCGTTTAATGCGCCTGCGGCATCCACAGCACCACAGACCGCTGCGCCTGCGGGCGACGGCTTTCTGACCGAAGTGGGCGAAGCGCGCCAGGGCACTCAGCAGGACGAAGTCATTATCGCCGTCGGCCCGGCATTTGGCCTGGCGCAAACCGTCAATATCGTGGGCTTACCACATAAGAGCATTCTGCGCGAAGTCATTGCCGGTATTGAAGAAGAAGGCATCAAGGCGCGCGTGATTCGCTGCTTTAAATCTTCCGACGTGGCGTTCGTCGCCGTGGAAGGTAACCGCCTGAGTGGCTCCGGCATCTCCATCGGCATCCAGTCGAAAGGTACTACGGTTATCCACCAGCAGGGGCTACCGCCGCTCTCTAACCTGGAGCTGTTCCCGCAGGCGCCGCTGCTGACGCTGGAAACCTACCGTCAGATTGGTAAAAACGCCGCCCGCTATGCGAAACGCGAATCACCGCAGCCGGTCCCTACGCTCAATGACCAGATGGCACGCCCGAAGTACCAGGCAAAGTCGGCCATTTTGCACATTAAAGAGACCAAGTACGTCGTGACGGGCAAAAACCCGCAGGAACTGCGCGTGGCGCTTTGATAAAGGATAACTCCATGAATACCGACGCAATTGAATCGATGGTCCGGGACGTATTGAGCCGCATGAACAGCCTGCAGGGCGATGCGCCAGCAGCGGCTCCTGCGGCAGGCGGCACGTCCCGCAGCGCAAAGGTCAGCGACTACCCGCTGGCGAACAAACACCCGGAATGGGTGAAAACCGCCACCAATAAAACGCTGGACGACTTTACGCTGGAAAACGTGCTGAGCAATAAAGTCACCGCTCAGGATATGCGTATTACCCCGGAAACCCTGCGCTTACAGGCGTCTATCGCCAAAGATGCGGGCCGCGACCGGCTGGCGATGAACTTCGAACGCGCCGCCGAACTGACCGCGGTACCGGACGATCGCATTCTTGAAATCTACAACGCCCTTCGTCCGTATCGTTCAACGAAAGAAGAGCTGCTCGCTATCGCCGACGATCTCGAAAACCGTTATCAGGCAAAGATTTGCGCAGCTTTCGTTCGTGAAGCGGCAGGGCTGTACGTTGAGCGTAAAAAACTCAAAGGCGACGATTAATTACAGGGGTATGTGATGCGATATATAGCTGGCATTGATATCGGCAACTCATCGACGGAAGTCGCCCTGGCGACTCTGAATGAGGCTGGCGCGCTGACAATCACCCACAGCGCGCTGGCGGAAACCACCGGGATCAAAGGCACGTTGCGTAACGTGTTCGGCATTCAGGAAGCACTTGCCCTCGTCGCAAAGCGCGCGGGGATCAATGTCAGCGATATTTCGCTCATCCGCATTAACGAAGCCACGCCGGTGATTGGCGATGTGGCGATGGAAACCATTACCGAAACCATCATCACCGAATCGACAATGATCGGCCATAACCCAAAAACGCCGGGGGGAGTAGGCCTTGGTGTGGGTATCACGATTACGCCGGAGGAGCTGTTAACCCGCCCTGCGGACTCGTCCTATATTCTGGTGGTATCGTCAGCCTTTGATTTTGCCGATATCGCCAATGTTATCAACGCCTCAATGCGCGCCGGATACCAGATTACCGGCGTCATTTTGCAGCGCGACGATGGCGTACTGGTCAGCAACCGGCTGGAAAAATCGCTGCCGATCGTTGACGAAGTTCTGTACATCGACCGCATTCCGCTGGGGATGCTGGCGGCGATTGAAGTCGCCGTGCCGGGGAAGGTTATCGAGACCCTCTCCAACCCTTACGGCATCGCCACCGTATTCAACCTCAACGCCGATGAGACGAAAAACATCGTCCCGATGGCGCGCGCGCTGATCGGCAACCGTTCCGCCGTGGTGGTTAAAACGCCATCCGGCGACGTCAAAGCTCGTGCGATACCCGCCGGTAACCTGGAGCTGCAGGCTCAGGGTCGTACCGTGCGCGTGGATGTCGCCGCCGGTGCCGAAGCTATCATGAAAGCGGTGGACGGCTGCGGCAAGCTCGACAACGTCACCGGCGAGGCCGGGACCAATATCGGCGGCATGCTGGAGCACGTGCGCCAGACCATGGCCGAGCTAACCAATAAACCCAGCAGCGAGATTTTCATTCAGGATCTTCTGGCCGTTGACACCTCGGTTCCGGTGAGCGTCACCGGCGGTCTGGCCGGGGAGTTCTCGCTGGAGCAGGCCGTCGGCATCGCCTCGATGGTGAAATCAGACCGTCTGCAGATGGCGATGATTGCCCGTGAAATTGAGCAGAAGCTTAATATCGACGTGCAGATCGGCGGCGCTGAGGCTGAAGCCGCCATTCTGGGCGCGCTGACCACACCGGGCACCACCCGACCGCTGGCGATCCTCGACCTCGGCGCGGGTTCCACCGATGCCTCCATCATCAACCCTAAAGGTGAAATCATCGCCACCCATCTCGCCGGGGCAGGCGACATGGTCACGATGATTATTGCCCGCGAACTGGGGCTGGAAGACCGCTATCTGGCGGAAGAGATCAAAAAATACCCGCTGGCTAAGGTCGAAAGCCTGTTCCACTTACGCCACGAGGACGGCAGCGTCCAGTTCTTCCCGACGCCGCTGCCTCCCGCCGTGTTCGCCCGCGTCTGCGTGGTGAAACCGGACGAACTGGTGCCGCTTCCCGGCGACTTAGCGCTGGAAAAAGTGCGCGCCATTCGCCGCAGCGCTAAAGAACGCGTCTTTGTCACCAACGCCCTGCGCGCGCTGCGCCAGGTCAGTCCAACCGGCAACATTCGCGATATTCCGTTCGTGGTGCTGGTCGGCGGCTCGTCGCTGGATTTCGAAGTTCCGCAGCTGGTCACCGATGCGCTGGCGCACTACCGCCTGGTCGCCGGGCGAGGAAATATTCGCGGCAGCGAAGGCCCAAGAAACGCGGTGGCCACCGGCCTGATTCTCTCCTGGCACAAGGAATTTGCATATGGACAGTAATCACAGCGCCCCGGCCATCGTCATTACCGTTATCAACGACTGCGCCAGCCTCTGGCACGAAGTGCTGCTGGGTATCGAAGAGGAAGGCATCCCTTTCCTGCTTCAGCGTCACCCGGCTGGAGATGTCGTTGACAGCGCCTGGCAGGCGGCGCGCAGCTCGCCGCTGCTGGTTGGCATAGCCTGCGATCGACACTCGCTGGTCGTGCATTACAAGAATTTACCCGCATCGGCACCGCTTTTTACGCTGATGCATCATCAGGACAGTCAGGCCCATCGCAATACCGGTAATAACGCGGCACGGCTGGTCAAAGGGATCCCTTTCCGGGATCTGAATAGCTAAGCAACAGGAGAACTGCAGTATGAATAACGCACTGGGACTGGTTGAAACAAAAGGGCTGGTCGGCGCCATTGAAGCCGCCGATGCAATGGTTAAATCCGCCAACGTACAGCTGGTGGGCTACGAAAAAATTGGTTCTGGCCTGGTTACCGTCATGGTTCGCGGCGATGTCGGCGCGGTTAAAGCAGCCGTAGATGCAGGCAGCGCGGCGGCAAGCGTCGTGGGTGAAGTGAAATCCTGCCACGTTATCCCGCGTCCGCACAGCGATGTTGAGGCCATTTTACCGAAATCAGCCTAATCGATGGCAAATAAGGAGCACCGCGTGAAGCAATCACTGGGATTACTTGAAGTTTGTGGTCTGGCACTGGCTATCAGCTGCGCCGATATCATGGCAAAATCCGCTTCTATCACGCTGCTCGCCCTCGAAAAGACCAATGGTTCAGGCTGGATGGTGATTAAAATTACCGGTGATGTGGCCTCCGTTCAGGCGGCTATCACCACCGGTGCGCATTTCGCCGAACAGCGGAATGGCCTGGTGGCCCACAAGGTTATCGCCAGGCCCGGAGAAGGGATCCTGCTCGCAGAGACACCCCCCCCTCCGTCATTGAACCTGAGCCTGAAGCGTCAGAGATGGCCGATGTCGTTTCTGAAGCGCCAGCAGAAGAGGCCCCGCAGGAATCAGAACTGGTCAGCTGCAATCTGTGTCTGGATCCAAAATGTCCGCGCCAGAAGGGCGAACCTCGTACGCTTTGCATCCATTCCGGCAAGCGAGGTGAAGCGTAATGGATAAAGAGCTTCTGCAATCAACGGTCAGTAAAGTTCTCGACGAGATGCGCCAGCGGCCTATTCCGCTGGGCGTCTCAAACCGTCATATCCACCTGTCCGCGCAGGATTATGAGCAGCTATTTCCTGGCCATCCCATCAGCGAAAAAAAAGCGCTGCTGCAGCCGGGACAATATGCTGCGGAACAAACCGTCACCCTGGTAGGGCCGAAAGGACAGCTAAAAAATGTGCGCCTGCTCGGCCCGCTGCGCTCGGTAAGCCAGGTGGAAATTTCGCGTACCGATGCCAGAACGCTGGGGATTACGGCGCCGTTAAGGATGTCCGGCAACCTGAAGGGCACACCTGGCATCCGCCTGGTCAGCCCCTTTGGCGAACTGGAGCTACCTTCCGGGGTTATCGTCGCGCAGCGGCATATTCATATGTCGCCGCTTGATGCGCTGATCCTGAAGGTCTCCCACGGCGATAGGGTTTCGGTGGCGATTGAAGGCGACGATCGCGGGCTGATTTTCAACAACGTGGCGATTCGCGTTTCACCGGACATGCGCCTCGAAATGCACATTGATACCGATGAAGCCAACGCCGCTGGTGCCGATAACCCGCAGGCCTTTGCCCGGCTGGTAGGCCCGCGATGAACGGCGAAATTCTGCAGCGCATTGTCGAGGAGATTGTCTCCCGACTGCAGCGCCGTGCCCAGAGCACGGCAACGCTGAGCGTTGCGCAGCTTCGCGATGCCGACTGTCCAGCGCTGTTCTGTCAGCACGCGTCGCTGCGCATCCTGCTCGTCGACCTGCCGCTGCTGGGTCAGCTTGCGGATGCGGAAACCGACGATGCCGCAGCACGGAAAATTCACGATGCTCTGGCGTTTGGCATCCGCGTACAGCTCAGCCTGCACAGCCAGCTGCTGCCGGTTATCCCGGTCAAAAAACTGGCTCGTCTGCCGCTGGTATTCACCGATGAGCACGGACTGCCGCTGGTTCTGCATGCGGGTTCGGTGCTGAGCTATCGCGATGTCGCGCTGCTAAGCCGGGGGCGTGTGGTTGTCCACCGCAAATGCATCGTGACCGCCATGGCGCGTGACGCGGCCAATGCGCGGAATATTCAATTAATTAAGCAGGAGTAAATCATGCATCTGGCACGAGTCACGGGCGCGGTTGTCTCCACGCAAAAATCACCTTCTTTGATTGGGAAAAAGCTGCTGCTGGTGCGTCGGGTCAGCGCCGATGGCGAACTCCCCGCCTCGCCTACCTCCGGCGATGAAGTGGCCGTGGACTCCGTCGGCGCGGGCGTCGGCGAACTGGTTTTGCTCAGCGGCGGCTCCAGCGCCAGGCACGTTTTTTCCGGGCCAAATGAGGCCATCGACCTCGCCGTTGTCGGCATTGTAGATACGCTTTCGCGTTAAGGGGCGGTTATGGCGATTTATACCCGAACAGGTGACGCTGGCACCACATCACTGTTTACCGGCCAGCGGGTGAGCAAAACCCACCCGCGGGTTGAAGCCTACGGCACGCTGGATGAGCTGAACGCCGCGCTGAGCCTGTGCGCCTGCGCCGCTGCGGATGAAAATCACCGCACCTTACTCGAGGCCATCCAGCAGCAACTTTTTTGGTTTAGCGCAGAGCTGGCCTGCGACAGCGAGCAGCCGTCGCCCAAACAGCGCTACATCAGCAGCGAAGAGATTTCGGCCCTGGAAGCCGCTATCGATCGGGCAATGGCCCGCGTCGAACCGCTGCACAGCTTTATTTTACCCGGACGCTGCGAAGCCGCGAGCCGCTTACATTTTGCCCGCACGCTGGCGCGCCGCGCCGAACGCCGTCTGGTTGAGCTGGCGGCGGAAGTCAACGTACGTCAGGTGCTGATGCGCTACATCAACCGCTTATCGGACTGCCTGTACGCCCTGGCCCGCGCGGAAGATAGCGATGCGCACCAGGCCAACATCATCCGTGAAGTTAGCAAGCGCTATCTGGCTGCCAGCCAGCCGACCCGCAGCAAGGAGACAACGCCCGTGGCTCTCTCATTCCACGATCTGCACCAGCTCACCCGCGCCGCCGTTGAACGCGCGCAGCAACTGCAGGTTCCGGTAGTCGTCAGCATCGTTGACGCGCACGGTACGGAAACTGTGACCTGGCGGATGCCGGACGCCCTGCTGGTCAGCAGCGAACTGGCGCCGAAAAAGGCATGGACCGCAGTGGCAATGAAAACGGCGACCCATGAGCTGAGCGATGTTGTTCAGCCAGGCGCGGCGCTTTATGGCCTGGAAAGTCATTTACAGGGAAAAGTGGTCACCTTTGGCGGCGGTTACGCCCTATGGCGCGACGGCATATTAATTGGGGGTCTTGGCATCAGCGGCGGCAGCGTTGAGCAGGACATGGACATAGCACAGACCGCCATCGCGGCTATTAACGTGGGAACTCATCAATGAATACTTCTGAACTCGAAACCCTGATTCGCACCATTCTTAGCGAGCAATTAACCACGCCGGCGCAAACTACGGCCCAGCCTCAGGGCAAAGGGATTTTCCAGTCCGTGAGCGAGGCCATCGATGCCGCGCACCAGGCGTTCTTACGTTATCAGCAGTGCCCGCTAAAAACCCGCAGCGCCATTATCAGCGCGATGCGTCAGGAGCTGACGCCGCTGCTGGCGACCCTGGCGGAAGAGAGCGCCAATGAAACGGGAATGGGCAACAAAGAAGATAAATTCCTCAAAAACAAGGCTGCGCTGGACAACACGCCGGGCGTAGAAGATCTCACCACCACCGCGCTGACCGGTGACGGCGGCATGGTACTCTTTGAATACTCGCCGTTTGGCGTCATCGGTTCAGTCGCCCCAAGCACCAACCCGACGGAAACCATCATCAACAACAGCATCAGCATGCTGGCGGCGGGCAACAGCGTCTACTTTAGCCCGCATCCGGGCGCGAAAAAGGTCTCTCTGAAGCTGATTAGCCTGATTGAAGAGATTGCCTTCCGCTGCTGCGGCATCCGCAATCTGGTGGTGACTGTAGCTGAACCCACCTTCGAAGCGACCCAGCAGATGATGGCCCACCCGCGAATCGCGGTACTGGCTATTACCGGCGGCCCCGGCATTGTGGCAATGGGCATGAAGAGCGGTAAGAAGGTGATTGGCGCTGGCGCGGGTAACCCGCCCTGCATCGTTGATGAAACGGCGGACCTGGTGAAAGCGGCGGAAGATATCATCAACGGCGCGTCATTCGATTACAACCTGCCCTGCATTGCCGAGAAGAGCCTGATCGTAGTGGAGAGCGTCGCCGAACGTCTGGTGCAGCAAATGCAAACCTTCGGCGCGCTGCTGCTAAGCCCGGCCGATACCGACAAACTCCGCGCCGTCTGCCTGCCTGAAGGTCAGGCCAATAAAAAACTGGTCGGCAAGAGCCCATCGGCCATGCTGGAAGCCGCCGGGATCGCTGTCCCTGCAAAAGCGCCGCGTCTGCTGATTGCGCTGGTTAGCGCTGACGATCCGTGGGTCACCAGCGAACAGCTGATGCCGATGCTGCCGGTGGTAAAAGTCAGCGATTTCGATAGCGCGCTGGCGCTGGCCCTGAAGGTTGAAGAGGGGCTGCATCATACCGCCATTATGCACTCGCAGAACGTGTCGCGCCTGAACCTCGCGGCCCGCACGCTGCAAACCTCGATATTCGTCAAAAACGGCCCCTCTTATGCCGGGATCGGCGTCGGCGGCGAAGGCTTTACCACCTTCACTATCGCCACGCCAACCGGTGAAGGGACCACGTCAGCGCGTACTTTTGCCCGCTCCCGGCGCTGCGTACTGACCAACGGCTTTTCTATTCGCTAACCGAGGTCGCGATGAATACCTTCTCACTACAAACGCGGTTGTACAGCGGTCAGGGCAGCCTGGCGGTGCTCAAGCGCTTTACCAATAAGCACATCTGGATAATCTGCGATGGTTTTCTGGCGCGCTCTCCGCTGCTGGATACGCTGCGTAACGCGCTGCCCGCAGATAACCGCATCAGCGTCTTTAGCGAGATAACGCCGGACCCCACCATCCATACCGTGGTGCAGGGCATTGCGCAAATGCAGGCCCTGCAACCGCAGGTGGTGATCGGTTTTGGCGGCGGCTCGGCAATGGACGCGGCAAAAGCGATTGTCTGGTTTAGCCAGCAAAGCGGCATCAATATCGAAACCTGCGTGGCGATCCCGACCACCAGCGGCACCGGCTCGGAAGTGACCAGCGCCTGCGTAATTAGCGACCCGGATAAAGGCATCAAGTATCCGCTGTTCAATAATGCGCTGTATCCGGATATGGCGATCCTCGACCCGGAGCTGGTGGTCAGCGTACCGCCGCAGATTACCGCCCACACCGGCATGGACGTGCTGACCCACGCCCTGGAAGCGTGGGTGTCACCGCACGCCAGCGACTTTACCGACGCGCTGGCGGAAAAAGCCGCCAAACTGGTGTTTCAGTACCTGCCCACGGCGGTGGAAAAAGGCGACTGCGTGGCGACGCGCGGGAAAATGCACAACGCTTCAACGCTCGCCGGGATGGCCTTCAGCCAGGCGGGGCTGGGGCTTAACCACGCTATCGCCCACCAGCTTGGTGGGCAGTTTCATCTTCCGCATGGCCTGGCCAACGCCCTGCTGTTAACCACGGTTATCCGTTTTAACGCCGGAGTTCCGCGCGCAGCCAAACGCTACGCGCGAATGGCCAAAGCCTGCGGCTTTTGCCCGGCAGAAGCCAATGACGTTGCGGCAATCAATGCGCTAATTCAGCAAATCGAACTGCTTAAGCAACGCTGTGCCCTTCCCTCACTGGCCGTTGCGCTTAAAGAAGGAAGATCCGACTTTTCCGCACGCATTCCGGCGATGGTGCAGGCTGCGCTGGCTGACGTTACGCTGCGCACCAACCCGCGCCCGGCCAGCGCCGAGGAAATTCGTGAACTGCTGGAGGAACTGCTATGAGTACCGCCGTCAACGCCGTTGAAATGCCCCATAGTGCCGATGAAATTCGCGAGCGCGTTCGCGCAGCGGGCGTTGTGGGTGCGGGCGGCGCAGGTTTTCCCGCTCACGTCAAACTACAGGCGCAGGTAGAGATTTTTCTGGTGAACGCCGCCGAGTGTGAACCGATGCTCAAAGTTGACCAGCAACTGATGTGGCAGCAGGCCGCGCGTCTTGTTCGCGGCGTGCAGTACGCGATGACGGCAACCGGCGCGCGCGAAGGGGTGATAGCCCTGAAAGAAAAATACCGCCGGGCCATCGACGCGCTCACCCCGCAGCTGCCAGCCGGTATCCGCCTGCATATCCTGCCGGATGTTTATCCTGCGGGCGATGAGGTGCTAACTATCTGGATGGCAACCGGCCGCCGGGTCGCCCCGGCTGCGCTACCGGCCAGCGTCGGCGTGGTCGTCAATAACGTGCAAACGGTGCTGAATATTGCCCGGGCGGTCGAGCAGCAGTTTCCGGTCACTCGTCGCACGTTGACCGTGAACGGCGCGGTCGCCAGACCGTTGACCGTTACCGTTCCTATCGGCATGTCACTGCATGAAGTGCTGGCGCTGGCGGGCGGCGCAACGGTCGACGACCCTGGTTTTATTAACGGCGGCCCGATGATGGGGGGCCTGATTACCTCTCTTGATAACCCGGTGACGAAAACTACCGGCGGCCTGCTGGTGCTCCCAAAAAGCCATCCGCTTATCCAGCGGAGAATGCAGGACGAGCGCACGGTGCTTTCCGTCGCGCGTACCGTCTGCGAACAGTGCCGACTGTGTACCGATCTCTGTCCGCGACACCTGATCGGCCACGAACTCTCCCCGCACCTGCTGGTGCGGGCGGTGAACTTTCACCAGGCTGCCACGCCGCAGCTGCTGCTGAGCGCCCTTACCTGCTCGGAATGCAACGTTTGCGAAAGCGTGGCCTGCCCGGTGGGGATCTCGCCGATGCGCATCAACCGCATGTTAAAACGCGAGCTGCGGGCGCAAAACCAGCGCTACGAAGGGCCGCTGAATTCGGCCGACGAAATGGCGAAATATCGCCTGGTGCCGGTGAAGCGGCTGATCGCCAAACTGGGACTAAGCCCCTGGTACCAGGAAGCGCCGCTAGTTGAAGAAGAGCCGTCAGTAGAAAAAGTCACTTTGCAGCTGCGCCAGCATATTGGTGCCAGCGCGGTAGCGAACGTTGCGGTGGGAGAACGCGTGACGCGCGGGCAATGCGTTGCCGATATCCCACCTGGCGCGCTCGGCGCACCCATTCACGCCAGCATCGACGGCGTTGTATCGGCCATCAGCGAACAGGCCATCACGGTTGTAAGAGGTTAACCATGTCTCAGGCTATAGGAATTTTAGAACTCACCAGCATCGCCAAAGGCATGGAGCTTGGTGATGCCATGCTGAAAAGCGCCAACGTTAATCTGCTGGTCAGCAAGACCATCTGCCCGGGGAAGTTTTTACTGATGCTTGGCGGCGATATTGGCGCTGTCCAGCAGGCTATTGAAACCGGTACGTCGCAGGCCGGCGAGATGCTCGTCGACAGCCTGGTGCTGGCGAATATTCATCCCAGCGTACTTCCGGCCATCAGCGGCCTGAACAGCGTCGATAAGCGCCAGGCGGTAGGTATCGTCGAAACCTGGAGCGTGGCGGCCTGCATTAGCGCCGCAGACCGGGCGGTGAAAGGCTCAAACGTCACCCTGGTGCGGGTGCATATGGCCTTCGGCATCGGCGGTAAATGCTACATGGTGGTGGCGGGCGACGTTTCTGACGTCAATAACGCCGTGACGGTTGCCAGCGAAAGCGCGGGCGAGAAAGGGTTGCTGGTTTACCGCTCGGTGATCCCGCGCCCGCATGAAGCCATGTGGCGACAGATGGTGGAGGGATAATGGAAAGACAGCCAACAACGGATCGCATGATTCAGGAGTACGTTCCCGGGAAACAGGTCACCCTCGCGCACCTGATTGCCAATCCGGGGAAAGATCTCTTTAAGAAGCTGGGCCTGCCGGATGCGGTTTCCGCGATTGGCATCCTTACCATCACGCCGAGCGAGGCGTCGATTATCGCCTGCGATATTGCTACCAAATCCGGCGCGGTGGAGATTGGTTTTCTTGACCGCTTTACCGGCGCGGTGGTGCTGACTGGCGATGTTTCCGCCGTGGAATATGCCCTTAAACAGGTGACGCGCACCCTGGGCGAGATGATGCAGTTCACCACTTGCTCGATCACCCGGACGTAACGTCATGAAGCGTTTGATGTTTATCGGCCCCAGCCAATGCGGGAAAACCTCGCTGACCCAAAGCCTGCGCGGCGAAGCGCTCCATTATAAGAAAACTCAGGCCATTGAATGGTCTCCGATGACTATCGATACGCCGGGCGAATATCTGGAGAACCGCTGCCTGTATAGCGCCCTGCTAACCAGCGCCTGCGAGGCCGACGTCATCGCGCTGGTGCTGAATGCCGACGCCCAGTGGTCGCCCTTTTCTCCGGGGTTTACCGCCCCGATGAACCGCCCGACGATTGGCCTGGTCACCAAGGCCGATCTCGCCGAGCCGCAGCGTATTTCGCTGGTTGCGGAATGGCTTACGCAGGCTGGCGCCCGGCAGATTTTTATTACCAGCGCGTTGAATAATTCGGGTCTCGACGCCGTGCTGGATTTTCTGAATTCGAAGGAACCTTTATGTCTTACAAAATAATGGCCATTAACGCCGGCAGCTCATCGTTAAAATTCCAGCTGCTGGAGATGCCGCAGGGCGACATGCTCTGTCAGGGGCTGATTGAACGTATCGGTATGGCGGATGCGCAGGTGACAATTAAGACGCACAGCCAAAAATGGCAGGAAACCGTCCCCGTTGCCGATCATCGCGATGCGGTAACGCTGCTTCTGGAAAAGCTGCTGGGTTATCAAATCATTAACAGTCTGCGGGACATTGACGGGGTGGGCCATCGTGTGGCGCACGGCGGTGAGTTTTTTAAAGACTCGACGCTGGTCACGGATGAAACGTTAGCGCAAATCGAACGTCTTGCCGAACTGGCTCCGCTTCACAACCCGGTAAACGCGTTGGGTATTCACGTTTTTCGTCAACTGTTGCCTGATGCCCCTTCCGTAGCCGTGTTTGATACGGCATTTCACCAGACGCTGGATGAACCCGCTTATATTTACCCGCTTCCCTGGCATTATTACGCTGAACTGGGGATTCGCCGTTATGGCTTTCATGGCACCAGCCATAAGTATGTCAGCGGCGTTCTGGCTGAAAAGCTGGGCGTACCACTCAGCGCATTACGGGTGATTTGTTGTCATCTTGGAAACGGTAGCAGCATTTGCGCTATCAAGAACGGGCGTTCGGTCAATACGTCGATGGGCTTTACGCCGCAGTCAGGCGTGATGATGGGCACTCGTAGCGGAGATATTGATCCCTCTATTCTGCCGTGGATAGCCCAGCGCGAAAACAAAACGCCGCAACAGTTGAATCAGTTATTAAATAATGAGTCAGGCTTGCTGGGCGTTTCTGGCGTGTCGTCTGATTACCGCGATGTCGAACAGGCAGCCAATACCGGTAACCGGCAGGCTAAACTCGCTCTCACTCTGTTTGCCGAACGCATTCGCGCCACCATCGGCAGCTATATTATGCAAATGGGAGGACTGGATGCGCTGGTATTCACTGGGGGCATTGGCGAGAACTCAGCGCGCGCCAGATCGGCGGTGTGCCATAATTTGCAATTTTTGGGCTTAGCCGTTGATGAAGAGAAAAATCAGCGTAATGCGACATTTATCCAGACGGAGAACGCCCTGGTGAAAGTCGCCGTCATCAACACCAACGAAGAGTTAATGATCGCACAAGACGTTATGCGCGTTGCGCTACCTGCCACGGAAGGGCTTTGTGTACCAGCCTGAGAGGGTTATACGACGCATTGCGGCAAGTCATGGTAATAACGCTTTTACCATGACACTATGCGCGCACACTATTTGTACCTGAAAGGTGATAACGTGGCTGTTGCTCAATGCCCCGCCTCATGCGGGGAACTTATCCAGGGATGGATTCTGGGCAGTGAGAAACTGGTCTCCTGCCCTGTTGACTGGTACAGCACCGTAGCAGTCACGGCTGCGCCGCCGCTGGTAAACGAGCGTCCATTGTCGCGGGCGATGGTGGAGCGCGTTCTGGCGCACTGGCAGTATCCTGCGCACTGGAGTAACGAGATTCGCGTCGATGTGCGTTCGTCAATTCCCGTTGCCAAAGGCATGGCCAGCAGCACCGCAGATATCGCCGCTACGGCGGTGGCAACGGCGCATCATCTTGGCCATTCGCTGGATGAAACCACCCTTGCACAGCTTTGCGTCTCAATCGAACCCACTGATAGCACCGTTTTTCATCAGTTAACGCTGTTTGATCATAATAATGCGGCCACGCAAATCGCCTGCGAGCCACCGCCGCCAATCGATTTGCTGGTACTGGAAAGCCCGGTCACACTGCGCACGCAAGATTACCACCGTCTCCCTCGCCAGCAGAAATTAATAGCAAGTTCAGCAACCTTGCAGCAGGCCTGGAATCTGGTGCAGGAAGCCTGTATAACGCAAAATCCGCTCCGACTGGGTGAGGCGGCTACGCTTAGCGCTATCGCCAGCCAGACGCTGTTACCTAAGCCGGGCTTTACCGCCCTGCTGTCGCTAGTCGAAGAGTGTGATTTATACGGATTGAACGTGGCGCATAGCGGTAGCGTGGTGGGTCTGATGCTGGACCGGAAACGTCATGATATTGCGCGTCTGAAAGGTAAGCTGGCAGAGAAAAAACTTACCCGACACTGGCCAAAACAACATTTACTCAAGATGGTCACAGGCGGGGTCAAACTGCAGTGAGAGCCTGATATACGCTCCCACTGCCGTAGCGCATTATTCGGCTTTTACATCGGCGTGTTTCATTTCGCCCATCGCTTTCAGCTTTTTGGAAATGTCGCGACGCTCTTTGGAGATTTCGGCATTTTTAATGATGTAGTCATCAACACGATCTTCATAGTCGCTTTTCATACTGGCGATGATACCCTGAATCGCCTCAACGCTCATACCTGGCTTGATGTAGTCGCTCAGGTTGTCCAGCAGCAGCACACGCTTCTGGTTGTCACGGATCTTCTTCTCAATGTCCTGAATTTCACGTTGCAGTTTATTTTTGCGACGGAACAGACGAACAAACTCCAGCACGTCCTGGAAAGAAGGCTTGGTTGTTTCCATTTTTACACCCCTGATAATGTGAGATTCGGATTCGTTAAGCAACTTGCTAGTGGATAAACATTACGTTTATCCCCGTCATACTTCAAGCCGCCAGAGGAAACACCGTTACGTCGCCGTCTGGGGAAACCTGAAGGTTCGGAGATAAAATCGTTGTCAGTAGCACTCATTTTATCCTTATATTAGTATCATACTCTTAATCTTTGCTGAATCGAAGCAGCAACAAATTCATTCACCCCATCTGCTTTTTATTTGCGCAAAGCCCGGCAGATCAAATGCGAAAGCAGTTCCAACTGTCGGGCCGTTTCCATACTTAGCCAAACATAGCCGTGGATGGGGGTTTCAGCCACCGCGTCGCCCTGCTGCTCGTTCATTAGCTGCCGCAACTCGGCAGCAATATCATTCAGTTTACCGGTGTTTGCCAGTACCGGCTGCGGGTTGCCTTCAAACAACGCGTGGGCGATCGTTAACAAGGTTTGCTGCGTCATCTGCTGGGTTTCACGCAATGTGTGCGCGTTAAGCATCACAAAATGGCTGGCGCGCGTCGCCCAGTGGGCGTTGATTTGTAATTCAAGCATACAAACCAGATTGCGGTTGATGGTCTGAATGGCCTCGAAAATAGATTTTTGTATCCGGGTTTCTTTACTGGCGGGCGTTATCAGCCCGCGCATTTTGACGACATCGTTCAGCAACCGTTGCAAATGTTTATCCAACCGGGGGCGCTCCAGCAAATTCGGCGACAGCGCTGCCTGATACACCCGATTATACGCCGTGACGCAATGCGCCAGTTGGATGCGCCAGTGCAAAAAGGCGCGCTGGGGCCAGATGCCGGTAAACAACATTGCCAGTAGCGACCCCAAAATCACATCCCCGCCACGCCATAATGCCGTATTCATATCACCAGCGGGAGCGCCGACAACAACGGCGAGCGTTATGCCTATCAGTAGCGCCTGATACGGTTTTTTCCCTAATGCCAGCCAGCCGCACAAAAACATCGCTATCGCACACCACACCAGCATCAGCGGTAAGGAAAAGAGCTCCAGGCGTAGCGCCACCAGCCCTAACGCCGCGCCCAGGATCGTACCGCCTATGCGCTCAAAAGCACGAGGCACTACATTTCCCCAGAATGAGATGGGCCCCATAATCACCACTAACGTGATTAGCGGCCATGTGCCCTCGGGAATAGAAAACAGACGAACCAGCAGAAAGGTAAGAATGAACGCCAGGGCGATACGTATGCCATGCACGATGCGATAATGACGGTACAACCGTATTTCAAAAGGGCTTAATGACTTATCGGCACGCACGCTTGCGCTCCTTACGGGAATGGCAAAAAATGCATTGTACCTGCTTTATAGCAAAAATAGCGCACTGGCGGACGGAACACATTATCCGTCCGCTCTTTTCAGCCAGGAAACCAGTCGATCACTTCCGCTGTACCGGAATATACATTTCAATATCCCAGTATCCATCTTCCATGCCGTTATTCAGATAGGTTTCAAAACAGGGCGCAGAGGCTATCTGATAAGCGCTATCCTGCTCGAGGACATCAAAAAACCGTTCCCACGGCTTCGCAAAGTCACGGTCTTCCACTCGCGCGACAGCAGTGGCATATTCGCCGCCTTCAATGGCGGTCACGATTACGCCTTCGCTATTGTCCGGCAGGATGAAATTCTCTGCCACGGACACCACGGTATCGCAGCGGAGTTTTTCCGCAGGTACGACATCTGGATTGTCGTAATAGACGGCAATCCATTCAACTGGCACGATCCGCTGTCGATCCACCCATGTCATCAGTTGTTCAAAACCCTGCTTCACGGTGTGTTCCCATGGACCGACCATGTGGAAACCGGCTATCTTGCGTTTTTGTTCCTGCCTGATTTCGTAATCCATGCTGCCTCCGTCACTTTACTATACTGTATGAATGTACAGTATAATTACAGCCTTTTACGGTCACAAGGACAGCGTGATCATTTTGTGAGCAACCTCGCAATCCCGCCCTTTTGACACCTCAGATGACGGTGAACTGTGTGTGACAACGGCTTACGCTTTATGCTGAAAATAGTCGCTCAGACGAGAGAACATACCGCCTTTACCCACCGATTCCAGAGTGACCAGCGGCCACTGAGCGATCAGTTTATCCCGATCGTAGAGCTCTATTTCACCTACCTGCTGATGAGCGGCGATTGGCGCCTCCAGCTCTTTTCTATCCAGCACATATTTTGCTTTGATATGCGGAATTTCCGCTTTAGGCAGCGCCATCCAGAAATCCTGTCCCGTACCCAGCGCAATCTTTTCTTTGTCTCCATACCAGATTCGCTCGCTGCCCACTTTTTTACCGCTGTGCAAAATCTGCACCGTCGCAAAGTTTTGCTGGCCCCACTGCAACAGTTTTCGCGCCTGTTCCTCACGACCTTTCGAACTTTTCGCTCCCATCACGACGGCGATAAGTCGACGCTGCCCGTCCACCGCCGATGCGATAAGATTAAATCCCGCCCCCGATGTGTGTCCGGTTTTAAGCCCATCGATATGCATGGTCTTATCCCATAACAAGCCGTTGCGGTTCTGCTGCGTGATGCCGTTCCAGGTCAGGCTTTTCTCGCTGTACATGTGATAAAATTCAGGTTCGCCGTGAATAATCGCCCGGGAGAGTACGGCCAGATCATACGCGGAGCTATGTTGTCCCGGCGCATCCAGACCGTGGACGGTTTCAAAATGGGTATCCTGCAAATTGAGTTTTTTCACATAGCTGTTCATCATCGCCACAAACTGCGGCTGCCCGCCCGCGATATAATCCGCCAGCGCCACACAGGCATCGTTACCGGAATCCACGATTAAGCCACGGCTTAAATCACGCACCGACACGCGATCCCCTTCTTTTAAAAACATCAACGAGGAGCCGACAAACACCGGATTATCCTTCGCCCAGGCGTCGCGCCCAACGGTGACGATATCGTCAGGGCTGATACGATGACTATCGATGGCGCGATCGACGACGTAGCCCGTCATTAGCTTGGTAAGGCTGGCGGGATTGCGTTGCTGGTGTTCATTACCGGCGGTAAGAACCTGTCCCGTAGTGTAATCCATCAACACCCAGGCGCCTGCATCAATGGCTGGCGGTTGGGGAGCAAAACTTACGGCATCGGCCGCAAGCGCAGGAGAAAGGTGCATCGCGAATAAAGAAGCGGCAATAAACAAACGGCGTTTCAACAGCATGTCCTCAGGATGGTCTCTATTTGCCGTTCTTTTTACGGAAGTTCAGTTAAACAAACATGGATAAATTGCAAGAAAATGTGACACAAGGCACATTTTCTTGCTGACTTTATTTTATGGATACGCTCAGACGGCGGACTTATCCCCGCGCGGCGCGGTACGATGACGATGATAGCCGTCAACCATGCTACGGAAAATTTGTCCCGGCGTGTCGCCAAGAGTACACAGATAGAGATGCGCGCAAATAAACAGTAAGCCGATGATAGCAAGCGCCATATGCAGCACCAGCATCACAGGGCCCAGACCCGCAACCTGCGGATAGAGACACAGCAAACCGGTGATGATTAACAGCGGTACCAGCGCGTACATAATCGCCAGATATGCCAGTTGTTGCAGTGGATTGAACTTATTCTGCTCTGTTGCCGCGAACGGATGCGCTTCCCCTTTCATGATGCCAAAAAGGTAAAAACGCGTCTGGCGTATGCAGCGCGTCACCAGTCCGGAAAAATTTACCCGATAGTGACGCCCGTTACCTGTGGTGAGGTTGATCAGCACAAACCCGACCCAGAAAGCCAGTAAGGCAAAACCACACCAGGTATGCACTTGTACCATTAGCGCTACAGGGCCGAGAGAAAAATGACCAAATAAACCGCTTAACAGTAATAAAACAAACAGTAACGCATTTCCCCAATGCCAACGGCGAATCGCCAGCGAGTAGAGATAGTCACGATGCTCTTCGCCGCCCGCCGTTTTTGGCGCCAGCATCCGGCGCAATAACGCATGGATAACCAGCCCAACAAGCATGAGCAGCACCACGACGCCTGCGTAAATTAACCACAGCGGCCAATAATCTGGCGCATAATGTAGTTCCGCTCCCCAGATAGTATTCATGCTTTACCCTCCTGATGGACTTCTTTACGACGGTACAGACTGACCGCGCCGCTACGCGCCTCCTGCTGGCGATAGACCTCTTTCTGACCGACCCAGCGCTGGATCTCGCTCTCATCCAGTCTGCCGAATTTCAGCGCGTCCGTTGGGCAAACGGATACGCACGCCGGAGACTGGCCAGCCGCCAACCGCGTGTCGGCACAGAAGTTACACTTGTCGGCGACGCCGGTTTGCGGATTCAAATAGCGCACATGGAAAGGACACGCGGCAACACAATAATAGCAGCCAATACAGCGCGATTTATCCACCTGCACGATCCCGTTTTCATCACGATATGACGCTCCGGTAGGACAAACGCTGACACATGGCGCATTTTCACAGTGCTGACAGGAGACGCGGACAAATTGAAAATGGGTTAGTGCGTTGGATGCCTGTTCAGGGGCGCGAATTTGTACCTGTACGCGGCTAAATCCCTCCGGTACGTCATTAAGCACTTTGCAGGCAACGGTACACGCCTGGCAGCCGATACAACGTTTTTCATCATGCAGCATGACGTACTGATTCGTTAAATGATTCATGGTTCCCTCCTCCCTCATGCCCGGCTCAGCGTCACGCCTGCGGTATGCACTACCGTACCGGATACCGGACTCGTCACGTGCGGCAGTAAATTTCCGCAGTGGATACCGTGTGTCGTCGCCGCCGTTTTGGCCCCAGCTTTAGCGCCAAATCCCATATAGACAAAAAGCGTGTCCGGGCGGATTCCGGGCGTCACCAGCGCCTTACCTTTCTCTTTACCCGTAGCATTTTCCAGCCAGATCTCATCGCCGGTCTTAATGCCTTTTTCTTGCGCCGTTTGCGGATGGACCCAGACCGCGTTATCCCACATTAGCTCGCTGAGTAAAGGTACGTACTGCGTCGCGCCATTGGTATGCACGGCCACTTTGCCCTGAATGAAGTAAAGCTCATTCTCTTTTTTAAGCGCAAAGTCACGAACGCGCGGAACGCCGTAGCCTGGGAGCAATTCCTCCAGGGTTGCGGAATAAAGTTCGATTTTGCCGGAGGGCGATTTGAAGCGAAGCTGTTCGCCATAGGTGTTGTCGCTGTCCGTCGCGATAGCGCCGGGGTAACGCGCCGTAAACTGGCGAACGGATTCTGGTTCGCGTAATAGCAGCGGAACGCCCCATTCGAGATACCCTTTCTGTCGCAGTTCCTTCGCTAAGGCATGGTCGCCGTTCAACTGATAGAGTTGGCGCGTCTGCATATCCTGCCACGGATAGTACTGCCCTAATCCCAACTGCTCGCCAAGTTCTTTCCAGATTTGCCAACTCGGACGCGCCTCGCCAATCGGCTCTACGACCTGTTGGCGCAGAGCGTAAGCCGGGTGTAGTCCCGACATATCCGATACCTCTTCGTCCCGTTCGAGATAGGTGCATTCCGGCAGCAGATAGTCGGCATATGCCGCGCTCTCGCTCAAATAGACATCGCAGCTGACCACCAGATCCAGTTGCTCAACGGTTTTTACCAGGTCCGAACGACAGGTGACGGTCTGGAAAGGATTATGCCGCGACATAATCCACGCCTTTATCGGGTAAGGCTTCTGGGTTAACACCGCGTCCATAATGCTTTGCACCACGCCGCCGCCAGCGGCGATATATTTAAACTGCGGTGCGACCAAATCGATTCGTTGCGCCGTCGGTTTCGGCATATTTTTAATGTTGAGTTTCGCCAGCGTTGGCGCGACCTTTTCTCCGGCCAGTTTGTTGTAAACCGACGCGTTTTTTTTCTGATATAGCCCGCCTTCGCGCTCAATATTACCGAGCAGTACATTAAGCGTAAAAATCATACGCCGCATATCGATCTCTTCCTGCGAGAACGTCGCGCGATGACCAGGACTGACAATAGCGTGAGGCGCGCAGGCGGCCAGTTCGCGTGTCACCCGGACAATAACGTCGGCTGGGACATCGGCCTGCGCGGCGGCCCATTCCGGCGTCGTCTCTTTTACCGCCTGTGCTAACTGTTCAAATCCGCTGGTATAACGCTCAACAAAAGACGCATCGTAGAGTTGTTCATCAATCATGACGTGGCACATCGCCAGCAGAACCGCTAAATCCCCCCCGGGACGAATAGCGTGCCACTCATCCGCCTTGCTGGAAAATATCGACAAACGCGGATCGAAGCTCACCATTTTGGCCCCCTTCTCCTGCGCGGTCATTAACTCATGGGTATCGGCAACTTCAATCCCTTCATACAAATTGTGGCCAAACGAAACCAGATAGCGCGTGTTAGCGATATCCATCGCCAGATCGCCGCCCATCATCACTTTTGCCGCAATGGCTTTCCCGGCAGGGCATGTTGAGGCGTGAGTAAAGGTATTAGGCGAACCAAAGGCCGTAGCCAGATGGAAAAGATGGCTGGAGAGCGAGCCCGATTTGGAAGAGAAAGCCACGCTCTCGGGGCCATGCTGCGCTTTGATGGCATTCATTTTCGCCGCGATTTCCTGGTAAGCCTGTTGCCAGCTAATCACCTGCCATTCACCGTCGCCGCGTGGCCCGGTGCGTTTCATAGGTTTTACAATCCGTTGCGGGTCATTGACCAGGCTGACGCCGCTCCCGCCCCTGGCGCATATGCGCGTCCCCTGCTGCGGCGCAGAAGGATTGCCCTGGATAAAAACGGTCTTGTTATTGACTACCTGCGCCTGAATAGGGCAACGAAAGGAACACATTTCGCACAAGCTTGGCGTTAGCGTGGTTTTACCGTTAATGCCGGCAATCGGGTTGCGCGCCAGCGCCCCGGGCGGAAAAGCGCCCAGCGCGCAGGCAGAGCAGCCGATGCCTACCCCCTGCAAAAAAGAACGACGACTAATGCTCATATAACCTCCTGTTATTAGATATAGCTGAAGATTATATTTAATTTGTATTATGAAATGTCGGCTTCAATCACAATTTGAAATAGTTGTTAAAATGAACACGCCAACACGATAAAACCTTTTGTTTTATAAAAATTTTATATTTTCTGAACACGCACATGGACTGTCATTGAATAATCAGCAGAATTATCAAACAACCCACTGTTAATTATAAAAATGATACAACTCCAATAACACGTAATAATATTTTAAAAAAAACGATTAGTTCCTGAAAAGCGATTTCGCGCGGCTTTTCGCAGTTCTTTCTCATACGCGCCGGACCGTCCGCCGACGATATCCCGAATGCCGGCGAAAAAACGCTGATTGAGCATCAAAGCGGGTTTACTTTTGCGCACTTATAGGCTTCATTACCCGACCCGCTCTCTTATGCATGGATTTTTCCGCAGATACGTCAGCATCCCACAATACGGTGACATGATGGCAGGATGGACACTTTCTGAAAGAAACCTGCCAGATAACATGGTGAATTGTGATCTCCATCGCCATACCGACATATGAAACTTACTTCTAAGGCGTTAAAAATCCAGACCGTTTTTCCATAATGATGTTGATAAGGAATTCTAATGAAAATATCATCAGGCACAATTAATTTTTCTACTATTCCTAACCAGGTTAAAAAATTAATTACCTCTATTCGTGAACATACGAAAAACGGGCTCGCCTCAAAAATAACCAGTGTTAAAAACACGCATACATCTTTAAATGAAAAATTTAAAACAGGAAAGGACTCACCGATTGAGTTCACGTTACCACAAAAAATAAAAGACTTCTTTCAGCGGAAAGATAAAAACACCTTAAACAAAACATTGATTACTGTTAAAAATATTAAAGATACAAATAATACAGGTAAGAAAAATATTTCAGAAGAAGATGCCTCAAAAATGACTGCAGCATTCATGCGCAAGCATATTGCAAATCAATCACGTGATTATAATTACAGAGTGACAGGTGCGGCCCCGCTCCCCGGTGGAGTCTCTGTATCAGCCAATAACAGGCCAACGGTTTCTGAAGGTAGAACACCACCAGTATCCCCCTCCCTCTCACTTCAGGCTACGTCTTCCCCGTCATCACCTGCCGACTGGGCTAAGAAACTCACGGATGCAGTTTTACGACAGCAAGCCGGAGAACCCCTTACGACCGCAGATCGCGATTTTTCAAACGCAGATTTCCGTAATATTAAATTCAGCAAAATATTGCCCCCCAACTTCATGAAGCGAGACGGCGATATTATCAAGGGGTTCAACTTTTCAAATTCAAAATTTACTTATTCTGATATATCTCATTTACATTTTGACGAATGCCGATTCACTTATTCGACACTGAATGATGTAGTCTGCAGTAATACGAAATTTAGTAATTCAGACATGAATGAAGTGTCTTTACTGTATTCAATTACTACACAACAACAGCCCTCTTTTATTAATACAACCTTAAAAAATACGCTTATACCTCACAAAGCCAACCTCTCCGACGTTATTTTAAATGAACCGGATAATTCATCACCTCCGTCAGTGTCAGGGGGCGGAAATTTTATTCGTCTAGGTGATATCTGGCTGCAAATGCCACTCCTTTGGACTGAGAACGCTGTGGATGGATTTTTAAATCATGAACATAATAATGGTAAAAGTATTCTGATGACCATTAACAACCTGCCCGATAAATACAGACAGGAAAAAGTCCGGGCAATGGAAGATCTGGTAAAGTCATTTCGGAGTGGCCGCTTAACAGAGGCACGTATCCGGCCAGTTGAAAGCTCGCTGGTGAGCGTACTGGCCCACCCCCCCTATACGCAAAGTGCGCTTATCAGCGAGTGGATCAGGCCTGTTCAGGAACGTTTTTTTGCCCACCAGTGCCAGACCTATAATGACGTTCCCCTGCCGGCTCCTGACACATATTATCAGCAGCGCATACTGCCTGTGTTGCTGGATTCGTTTGACAGGAACGCGCCGCCATGACCACTCACAGCGGACTCTTTAATCAGGTGATTTTACACTGTATGACAGGCGTGGACTGCACTGATGGCATCCGCCAGAAAGCTGCAGCGCTTTATGAACAGTATCTTGCTCACCCGGCGGTGTCTCCCCAGATCCATAATGGGCTCTTCGGCAATTATGACGGCAGCCCGGACTGGACAACCCGCGCTGCAGATAATTTCCTGCTGCTTTCCTCCCAGGATTCAGACACGGCGATGATGCTCTCCACTGACACGCTGTTAACAATGCTAAACCCTACTCCTGACACTGCATGGGACAACTTTTACCTGCTGCGAGCCGGAGAGAACGTTTCCACCGCGCAAATCTCTCCGGTAGAGTTATTCCGTCATGACTTTCCGATGTTTCTCGCCGCATTTAATCAGCAGGCCGTGCAGCGACGCTTTGGGGAACTGATTGATATCATCCTCAGCACTGAAGAGCACGGGGAGCTGAACCAGCAGTTTATTGCCGCCACGAACCAGAAACATTCCACCGTGAAGTTGATTGATGATGCCTCAGTGTCGCGTCTGAACACCATTTTTGACCCCCTGCTTCCTGAAGGCAAACTCAGCCCGGCACACTACCAGCACATCCTCAGTGCTTATCACCTGACTGACGCCACCCCACAGAAGCAGGCGGAAACCCTGTTCTGTCTCAGTACCGCATTCGCACGCTATTCCTCCAGCGCCATTTTCGGCACTGAGCATGACTCTCCGCCGGCCCTGAGAGGCTATGCGGAGGCGCTGATGCAGAAAGCCTGGGAGCTGTCTCCGGCGATCTTCCCGTCCAGCGAACAGTTTACCGACTGGTCCGACCGTTTTCACGGCCTCCATGGCGCCTTTACCTGTACCAGCGTTGTGGCGGATAGTATGCAACGTCATGCCAGAAAATATTTCCCGAGTGTTCTGTCATCCATCCTGCCACTGGCCTGGGCGTAGTCCAGCCTTAACCCGCATGGAATTAAGGGACACAGCGTTGTGTCCCTCTGTAAATAGACCCGTTTTAGTCCATGCATTTTTTGAGATCCCGGCCAGATTGACCCTGGCCTAAATTCCATACAGTACTAAATCGGAATCAGTAATTTCAGATGAACCGGAATATGGTTTACCATAGAGGGAGCGTAGCTTAGTGTCGCTGATGGTCATTTTAGTATTTTGTACTCACCATCGCATGTACGAACATTAGCAACAATATCAATTGGTGTACAAATACAATCCATCAACGACAAAATAAAAGAATAAAATATTTCATATACATATAACATCAGGCGTGTACATCAAGTGACAGTTAAAAACGACAGCATACAGAGCACATTCCTCTTCCATGATTACGAAACCTTCGGTACGCATCCGGCCCTCGACAGACCTGCGCAATTCGCCGCGCTCCGTACGGATAACGACTTCAACGTTATTGGCGAGCCGGAGGTGTTTTATTGCAAACCCGCCGATGATTATCTACCGCAGCCCGGCGCAGTGCTGATTACCGGCATCACGCCGCAGGAAGCGCGTGAGAAAGGAGAAAACGAAGCCGCTTTCGCCAGACGCATTCATGCGCTGTTTACCGTTCCTAAAACCTGCGTTGTGGGCTACAACAATGTGCGCTTTGATGATGAAGTCACGCGCAATATTTTTTATCGCAACTTTTACGATCCCTATGCCTGGAGCTGGCAGCATGATAATTCACGTTGGGATCTATTGGATGTCATGCGCGCCTGTTATGCGCTGCGCCCGGAGGGAATTAACTGGCCGGAAAACGACGACGGCCTGCCCAGCTTTCGTCTGGAACATTTAACCCAGGCGAACGGGATCGAACACAGCAACGCGCATGATGCGATGGCGGATGTCTACGCCACTATTGCGATGGCGCAACTGGTGAAAACACGCCAGCCGCGGCTGTTTGATTATCTTTATAGCCACCGCAGTAAACATAAACTGGCGGCGCTGATTGACGTTCCGCAAATGAAGCCGCTGGTACATGTCTCCGGCATGTTTGGTGCGTGGCGCGGTAATACAAGCTGGGTCGCGCCGCTGGCGTGGCATCCTGAAAACCGTAACGCGGTGATCATGGTCGATTTAGCAGGCGATATTTCTCCTCTTCTTGAGCTGGACAGCGACACCCTTCGCGAGCGGCTTTATACGGCCAAAGCCGATCTTGGCGATCACGCCGCAGTGCCGGTAAAGCTGGTGCATATCAATAAATGTCCGGTACTGGCGCAGGCGAATACCTTGCGCCCGGAGGATGCCGACCGGCTGGGAATTAACCGCCAGCACTGCCTGGATAACCTGAAAGTGTTGCGTGAAAACCCGCAGGTCCGCGACAAAGTGGTGGCGATTTTTGCCGAAGCCGAACCTTTTGCCGCCTCGGATAACGTTGATGCCCAGCTCTATGATGGTTTTTTCAGCGATGCCGATCGCGCAGCCATGAAAATCGTACTCGAAACCGAGCCGCGTAACCTGCCCGCGCTAGATATTACCTTTGTCGATAAGCGCATTGAGAAGCTACTGTTTAATTACCGCGCGCGCAATTTTCCCGGTACGCTGGATGACGCAGAGCAGCAGCGCTGGCTGGAGCATCGCCGTCAGGTGCTGACGCCGGAGTTTTTACAACAGTATGCCAACGAATTGCAGATGCTTTCTCAGCAGTATGCGGAAGATAAAACGAAGCTGGGGCTGCTGAAATCACTGTGGCAGTACGCAACTGAGATTGTGTAATTGACCAATGCCTGACGGGCATTGTTAATCCAGAGCGGATAAATAGTGACGCCGCCATCCGGTAAACATGCTGGATGACAAACAAAAAACCGGAGGCACTGCCTCCGGTTTTACTATTACCGATAATACGCGCGATTACGCGACGTCTTCGTACTGTGGAACCGGGTTGCGGAAGCTTTTAGTTACGCACGCCAGATAAATCAGCCCGATACCCGCCCAGATCAGGCCCAGTACCATTGAGCTCTCTTCCAGGTTAACCCACAACGCGCCAACCGTGAGCGCGCCGCACATGGGCAGGAACAGATACTGGAAGTGATCTTTCAACGTTTTATTACGCTTCTCACGGATCCAGAACTGCGAAATCACCGACAGGTTAACGAAGGTAAACGCGACCAGCGCACCAAAGTTAATCAGCGCCGTCGCCATCACCAGGTCAAAATTAATCGCCAGCAGCGCGATCGCCCCGACCAGGATGATGTTCATCGCTGGCGTACGCCATTTCGGATGAACGTAACCGAAGAAGCTTTTCGGGAATACGCCGTCACGCCCCATTACGTACATCAGGCGCGCTACGCCTGCATGCGCCGCCATACCGGAAGCCAGCACGGTGATAGTAGAGAAGATCAGCGCACCAACCTGGAAGGTTTTACCCGCCACGTACAGCATGATTTCCGGCTGAGACGCATCCGGATCTTTAAAGCGAGAGATATCCGGGAAGTACAATTGCAGGAAATAGGTTGCAAAGATGAAGATCAGGCCGCCAATCAGCGCGGTCAGGAAAATCGCACGCGGGATCACGCGTTCAGCATCTTTGGTCTCTTCCGACAGGTTACTGATGCCGTCAAAGCCGGTAAAGGAGAAGCACAGGATCGTCGCTCCCGTAATCATCGGGATAACGTGCGCATCGCCGGACCAGAACGGACGGGTGCTCGCCAGCGTACCGGCGCCTTCGCCTTCAAATACGCCATAAACCACCATGCCCAGAATGACCGCAATCAGCACCACCTGTAGCACTACAATCACGGTGTTGAAGTTAGCGACCGATTTGAGGCTGCGCAGGTTAAAGGCCGTCATAAAGGCCACCAGCGCCACGACAAACACCCATGACGGAATGGAGGGCACCAGCGCTTCAAAATAAATTTTCGCCAACAGAATGTTGATCATCGGCGCGAACAGATAATCGAGCAGAGAAGACCAACCCACCATAAAGCCAACAGTCGGGCTGATGGATTTCTGGGCGTAGGTGTACGCCGAACCCGCGGAAGGGTAGCGACGCACCAGTTTCCCGTAGCTCAACGCCGTAAACAGAATCGCGATTAACGCGAATGCATACGCCGTCGGTACGTGACCGTCAGTGAGGCCTGAAACGATACCAAATGTATCGAACAGCGTCATCGGCTGCATATAGGCAAGACCCATCATTACAACCGGAACTAACGTAAGCGTTTTACGTAATTCCACGCGAGAGGTGTTTGGAGTAACGTTATGCGACATGGTCATTCTCCTTTACGGCGAATGCCGTCGCGTAAGCAAAAAATTGCCCCATTTTCTGGATTCCTCAGCGACAACAACTGTCGATTTTTAAGTAAGTATCTATCCGGTACGAAGCCCGGCCTCTTGGTATTGAATGATGTGTTTGAAGCAAAAAAATAACCGACGCGTATTAAAACGTCGGTTAGTGTCATTTTTTGCAAGCGGCGTATTCTGCCCTAAATTGAAGTGAAATGACAAGAGAATGCGAGCGCGTTCAAAAAATTATTTTTCATAAGCGATTGATTTTTAAACCGGCGATTTTGCATACACCCCAGCAATAGCATTATTTGCTAAAATTTCATCCCGCCACCAGCCGCTGGCCAGCCCGGCGGTCTGTTCATTCCAGCCAACCCACACCGGTTCATAGACGGTTTGCGCCACAACTTTCTTCTCTATAAGCGCGCCGCTTTCCAAAAATCGCTGCGCCAGATAACGCGGTAAATAGCCGCATCCCAGGCCGCTAATTTGCAGCTCCAGCTTGGTTTTAAAATCAAACACGGTAATCGCTTCCTGAGCGTCGAGCAGTTCAGACCCTATTGATCGCGAGGAATGGACGCTATCGCCAACCACAATCGCGCGAAAACGTTTGATCGTCTGGCGGCTAAGCGGTTCCTCTTCATGAACCAGCGGATGATGCGGGGCGACAGCAAACACCAGTTCAAGATCGCCCAGTCTTGCAAAGCCAAAGCCGGTGTCAGGCGGCGGCGCGCGCATGGCGCCAACAATGATATCCGCCCTTCCCTGCGTCAGCGTCTCCCATGAACCGCCGAGAACGCCATTAACAAATTTAAGGCGCGTCACGCTGTGGCGTTGATAAAAAGCGTCGATAAGCGGGGCCAGAAGAGAAAAGGGAAAGGTATCATCCACACCGATGACCAGTTCGTTCTCCCAGCCTTCATGCAGTTTAATCGCCTGCTTTTCCAGCTCGCGAACGGTGTGCAGCACTTCACGGCCTTTTTCCAGTAGCATCTTACCGGTTCGCGTAAATCGCGCGCGATGCCCGCTACGGTCGAGCAGTTGGATATTAAGATCGTTTTCCAGCTTATGAACGGTATAACTGAGGGCGGACGGCGTTTTAAATAATTTTGCCGACGCCGCCGCGAAGCTGCCTTCTTTTTCTAACGCATCAAGAATAATCAGAACGTCCAGCAGTGGTTTCATACTCGTCCCCTTGCGCTATATGGCGACCACCTGCTGGACAGCGACTCACTCCATCGGCATCACCAGCGGATCGGGATATTGATATTCAAATCCCAGCTCATTACAAATCCGGCTACCGTCGATAATCTTCCCTTTGCCGTTGTCCGGTGCGTCACGAAAATGCGGCGGCGCCATTCCCAGCAAGCGCGTCATTTGCGGATAAAACACGTTGCGGGCTGGATGCGCCGGCGCACATATATTATAGATGTGCCCCCCTTTCGGCGCCTGTAGCAAGAGGGTAATTGCGCCAACCACGTCTTCAAGATGCACCAGATTGACCCCGTGTTGACCATCCGGCGCGGTTTTTCCAGCAAAGAAACGTCCGGGGTGGCGTCCAGGCCCGACCAACCCCGCCAGCCGCAGAATATCCACTGACGTGCCCGGCAGATTATGCAGCCAATCTTCCAGTTCCTTCAGGGTACGCCCGCTGGCCGTGACCGGATTACGCGGCGTATTCTCTTTCACCACGCCTTGCGCATCGCCGTAAACAGACGTCGAACTGGTAAAAATAATACGCGGGATACGATAAGCCAGCGCGCTGTCGACCAGTTCCTGCATCGCCTGCAGATAAAAATCCTCTCCCGGACCGCTACGGCGCGCGGGCAGTGTTATCACCAGCGCATCGACATCCAGCAGAGCGTCAAGATCGTCCGCCTCACAGACCAGCTCCGGCTCCAGACGCAGCGGATAGCTTTCAATTCCACTCATACGGGCCGCTTCCACCCCGTCAAGGGTGGTTTTGCTGCCGGTAACCTGCCAGCCTCTCGCTGCCAGCGACATTGCCAGCGGCATGCCTAACCAACCTAAACCGACAATTGCGACCTTTTTCATCCATTTTCTCCTGACTTTAACGCCTTATACATAAGGCTACGCCAGCCCGCCGTGACTGACAATTCATACTATAAATGCGAAATGAAAAAAGCGCTTGCTTTAAGGCGTAAAAGTGGTTTAGGTTAAAAGGTATCAAATGAATAAGCATTCATCGGAATTTTTATGACACGCGTTCAATTTAAACACCACCATCATCACCATCATCCTGACTAGTCTTTCAGGCGATGTGTGCTGGAAGACATTCAGATCTTCCAGTGGTGCATGAACGCATGAGAAAGCCCCCGGAAGATCATCTTCCGGGGGCTTTTTTTTTGGCGCGCGATACAGACCGGTTCAGACAGGATAAAGAGGAACGCAGAATGTTAGACAACACCCGCTTACGCATAGCTATTCAGAAATCAGGCCGTTTAAGCGATGATTCACGAGAATTGCTGGCCCGCTGCGGCATAAAAATTAATTTACACACTCAGCGCCTGATTGCGATGGCGGAAAACATGCCGATTGATATCCTGCGCGTGCGTGATGATGACATTCCGGGTCTGGTGATGGATGGCGTGGTCGATCTCGGCATTATCGGCGAGAACGTGCTGGAAGAAGAGCTACTCAACCGCCGCGCGCAGGGCGAAGATCCGCGCTATTTTACCCTGCGCCGTCTTGACTTCGGCGGCTGCCGTTTATCGCTGGCAACGCCGGTTGACGAAGCCTGGGACGGCCCGGCCGCGCTGGACGGTAAACGTATCGCTACCTCTTATCCGCACCTCCTCAAACGCTACCTCGACCAGAAAGGCGTCTCTTTTAAATCGTGTCTGTTAAATGGTTCTGTCGAAGTCGCGCCGCGCGCGGGGCTGGCCGACGCTATCTGCGATTTGGTCTCTACTGGCGCGACGCTTGAAGCTAACGGCCTGCGTGAAGTCGAAGTTATCTACCGCTCTAAAGCCTGTCTGATTCAGCGCGACGGTGAGATGGCACAGAGCAAGCAAGAGCTGATCGATAAATTGCTGACCCGTATTCAGGGCGTGATTCAGGCGCGCGAATCGAAATACATCATGATGCACGCGCCAAGTGAACGCCTGGAAGAGGTTATCGCCCTGCTGCCTGGCGCTGAAAGGCCGACAATCCTGCCGCTGGCGGGCGAGCAACAGCGCGTGGCGATGCACATGGTCAGCAGCGAAACGCTGTTCTGGGAAACCATGGAGAAACTGAAAGCGCTTGGCGCCAGCTCGATTCTGGTACTGCCGATCGAGAAGATGATGGAGTGATCTGACGCCTGATGGCGCTGCGCTTATCAGGCCTACGTAATGCGTTGATATTTTGGGTTCAGTAGGCCGGATAAGGCGGAACCCTGTGATGGAGTAAAGACCATGAGCTTCAATACCCTGATTGACTGGAACAGCTGTAGCCCTGAGCAGCAGCGTGCGCTGCTGACGCGTCCGGCGATTTCCGCCTCTGACAGTATTACCCGGACGGTCAGCGATATTCTGGATAATGTAAAAACGCGCGGTGACGATGCCCTGCGTGAATACAGCGCTAAATTTGATAAAACAGAAGTGACAGCGCTACGCATTACCCCTGAAGAGATCGCCGCCGCCGGCGCGCGTCTGAGCGACGAACTAAAACAGGCGATGGCCGCGGCCGTCAAAAATATTGAAACGTTCCATTCCGCGCAGACGCTACCGCCAGTAGATATAGAAACCCAGCCAGGCGTGCGTTGCCAGCAGGTTACGCGTCCCGTCGCGTCTGTCGGTCTGTATATTCCCGGCGGCTCGGCTCCGCTCTTCTCAACGGTGCTGATGCTGGCGACGCCGGCGCGCATTGCAGGATGTCAGAACGTGGTTCTGTGCTCGCCGCCGCCCATCGCTGATGAAATCCTCTATGCGGCGCAACTGTGTGGCGTACAGGAAATCTTTAACGTCGGCGGCGCGCAGGCGATTGCCGCTCTGGCCTTCGGCAGCGAGTCCGTACCGAAAGTGGATAAAATTTTTGGCCCCGGCAACGCCTTTGTAACCGAAGCCAAGCGTCAGGTCAGCCAGCGCCTCGACGGCGCGGCTATCGATATGCCAGCCGGGCCGTCTGAAGTACTGGTGATCGCCGACAGCGGCGCAACACCGGATTTCGTCGCTTCTGACCTGCTCTCCCAGGCTGAGCACGGTCCGGATTCGCAGGTGATCCTGCTGACGCCTGATGCTGACATTGCCCGCAAGGTGGCGGAGGCGGTAGAACGTCAACTGGCGGAGCTGCCGCGCGCGGACACCGCCCGGCAGGCCCTGAACGCCAGTCGTCTGATTGTGACCAAAGATTTAGCGCAGTGCGTCGCCATCTCTAATCAGTATGGGCCGGAACACTTAATTATCCAGACGCGCAATGCGCGCGATTTGGTGGATACGATTACCAGCGCAGGCTCGGTATTCCTCGGCGACTGGTCGCCGGAATCCGCCGGTGATTACGCTTCCGGAACCAACCATGTTTTACCGACCTATGGCTATACTGCTACCTGTTCCAGCCTTGGGTTAGCGGATTTCCAGAAACGGATGACCGTTCAGGAACTGTCGAAAGCGGGCTTTTCCGCTCTGGCATCAACCATTGAAACATTGGCGGCGGCAGAACGTCTGACCGCCCATAAAAATGCCGTGACCCTGCGCGTAAACGCCCTCAAGGAGCAAGCATGAGCACTGAAAACACTCTCAGCGTCGCTGACTTAGCCCGTGAAAATGTCCGCAACCTGGTACCGTATCAGTCCGCCCGCCGTCTGGGCGGTAACGGCGATGTCTGGCTGAACGCGAATGAATTCCCGACAGCGGTGGAGTTTCAGCTCACCCAACAAACGCTTAACCGCTACCCGGAATGCCAGCCAAAGGCCGTGATTGAAAACTACGCGCAATATGCTGGCGTAAAGCCGGAGCAGGTGCTGGTCAGCCGCGGCGCGGATGAAGGGATCGAGCTGGTGATCCGCGCCTTCTGCGAACCGGGGAAAGACGCCATTCTCTACTGTCCGCCCACTTACGGTATGTACAGCGTCAGCGCCGAAACTATTGGCGTAGAGCGCCGGACGGTTCCCGCGCTTGAAAACTGGCAGCTGGATCTACAGGGGATTTCCGACAACCTTGACGGCGCAAAAGTGGTGTTCGTTTGTAGCCCCAATAATCCTACCGGGCAACTTATCAACCCGCAGGATCTGCGCACGCTGCTGGAGTTGACACGCGGTAAAGCGATAGTCGTCGCCGACGAAGCTTATATTGAGTTTTGCCCACAGGCCACGCTGACAGGCTGGCTGGTTGAATATCCTCATCTGGTTATCCTACGCACATTGTCGAAAGCTTTTGCGCTGGCGGGTCTGCGCTGCGGCTTTACTCTGGCTAATGAAGAGGTGATCAACCTGCTGTTAAAAGTGATCGCCCCTTATCCGCTTTCTACGCCAGTGGCGGATATCGCCGCCCAGGCGCTGAGCCCGCAGGGAATAAACGCAATGCGCGATCGCGTGGCGCAGACAGTGCAGGAACGTCAGTATCTGGTGAATGCCCTGCAACAGACCGCCTGCGTAGAACACGTCTTTGACTCTGAAACCAACTATATTCTGGCGCGATTTACTGCCTCCAGCAGCGTGTTTAAATCCTTATGGGATCAGGGCATTATCTTACGCGATCAGAATAAACAACCTTCTTTAAGCGGCTGCCTGCGGATTACGGTCGGCACCCGCCAGGAAAACCAGCGCGTCATTGACGCCTTACGTGCGGAGCCAGTATGAGTCAGAAGTATCTTTTCATCGACCGGGACGGAACCTTAATTTCCGAACCGCCGAGCGATTTTCAGGTAGACCGCTTTGATAAACTGGCCTTTGAGCCAGAGGTGATTCCCGTATTGCTGAAACTGCAAAAAGCCGGTTTTAAGCTGGTGATGATCACTAACCAGGATGGACTTGGCACGAAAAGCTTCCCGCAGGCGGACTTCGACGGACCGCACAACCTGATGATGCAGATTTTCACTTCTCAGGGCGTATGCTTTGATGAGGTGCTGATCTGCCCTCATCTGCCCGCAGACGATTGCGACTGCCGCAAGCCCAAAGTGAAGCTGGTGGAGCGTTATCTTGCGGAACAAGCAATGGATAGCGCCAACAGCTATGTGATTGGCGATCGTGCAACCGATATCCAGCTCGCTGATAACATGGGCATTACTGGTTTACGCTATCACCGTGAAACGCTGAACTGGACGATGATTGGCGAACAGCTAACGAAACGCGATCGTTATGCGCATGTGGTCCGTAACACCAAAGAAACACAGATTGATGTCAGCGTCTGGCTGGATCGCGAAGGCAACAGCAAGATTAATACCGGCGTCGGCTTCTTTGACCATATGCTCGATCAAATCGCCACCCACGGCGGCTTTCGCATGGAGATTACCGTTAAGGGCGATCTCTATATCGACGATCACCACACGGTAGAAGATACCGGACTGGCGCTCGGTGAAGCATTAAAACTGGCACTCGGCGACAAGCGCGGTATCTGCCGTTTTGGCTTTGTACTGCCGATGGATGAATGTCTGGCGCGCTGCGCGCTGGATATTTCCGGTCGTCCGCATCTGGAATATAAAGCTGAATTTACCTACCAGCGTGTGGGCGATTTGAGCACAGAGATGATTGAACACTTTTTCCGCTCACTCTCTTACACGATGGGCGTCACTCTGCATCTCAAGACTAAGGGTAAGAACGATCACCACCGTGTCGAAAGTTTGTTTAAAGCCTTTGGTCGGACGCTACGCCAGGCTATTCGCGTGGAGGGCGATACATTACCGTCCTCGAAAGGAGTGCTGTGATGAACGTCGTCATCCTTGACACCGGCTGCGCCAATTTAAGCTCGGTAAAATCCGCCGTGGCGCGCCACGGTTACACCCCGGTGGTTAGCCGCGAAGCGGAAATCGTATTACGCGCTGACAAACTCTTTCTACCCGGCGTCGGCACGGCGCAGGCCGCTATGGATCAACTGCGCGAACGTGAACTGATCGACTTAATTAAAGCGTGTACTCAGCCGGTACTGGGTATCTGCTTAGGGATGCAACTGCTGGGTCGTCGCAGCGAAGAGACGCGCGGCGTGGATCTGCTGAACATTATCGAACAAGACGTGCCGAAAATGACCGACTTTGGTCTGCCGCTGCCGCACATGGGCTGGAATCGTGTGTATCCGCAGGCGGGCAATCGGCTGTTTCAGGGCATTGAAGATGGCGCCTATTTTTACTTTGTTCACAGCTACGCGATGCCGGTCAACCCGTGGACTATCGCCCAGTGCAATTACGGCGAGCCGTTTACCGCGGCGGTACAGAAAGATAATTTCTTCGGCGTACAGTTCCATCCGGAACGTTCGGGCGCGGCGGGCGCACAGTTGCTGAAAAACTTCCTGGAGATGTAATGATTATTCCGGCATTAGATTTAATTGACGGCACCGTGGTGCGTCTCCATCAGGGCGACTACGCCCGCCAGCGGGATTACGGTAACGATCCCCTACCCCGTTTGCAGGATTACGCCGCCCAGGGCGCCGGGGTGCTGCATCTGGTAGATCTGACCGGCGCTAAAGATCCGGCGAAGCGACAGATACCGCTGATTAAAACCCTGGTCGCGGGCGTGAACGTGCCTGTTCAGGTCGGCGGCGGCGTGCGTACCGAAGAAGACGTTGCGGCATTACTGAAAGCTGGCGTTGCCCGTGTGGTCATCGGTTCAACGGCGGTGAAATCCCCTGACGTGGTGAAAGGCTGGTTTGAACGTTTTGGTGCGCAGGCGCTGGTGCTGGCGCTGGACGTTCGCATAGACGAACACGGCACCAAGCAGGTGGCGGTTAGCGGCTGGCAGGAAAATTCCGGCGTCTCGCTGGAACAACTGGTGGAGACCTATCTCCCTGTCGGCCTGAAACATGTACTGTGTACCGATATTTCTCGCGACGGCACGCTGGCGGGCTCTAACGTGTCGCTGTACGAAGAAGTATGCGCCAGATATCCGCAGATCGCCTTTCAATCCTCCGGCGGTATTGGCGATATCGATGATATTGCCGCCCTGCGCGGCACCGGCGTGCGCGGCGTGATTGTCGGGCGCGCGCTGTTAGAAGGGAAATTTACCGTTAAGGAGGCCATTCAATGCTGGCAAAACGTATAATTCCGTGTCTGGATGTTCGTGATGGTCAGGTGGTGAAAGGCGTACAGTTTCGCAACCATGAGATCATTGGCGATATCGTTCCGCTGGCCAAACGCTATGCCGACGAAGGCGCGGACGAACTGGTGTTCTATGACATTACCGCCTCCAGCGATGGCCGCGTAGTCGATAAAAGCTGGGTGGCGCGCGTTGCCGAGGTGATCGACATTCCGTTTTGTGTAGCGGGTGGTATCCGGTCAATTGACGACGCCGCCAAAATTCTTTCTTTCGGGGCGGATAAGATCTCTATCAACTCCCCAGCGCTGGCTGACCCAACGCTGATTACCCGTCTGGCTGACCGTTTTGGCGTACAGTGCATTGTCGTCGGGATTGATACCTGGTTTGACGACGCCACGGGGAAATATCATGTTAACCAGTATACCGGCGATGAAAACCGTACCCGCGTGACGCAGTGGGAGACGCTGGATTGGGTGCAAGAGGTACAACAGCGCGGCGCGGGGGAAATCGTCCTGAATATGATGAACCAGGACGGCGTGCGTAACGGTTACGATCTGACGCAGTTGAAAAAAGTCCGTGACGTTTGCCGCGTGCCGCTGATCGCCTCCGGCGGCGCGGGCACGATGGAACACTTTCTTGAGGCATTCCGTGATGCCGATGTCGACGGCGCGCTTGCCGCCTCCGTTTTTCACAAGCAAATCATCAATATTGGCGAATTAAAAGCGTACCTGGCAGGCCAGGGCGTGGAGATCAGGATATGTTAACAGAGCAACAACGCCGCGAGCTGGACTGGGAAAAAACCGATGGCCTGATGCCAGCCATCGTGCAACATGCGGTATCCGGCGAAGTATTGATGCTGGGCTATATGACCCCACAAGCGCTGGACAAAACCATTGAATCCGGCCATGTCACGTTCTTCTCACGCACGAAACAGCGTTTATGGACCAAAGGCGAAACCTCAGGCCATGTGCTGAATGTCGTCAGCATTGCGCCGGATTGCGACAACGATACACTGCTGGTGCTGGCAAACCCTGTCGGGCCGACCTGCCACAAAGGTACCAGCAGCTGCTTTGGCGACGCCAGCCATCAATGGTTATTCCTGTATCAACTGGAGCAGCTACTGGCAGAGCGCAAAACCGCCGATCCGGCCAGCTCTTACACGGCGAAACTGTACGCCAGCGGTACTAAACGTATTGCGCAAAAAGTTGGCGAAGAAGGTGTAGAAACCGCGCTGGCGGCCACCGTCAATGATCGTTTTGAATTAACCAATGAAGCGTCTGATTTGATGTACCACCTGCTGGTGCTGTTGCAGGATCAGGATCTCAACCTCACCACCGTGATCGACAATCTTCGTAAGCGTCATCAATAAGCGTAAAAAACCGGGCAATGCCCGGTTTTTTAATGAGAAATTTTACCTTTCGAAGCCGACCACCATCCGGCAAAGAAGCTTACAAGGCTTTTGGCTTATAGCTACGTAGCGCATTACGCCCCAGCACAATCCCGGCGCCGATCATCCCGCCCAGCAACACAGCCAGCACGAGGGTAATGGCTTTTTTCGGGCTATCGCGACGGACCGGCAGCGTCGGCTTCATCACATAACGATAGACGTGCACCGTATCGGCAGTCACTTTCAGATTTTTAATGTCCAGCAGTGTCTGCTTCGTCTGGTAATAGGCCGGAGAAAAGACCAGTGGACGCGTCGCTTCGTTCTGTATCATCGATTTTAGCGCATCGCTCCCCAACAGGAACATCGTGTCCTGGGTAACATCCTGGGTTTGCTGAATCTGCGGCTGCGTGATTTTGGCCTCATCCGCATAGCGCAACGCTTCTTCGATTTGCTTAATACGCAGATCTTTTTGTTCCTGCGCCACAACTTCCTGCGTCTCAAGAGACTCCTGCAACGTTTTGGTTTGCAGCGTGATGTTATCTTTCAGGTCAACTTCCAGTTCCTTAGCGACCTCTTCATCCACCTGTTGGATATATTCCGCCAGCCGACGCTGCGCCCCTTCAGCGGTAGTACTCACATAAGAAACCGAGAGTGGCAGCGCCTGCCCCTTTACCGACTGTTCAATGGTGAGCTTTTCCCGCTCTTTCTGATTATCCAGCGCTTCCGATAATGCGGAAAACGCAGAGCTAAAGCGGCTTATAAAATTCGCCTGCACTTCAGAGATTTTGGGAGCATTCCCGCCATACAAGACGTTGAGCGCGTTGGTATAGGTGGCAACCTGCGCGGCATCAGGTTGGGTAATAATCGCCGTGGATGTCCATTTTTCTTTGGCTATCATCAGGTAGCCTACGGCCAGCAAAATGGCGATAACAACGGCTACAATAATGGTCATCTTCCCACGCCATAACTGTAGCAATAACTCAATCAAATCAATCTGTTCCGGATCGTTCCCACGCCCGGAAGACGTATTACTATCCACTGTCATAGATACCCTAACTAAAAAAAGGATGAAGCTGGAGACAGTGTAGTCATAAAGCAAATATATGCCATAGGATTAATGATAAAAATCAGACATTATTTCCATTTGGTCAATAAATCATCGGGACTCATCAGCCCCGATTGCCTTATTAATCACTACCGAAAAGATCGCGGGTATACACTTTTTCAGCGACATCCAAAAGCTCTGCCGCCATCCTGTTGGAAATAATGACATCCGCCTGCTGTTTAAAGCAGTGCAAATCACGCTCAAGGCGAGAGTTGAAAAAAGTATCTTCTTCCATTACCGGCTCATAGATAATGACCTCTACGCCTTTCGCTTTAATACGTTTCATAATCCCCTGAATCGATGAGGCGCGGAAGTTATCGGAGCCACTCTTCATAATCAGGCGATAAATGCCCACCACTTTAGGCTTTCTGGCGAGGATAGCGTCGGCAATAAAATCTTTACGCGTACGGTTTGCTTCAACGATAGCGGAGATAATATTATTAGGCACCGACTGATAATTAGCCAGCAACTGTTTGGTATCTTTTGGCAAACAATATCCGCCATAACCAAAAGAGGGATTATTATAATGATTGCCAATACGCGGGTCGAGGCATACCCCTTCAATAATTTGTCGGGTATTTAACCCTAACGTTTCAGCATAGCTGTCTAATTCATTAAAATAAGCGACTCGCATAGCGAGATAAGTATTGGCGAAAAGTTTAATGGCTTCCGCTTCAGTGGAGTCCGTAAACAGCGTCGGAATCTCCTGTTTAATAGCGCCTTCCTGGAGTAATGTGGCAAATTCTCTGGCGCGCTCAGACTGTTCCCCAATCACGATACGGGAAGGATAAAGGTTATCGTAAAGGGCCTTACCTTCACGTAAAAACTCCGGAGAGAAAATGATATTTTCTGTCGCAAACTTCTGCCGCATTGCTGCCGTGAAGCCAACCGGCACCGTAGACTTAATAATCATCACGGCTGCGGGGTTGAAGCTGATCACATCCTGAATGACCGATTCCACACTGGACGTATCAAAATAGTTGGTTTTGGGATCGTAATCCGTAGGCGTAGCAATGATGACGTAATCTGCATTCTGGTACGCATCAAACTTATCCAGCGTTGCCCTGAATCTGATGTTATCTTCCTTTAAAAATTGCTGAATTTCTTTATCAACAATCGGAGATATCCGATCATTTAACAGTTCAACACGGGAAGGAACAATGTCTAATGCCACCACATCATGATGTTGTGCAATAAGCAAACCATTAGACAAGCCAACATAACCCGTCCCGGATATCGTGATTTTCATTATTCGCTCTCAGAATTAACTTAATTATGAATCATGATGTATTTCGCATCCTGATAAGATATTAAAGTTTTAACGCCTGAGTATATAAAGTGCAACGCAGACGAAAACAATTCAGATTATCTTCATTACGATAAACACAGATTATTAAGTTAATATTAAGTAAAAGCGATAAATCAATAAGAATAGAGATAAAAAAAAGCCCGGTATTAAACCGGGCTTAAACATTTTTGCAGAAATTACTCCAACCATTCGGTATGGAAAATGCCTTCTTTATCAGTACGTTTATAGGTGTGCGCACCAAAGTAGTCACGCTGCGCCTGAATTAAGTTAGCTGGCAGTACTGCGGCGCGATAGCTGTCATAGTAGGCCACTGCCGCAGAGAATGTCGGCACCGGAATGCCGTTCTGCACCGCGTAAGCCACAACATCACGCAGCGCCTGCTGGTACTCATCAGCAATTTTCTTGAAGTAAGGCGCTAACAGCAAATTGGCAATACCAGCGTTTTCTGCGTAAGCATCGGTGATTTTCTGCAGGAACTGAGCGCGAATGATACAACCCGCACGGAAAATCTTAGCAATCTCGCCGTAGTTGAGATCCCAGTGATATTCATCAGACGCGGCGCGTAGCTGCGAGAAGCCCTGCGCATAGGAGACGATCTTGCCAAGATACAGCGCGCGACGCACTTTCTCGATAAATTCCGCTTTGTCGCCTGCCGGTTGCGCTTTCGGCCCGGAGAGCACTTTAGATGCGGCAACACGTTGCGCTTTCAACGAAGAGATGTAACGCGCAAAGACAGATTCGGTAATCAGCGACAGCGGTTCGCCCAGATCCAGCGCGCTCTGGCTGGTCCATTTACCGGTCCCTTTGTTGGCGGCTTCATCAAGAATGACATCCACCAGGTAATTACCGTCTTCATCTTTTTTAGTGAAGATGTCTTTAGTGATGTCGATCAGATAACTGCTCAGCTCGCCGTTATTCCACTCAGTAAAAGTGTTCGCCAACTCTTCATTGCTGAGGTTCAGGCCGCCTTTCAGCAGGGAGTAAGCTTCAGCGATAAGCTGCATATCGCCATATTCAATACCATTGTGGACCATCTTGACGTAGTGACCCGCACCATCGGCGCCGATATAGGTCACGCACGGTTCGCCATCTTCCGCCACAGCAGCAATCTTCGTCAGGATCGGCGCCACCAGTTCATAGGCATCTTTCTGACCGCCAGGCATGATAGATGGCCCTTTCAGCGCGCCCTCTTCACCACCGGAAACACCGGTACCGATAAAGTTAAAACCTTCCGCAGACAGCTCACGATTGCGACGGATTGTGTCCTGGAAGAAGGTGTTACCGCCATCAATAATGATATCGCCTTTTTCCAGATACGGTTTCAGCGAATCGATAGCTGCATCAGTACCTGCGCCCGCTTTCACCATTAACAGGATACGACGAGGCGTTTCGAGGGATTCAACAAACTCTTTCACCGTGTAATAAGGCACCAGCTTTTTGCCGGGATTCTCGGCAATCACTTCTTCGGTCTTTTCACGGGAGCGGTTGAAAACGGAGACGGTATAACCACGGCTTTCGATGTTGAGCGCGAGGTTGCGCCCCATCACTGCCATACCGACGACGCCGATCTGTTGCTTGGACATTACATACTCCTGTCAGGTGTGGAAACCCTGCCACAAACGGTCATGGCAGGTTAAAGGTGAATAGTATGTTAACTCAAAGGTATGATATTAAGGTAGCGATTGATGCGTTCAGATTTTACGCAGGCTATTTTATACAATTATTATTCAGTACTTCTCGGTAAGCTTAATACGCACCATCTCGCCGCAAAACAACTTTCGCTGTTTTAAACAGAATGGCAATATCATTCCAAAGCGTCCAGTTTTTAACATACCAGGAATCAAAATAAACACGAGTGTCATAATCAACATCATTACGCCCACTCACTTGCCATAGACCTGTCATGCCCGGCTTTGCCATCAAATAATAATCAACATCATCACAATAACGCTCCAGTTCATCCGAAACGATAGGTCGTGGTCCAACCAGGCTCATATCACCTTTTAGTACATTAAAAAGTTGTGGCAACTCATCAAGGCTAGTTTTACGTATAAATCGACCTACAGCTGTGATTCGAGGATCATTTTTCAGTTTAAAATCTTTTTCCCATTCAGCCCTGGCAATAGGATCGTTAGCCAAAAGTTCTTTTAGTACCTCTTGAGAATTCATAACCATAGAACGAAATTTATAGCATGGAAAAAGTTTTCCATGCCGACCTACTCGCTGATGACCATAAATAGCCGGACCACCATCTCGAGTAACTTTATACCACAGATAAATCATAAGTGGTGATGCAATTATAAGAATCATTATTGAACAAACAATATCAAATGTCCGTTTGAGAAAACGGGACGACCTTTTAGCCAAGTTATTTTGTATCCTTAATAACATAACTTCATGGCTAAAGATAAAAGACATATCAGTATTATATAATGGCAATCCTCTAAACGAGGGGACTACAGTAACAGAACGACAATGATGTTTTGAAAGTTCACGTAGCCAAAAATGTGTTTTCTCCAACTCGGTGTATTCATAAGCAAGGATATAATGGACATCACCTGTACGATTTAAATCCCAAATAATCTCAGTATCCTTTATCACCGGCAACATATTTATTTCAGCATCTGACGCATCCGTATCAAAAAAAGCGATAACATCAAACCCCATCATCTCCTCACTTTGCAGCGCAGAATATGCACCACGAGCATTCTGTCCGCTCCCCAGGATGATAGTTTTTTTCTTCCAGATACCTAGCTTGTTCAATAAATGCTTTGTAAGTGCGCGAAAAAAAGGCACCAGGATTATAGCAAAAGTCCAACAAAACACCCAGACATAGCGTGAAAACTGCCATTTTGTAAACGCTATCAGAGCCAAATCAAATATAGCAAAAATAACGATCGTACGAAAAATTTCTTTTAACTCATACCAAAATGGCTTGCGGTATGTATAATGTCGCAAACGAATCCAAAACCAACCGACACATACTACTGACAAAATAAAATGTGTAATAACTCTTGTATCTAATTGGTCTTGAGGAATAAATCGCTGTACTTGATCAAAAATAAAATAGACACATCCTAATGAAAACCATAAGGCTAAATTAAAAAAAATCAAATCCGATATAGCCAAAAAAATTTTACATAGCTGTGGATTATACTTATTATCAATATTATCCATTTAATCCTCACCCTCTGACCGTGCATAATGTAAATAAAATAGGCATATTAAGTAAATAACATTCAATTCTTTTACGGCAAGCATCGTTTTTTAATATTAGCAAGCGTTGTATTTACAAGTTCCTGAGCTCTATTTAATAAATTAGCTTCTGCATAGCAGCGTAACTCAGGTGCATTACCAGAAGCGCGCAAATGCACAATACATCCATCACGTAAGGTAATTCGCATACCATCTGTCATATCTGTAGAAATTGCACCTTCATTCTCCAAGCCAATATAGCTTAAGAGGTTGCTCAGATTTTCTCTGCCCATACTAATTAAGGATTGACTTTTATCAGTCGTAATCCCCTGCAATCTGTCAGAATGGGTGTAACGAGTTGGGAGTTCATTGACTAAAGCGCTAATGCTGGTATTCCTACTTTTGTAAAGCAACATTATTGCTGGTAATACAGCATCACGAGTTGGTAAGGCATGAAGATTCTGCTCGTTAATACAGATGTCGCTTCCTAATAAAAAACCGCCATTGGCTTCAAAGCCGACAATACGACTATAACTCCGCGATAATTCATTAAAAGCTTCGATAACATAAGGCGATCCAATTTTCGTAAGCTTAACATGTTTAAAAAAGCGGCCAGAAGAAATTATGCTATTACAACTAACAGGAATAGCGGCGGCTTCTGCATCCAATGCAAGTGAACATAATAGACCTAATACATCGCCTCTCAACCACTCGCCTGCCTCATCAGCAATAAGAGGGCGATCACCATCCCCATCTGTTGAGAATATGGCATCTAAATCGAACTCTTTAGCCCATGAGCGTGCTTTTTCCCGATCCTCTTTGCTTACAGCCTCTGTATCTATAGGTACAAAGTTATCGCTTCTACCCAAGCTAATAACTTCAGCCCCCAATGCAATAAATAAAGGCTTATAAAGATCACGCCCAGCGCTTGAATGTTCGTAAATACCAATACGCTTATTTTTCAGGAATGGAGTAGAAAATAAAGATGTATAACGAGATATATAATTAACAGCAGCCATTTCTGAAACTATGAGTTCTTTAAGCTCTAAATGGCTACACGTATCTTCAACACTAAGGATCGCAGCCTCATCATGTTTCGTGATTTCACCATCAGGACGATAAAACTTGAGGCCGTTCCGCTCGAAAGGAATATGACTTCCCGTAACCATTATCGCAGGCATATTGTCAGACATAGACTGAAAGGCCAAAGCTGGGGTTGGTACCACTCCATAAAAAATACAGTTAACGCCTTTATCCGCCAATGCAGCAGCACACACCTGAGCCATCCCATAACTACTTGGACGATTATCTATTGCCAATGCTACGGTATCAAAGGAAAAATGTTCCTGCATAACGGCAACAAATGAAACCGTAAAAGCAGCACATACCTGAGGTGTAAAATCTTTTACAAGACCGCGAGCCCCACTCGTTCCAAACACAATACCTGATGAATGAATAACATCACGGCTATTATTAACTACGTTCATTAGTCCACTCCTTCGAAAATCCAGAACGTTGTTCTAAACGAATAATATCATCCTCACCAAGATAGGTACCTGATTGAATCTCAATTAACTTCAGGGGGATCATTCCGGGATTTTCCAGCGCGTGAATAGTATCCGGAGGAATAAATGTTGATTCATTTTCAGAAACCATATAAATCTGCTCACCCTTTGTAACACGAGCAGTCCCGGATAATACTATCCAATGCTCAGCCCGGTGGTGATGCATCTGCGCCACAAATTTCTCACCCGGCTTAACAGTGATACATCTAACGAGGTAATTTTTGCCGCTATCAATCACATTATATTTTCCCCAGGGGCGGAAAACTTCTTGATGTTGTTTATATTCGTTCCTATCATTCCGTTTTAAATAATCGACAATTTTTTTAACATCTTGTACTGTATCTTTATTAGCCACCAGTAAAGCGTCTGTTGTTTGAACAATGACAAGATTGCTTACACCAATCGCACTTATAAACATATCTTCGGAATAAATGTAATTATCATTACAAGCATGTGCGAAGATATCTCCTTTTAAAACATTTCTCTGATGATCTTTATTCGATATATCCCAAAGTGAGGACCAGGATCCCACATCCGACCAGCCAGCGCTCATTGGTATCACCACGGCATGCTGTGTGTGCTCCATAACTGCATAATCGATAGAATCACTCGGGCATGACATAAACTCTTCTTTATCAATACGAATAAAATCAAGATCGGGATTTATATGACCTACCGCCTTTTCACAAGCTTTATAAATTTCAGGTGATAAATACTTTAATTCGTTTAAATAAGAGCTTGCACGAAATAAAAACATACCGCTATTCCAGTAATATTTCCCTGATTTGAAATAGTCACCGGCGGTATCGATATCCGGTTTCTCCACAAATTCAGCCACTGCATAAGCGTCATTTCCTATCAACTCACCCCGACGAATATATCCATAACCTGTTTCAGCATGCGTTGGAACAATACCAAAAGTTACAAGCTTACCATTTGCGGCGTATTCTTCAGCACGTCTGACAGCTTTCGTAAAAGCTATATCATCCTGGATCACATGATCTGCAGCAAGAACCAACAAAAGAGGATCAACATTATCAGCATTCTGGAGCGCACAAAACGCGGCAAGAGCGATCGCTGGTGCAGTATTACGGCCTACCGGCTCGAGAATAATATTATTTGCTAACTTGTCAATTTCACGGAGTTGTTCAGCGACTAAGAAACGGTGTCTGTCATTGCAAATGACAACGGGTTCTTCTGTAGAAAGTGAAGCTAATCGCTTTATAGTATTTTGCAGCATTGATAGTTTACCTTCAACGCTTAGAAACTGCTTCGGATGATATTCGCGTGAAAGCGGCCATAAACGGCTACCTGTGCCGCCAGCCATAATTACGGGAAGAACAGACATTTATTTTATCTCTTTTGACGAAGAATACTGGATATTATTCCAATAACTCTTGTACATGCTAAAATAGCGACATGTAGACAACGGTAAAGATTGCCAATGCTTGCCTAATTTGTAACCCAGGAATTTAGCAAAAGTTGTTAATAACGCTCTTGGAATCCAGAACGGTGCATTTTTAAGCAGGAATTGAATCTCTGATTTTACGAAGCGGAAACCCTCACCACCGGCTCCGCCAAAGTCACGCTGAATCCACGGAGAACAAGCATGAAATACACCAGTATCAAAATATCGTTGAAACTCTTCTCGCGGGGTATAATTATGGGAGTGTCTTACCACCGCTTCAGCGCAGTAGGCGACCTTATAACCCGCCTGAATCATCTTAGCCGCCATAAACATATCCTCGGCAAGAATTGTATGTTCAGGAAACCCACTTAACTCTTCAAAAACGGAACGGCGATAGGCAGCAAAAGAATTGGACATAAATACAGTTTTAATACCCAATTTTTCTATATCTGCCTTACTTTTAACAATAGATTTTGAACTATAATTAAATTTTCTGGCATGCACTGCAAGAGGATTAGCATCTTTATGAGGAAGTTGTCTACCACAAACCGCTGCTATCAATGGATCTGAAAAATAATAAACTAAATTTTTAATTGCATCCGAATCCGCAAGAATTGCATCTTGCGTTAGAAAAATTATAACATCAGCGTCCAGAGTTTTTGCAACTGCTAAATTCCTGGTTCCTCCATGATTAAAATCTTTAGAGTCAATATTAAATATTGATATATTTTTCAGGTCTGAGGCTAACGGAACCGTTTCATCTTTAGAACCTGAGTCTATAACAATCAATTTATCCGGATATATAGTTTGCTGCTTAATCGCATCCAGAACATTAGGCCAAAGCGACCCTGCATTATATGTGGGAATAATTAATGTTATTTTCATTTATTTTGATTCCGCCAACCAATTGCCAACCATCTGCTTCATATTATCAAAGTCATACCGTGCGACATAGTTGTTAAATCGAGAAATTGCATCAGGCAACTGCTCTATATTTTTAATTGCACTCTGCCAGCTTTTTTCATCATCCGGATTCACATATAATGCACCATTGGTTAACACTTCATGAAATACTGGTATATCGGACACTATAACTGGAGTATTTGATGCCATCGCTTCAATAGGAGGTATACCAAAACCCTCATCAATAGATGGATAAACAAGCGCGTAGGCTTTAGAATATAAAACTTTTAATTCATTAAATGAGACTTCATGTAAAAAAGTCACTTTATCTGTTAGTTTCAGATCAACGACCATTTGTTGGAGAGACATTGCATAGTCAGTACGACCACATACAATAATTAAATTATAAGAGTCAGACCAAACTTTTTTATTTTTTATGAATGAATGAATATTTTTATGTGGCCAACTTGCTCCAACAGCTAAAAAGTAATTCTCTTTTTCTTTTTTTTGTATAAAATCAGATTTATTAACGCTGTTATAAATTACTGATATTTTCTCACTATCTACATTATAAGTTTTAGCAATGCTATCTTTAACGGTATAAGATACCGTTAAAATATGCTTACATCGCTTAACGGACATTTTTAATAAAAAGCGAAAATACACTTTCTGAATAAAACTATCCGGATAATAAAAAGGTCTTATATCATGTACGGTTATCGTTTGGTTTCTCAGTAAGGGGATAGTGTGATGCGTAGTACACACCAATTTTTTATTACCAAACTTAATTAAAACCCTCAGCGCAAGCCAGTAACTATATACATACCATACCAATGGTCTAAGTCGCGATGTTTTTGATGTGTTGCTAACAATATTCGGAACAGTAACTACTGCATAACCGAGCTTTTCAAAATAATCAGCGTGTACCTTGCTACAGATTATTGCGTCAACATCAGCTATTTCTCGCAGAGCCGTTAAAAATTTAATCGAGTATTGCCACATTCCCGTACCGCTTTTACCTAAACGTGATAGGTTAACGATCATTGAATAGCTCTCCGTTTTTCCATTCATGCTTGTATAGCGATTATCACAAGGACGACCAATAGTTATTAGGAAACATTTTCATTAAAATGAACCACGGATCATAATTAAAAATGAATAAGGAATCATATCCAAATAAATATAAGCAAGCCTTGTAATTATTATAAAATCACCATTAAAATCAGTTCATAATACTAAGTCAAATATTATACCAAGTAAAAATGCCACAAAAAATAGCATCTGCCATAATATACTCACTCTATGGTAAACACTAAGATATGCAAGAGCATAGTGAGCAAAAGAAAGAAAACTAGGGTTTCCGACAATCTCTAATTGCCACAAGTCTTAATTTTGAAATTGATAAATAGTCAAAAACAACCCCGGCCATACATATTATAGATACATATATAGCATCTGTTACTGTATCCGAAAAAGCAAGAGTATTTAAAAGTTCTAATTAAGGAAATTGCAAATAAATCATCCTACAAAACACGTATAAACTATACACTAAATAGTCACGACAATAATAGCATAAGCATTTTTTATACTATAAACTCGATTTGTATTAATGTTGATACTATGAAAATATTTTTTTTATTACCATTTTTGCTAATTTTATTTTTTTAGTGTAGCTAGCCAGCCCTTTAAGACGAAATATTAAATTGGTGGCTATTTTAGGATAGCCCAACTTCTTATAAAATGATGCAAGTTCAGCTCTATCGGTGGAATCACCATAACATGCCATAGCTAAAGAAGTATAAAACCAAGGACGCTCTTTTGTAAGAACCCGTCCAAATGAGATATATATTTTTGTATCGTTATTATAAAAATCCTCCCTCAGTTTTAAATAACCGATGAAATCAATTTTTATTCGACGAGCCTTCCCATTACTTTCGAATGTATCGTTATCTCCTCTGCAATCAACCAGTGGCAGTGATATGTACTGCAGGGTCGAATTCATATTGTTAATTATTCTTAATAAAATATATACATGCGCATAAGCTGTACCAATGTATGACTCGTCAAATATGACGTCAGACCATTTATTCCTTTTCACTATAATAGAGCTTAAGTAGCTAAAAAGTCCGCCGACTGAGTTACATTTACTAAAGTACTCTATCAAATCAGCTTCATTGCTAAAAGAAAATAATCTACTGCCACCATTTAACCATCGCCGATGTGGATTAGATATTTTCGTCATTGAAATATCTAATTCTCGTCTGTCACATAAATAAATGTCACTTCCGGCAGCCAATTTATTTTCCATCAATGCAAGGGAATTTTTTGTAAGAATATCATCACTTCCGAAAATCCAACAATAATCTCCAGTCCCCATATTAACTGCAGATAAATAATTCCTATCTGGCCCAATATTTTCGTTATGCCTTTGATACAAAATTGGAAAATTAAATCTATCTCTCCAGATATTTATTGATTCTTCAGTTCCATCAGTTGATGCATTATCTGAAATACATACTTCTACAATTAAGGAGTGAGAAGATTGATTATTAATACTTTCAAGAAGGTCTTCAATGAATTTTACTCGATTATACGTTGGGATGCAAAATGATACCTTCATATTATGCTAGCCTTTTACTCTTATACATATAATACACTGGCAATACCCAAAAAACAGTTAGCGAGAATGATAAAATTAGTCCGTATAAAATACCAACTATTCCATAATGCTCTGCAAAATACCATTGAGTCACACCACCAATTAATGCCTGACACGGAACTATGAGCCAAAGAATTTTTAATTGGTTCATACTTTGAAGTAACATAGCAAATGTATCACACCAAACTCTTATACTAAAATACACAGCCAGTAAAACAAAAACAACCCCACTAATATTATAATCTATACCGTTAGCAATTATGCTATAGATATAATCCTTTAAAACATAAATGAATAACGTACCAAGACCAACAAAAAATACCCCACCAATAATATTTAGGAAAATGATTCTATGCAACTTTCTCCACTGCATTTTCACTCGTAATTCAGCACATACTGGCCATAATGCTTGTAATACCGCAGTATAAATAAAAAACATTAAACCAAATATTTTCATCGTTACAGTATATTTTATAATATCTGCAGCAGATAATTTCTGAGACATCACAATATAATCAGTTTGTAAAACTATTATCGATAAGGACGAAAAAATCAGAAACCCTGATGAACGTGATAGTAATAATTTATAGGTGTTAAAGTTTACTTTCGCTTTAAGAACATATATGTACCGAAACGATATATATATAATGGGCAGTATTGCTACCGGAGCATACAATGCTACTAAAGCGAAGGTAATACTCGAATCTGGCATTAAATAATGGATCGCAACCACATCTAAAAAACCTAAAAGATAAGATAATGCATTAATTATATTAGCTTTCCACCCTAACAGTTCCGCAAATAATATTTTATAGACCACACTCCCAACGCCGATGAATATAAATAATATACTTGCTATAAAAAAATAACTTCCTGAGTTGTTTTTCAATTCATCGCTAAATGAAGTAAGATATAGTGACGATAATTTATCTGATAAGAAGAATAATGTAGAGCTTAAAATGATTAAGGATGCGAATAGAATATGAATTGCGGCCTTGATATATGCATCATATGATTTTCTATCAGCTTTCAACTCAGATATATAATTTTGTAGACTACTACCAATCCCAACATCTGCAATGCTAAACCAGACCAATAATCCAGTTAAAAGAGTAAATACAGCGTATGATTCTTCGCCAAGAATTTCCAAAAGAAATTTAACACTTACTAACTGAACACCGGCAATTATTATCTTTGAAAGCCAAGAGGAAGCGGCAATAATAAGATGTCTTGGAATTCTAACCAACCTCAGTTTCCTCACGTCAGCTTCATCTTTTAATTATAAAAAATATTTCATTCTTTAATTATGCCCGCTTTCGCGGGCAGAAACATCATATAGAACTAGTCCAATCATACATTTTCTGGACACCATCTTTTGCCGAGACTTTTGGGCTCCAGTCAATTGCATTAGTGATTTTTTTAATATCTGCAACAAAAACACGCTGATCACTTTCCCTTACAGGTAAATTAGTGAACCTCATATCAATGTTGCAATAATCTTCAAGCAATTTGAATAATTCAAGTAATGACAGGCTGTTGACAATGGTACCACCAATATTAAAAGCGTTCCCCCTAATTTTTGATACATTTGCCAAGGCAGTGAAATATAACGAAATCATATCTTCAGCATGCAAAACATCCCTAACTTGCTTACCATTACCAGAAATAGTGAAGGGTTTGTTAATACCATTTTTAATTTCAACCGCTTTTTGACAAAACCAACCTACCCAGCCTTGATCATAAGTAGCAAACTGTCTCCCACCATACATTGATGAATGCCTGAACACCACTGTATTCAAACCAAAAATCCTTGCATAATCAAGCATGTATTGATCTGCAGCACCTTTTGAACAACCATATGGTGAGTGGAAATCTAATTGTGTGCTCTCATCATATCCATTAGGCTTATCTATACAAGTATATCTAGTTTCTGTTTCATTGTATTTATATTGCTCAAGATCGCCGTATACTTTATTTGTTGATGAATAAATTATATTACAATTTGAATTATACTGCCGTACTGCCTCAAGTAAATTTAAAGTTCCACCTACATTAATTTCAAAATCCATACAAGGATTGTCAATAGATGTAGTCATTGCCACTTGACCTGCAAGATGAAAACAGCTATCAGGCATATACTTAGTTATTAATCTTGTAACATCATTTTTGTTGCGAATATCACCATGTACAAACTCAAAGTTTCCTAAGGAGGATAACCAATGTAAATTATCTGTTGCACCTTTACGTGATAGATTATCGAATACAATTAAATCAATCCCTTGACTTAAAGCAAAGGAGGCAAGATTACTCCCAAGAAAGCCACATCCACCGGTAATTAAAAGCTTCATTTCCCTTCCTCTTCAATTATTTCAGTTAATGCATCAACAAGAGAGAACTCTCTTTTCCATCCTATTTTTTCAAGTTCTGCTATATCAGCACAACTATACATCAATTCATTGGCTCTTTCTTTGACCACACCAAATTCAATTATAGAATTGCTTTTTGTGATATTTTTAACAGTCTCTACATATTCACGAATTGATATAGCCTTTCCACTACCAACTTCAATACTATGAAATTTGGGAAAATTATTAACATTACTTATAATACAATCGAACGCTGTTAGTAGATCTTTTATATACAAGAAATCTCTCTGTTGCAAACCAGATGTTAACTTTACTGGCTGGTTACTTAAACAACGTCTAATAACCATACTGGTAAACTTATCGTCTCCATCAAAAGCTCCATAGAAATGCTCCAATTTTAACTCTATATATTTACCGCAAACTTTATCTATAATGGCGGCGGCGAGTTCATTTGCTTTTTGTTTAGTATATGCATATAAACTCGTATTTGGTGGCAGTGATGTTCCACAATTTATGAATACTGCATCAAGTGATGAGATAGATTCTAATACCCTGATAGGCATAAGAATATTGCTTTCTATTAAAGCTGTTGCAGGTTCGTTATGTCTTCCATAGCAAGCAATAGTGTTAATAATAATATTCGGTTTAAATTCTACTATTTTTTCGATCCAATTATTTTCTGTCGTGTAAATAATATTATTTATGGTAGCTTCATTGTTCCTCTTCCTTGCTAAGCCAATCACAGTATGTCGACTTTCGAAGTAGGATGTAAGTCGTGATCCAAGGAACCCAAACGCTCCCATTATTAGAATTTTCATGAAATCATAGAGGGGAATTCCCCCCCCCTCAAAAATTAGAAATTTAAACCAAAAAACTCTTCAAACTTGCTAACTACATAATCTAAATGTTCTGTAGTCAAGCCTGGATAAATACCAATCCAGAACGTTTGATTCATTATACGGTCGGTATTTGTCAACTCACCCACTACACGATATTTCACATTAGCAAAATACGGTTGGCGAATCAGATTTCCAGCAAACAGTAAACGTGTACCGATTTTTGCTTCATCAAGGAATTTCACCAGTTCGACACGGTTAACACCGCTAGTTTCTTTCAGGGTGATAGGGAAGCCAAACCAGGATGGGTCTGATTTCTCTGTTGCTTCTGGTAATTCGAGGAATTCAGTGCAAGATTGCAAGCCCTGTTTCAGATAGGAAAAGTTAGCTTTACGCTGCTCTACAAACTCTTCTACGCGCTCCAACTGAGCCAGACCACATGCTGCCTGCATGTCCGTGATTTTGAGATTATATCCGAGGTGGGAATAAGTATATTTGTGATCATAGCCTTGAGGAAGAGATCCCAATTGCTGACCAAAACGTTTACCGCAGGTGTTATCGCATCCTGGCGCACAATAACAATCCCGGCCCCAGTCACGGAACGACTCAATAATTTTCTTCAGTTCACCTGACTTGGTGAATACAGCACCGCCTTCACCCATTGTGATATGGTGAGCCGGATAAAAACTAACGGTTCCGATGTCACCAAAGGTACCTACCATCTGGCCTTCATAAGTCGTCCCAAGGGCATCACAGCAGTCTTCAATCAACCATAAGTTATATTTATCGGCAATCCGACGAACTTCACTCAGGTTAAATGCATTACCGAGTGTATGAGCGATCATTATCGCTTTTGATTTCTCAGTAACTGCAGCTTCAATGAGAGAGGCATCGATATTATATGTCGGGATATCAACATCCACGAATACCGGTATTAAACCATTCTGGATCGCCGGGTTAACTGTAGTCGGGAAGCCAGCAGCGACAGTAATAACCTCATCACCAGGTTTGAGAGCACGCTCGCCTAATTTTGGGGAAGTCAGCGCAGTCAGTGCCAGCAAGTTTGCCGAAGAGCCAGATGTAGTCGTTAAAACATGAGGAACCCCAATAAATTCCCCAAGTTTTTTCTCAAAGGCATCATTGAAACGACCAGTAGTTAGCCATCCATCAAGAGACGCCTCAACCATCAATTGTAACTCTTTGGCACCAATAACCTTCCCGGAAGGAGGCACAACGCTTGTACCTGCAACAAAAGGTTTCGGGCTCAATGCCTCATTCGCATACTGAGCGACAAGCTGAGAGATTTGCTCACGCAGGTTATTTGCTGTCATTACTTTGATTCCTTAAACTTATTTTCTTAACGAGTAGTTGCAGACATATAGTCGCTGATTTCACGCTTTGAACAAATCAACATATCTTCGCCGCGAATCCATGCTTTATGCCATTTTACGATGCGACCAAGTGTTTCAGTCAATCCCCAACGCGGATGCCATCCTAATTGCATATTTGCTTTAGAGCAATCCAGTTTCAGGTAATGTGCCTCATGAAGATGATTCTCACCATCCAGTAACCAGCTTGCATCATCACCCCAAAGCGTGACCATCTTGTCAACAATAAATTCGACCGTCTTCGCATCTTCATCACGCGGGCCGAAATTCCATCCTTCAGAAAACTTAGCACCTTCTGTATATAAGCGTTGCGCCACCACAATGTAACCAGAAAGAGGCTCCAGTACATGCTGCCAGGGACGGATAGAATATGGGTTTCGAATAATAACCTGCTGGTTATTTTCAAATGAGCGCAGAATATCGGGAATTAAACGGTCTTTAGCCCAATCGCCTCCGCCTATGACATTACCAGCCCTCACAGACGCCAAACCAACGCCATGTTGCTCATAATTTGCAGGATTGAAGAATGAGTTCCGGAATGCAGACGCGACTAATTCTGCACAACCTTTACTATTAGAGTATGGATCGTACCCTCCCATGGGTTCGTTCTCACGATAGCCCCACACCCACTCACGATTGTCGTAGCACTTATCACTGGTGATATTTACGACTGCCTTTATGTTACCTACTTGCTTAACTGCTTCAAGCAAATGGACAGTACCCATAACATTTGTTGAGTATGTTTCGATTGGCTGTTCATAAGATAGGCGCACTAAAGGCTGGGCTGCCATATGGAAAACAATTTCTGGCTTAAATTCTGCAATAGAATTGCGCAGCTTTTCAAAATCACGAATATCGCCAATATGAGATTCCATAAGATCATTAAGACGCACTATCTCAAATAAACTTGGAACAGTTGGCGCATCAAGTGCATAGCCTTTTACAATTGCACCCATTTCAGTCAGCCATAGCGAAAGCCAGCTTCCTTTAAAGCCAGTATGGCCGGTAACGAATACACGTTTACCTTGCCAAAAATTTTTATCAATCATCTACTTACTCCCAGGTTTTCCACGGAGCTTTACCTTTTTCCCACAGCCCTTCGAGGTAAACTTTATCACGTAGGGTATCCATCGGCTGCCAGAAACCTGGGTGTTCAAAAGCCATTAACTCCCCCTGTTGTGCCAATGTCATTAATGGCTCTTGTTCCCAGGTTGTTGCATCGTTATCGATGAGATCGATAACCGATGGATTCAACACAAAGAAACCACCATTGATCATTGCCCCATCGCCTTTCGGTTTTTCCTGGAATGACCGGACCTGACCAGCTTGGATATCTAATGCACCAAAGCGTCCAGGTGGAAAAGTAGCTGTTAAAGTCGCTTTCTTACCGTGAGACTTATGGAAATCGATAGTCGCTTTGATATCAAGGTCGGCAACGCCATCACCATAAGTAAACAGGAAAGCCTCGTCATCTTTTACGTATTCAGCAACACGTTTCAGACGACCACCAGTCATTGAAGAATCACCCGTATCAACCAATGTGACATTCCATGGTTCAACACGTTTATGGTGAACTTCCATACGGTTTTCAGCCATATGGAATGTTACATCTGACATGTGAAGGAAGTAGTTCGCAAAATATTCTTTAATCACATATCCTTTATAACCACAGCAGATAATAAAATCCTTGATACCATGCACAGAGTACATTTTCATAATGTGCCAAAGAATAGGCTTGCCACCAATTTCTACCATCGGTTTTGGTTTTACAATTGTTTCTTCACTTAGTCTGGTGCCAAGTCCACCAGCCAGGATGACCGCTTTCATAAATTATCCTCAATATTATTTAGATGCGGTAAATGCATCAGAATAGAAATGTTCTACAGAGAGATTTTTCATCATAAAGTCCTTTTTACTGGCATCGATCATCACAGGTGAACCACATGCATATATATCGAAGAACTCTAGAGAATCAAAATCATCCATCACGGCATGATGGACAAATCCCTTTCTTCCCACCCATTCGGCGTCATCACCAGAAACAACAGGGATATAATGAACGTTCTCATGCTGTTCACTCCACTGCTGCGGTAATGCAGAGTAAAAATCTTTACTATCTTGCATTCCCCAGTAAATGTAGATCTCACGACGACATTTTCCCTGAATGAGATGCTCAACCATTGATTTAACTGGAGCGAATCCAGTACCGCCTGCAAGGAAGATTATAGGTCTGTCACTTTCGCGAATAAAAAATGTTCCGCAAGGCCCTTCAATGCGCATAAGAGTATTTTCTTGTAACTCCCCAAAAATGAGCGAACTCATCTGACCATTGGGAACATTCCTTACATGCAACTCAATACCATTCGACTCATCACTATTAGCGATAGAATAACTGCGAGTTACACCTTTATAATGTAAATTGACATACTGCCCTGGAAGGAAGCCAATTTTTGCTGTTGGTGGTGTGCGTAACTTCAAAGTCATAACATCGCCTGAAACCAGTACAGCACTATTTACCTTGCATGGGACAATTTTTTTTGTCTGTCCAGCTAGTTCAGGAAAAAAATGCGCATTTAGCTCAAGGGCGGTTTTAGGTTTACAGCAGCAGGTTAGTATTTTATCACCCTGTCCAAAAATATTACCTTTGGAGTCAACAACTTCTCCCGCCAACAAATCGGACTCACAGATACCACAATCACCCGCTTTGCAGCTATGTTCAAGATGGATGCCAGCCGATAGCGCAGCATCGAGGATTGATTCATCCTCTCTACCGGAAAATTCAATATTTGATGGAAAAATCTTAATAATATGGGACACGATGCTTACTCTGTTAACAAGGCTTGATGCAGTAAAGGCGCTGCAGCATCTTTTGCTGAAAGCTCAGGCAGCTGAGAAAAAGGCCATTCAATACCTATTGTCTCATCATTCCATAAAATGCTACCTTCCGATGAAGGTGAGTAATAATTAGTTGCTTTGTACAGAAACTCTGCATACTCACTAAGAGTAACAAAACCATGAGCAAAACCTTCTGGAATCCAAAGCTGTCGCTTATTCTCAGCAGATAGATTTACGCCAACCCATTGACCAAAAGTAGGCGATTCTTTTCGGATATCGACCGCAACATCAAAAACCTCACCGACAGCACAACGAACTAACTTCCCCTGTGCATTTTCTCCTCTCTGAAAATGTAGCCCTCTGAGTACGTTCTTTTTGGATTTTGAATGATTATCTTGAACAAATGTAACTTTACGTCCAATCAACTCTTCAAAGGTCTGCTGGTTATAACTTTCAAAAAAGAATCCCCTCTCATCGCCAAAAACTTTAGGCTCTAAGATCAAGACATCTGGTATTGCTGTTTTAATCACAATCATCACTTATAAACCTTTCACCATCTTCAGCAAATATTTGCCATAATCATTTTTTGATAATGGCCCGGCCAGTTCTATAACCTGTTGTGCATTTATAAAATTTTTACGAAATGCGATCTCTTCCGGGCAAGACACTTTCAGACCCTGGCGTTCTTCGATGGTTGCAATAAAATTACTGGCCTCTATCAAACTCTGATGCGTCCCTGTATCCAGCCAGGCATAACCGCGCCCCATCATGGCGACAGACAATCTTCCCTGATCCATATAGATACGGTTAATATCCGTGATTTCTAACTCACCGCGAGCGGAAGGCTTAAGATGTTTCGCCATCTCCACCACGCTATTATCATAAAAATACAGCCCCGTTACCGCGTAATTACTCTTCGGTTGTAACGGTTTTTCCTCCAGACTAACGGCTGTGCCACTTTGGTCAAACTCAACCACACCGTAGCGCTCCGGATCGTTTACATGATAAGCAAAGACGGTAGCACCACTTTCTTTATTAACGGCAGCTTCCATTAACTTTGGTAAATCATGACCATAGAAGATATTGTCACCCAGTACTAATGCACAATCATCATTACCAATGAACTCTTCACCAATAATAAACGCCTGTGCTAAGCCATCCGGGCTTGGCTGTACTTTATATTGAAGATTCAGCCCCCACTGGCTGCCGTCTCCCAGCAGTTGTTGAAAACGCGGCGTGTCCTGTGGCGTACTGATGATCAGGATATCCCGAATGCCTGCCAGCATAAGCGTGGAAAGGGGATAGTAAATCATCGGTTTATCATAAATTGGTAGCAATTGCTTACTTACCGCCATGGTCACCGGATAAAGACGGGTGCCGGAGCCCCCCGCTAAAATAATGCCCTTACGCGTTTTCATTTCCATTTCTCATTCATAGAAAATGCCCTGATGGGCATTTAAATTTATCAGATGGTTGTCGTCGTAAACATTTCAGTCAGCATGCGCTTAACTCCTAATTCCCATTGCGGCAGAATAAGGCCAAAATTACGCTGAAACTTTTCAGTATTGAGACGCGAATTTCCAGGTCTGCTCGCCGGCGTCGGGTAGGCGCTGGTCGGCACAGCATTAAGCTCAGTCAGCGCAAGCGTTATCCCTGCTTTGCGCGCCTCGTCAAAGACTAAGGCCGCGTAGTCATGCCAGGTTGTGGTTCCCCCGGCAACCACATGGTAAAGACCTGCGACTTCTGGTTTTTTTAACGCCACACGGATCGCATGAGCCGTGCAGTCAGCCAGTAATTCCGCACCGGTTGGCGCACCGTACTGATCGTTGATGACTGAAAGTGTCTGACGCTCTTTCGCCAGACGAAGCATTGTCTTTGCGAAATTATTGCCCTTACCTGCATAAACCCAACTGGTGCGGAAGATAAGATGCTTAGGGCAGTTATCCTGCAGGGCCTTTTCTCCCGCCAGTTTGGTCTTGCCATAGACATTCAGCGGCGACGTAGCGTCCGTTTCCTGCCATGGGATATCGCCGGTACCAGGAAATACATAATCGGTTGAATAATGCACTACCCATGCGCCAGTTTCGTTGGCTGCTTTAGCGATGGCTTCCACACTGGTGGCGTTAAGTAACTGCGCCAGTTCTGGTTCAGACTCTGCTTTATCTACTGCAGTATGGGCTGCTGCGTTAACAATCACATCGGGACGAAGCTTACGAACGGTTTCGGCAACGCCTTTCGGATTGCTAAAATCACCGCAAAACTCTTTTGAATGGACATCCAAGGCAATCAGATTCCCCACTGGTGCCAGAGAACGTTGCAACTCCCAGCCTACTTGCCCTGTCTTACCAAAAAGTAAGATATTCATTACTGGCGTCCTTCATAGTTCTGTTCTATCCAACTCTGATACGCCCCACTTTTAACATTGTTTACCCATTGAGTATTTGCAAGGTACCATTCCACTGTTTTACGAATACCGCTTTCAAAGGTCTCCAGCGGTTTCCAGCCTAATTCGCGGCTAATTTTACCTGCATCAATGGCATAACGACGATCATGGCCCGGACGATCCGCGACATAAGTGATTTGTTCACGATAAGAAGTCGCTTTGGGTACAATCTCATCCAGCAGATCACAGATGGTAAATACCACATCGAGATTTTTCTTCTCATTGTGTCCACCAATGTTATAAGTCTCCCCTGCCTTGCCTTCAGTCACTACCATATGAAGCGCGCGAGCATGATCTTCTACATATAGCCAATCGCGAATCTGATCCCCTTTGCCATAAATTGGCAAAGGCTTTCCTTCCAGTGCGTTCAAAATGACCAACGGAATCAGTTTTTCAGGGAAGTGATAAGGGCCATAGTTATTAGAACAATTGGTAACGATCGTTGGTAGACCATAGGTACGCCGCCAGGCACGGACTAAATGATCGCTGGATGCTTTTGACGCAGAATAGGGGCTACTTGGCGCATATGCCGTCGTTTCAGTAAATAACGGCAGCGTAACGCTGTTTTCAACTTCATCAGGATGCGGTAAATCGCCGTAAACTTCATCAGTGGAAATATGATGAAAACGAAAATTATTTTTTTTATCTTCGCCAAGCGCAGACCAGTATTTACGCGCAACTTCAAGAAGTACATAGGTGCCGACGATATTGGTTTCAATAAATGCTGCTGGCCCGGTAATCGAACGGTCCACATGACTTTCCGCAGCCAAATGCATCACCGCGTCCGGCTGGTACTGCTCAAAAATACGCGTTATTTCAGCGGAATCACAAATATCCGCGTGTTCAAAATTGTAGCGATTACTTTCAGAAATATCAGAAAGGGATTCAAGATTACCGGCGTAGGTTAATTTATCAATATTAACTACAGTGTCCTGTGTATTCTTAATAATATGGCGGACAACAGCTGATCCAATAAAACCTGCCCCACCAGTAATAAGTATCTTCACTTTTCTATTCCATAAGGCGTATTTAATGTGGTATTTAATTTGCCAATAAAAATTAATTGCTCAAGTCGTTACACACGCTACCGCCCCTGGCTCATCAGCTACCAGTGCACTGCGTACATATCGACTTGTTACAAACCTCGCCCAGCAGAGCAAAGTTCACTAAAACTTAAACGCTAATTGTCTTATTAATTGCATCCGGAAACAAGGATTAATCTTATAAAATCAGCATTAAAATGCTCCAGATAACCCCTTGTTACTTAAGTCCTTTATACAAAACTAAAACGGCAGTCAACACTCGTTTCAGCCAACTTGCCGCTTCGAATGTTCACTGCCGTTATTATGTTTATCACCAACCATTTATCACGGTTGTTAATACTTATTCATGCAGAAGCTGCTCTATGCTCTTACGGAACTTCGCTCCTTCTTTCAGGTTGCGCAGCCCGTACTTCACAAATGCCTGCATGTAGCCCATTTTTTTACCGCAGTCATAGCTGTCACCCGTCATTAGTATCGCGTCAACCGACTGTTTTTTCGCCAGTTCAGCAATGGCATCGGTGAGCTGGATACGGCCCCAGGCGCCCGGTTCGGTTCTTTCCAGTTCCGCCCAGATGTCGGCTGAAAGCACATAACGGCCTACCGCCATCAAATCGGAATCCAGCGTCTGCGGCTGATCCGGTTTTTCGATAAACTCCACAATCCGGCTGACTTTGCCTTCATTATCCAGAGGTTCTTTCGTCTGGATAACGGAATACTCCGATAAATCACCTTTCATGCGTTTCGCCAGCACCTGGCTGCGACCCGTTTCATTGAAACGCGCCACCATCGCCGCAAGGTTATAGCGCAGCGGATCGGCGGTAGCATCATCAATAATAATATCCGGGAGTACCACAATGAAAGGGTTATCGCCCACAACCGGACGCGCGCACAGAATAGAGTGCCCCAGCCCTAACGGCTGCGCCTGGCGCACGTTCATAATCGTTACGCCCGGTGGGCAGATAGATTGCACTTCCGCCAAAAGCTGACGCTTAACGCGCTGCTCAAGAAGTGATTCAAGTTCATAAGAGGTGTCGAAGTGGTTCTCAACGGCGTTTTTAGACGCGTGAGTCACCAGTACGATTTCTTTGATCCCTGCAGCCACAATCTCATCGACAATGTACTGAATCATTGGCTTGTCGACGATCGGTAGCATCTCTTTTGGGATTGCCTTGGTGGCAGGCAACATATGCATACCCAAACCCGCTACCGGTATAACTGCTTTCAAATTCATCATTGTTTCTTCCACCTGTAAAATGGTTGCTGAATTATAGCTCTTTAGCTTGTTTTCGCCAGCATGAATTACTCTGCTGCCAGGGATAATGATGGCACGCTCTACATTACGTCTTAGTCGGCACCATAACATTAAGTATGAACAACTTTTTCCCAGGAATTTTCGTAAAAATAGTGGTACTTACCCTCCCCGCTTCGGCAGCGGAAAATTCACTGCTTCGACATTCACGGTTTGGTGATTAATCCTGTCGATATCCACGGAACTCTGCCCGTTTTCATTGATGGCATGAACATTAGCGAGGGAAAGCAGCGTGTCCTGGCGGGCCATAAATTGACCACGGACATCTTTACGCAAATCGAAGCGCATTTTTAACGCCGGGCCAATGACTGAAGTTTGCATCACGTCGATATTACGCAGAAAAAGATGCTGTGGTTGATTATGCAGTTCCAGCGTAGCACGCGTCATCCGTACGTTGGTGATGGCGACAAAAGAGGGGGTGTTACCGGAGGAAATTTGAATGCCGCGTAATTTATAAGCAACCTGGCGATTATCCAACCGAATAGCGTTTAATTTAAAGTTTTGCGGAATTGACAGGTATTTGCCTTTAACGACGCCATAGCCGATGAGCATCCCAGCACTATTCGTCATATCAATATTATCAATGACGAAATTATCACAGCCATAAATTGCGATCGTTGCGTTATCAATACCTGCATTTTTACTGAAATCGGGCGTGATGTTTTTGGCTTTTACATTGCGAATGACGAAATGTTTGCCATTTTCTACGTGCACCAGCTGTCGGCAATCAGATCCGGTAATATTGGCCACCACAAAGTTTTTTACTGCCTGGTCTTCAGGATAACTATTGTCATAGGTGCTACCCGCCAACCCGATGCCGATCCCCCAGTTGATTTTGCCATTGGTACAATCAATGCGTTCGATGACATGATCGGAAATCAGGATGTCGCGGTCGTGAATCGCGACATTCCACTCAATGGCGTCCCCCTGCAAATCGCTAAAGCGGCTATGCGTAATCCGCGCGCCGTCCATTTGGTTATGAAATCCCTGGCGGAGAATGGCGTAGTTGGCGTGGGTAACGGTGATGTCATCGATAATGAGATTACGCATCACCTGCGGTTCCTTACCGCCAATGAAAATTTGCGCGACGGGGCCAAAGCCGCTCATCGTCACGCCTTTAATCACACAGTCCGACCCGCGAACATCCAGCGTCACATTGTGCAGACTGCCGCCCTGCTCCCCCATCACCTGACACCCGTCCTGCAAAATAAACCTTCCCCGGCCATTCCCACGCACCGCGCCCTGTATCCGCAGCGTTTTTCCCGCCGGAATCGTTATCGCCGCATTGATATTTTCACACACCCATCCTGGCGGTACGACCACGGTCTGTCCGTCGGCGAAGGCCTGTTTGAACGAGGCGATACCGTCATCCGCCGGATAATCCTTAATATCGACGGTCTGGCGAGGTTCACGCGCCTGTACCGGCAAGGCGCGCAGAAAAGGAAGAACAGCAAGCGCGGAACCTGCCGTCAGGAGGGTACGTCGGGAGAACTTATTCACGGGCATACCACCTCGTTTATATTGTTTGTAGCAGGCTGGCTAACTGGCGATTAATCGCCTGCTGATTAAAATCTTGCGCCACTTTTTCACGGGCGCGCGTGATCACCGACTCCAGCGTGTCGTGGTCAATCCGGCTGAACTCAGCGAGTCGGGCCGCCAGCGCCTGCGCATCGTTTTCCGGCACCAGCCAGCCGGATTTGCCGGCCTCCACCAGTTCCGGAATGCCGCTATGCACGGTAGACACCACGGGAATCCCCACCGCCATCGCCTCCATCAGCGCTACCGGAATACCTTCCATATCGCCATCCGTACCGGTAATCGACGGCAGCAAAAAAACATCGGCGTCATCCAGCATCGCCTTCACTTCATGGCTCGGTTTAAACCCCGGCATCTCAATGACATCCTCTAGCTGATACTGCTCGATGAGCGTACGCAGCCGACGTTCCCACGGGCCAATCCCCAGAATGCGGTAGCGAAACGCCACGCCCTGCGCTTTCAGTTGCCGACAGGCTTCAATCGCCACATGCAGGCCTTTTTTCTCGGTCAGGCGCGCGACGGAAATCATCTCCAGCGGCATCCCTGGCGCTTTCACCGGACGATGGGTAAAACGCGTCATGTCGACGCCCATGCGCGAAACGGCAATCTTTTCCGGCGGACAGCCCATACTTTTCAGGCGACCGGCCCACAGTTCGCTGATGGGCAGCATCAGATCGCCACGACGAAACAACTGCTGATACTCCGGCGTGTAATGACTGAGCACTTCGCGGCTGGAAATATCAATCCCGTGGAAAATAGTCGCGATTTTGCCGCGAAGCACGCCCAGTTCGCGTAGTTTGGCCGCCGTCACGCCCGCCGGACCAAAGTGTGCGATAAACACATCCGCCACAAAAGGGTGGCTCACCTGCGCGCAAATCGCGGAAAGGATCAAATTGCGTGATTCATCGCCATAGCGGGTAAAATTGAGCGCTTTCCAGGTCGCCGCCCGATGCAGCCCCGGCAGCGTTTTACATGCCCGGTAGCGCAGTTTCGCCAGCCGTCCCTGGGGCTCATCCTGTAACCAGCGGGTTTTCGCCGCCAGGCCATACTTCTCCCAGGCGGCGTGAGTATGTTGGGTATCGCCTTTTTGTAACGCGACAATCTCCACCTCATGGCCCATATCAACAAACGCAGTAATCTGATTCAGCACAAAGGTTTCCGATGAGAGTGGAAATTTCAGCAGAAAAAAGCTGACTTTCATTGTTCCTCCCGAATTCTGTCGAGAACGGATTTGATCATCGTGAACCCTTTCGCCCGCTCCTCGGTGACGGCGTTAGCCACTTTTGCCTTTAGCGCAGGCAATTGATTGAGCGTATCGGCCACCACGCTTTGTAATGAACCGTTCAGCAAGTGACGGATATCGATAGCCAATTCCGCCAGGCCTAGCTGCTGCATAATCCCGGCGGATTTATGTTCATAATTAATGGCGATAGCGGGCGTGCCAAAATTCATGGAGATAATGGCGGAATGCAGGCGCGTCCCGATGGTCAGTACGCAGGATGCGAGGATCTTTCCGATTTCCACATCATTGAGTTCGTCCATCGCGATATGGAAATGCTCTGAGTCGTTTACATAATTCGCCATCCGTAACGCAACCATCCGGTCATCGCGGTTATAGCGATCGATACTGGTGCAGGTCGACAGCGCCAGTACCTGATAACCGTCCGCAATCAGGCGATTCACGACCTGGGCAAATGCCTGCTCATAGGCCTGCTGAGTGGTGCCCAGGCGTTTATCAAACGGCTCCAGATCGCGCAACGTAATCGCGACGGTTTTGCGGCGCGCGGTGACGTCCAGCCAGTGCTGCACAGCATAACTGGCGACAAACTCGTCGTGACGGCGTTCGACTAACCAGGCAGTATCCACCCCCTGCTCCACTTTCCGGGTATCGATCTGCGCGGCGGTCATCAGATCGCGGCTGACGGTTTCACGCAGGATCAGCGCACTGGTGCGTCCAAAAACATAATTGGCGAGCTGGTTAAAGTCAGGGTTCTGGAAAGGGCCGACGCTATGTCCCACCATATAAATTGGTTTGTTCGCCATAAACGCGCACAGCGGATATTCAAAGTGAGTCAAACCGTATAAGTCGACATAGTTTGAACCGCCCACCTGAATGACGGCGTCATACTGCGCAATAAATTGCGCGAATTCGGCAAATTCCGGCGCGATAGCAAAATTACGCAGCGAACCTTCCTGGGCGACTTTAGACAATAAAATTTTATGCTGAAAACGACGACGTAATACTTTTTTCACCCGACCGTTAAGCCCTGCCGCCGCCTGCTGTTTCTGGCTTAACTGATACAGCGGGTCGGCAATAATCGGGCGCCCCTGCAACCAGGCGGAACTCACCGGGAAACGGCTCATCACATCCATCTCCGCCTCTGGCGCCTGTTGACGGATGGCATCAAGCAAACCGCGCATAATGGCGCTATCACCACGGTTGCCGCATGTGTGGTTGCCTAAAATTAATAATTTCATAAATAGCCTCTTATATCCCCGTCATCCGACACGTAATAACTTTTTCATTTTTGCACTGCCAACAAGCTGATTTTTAATTTCCATCACCAGCGCATTGCGTGAAAAAATAATCATCAAAATAAAACTCAAAATACCGACCATAACCTGTAGCGCGAATACCCCTGACAACGGTAAATAGCCATCGACCAGCTTTCCTGCGCCGTAGCTGGTAATAAATGTTGGCAATGAGAGATAAAACGGTAGCCACAGGCTGAGAATATACTGACGATAGCTGGAGCCGAGTACCGGCTTAATCATCACGAAATAGCTCAGAATGGTGTTGATGATTTGCACCACCAGGAACCCCAGCGTCACGCCAATCGCCCCCGCCAGATGGCCGCCAATGAGAATTGCCGGGATAAACAGAAACGTTTTAAAAACGTTGAATTTAAAGCTGATATCCACGCGCGCTTTCGCCATCAGCAGCGAACCAATCGGGTTGCCGACTGAGCGCAGCAGCCCCACCACGCACAGCAATTGCAGGATCGGGATAATGCTGTTCCACTTCTCGCCAAACACTAACGGCACAAAATTGTTCGCCACTACCATCAGGCCCAGCAGCGCGGGAAAATTGATAATTCCCACCACGGAAAGCAACTTATAGAAGTTGACGCGCAGCTTCTCGGTATCGTCCTGGATTTTGGCGAATGCCGGAAATAGCACGCGAGTAATGATGGGGTTAAGCTTCGCCGGCGGCACAACCGCCACGTTGTACGCGAGGTTATATCCCCCGGCGACGCTTGCGCCGAGAATTCTCGCCAGTACCAGCGTCGATAAATTCGTGTTGATGTAATTGACGATACTGTCCGCCGTCAGCCACGCGCCAAAACGCAGGTTCGTGGACACCGATGCCAGCGAAAAATGCAGCCCCGGACGGTAAATCTTGCGGCCAAAGTAACCAAACAGCAGCGTTCGCACCGCGCTGTTCACCAGATAGCCGAGAATCGCGGTTAACGCCAGCGGCCAGTAATGGGCGCTAATCACCGTAAAGGTGAACCCCGCCAGCACGGAGGTCGTTTCGATCATGCCGATCTTATTGAACTCCAGCTCTTTTTGCATCAGCGCGCGGAACTGCTGCCCGTGAGGGATCACAATAAACGCCAGCGACAACGTTTTGATTAACGGCGCGAGATCCGGGTTATGCAAAACATGGGCAATCGCATCGCTCAGCCAAAAGACCACCGCAAATACCACAATCCCAAGCCCAACGTTTAGCCAGTAAAGCGTGGTCAGCTCCAGATGCCCAATCGTTTTACGCTGGATAATCGAGTTCGCGATGCCAAAGTCCGAGATCGTGTCGGCCAGCGCGATAATCACCAGCGAGACGGTCAACAGGCCAAACTGGTGGTTGTCGATGATCCGCGCCAGCACCGTCATCTGAATTAACCCCAGACCGATAATCACTATCGTGGCGATAGCCGACCATTTAGCGCCGCTGATCGTTTTTTGTCGTAAACTCATTCTTTTCTCCAGAACCTGTTCACAAGGCGTCATTGGCGCAGCCAGATTGAACACGGACAGCGCGGAAAAACCGGAGAGTACACGCTGGTTCAATATGGCAAGTAAAATAGCCTTGTGGGTCAGGTTCTTAATACGCCGCTTTATTAACAAACCCTTTAAAAATCGTCAGAAAAACGATTTTGATATCGAACCAAATACTCCATTCGCGGATGTATTCCAGGTCGAATTCCACGCGTTTTTCCATTTTCTCCAGCGTATCAGTCTCACCGCGCCAGCCATTAATTTGCGCCCAGCCGGTGATGCCCGGCTTCATCTTGTGGCGTAGCATGTAACCTTCAATCAACTGACGATACTGTTCGTTATGCGCCACCGCGTGAGGGCGTGGACCGACGATAGACATCCCGCCGGTTAACACATTGATAAACTGCGGCAATTCATCCAGCGAGGTACGACGCAAAAAGTTACCTACCCGGGTGACGCGCGGATCGTTTTGCGTCGCCTGGGTAACGACCTTATCGTTCTCCATCACCTTCATTGAGCGGAACTTCCAGACCTTGATCGGCTTGCCGTCCATCCCGTAGCGCGTCTGACGGAAAATCACCGGCCCGGGCGAGCTCAATTTGACCGCCAGCGCAATGCAGCACAGTACCGGTGAGATGAGCAGCAGAATCAGCGACGCCAGCACGATATCCTCTGCCCGTTTAAGCAGACGGTTAATCCCTGACAGCGGCGTGTCATACAGCGGAACGACCGGAACGCCGCTCATCTCCTCCACGCGCGAGTGGAGAATATTAAAGGTGAACACATCGGGAATAAGGATCACCGAGCAGGTGGTGTCGGCCAGCTCGCGCACCAGTTTTTTCACCATGGCGCCGTCGCTCATTGACATAGCGATATAAACATTGTGAATTCGCGAGGCTTTCGCATCGTCAATTAACTGCTCGAAGTTCCCGGCCCAGTCAGCAGAGACGCCGCCCGGTTTGGGATCGTGATAGACGCCCACCACCTCAAAACCCAGCCACGGCTCATTACGGAAGCTATCCAGCAACGCCTGGCCCGCAGGCAAATCTCCGGCGACGGCGACCCGGCGAGTGTTATAACCACGATTGCGTAGCCAGCCCGCGCCGAAACGAATAAATGAACGGCATAACACTAAGCCCAGGCTGGACAGCGCATACCAGGCCAGCCAGGTGGCAAGGCGGTTGTCAAAGTCATCATTAAACGCCACCAGACCGGCGCTGAAGATCAGGCTCAGCGTCCAGTTTTGCAGTAACAGCGTTAACTCTGTCGACATTTTGACGCCGCGCCAGGAGCGATAAAAATCGGTCATCCCGCCCAGCATTTGAAAAACAACCAGCGTAATCAGCGCCACCAACAGGTGCATGTACAGGAATGGCAGTCCACTGACTTCACAGATGAACCACAGCCCGCCAAACATGATGGTGATATCTGAAAAGCGTTGCACCATAGAGATTAACGATGCATTGGTTTTGGCTCGTTCGCGCTTTTTTAGATTTGTCATCGTTGTTCCTGTGATTGGCCCCTTACCCGCAGGCGGTAAGGGGAGATCTGACGTTACTGATTCAGCAGCGCCAGCAGAGTGCGTGTTCGCGCTTCCATCAGCGGAATATCGCCGCGTGACTCCACATTCAGGCGCACCACCGGTTCGGTGTTCGACGAGCGCAGGTTGAAACGCCAGTCGGCGAACGACATGCTGAGACCGTCCGTGCGGTCCACTGCCTGCGCCTCTTCCGCAAAGTGCGCTTCCACCCGCGCGATGGCCGCCGCTGGCTCCGCCAGCCTGCTGTTGATTTCCCCGCTCGCCGGGAACGCCGCCATCCGGTCGCGGACCAGTTCACCCAGCGACTGTCCCTTCAGGCACACCAGCTCCGCCACCAGCAGCCACGGGATCATTCCGCTGTCACAGTAGGCAAAATCACGAAAATAGTGATGCGCGCTCATTTCCCCGCCATAAATGGCATCCTCCGTACGCATCCGCTCCTTGATAAAGGCGTGCCCGGTTTTTGACATCACCGGCGTCCCGCCCGCCGCCGTCACCACTGCCTCCGTGTTCCAGGTCAGGCGCGGGTCGTGGATAATCTTCGCCCCCGGGTGTTTTTCCAGAAACGCTTCCGCCAGCAGCCCGACGATGTAGTACCCCTCGATAAACTGCCCTTTCTCATCGAACAGGAAGCAGCGGTCGAAGTCGCCGTCAAAGGCGATGCCCATGTCCGCCCCGTGTTCAATAACGGCCTTGCGGGTGTCGTCGCGACACTCCGGCAGCAACGGGTTGGGAATGCCGTTCGGGAAGGTGCCGTCCGGGGTGTTGTGGATTTTGATGAACTCCACCGGCGCGCCCAGCGCCTTCAGACGCGCTTCGATGGCGTCAATGACCGGCCCCGCCGCGCCGTTGCCGGAATTCACCACCAGCTTCAGCGGGGTGAGATTGTTAACACTGATGTAGGCGAGCAGGTGGTCGATGTAGGCGTCGCGCAGGCTGATTTGTCTGTAGCTGCCGCGCGCGGCGTCGTTCACCGGCGGGAAATCGCCCGCTTCCGCCAGACGCTGAACGTCGCGCAGACCGGTGTCGCCGCTTATCGGGCGGGCGCCCTCGCGCACCAGCTTCATACCGTTGTAGTCCATCGGGTTATGGCTGGCGGTCACTTCAATACCGCCGTCCACGCCGAGGTGGAAGGTGGCGAAGTAAATCTCTTCGGTGCCGGACATACCGATATCCAGCACGTCGACGCCCGCGTCCTGTAACCCTTTCGCCAGCGCCAGCTTCAGCGCCTCGCTGGTCAGGCGCACGTCGCCGCCCAGCACGATGGTTTTCGGTTTTAAATATTCGCCGTAAGCGCGGCCAATCCGCCACGCGATATCTTCATTGAGCTCTTCGCCCAGCCTGCCGCGAATGTCGTAGGCCTTGAAACAGGTTAATTTTGTCATGTTCTTACCCTTCTTCAGGCAACAGTTAGCCCTGACCGTAAATGGCCAACATCGTTATTGTTGTTCATTGCCGGATGGCGCGTTGCGCTTACCGGGCACCATTGCAGGCGTCAGACCCGCCCGTAACGGTCCTCGAACCGCACCACGTCGTCCTCTTCGAGATACGAGCCGGAACGCACTTCAATTAAATCGAGCGGTATTTTTCCCGGATTTTCCAGGCAGTGAGTCGCCCCCAGCGGAATATAGATGGACTCGTTTTCACCGAGCAGCTTAACCTCGCCGTTGATGGTGACTCTGGCGGTCCCCGCCACCACCACCCAGTGCTCGGCGCGGTGATGGTGCATCTGCACCGACAGTCCTTCCCCCGGCTTGACGGTAATGCGCTTCACCTGATAGCGCTCGCCCGCGTCGATGGAGTCGTATTTGCCCCACGGGCGGTAAACCTCGCGGTGCATGTGGTGCTCATGGCGTCCGTCGGCCTTGATCTTCTCCACCACCTTTTTCACGTCCTGCACCGCGTGGCGATCGGCAATCAGCACGGCGTCTTTGGTCTGCACCACCACCAGATCCTTCACGCCGACGGTGGTCACCAGGCCGGATTCGGCGTAAACGTAGCTGTTTTCCGTTTTATGGCTGATGACGTCGCCGTGGTGGACGTTTCCCTCCGGGGTGTGGGCGCTGATTTCCCACAGCGAGGACCACGAGCCGACATCGCTCCAGCCCGCGTCCATTGGCATCACCACCGCGTCCGCCGTCCGCTCCATCACCGCGTAGTCAATGGACTCTTCCGGACAGGCGAGGAAGGCCTCTTCATCCACACGAATGAAGTCAAGATCCGGATCGACGCCGCGCATCGCCTGTTCACAGGCGGCCAGAATATCGGGGCGGAACTTTTTCAGCTCTTCCAGATAGCGTCCGGCGCGGAACAGAAACATGCCGCTGTTCCAGTAGTAATCGCCGCTGGCGACGTAGGCCTGAGCGGTTTCCAGCCCCGGCTTCTCAACGAACTGCGCCACCTCAAAAGCCACCGCATCCGTCGCGCCCGGCACGACATCACCGCGCCGGATATAGCCATAGCCGGTTTCCGGCAGATCCGGCACGATACCGAAGGTCACCAGTTTGCCCGCGTCGGCATAGGGCATGGCGTCGCGCACCGCGTCGCGGAAGGCCTCTTCATTGGCGATCGCATGATCCGCCGCCAGTACCAGCATCAGCGGATCGCAGTCCGTATGCTGGCGCGTCGCCGCCAGCGCCGCCAGCGCAATCGCCGGCGCGGTATTGCGCCCGGCGGGCTCAAGAATAATGTTCTCCGTCAGCTTATTGAGCTGGCGGAGCTGTTCGGCAACGATAAAACGGTGCTGTTCGTTGCAGATAACCACCGGGCTTTCGCACTCCACGCCGTTCAGACGGCAAATGGTGGTTTGCAGCATGGTGAGATCGCCTTTCAGGCACAGAAACTGTTTTGGATAAAGCACGCGAGAAAGCGGCCACAATCGGCTACCGGAGCCACCGGCCATCACAACCGGGTAAAGTTTTGTCTGACGCATTATCATCCCCGAATATCTGCAATAAATTGGCGTAGCACGTTCTCTTTATTGAGCGTGCGTTCGGCGTATTCACGTGCCGTCGTGTTGTTTTTCGGCATGGCGAGCGCCTGGCTAATCCCGTTAACCAGCGCGTCGGTCGACTCCGGTTCCACGCAAACGGCGATGCCCGGATAGCGCGCGCAAAGTTGTCCTAATTCGGTGTGCGGCTCAGCGGTAATCACCGCATTACCGCCGACCGCCAGAATGTTAGTCAGCTTGGAGGGCAGTACCGCATCCGCCGCGCCGCGCTTTTGCACCACCAGATGGCAGTCGCCCATTTTCAGCAGCGCGGGTAAGGCGTCGTAAGGCTGCAGCGGGAGGAATTTAATATTTGGCAGGCCGCGTTCGCGGGCCATGTTCTCCAGCCGCGCCTTGCCGCCCCCCTGGCCGACAATCGCGAAAATCAGCGGTCGATCGCGTAATCGTTCCGCGGCGTCTATCACCTTTTCCAGCCCTTGCTTTTCGCCGATATTGCCGGAATAGAGCACGATTTTTTTACCCTCTGGCAAGCCAAGCTGCTGACGCAAAGCCGTCACGTCAGCGTCATTAACGTCCTGAAAGCGCGCCACTTCCGACCAGTTCGGAAAAAAGAGGATTTTTTCCGCCGCGACGCCCTTTTCCCGCGCTTTATTCATCATGGAGCGAGAGATGGTCGAAACATTATCAACGCTACGCAGCGCGCTACGTTCAAAGGCCGTTGCTAACCGCGCTACGCTGCCGCGCTTACCTTTTCCCGCCATTCCTAAGCCGAGCATGGCATCCACTTCGTAATCCTGAATATGCAGTACGGTACGCGCGCCGGAGAGTGTCGCCAGCAGACGCATTCCCGGCGTACAAAAGAGCGTCGGTACAACGCCGATAATCCGATCCGGCTTCCAGCGACGCTGCGCCATCAGTGGGAAAAAACTGCTCAATGCAAAGCTCCCCAGATGAAGCAACCGTTTTAAGGTGGAGGGCTGTTTCGGCACATACAGCGGGCAGCGCCAGACGGTAGCCTCGCCCTCTTCCCGGCGATAGCGCCAGGCGGAATAGCGCTCGCCGACCTTCCACTGCGGGTAGTACGGCGGCGCGGTAATGACTCGCACCTCATGGCCTTCCCGCGCCATCCACGCCACCATTTCGCCGGTATATTTGCCGATACCGGTCAGTTCCGGCGAATAGTTAATGCCATAGACCAGGATCTTCATAGGCCCACCGCCGGCGCGTCAGGAAGGAAGTAGGCCCGACTGTTCTCATGAACATTATCGCCTGCCAGAAGCTGTTCCGGCGTCAGCCAGCGGTAACTGCCATGCTGGGCGTCAGGCAGGCGTAAATCGCTCTCCGCCACGCGCAGACGAAATCCGAGCACGATGTAGTGAGTTGAAAAATCCTCACCGGAAAAGTTGTCGTCATAGAAGTGCTGCCAGACGCCATAAAACGTCCCTGCCGCCAGCGGCAGACGCACGCCCAGTTCCGCCTGCGTCAGGCGTGCAAAGGCGGCCTCCAGCGTTTCGTCTTTGCACACCCGCCCCCCCGGCACAAACCAGTAGCCCTGCGCCGGACGGTTGAGACGCTGGCCCAGTAAAATTTCCCCCTGGCCGTTTTCCACAATGAAATCGAGGGAGATGAGGGGCGTCGCCCGCACCACGGCGGCGAAATCTTCCTGACGTAAAAACATTGTCACCCCCGGAACCGTTGCTGATTCTCAAGGAACCACTGGTAAGTACCGGCAAGCCCTGCCTCCAGTGATATTTCGTGATACCAGCCAAGCTGATGCAGGCGCGTGACGTCGAGCAATTTACGCGGCGTGCCGTCCGGCTTCGTGGCGTCGAACACCACCCGGCCCTGGTAACCCACAACCTTTGCGATAGTCTGCGCCAGCTCGCGGATGGTGCAGTCCACGCCAGTGCCGACGTTAATGTGCGACAGCATCGGGGCGGTGTTCTCCTGCCACACTTCGCGCGCCAGCTCCATCACGTGAATACTGGCCGCCGCCATATCGTCAACATGCAGAAATTCGCGCATCGGCGTGCCGCTGCCCCACACCACCACCTCCGGCGCATGGCTCTGCGCAGCCTCATGAAAGCGGCGCAGCAGCGCCGGGATCACATGTGAATTGTCCGGATGGAAATTGTCATGCGGGCCGTACAGGTTGGTTGGCATCACCGAACGGTAGTCGCGACCGTACTGCCGGTTGTAGGACTCGCACAGTTTAATCCCGGCGATCTTGGCGATGGCATACGGCTCGTTAGTCGGCTCCAGCGTTCCCTGCAGCAGCTCGCTTTCCGCCATCGGCTGCCTTGCCAGTTTCGGATAGATACAGGACGAACCGAGAAACAGCAGTTTGTTCACGTTGTGCAGGTGCGCGGCGTGAATAATGTTGCTCTCTATCATCATGTTTTCATAGATAAAATCCGCCGGATACGTGTTGTTGGCGACAATGCCGCCCACTTTCGCCGCCGCCAGATAAACCTGGTCGATACCCGCCCCGGCAAAGAACGCCTGTACCGCGCGCCCGTCGAGCAGATCCAGCTCATCGCGGGTGCGCAGCACCAGTTCCACGTCGCCGCGCTGCGCAAGCTGCCGTACAATGGCGGAGCCCACCATCCCGCGATGGCCCGCCACAAAAATTCGTTGCTTATTCATTCTCAGGACTCCAGCGCGATGGCCACCTCGTAACCGTGAGATTTCAGCAGTGAGTGTTTTTTCGCGGCCTCCAGATCGTTCGCCACCATCTCGGAGACCATCTCCGACAGGGTGATTTCCGGTTTCCAGCCCAGTTTCTCATGCGCTTTGGACGGGTCGCCCAGCAGGGTTTCCACTTCCGCCGGACGGAAATAACGCGGATCAACGGCCACAATCACATCGCCCGGTTTCACGCCCGGCGCATCGTGTCCGGTAACGGATACCACGATCCCTTTTTCATTAATGCCTTCGCCTTCAAAGCGCAGTTTTATCCCCAGTTGCGCCGCCGCCAGCTCCACAAACTGGCGTACGGAATACTGCACGCCGGTGGCAATCACGAAATCTTCCGGCTGCTCCTGCTGTAACATCATCCACTGCATTCGCACGTAATCTTTCGCATGACCCCAGTCGCGCAGCGAGTCCATGTTGCCGAGATACAGGCAGGACTCCAGTCCCTGGGCGATATTGGCGATGGCGCGGGTGATCTTACGGGTGACGAAGGTTTCGCCGCGACGCGGGGACTCGTGGTTAAACAGAATGCCGTTACAGGCGTAAATACCGTAGGATTCACGGTAGTTGACGGTGATCCAGTAGGCGTACAGTTTCGCTACCGCATAGGGGGAACGCGGGTAGAACGGCGTGGTCTCTTTCTGCGGAATTTCCTGCACCAGACCGTACAGTTCAGAGGTGGAGGCCTGGTAGAACCGCGTTTTCTTTTCAAGACCGAGGAAGCGGATCGCCTCCAGCAGGCGCAGCGTGCCCATCGCATCCACATCGGCGGTATATTCCGGCGACTCAAACGACACCGCCACGTGGCTCATCGCGCCCAGGTTGTAGACCTCGTCCGGCTGCACTTCCTGTAAAATGCGGGTCAGGTTGGAGGCGTCGGTCAGGTCACCATAATGCAGATGAAATTTCGGGTTGCAGCTGTGCGGGTCCTGATAAATATGGTCCACGCGCTCGGTATTAAACGATGACGCGCGGCGCTTGATACCATGCACCTCATACCCTTTTTCCAGCAGAAATTCTGCCAGGTAAGACCCATCCTGTCCGGTTACGCCAGTAATGAGAGCGACTTTTGACATTTTCATTTCCTCAAATAGTCCCGTTAGGGAGTAACTTTCTGAACGCGCTGGCGCGTTACCACTGCGGGATTGCCCCGACAAATCGCATTTGCCGGTAATGATTTAAATACGCTGCTGCGCGCGCCGACGACGGTGCCATGACCTATCGTCACGCCGGGCGCGACAAAAACATCGGTTGCCAGCCAACATTTTTCGCCAATAACAATCGGCGCGGCGTTAATATCGAAATGGGCGCTGGTATAATCATGGCTACCGGTACACAAATACCCTTTTTGTGAAATGACCGCATGTGCGCCAATATTAATTTCACCCAACGTATATAACACAGCGTCGTCGCCTACCCAGGCATAATCGCCGACGGTTAATTTCCACGGATAGGTAATTTTTACTGACGGTCGGATAACCACATTCTTTCCAATTTTGGCGCCAAACAGACGTAGCAAAAAAGCTCGCCAGCGATACAATATTTGCGGCGACCCGGCGAATAATGTCGCCTGTACCGCCCACCATAATTGTACTTTTAGCGCATTAGCGCCGCGGAACCCTTTCGGCACCGTAAAGCCGCTAAGATCCTGCATAATAACTCCCGGTGATTAGACTTTGTTATACCGCGCTTTTGTTTTACCCGTCGTTTTCAGACGTAATAAATAGGATAATTGCGCCCAAAACCCTGGCACACGTAATATTTTTCGCTGTACATTTTTTGCATCCTGACATAATTCCAGATTATTCGAGGTTGACACGCCGCCCATCGAAAATTCAGATACCAGTCCGTTAATTCGCCGAAAAGGATAGCCTGCTTTATAGAGACGGGCCGCCAGCGCATAATCTGAAGAGACATGATATTGCAGATCATAAGGATACTTTTTTAACGCTACCGTCGGGAAAAATATCGCCTGATGGCTGGCTGGCAAACTATGGTAGATATAATACCCGGGTTTAGCCTTCCGGCGTATTTTATGCCCGCCGCCGAAATCCAGCAGCGCGTCGCCAATATACATCGCCTCGCCCTTTTGTCGCGCCAGTTGGCGGACAAACAGCGCGGCATCATCATGGAACGCATCACCGGAATTAAGAAACAGGGTATAGCGCCCCTGCGCCAGCGCAATGCCTTTGTTCATGGCATCATAAATACCGCGATCCTTTTCACTGATAAAACGCAGGTTAAACTCACCGTGACGTTTTTGCAGAAATTCGCGCGTGCCGTCCTCCGAACCGCCATCCACTACGATCCATTCAAATGACAGACCCGGATCGCGCGCCAGATTGCGCAGCGAGCGCCAGGTTTTTACCACCCCTTCGTAATTGCGAAAGGCGACGGTAACGACGCTTAAAAACATGCCACCACCCCGTTATGAAATTTTTAACGCCTTGCGCAAAATGAACGGACAGACGATTAAAAAAGCATATTCCGGGCTAAATATTGAACCGGTAAAAAACAGCGACACCGGCGTAAAAAGATAGAGCTGCACCCGAAAATTGCGATTATCGCCAAACGCATTTAGCGCCATTTTTAAAACTTTCCCCATATACCACAGCGTCATTAGCACTGCGAACCAGGAAAAATAAATAATCAGTAGATACAATCCATTGTCTATGGTTTTCCCGACATCCGCACCGTTAAAGATTCCGAATGATGCGACATATTCATAAAGTGAGCCAAATCTGACTACACCATCAATATGGGTCAAGGAATATCCGACCATGACTAAGGGGCCCACAATACGATAATAAGAAGATGAGCCTTCCGTCCCTAAATCGCCAAGTCGTGTCGCGATATAAGGAAATGCAATAATTACCCCAACCAAAAACAGGGTTAATGAGACCAGCGCCAGTGGAAGTTTTTTCTTTATCGCATCCTTATTCAAATATTGGAACGCCCACTCCAGAAGATAAAACAGGATAAAGGTCATTACCCCTGAAAATGATCCTGATAATATTATCCCTGCCAGAATCATAGCATCGCTTTTCGGTGTTTTGATACCAAACTGTTTGATGCTCAGCCAAATTGAGATTAGTGCCAAAGCGAAAAATGCCGGTTCAAAATAAAGCGCAGTGGTACGCTTACCGCCAAATTTTATGAAGTTCAGTACGTAGCTATTACTGTAAATGAGATATTTCGAAATTCCTTCCATAATACTGCTGCCGCCGGTAAGGATAATTTGCGCCATCTCAACCGCGGCGAGCGCGACCACTATACCCACCACCAGATAAAAAAAACGCAAAATCTTTCGGTGGTTATGCACGGAAATGGTTTTGAATCGGATACTCCAGACCATCCCGATAATGACCACAATATAGACAAACAGCATCGTGGACGTGACATATTTACCAGCATTCAGCGACTGGCCGAACAGGAAGTTAAATGCCGTAAGCCCCGCGCCGATGCCTAAGGCGATCATCAATTTTTTTACGCTAATGCGTTCCACAAATAACAGCAGCAACAGCGGTAAAAAAGTGACGATGGTAATGGGAAAGCTTTCCCCCAGTTGGGCAATCTTGACATTGACCAGTAGGTAGATCAGCGGCAGCAGCAGGTAGCTACAGATTCTGATAGAACGAGACATACTCCTCCAGCATCTGTTGACCGCTGTACGCGACGCGGCTACGCATACGAAAGGCGTCCAGTGTTGTGCCAAATACCGCCTGAGCAATCTCTGGCTTACGCCGCTGCGCCAGGCGCAGTACATCTGTAGCGGCAAAGGTCTGGCCGCCGGATTTCGCCAGCACCTCCTGCGCCGCCTCGCTGTGGGTGGCGATTACCGGTACGCCGATCGAGAGCGCTTCACACAAGATCAACGGATAGTTATCGACCCGCGAGCTAAAGACCAGCGCATCCATCTTATTGAGCGCGCTCATTAATTTGCGCTTATCGGTTTCAAAACCGTGATTAACAACGTTTTGGCCAGTAAAAGGCGAAAATTTACCAAAGGTATGCAGTTCAATTTTTTCGCCCAGCGCCATCATGTCGTGTACCAGACGCTGGTCAGTTTTGCCGTCGTAACGCAAGTCATGCGCCACAATGGCAATTCGCGGTTTGCCCGGATTCAGCGGCACAGGTGATAGCTGCGCGAGAATCGCCTCGGTCGCCAGATCGATACCGTTGTTAATAATCTGGCAGCGCCCCGCGCCATAAACGCTGTTAAAGGCCTCGGCCACGTGCTGGCTCGGCGAAATAAACCGGCAGCCCAGCCGCAGCATGTCCCGAAAGCGCTGACGTTTGCCGTCAATAAGCTGGTGCGCCCGATCCACCCTGACCGGCGGATAATTGCTTAGGGTCGGGCATTTTTGGCAGCCGCTTTTCCAGCCCTCGCAACCGTCGGTGAAGGCGCAGCGCCCGGTGACGCTCCAGTGATCGTGCAGCGTCCAGACCAGAGTGACGTCCGGTTTTTGCGCTTTGACTTTTTCGCAAAACGTCACGATGTCCGCCAGGTTTAGCCAGTAACTGTGGAGAACATGAAAATGCAGCACCAGCGGGCCGGATGTCTGGATAACCGTGCGGTAAAGATTGTCGAGATTGCCAAACAGATCGCGATTCAGGAAACGAAATAGCGCGATATTGGCGATTGCCGTGCCGCGCGGCGTCTGTTTTATCACCTGCGGATAGCGGTGGTGACTGACGCTTTTTTTTCCGCCTTTGCCATAACCATAGATAAAACGCGACGTCAGCCCTTTTTGCAGCGCCCGCAGATGGAGATCCAACGCCACTCCCGCCGCGCCGCCTTCCGCCAGCCGTACATTAAATTGCAGAATATTCATGTGCTGACCTTCACCCGTGCTTTTTCTCCCACCACCAGTGCATGGTCCGGAATACTGTCAAGCACCACGCTACCCGCGCCAATCGTGACGTGATTACCGATAGTAATATCGCCAAGCAGGATGACATTCGCCCCCAGCTCAACGCCGTGACCAATCACCGGACAAGCCAGGCTGTCCGCGCCGCGATTGCCAATGGTGACGCCGTGGCGAATGGTAAAATCGTCACCGGCGACGACATGTTTGTTGATCACTACCGCGTAACCATGATGGATAGTGAACCGCCGACCAATGGTCGCGGCGGCCTGGATTTCATACCCGAACAGGCATTCCGTGATCACGCGATACAGCACCAGCACCGGCGCGGCCCACAGATTATTCAGCACATTCTTTTTGCGCCAGACGGAACAAAAATGAGCGATACGGTAGGCCAGCACCATGCAACAAGGGCGTAAGCTCCAGCTATTCGCGCGTAAGTCTTCCAGCATCGTTATCGCCCCCGCAGCCCGGCCGCCAGGCGTTTGCTATTACGCACGGAGAGCAACGTCAGCAACGTGCGCCAGGTCATTCGCTTATTGCGAATTTGGTACAGGGTAAAAAGCTGGTATTTTTTACTGGCGCGATCAAATTTATCTTTGTGCTTACGATAAAAATGGAAATAGCCGGAGAACTTTTTCGGCGAAGAGGTAATCTGCATCTCGCCGTGGTTGATATGTAAAATTTGCGTCGCCTCTTCGACTTTCCACGGTTCGCCATACTCCACCACCATGCGCAGAAAAATGTCGTAGTCCTGCGCCGCCTTGAGTTCGGTATCGAACAAACACGCTTTAAAACGCCAGGCCCAGGTAAAAACCTGATTGCCAATAATATTGCGCTTGTAGAACAAGCGGCGCGAATAAGGGGATTTCGGATACAGCGGCAGGCTGGCAGGCTGAGAGTAGACCTCGCCCTCGCACACATAGTCGTTGGCATACAAAAAGGCGTGCGTAGTCAACTGGTGTTTATGGGCCAGAAACACGCTCAGACGGTTTGGCGTCCATTCATCGTCATCATCAATACCGGTAATGTAATGCCCTTGCGCCTGCATAATGGCCTGGTTGCGAACCGCGCAGGCGCCAGTATTCCTGGCGTTATGGGTATAACGGACGCGCGGGTCGTTCAGCTCCTCAACAAATTGTTGTAGCTGCTGATAAGACGAGGAGCAATCATCCACGATGATCATCTCCCAGTGACGGTAGTCCTGACGTAGTACTGATTTAATCGCCCGGATAGCCAACTGCTGCCTGTTCCAGGTTGGCATATAAATTGAGATCAGCGGATTGTCTGTTGTCATGCTTATTCCCCAGATAGTTTTGCCGCATGGCGCTACGCTTGTCCGGCCTACAGTCACAGGCCGCGCCATCCGGCACGCCTTATTTTTTATTTGGAATCTGACTGGTATTCATACTCGTAATAGCCATAATCCTGGTAGCCCGTCGCCCGGCGGAAAATGGAGTTGAGAATGACGCCTTTGACCTGAATGCCATTCTGGTCAAAACGGCTCAGACTGGTTTCCACCTCTTTTAAAGTGTTGACGGCATAACGCGCCACCATCAGCGTCGTCCCGACGTGGCGACCCACAATCGCGGCGTCCGTCACGGCCAGAATCGGCGGCGTGTCGATTAATACCAGGTCGTAGCGGCTGCTTGCCCAGGCGATCAGCTCGCCGAAGCGCTCGCTCATCAGCAGTTCTGATGGGTTAGGCGGTACCTGACCGCGCGGAATAAGATCAAAATTAGCGATCGCCGTGGGTTTCGCGCAGGAGGCTATCTCGCCTTTGCCCGCCAGAATGTCAGATAAGCCGTCCACGTTATTGGTGCCGAGCAGTTCATGGGTGTAGCCCTTGCGCATATCGCAGTCGATCAGTAATACCCGTTTATGCGTCTGGCTGATGACGGCCGCCAGGTTGGCGCAAACAAAGGTTTTGCCGATAGAGGGGCTGACGCCTGTGAGCATGAGTACATTATTTTGCGCCTGCATCATGGCGAAATGCAGGCTGGTGCGCAGGCTGCGAATCGCCTCAATCGCCAGATCGGTCGGATTGCCCACCGCCAGCAGTTGGCTCTGCTTGTAACGCTTAATTCCTTTAATGGTTTTGACGCTATCGCGCGCTTTTTGCCATTCCGACAGCGGAATACTGGCATAGACGCTGATCCCGTGCTCCTCCAGCGCCTGCGGGCTTTCAATACCGCGATTAAACAGCGAGCGCAGCAGCACGCCGACAATCGATAACATTAATCCCAGAATAATGCTGCCGAGAATAATCAACGCCTTTTTCGGCTTCAGCACGCCCGGCTGGGTAATCGCCGGGTCAACGATGCGCACGTCGCCAACGGTGCTGGCTTCGGTGATTTTCAGCTCCTGCTGTTTATTAAGCAGTTGCATATAAACCTGCTGGCCGGACTCCACATCACGGGTCAAACGCACAATCTCCTGCTGGGTTTTCGGCATTGCCGTCACCCGCCCGTTCAGTTTGGCTTTTTCATCTTCCAGCGCTTTACGTTTTTCCAGCAGGGTGCGGTAAGCCGGATGCGCTTTGGTAAAGAGCTTGGAAATTTCCGCCTCTTTAAACGTCAACTCATTCAACTGGGCGTCGATATTAACCATCGAATCGAGCACCGCCTTCGCCTCCAGCGGTAAATCCACCGAGTCTTTATCCTGGCGGAAAGCGTTTAGCTTGTTTTCCGCCACATCCAGACGGCTGCGGACTTCCGGCAGTTGTTTTGCCAGAAACGCCAGGCTCTTCCCCGCCTCTTCAGATTTCCGCGCAATATCCTGTTGCAGATAGTTACGGGTAATACTGTTGAGAATTTCGCGGATCTGGTCGCGATCCTCTCCCGTGAACGTCAGGCTCAGAACGCCGGTATCTTTGCCGGTTTCCGTTACGGTGAGGTTATTTTGCAGGTTATTAATCATGCCAAGCGTTGAGAATTTACTCACCGTAAATTCCGTATCAGGACGGGCGTCAATCGCTTCTACCCGCATCGTCACGCCGTCTTTATTGAGTGGCTGGCCCACAACGCCCTGCGCGCTAAATCCGCCGTCGCTAACCAACTGATAACGTTTGTCGCCCAGCACTTTGAGGGTGAAGATCTGTCCGCTCATCGTCTCTGGTCGGGTGAATGTCGTGACTTTCACCCTTTCATTGTGACGTCCCATCAGCCGCTCCCACCCGGCGCCGAACAGCGGAAAGGTGTTTTTGGTGACGGCAATATCCAGATCCAGATCGTCAACGGTCTTCCCCAGCACCAGGCGCGATCGAATGAGCTGAATTTCCGCATCGGAAGCCGGCGGCTTATTCGCTAATGCGCTATTGATATCCTGTACCAGCGAATTACCGGCGTTTTGTTCAATCTGTACCAGCGCATCGGCGCTATAGATGGGCGTGGCGAAGAACGTATAAATTACCGCGCACAGCGCAAAGATGGCCGTCGTCCCCAACACCCACCAACGCGCTTCAATCACCGTTCCGACCAGACGCCCGATATCGATTTCATCGCTACCCGTAACCGCCGCAGATTGTTTTACTTTTTCTGTCATGGTTTTCCCTGCTCTGCATTCAGTGCCTGCGCCCACTGGCGGGCAGACCTTTCCAGTAATGTGTACACCGCCTCAAACGCATCGCGGCTTTTGCGATACGGGTCCGGTATTTCACGCTCGCTGTCCCAGTGACCAAACAGCATTACCTTGCCGCGCATTTCCGGTGCAATGTCGCACAGGGCGGCGATGTGACGTTTCTCCATCGTCAGAATCAGGTCATATTCCCGGCACAGACGCGCGGAAATTTGCCTTGCGCAGTGATTTTCCAAAGACAGATCGTGGGCGCTCGCCACGCTCGCCGCCGCAGGATCGGCGCCTTTGCCGACCAGCGCGCCTAATCCGGCGGACGCAACCGTCAGCGAGGGATGAAAGCGCTTTAGCAAACGTTCCGCCGTCGGGGAACGGCAAACATTCCCCACACAGACCACTAAAATTTTGTTAAACATAACGATTACCAGGAATGAATGTCGCTGGCCGTATCCGTCATATAACGGACACCGCTAATGGTTGGCAGCAACTGATTGATCAGACGGTTCCAGCGAGCAACCGGCGCGGTCGTGACGTACACCACATCGTAAGGCTGAAGTCGGAATTCCGTCGCCATCACCAATGACGTAGCGTCAGACATATCAAGCTGGTAGATATTGGCGATCTTGCCGCCGCGTCCCCCCTCGCCTTTCAACGGACGAATCACAAAAATGCCGCTGGCGTTGGAGGTGGTCAGATCGATGCCTTCCGCATTGCCTAATGCTTCGGTGAGCGTCATACCGCTGAAATCCATTTTGAGGGTGCTCTGTTTTTTCACTTCGCCCATGACAAAGACTTTCAGATCGTCATTGCGCGGCACATACAGAATGTCGCCAGGGTAGAGCAAGCGGTTCTGGCTAAGATCGCCATTTTGCATCAGCGCCTGTAGCGAAATGCGCTGTTCTTTGCCGTTGTGCGTCAGCACGACGTTGCGCCAGTCCGCCATATCGGTCAGGCCGCCCGCAGCGTTAATCGCATCCAGGACGGTTAGCGGTACGTTAGTAATGGCCTGCTGACCGGATTTATTCACCTGGCCGGAGATATACGCTTTTTGCGAGCGGAAAGCGGCGATATTGACATCCACCTGTGGGTCCGCGATGTACTTCGCTAAACGCCCGGTAATATCGCTGCGAATCTCTGACAAAGTTTTACCGACGACGCTAACCTTGCCAATGTAGGGATAAAACATGGTGCCGTCCGGCTGTACCCAGTTGCCGGTATCGCTTGAGCTACGGTACTGGCCTGCTGGCGTGGTCAATTCCGGGTGATCCCAGACGGTGACATTCAGCACATCGCCAGGCCCGACGCGATACTGATAGCTGGCGATCTCCTGGTCCAGCGACATATTCGGTTGCGCGACATTGGGCCGCGGGCGTAATTGCTCAACCAACCGTGGCGTCAGCGGATACACATTGACCATCCGGTCGAGATCAAAGTCAGCGTCTTGCTGTTTGATCACATCTTTCCCCATCGTAGACATATTGCTGCCCGGAAGTACTGTGCAACCACTTATCAAGCTGAGCGACGCCAATAATGGCATCAATTTCATTTTGGATTTCATCATTGATTATTTATCACTTTGGCAGAGTCATTATCCTGTGCAATTTAAATAGCGGCTTCGTCCGTGCACATTTACCTTGCAGTTAATGGCAGAGAAAATTAACTGGCATCATTCTGAAAAAAAATCAATTCATCCGCAGGCTATTGACAGAATAATAAAGGCTTATATTCAGGCTTTCAGGCACGCTACCGCCCCTGGCTTCTTAGCTACCAATACACTGATTATTCTAAATTTTCGCATTCCCCTCCGATTTCATCCTCGTTCAGATAAAAATCTTCAGCGAAATAAAGGTTACGTATTAATAGTTTTCTCGATGTCGTGACAGGATATTTAAGAGCGCTATCTTAATCCTGCAAGAATTGTTGCAGCTAACCTAATGACAGGCAAGGTAACAAACCCGCCATTCTATATTTTTAAGATTAATATTAAATGAATTAACAGATGATTTTAGGATTTTATTGATGTTGACAATATTTATTTACTCCACTCCATCTGCGATATTTCCTAAATATATTCTTGACATTATTTAGTTTCCGACAGAAACATTACGGCTATTTTAAAGTTATTTTATAGCCGCGTAACAAAGATAAATTGCTCTGCGGCATTGCATTTTTCCGCCGTATTATCCATGATCGAATTGTGACAATTGTCATATTACAGAAGGTATTGCTCTTACTATGGAATGGATTGCCGATCCGTCAATCTGGGCCGGACTGGTAACGTTAATCGTTATCGAACTTGTTCTCGGCATTGATAACCTGGTCTTTATTGCCATCCTCGCTGAAAAACTACCGCCGGGGCAGCGCGACCGCGCGCGCATTACCGGCCTGATACTGGCGATGATCATGCGTCTGCTGCTGCTGGCGTCAATCTCGTGGCTGGTCACCTTGACTAAGCCGCTTTTTAGCGTACAGGCGTTAAGCTTCAGCGCCCGCGATCTGATTATGCTGTTCGGCGGCTTCTTCCTGCTCTTTAAAGCCACCATGGAGCTCAATGAACGGCTGGAAGGGAAAGATAGCGCCAACCCTACCCAGCGTAAGGGGGCGAAATTCTGGGCGGTGGTCGCGCAAATCGTGGTGCTGGACGCTATCTTTTCTCTCGACTCCGTGATTACCGCCGTGGGGATGGTCGATCACCTGGCGGTCATGATGGCGGCAGTGATAATCGCCATTAGCCTGATGCTGCTCGCCAGCAAGTCACTGACCCGATTTGTGAACAACCATCCCACCATTGTCATTTTGTGTCTTAGCTTCCTGCTAATGATCGGCTTTAGCCTGGTGGCGGAAGGGTTTGGTTTCCACATTCCGAAAGGGTATCTGTACGCGGCTATCGGCTTCTCGGTGATGATCGAGGCGCTCAACCAACTGGCTATTTTTAACCGCCGCCGTTTTCTTTCCGCTAACCATACGCTGCGCCAGCGCACAACGGAGGCCGTGATGCGGCTGATTAGCGGTAAAAAAGAGGATGCCGAACTGGATGCGGAAACCGCCGCGATGCTGGCAGACCATGACGACAGCCAGATTTTTAATCCGCAGGAGCGCAGGATGATTGAGCGGGTGCTGAATCTCAACCAGCGCACCGTAAGTAGCATCATGACGTCGCGTCATGATATCGAGCATATCGATCTCAACGCGCCGGAAGCGGAAATCCGCGCTCTGCTGGAAAAGAACCAGCATACGCGTCTGGTCGTGACGGGTGAAAATGAACAGGAAGATTTACTCGGCGTCGTCCACGTCATCGATCTGTTGCAACAATCGCTGCGCGGCGAACCGCTCAACCTGCGAGCGCTGATTCGCCAACCGCTGGTTTTCCCGGAAACATTGCCGCTGCTGCCTGCGCTGGAGCAGTTCCGTAACGCCAGAACCCATTTTGCCTTTGTCGTAGATGAGTTTGGCTCGGTTGAAGGCATTGTGACATTAAGCGATGTCATGGAGACTATTGCCGGAAATCTGCCGAATGAAGTCGAGGAAATTGACGCCCGCCACGATATTCAGAAGAACCCGGACGGTTCCTGGACAGCAAACGGCCATATGCCGCTGGAGGATTTGGTGCAGTACGTGCCGCTGCCGCTGGATGAAAAACGGGAATACCATACGATTGCCGGATTATTGATGGAATATTTGCAGCGCATACCGCAAACCGGTGAAGAGGTTCAGGTGGGTGATTATTTGCTGAAAACATTGCAGGTAGAAAGCCATCGAGTGCAGAAAGTGCAGTTAATTCCGCTCCATAACGGCGAGCCAGACCCGGAGATGTAACGTCTGTTCGCCTGCCCCGGCCTGCTTACCAGGCAGGCCGGAGGCGCGTTAGCCTCGCCATCCGGCACTCCTCTTTGGCCAAAAACTACAGCTTATCCAGCAGTTTCTTCACATCTTTACCGTTACGGGTATCTTTATTGCGATCCGCCCAGTCGTTGAGCCGACGCTTCGCCTCATCCTGTAAATGCTTGCGCAATAACTGATCCACTTGCAGGGTATAGTTCAGCTCCTGCCACTTGCCATAGACGCGCAGCGGCACCGGCGTCTCTTTCAGGAAGGTGATCAGGTTGCTATTGCCGTTCCATCCGCCCAGCACACGCAGATTAAATTGCGTATCACAGCTCTGCTTAACCAGATCCAGCGTTCCGCTGCCGGTTAACGCCAGCATAGAAGATTGCCCGACCATGTCGTCGAGCGTCAGCGTGCCCTTATTTAGCGTCAGATCGGTCGTGAAGCGATCCAGTCGGGTCGCGTTGTCCATATTTTCCTGCGACTGCTGCGCGTCGCCGCCGCTTCGCTCTACGGCCTGCTGCACCAGTTGTTGGAAATTCATTCCTTCGAGGCGCGTATTGCTCATGTCAACATGCGCTTTTCCTTTCCAGCTATGGCGAAATGCCTCTGCGTCAATATCCGCCCCGGAGAAATCGCCAACCAGCGACATCTTACCGGTCAGGCTAATCGGATAATTAAAGGCTTTCAGGATAGTCCCAATCTCAACATGGTTGAGGCGAGGGTGGAACTCGATGCGCGGACTGGCGGTGCGGGCGTCAAGCGTGCCGGGCAGCGACATCTCTCCGTCGGCCAGTTTCCCCTGCAACTCGGTGATATCCAGCAATCCGGCCTGATTAGACATCTTCGTCGAAACCTGGGTAAAGTCCATTCCCCGCCAGCGAACTGAATCCGCCTGTAAAGCAATCTCCGCCGTAAAGCTTTGCAGCCCCTGATAAGGCGGCGCACCAACACGCGACGCGATAACTGGCCTGGTCAGGGGGAGCGTATTTTGCCCCTGCGACACCGCGCCGCCCGTCTGAGCCTCGGTGCTATGATGCGGCAACAGGTTGTCCAGATTAAGCTTGCTGGACTGGAGGTCAATTTGCCATTCCGGCTGCTCCGCCAGCGTTACCTGAACATGCCCGGTCAGAGAACTGTCATTCGCCGTTAAATTTAAGTGGTTAAATGAAAGACGTTTTTGCGCCTCCTGCCACTGCGCCTGCAGTTGTCCCTGCCCCTCAATCCCCTGCGCCGGTAGATCCGCGCCCTGCAATTGCCAGCGCAGTTGCTCAATACCCGCGGTTAAATTATGCGGATAATCGGAAGCATCCACCGTTCCGCTGAACGATAAAGCAAGATCCCGCTGATCGCGGTTCACGCGTCCCGAAAAATCAAACGTGCCGCGATGCTCGGCATCTTGTTCCATATTCAGACGAATATCGCGCACCGTGACCTGATCATCATTTTCATGCTGGAAAACCAGCACGCTGTCGGCAACGCGCAGGCTACGAATATCAAACGACCAGCCGCGATCTTCCGCTACGTCCGGCAAGGTATTATCTTTCGGCGCGACCGGCGCATCATCACTGCGTACCGCTTCCGTTTGCGGCGTCAGTTGAATCACCCCGCCTTTCAGCATCACCTGCTTAACATGAAGCTGATGACTCAACAGCGGCCATAAAGCGACATCCAGGCGCATATTGTCAGCCCGCACCAGCGGTTCGCTGGCGCCTCGCGCCGTTAGCGTCATTCGCCCGGAAAGGATGCTGAGTTGCGGCCATACGTGCCAGCGCAGCGGCCCGTCCAGTTGCAACTGATATTCACTACGCGCGGCAACCTGCTGCACCATATAGGCGCGGAAATCATTCGGATTGACCAACAATACCAACGCAGAGAATCCGGCCACCAGCACGACCAGGAAAATCATCAGCGTCGTCAGAAATCGTCTCATGCTACCCTCAATGGACCGGCAGTATTGCGCCGAATGGCTCAGTCTTTATCAATCCGGCTGGCAACAGCGCCCTGCTGATCGCGATATTTGGCATCCTGACGGCGGTTATAAGGCCGCGCCGCCGGGCCGGACAGCGGCTCAAAGCTCAGCGCGCCGATGAGCATACCCGGACGCAACGCCAGCGGCAGCTTCCCGGAGTTGTAAAACTCAAGCACAATGCAGCCCGACCAGCCGGGATCGATACGGTGCGCCGTCACATGCACCATCAGTCCCAGACGCGCCAGCGAGGAACGGCCATCCAGCCAGCCCACTAAATCCGGCGGCAGGGTAACGGATTCAAAGGTGACGGCCAGCGCCAACTCGCCCGGGTGCAGATAAAATGCCTCGCCGTCCGGCAAAACGATTTCATCGCTCATCACGCGATCCAGCGCCGCGCTGACCTCATCTTTCGGCCCGCTCAGGTCGATAAACGCCGCCGTATGGCCACGGAAGGTTCGAAATTTATTGCCAAGACGTACATCGACCGTCGCGCCGTTAATGCGCTCTACGGGAGGTCGCGGGGTGATAGACAAACGGCCTTCATCCAGCCAGGCTTCAATATCTCGGTCGCATAAACGCATGGCACTTTCTCCTTTCGCGCATCAAGCCCTTAAATCAAGCACATCAAGGGCTAACCAGGTTATCACTGAACGGTACACAATTCGCCAGATTTATTCAAAGAACTGGCTGATTTTCGCTTTCAGAATATCAATAGCGATGCGGTTTTTACCGCCGCGCGGCACGATAATATCCGCATATTGTTTGGAAGGCTCAATAAATTGCAGGAACATCGGACGCACCGTTTTCTGATATTGCGCCATCACCGAATCCATTGAGCGACCACGCTCGTTCACATCGCGTTTGATACGGCGCATCAAACAGATATCCAGCGGCGTATCGACAAAAATAGAGAAGTTCATCTCTTCACGCAAACGCGCGTCGGTCAGTAACAGAATACCTTCAAGAATAATCACTTTCTTCGGTTCTACGCGAACCGTTTCCTGCATACGGGTATGCTCAACATAACTGTATACCGGTAATTCAATCGCCGAACCGCGCTTGAGCGCCTGAAGATGCTGAAATAGCAGGCTGTGATCCATCGCATTCGGATGGTCATAGTTGGTTTTTACGCGTTCTTCCATCGACAGATGGCTTTGATCTTTGTAATAACTGTCTTCGGGAATAACGCCAATATGTTCGTCACCCACTTGTTCACGCAATTCGCGGTAAAGGGTACTGGCAATAAGACTCTTGCCGGAAGCCGATGCGCCAGCGATACCGATAATGACGCACTGATGAGACTGATCAGTCATAAATTTAGCGACCTGATTAACCTGGATGTAAGGAAGGGGGGCGCCGAAACGCCAAACGCGGCAATTATAGGGATTTCAGCAGCGCGATACCAGTCCGGCGCTATGCCACGGTGAATTTGTTGGCGGCGCATTCGACGTCGCGACGTAAAAGCGTTCAGTTTTAACGCGGGCAGCGGATTTATCGACCCGTCTGGAGGAGGAATACGCCGGGAGCCACAATTTATATTCAGCCAGCGTATAAATCATTACGCGTTTATACTAGCATAATCACAGAGTAAACTGACGCGTCCGGTATTCCGTGACGTTACCGACGATTCGGATAGAGTGGTAATGAGTAAACCATCCCAACATGTTTTCGTTACCGTCCCCCACCCGCTATTGCGTCTGGTCAGTTTAGGCCTGGTCGCGTTTGTCTTTACGCTCTTTTCGCTCGAATTATCGCGTGTCGGCACCCAACTCGCGCCGCTGTGGTTCCCCACCTCCATTATGATGGTCGCGTTTTACCGCCATGCGGGCCGTCTGTGGCCTGGGATCGCGGTCGCCTGCTCGCTCGGCAGCATCGGCGCCTCACTGACTTTATTTCCTGCCGCCTCGCTTAACTTTAGCTGGACGGCAATAAATATTATCGAGGCGGCCACTGGCGCGATACTGCTGCGAAAACTGCTCCCCAGCTACAACCCCTTACAAAATTTGAATGACTGGTTTCGTCTGGCTATCGGCAGCGCCGTGATTCCGCCGCTACTCGGCGGCCTGTTATTTTGGCTGATAGCACCGGAAGCGGTCGCCTCGAAAGCGTTTCTGATTTGGGTATTATCGGAAGCCATCGGCGCGCTGACGCTGGTACCGTTAGGTTTACTGTTTAAACCACACTATCTGTTGCGTCATCGCGACCCGCATCTGTTGCTGGAAACGCTATTGACGCTGGTCATTACGCTGGCGCTAAGCTGGCTCGCTATGCGCTATATTCCGTGGCCGTTTACGTGCGTTATCGTCCTGTTGATGTGGAGTGCGGTGCGCCTGCCGCGAATGGAGGCGTTTTTAATTTTTTTAGCTACCGTTATCGTGGTCTCGCTCATGCTGGCCAATGACCCCACGCTGCTCGCCACGCCGAAAACCGACGTGATGGTCAATATGCCGTGGCTGCCTTTTTTAATGATCCTGCTGCCTGCCAATATGATGACGATGGTGATGTACGCGTTTCGCACGGAACGCAAACATATCACCGAGAGCGAATCCCGCTTTCGCAACGCGATGGAGTATTCCGCCATTGGTATGGCGCTGGTCGGTACGGAGGGTCAGTGGCTACAGGTCAATAAATCTCTGAGCCATTTTCTTGGCTATAGCCAGGATGAATTACGCACGATGACATTTCAGCAATTGACCTGGCCGGAAGACCTGAATAACGACCTTGAACAGCTAAACATGCTGGTGCGCGGCGACATCAATAGCTATTCCATGGAAAAACGCTACTACACCCGCAACGGCGATGTCGTCTGGGCGCTGCTGGCCGTCTCGCTGGTTCGGCATAAAGACAATAAGCCTCTCTATTTTATTGCTCAGATTGAAGATATTAACGATCTCAAGCAAAGCGAGCAGGAAAACCAGCGGTTGATGGAGCGTATTACACAGGCGAACGACGCGCTGTTTCAGGAAAAAGAACGGTTGCACATCACGCTTGACTCTATCGGAGAAGCGGTGGTGTGTATTGATGTCGCGATGAATATCACCTTTATGAACCCGATCGCCGAGAAGATGAGCGGCTGGCGGCAAGAGGATGCTTTAGGCGCGCCATTATTAACGGTTCTGCGCATTACGTCAGGTGATAAGGGGCCGCTGCTGGAGGATATTTATCGCGCCGACAGGTCGCGATCGGACATGGAACAGGAGATAGTGCTCCATTGTCATAACGGCGGCAGCTACGATATTCATTACAGTATCACGCCGCTCAGTACACTTGACGGCGATAAGATTGGTTCGGTTCTGGTTATCCAGGACGTTACCGAATCACGAAAAATGTTACGCCAGCTCAGCTACAGCGCAACGCATGACGCCCTCACCCATCTTGCCAACCGCGCCAGTTTTGAAAAGCAACTTCAACAGCGCCTGCAAACAATACAGGAATCGCCTCAACATCATGCGCTGGTGTTTATCGATCTGGACCGTTTTAAAGCGGTTAACGACAGCGCGGGACATGCCGCCGGCGATGCCTTATTGCGCGAACTCGCGTCACTGATGCTCAGTATGCTTCGCTCCAGCGATCTCCTGGCCCGTCTGGGTGGCGATGAGTTTGGCCTGTTGCTGCCGGATTGTAATAGTGACAGCGCGCGTTTTATCGTGACGCGGCTTATCAACGCCGTTAATGAATATCACTTTATGTGGGAAGGACGCCTGCATCGGATCGGCGCCAGCGCCGGGATCACAATGATAAATGAACATAACTGCCAGCTCACAGAGGTCGTGTCTCAGGCCGATATAGCCTGCTACGCCGCGAAAAATAGCGGTCGCGGCCGTCTGACCGTGTACGAACCGCAGCACGCATTAACCTCCTCAAAGGGAATGATGCCGCTGGAAGAACAGTGGCATATGATTAAAAATAACCACCTGCTAATGCTTGCCAGAAACGTCGCGCCGCCGCGTACGCCGGAGGCCACCAGCTTTTGGCTGGTCTCACTCAGGCTGTGGACCAGCGAAGGGGAAGTGATGGAAGAGCGCGCGTTCCGGGCAGGATTAGCCGACTCCGCGCTGCATCACGCGCTTGACCGACGGGTATTCCATGAGTTTTTCCACCATGCGGCGACCGCCGTCGCCAGCAAGGGATTAAGCGTTGCGCTGCCGCTGTCCGCCGCAGGATTATACAGCGCGACCCTTATTGATGAGCTGCTGGAACAACTGGAGCATAGCCCACTGCCGCCACGGTTATTACATCTGATTATCCCGGCTGACGTTATCGTTAAGCAGGCGCAGACCGCCGCTGCGACTCTGCGAAAACTGCGACAACGCGGCTGCCAGGTGATTCTCAGCCATGTCGGGCGCGATTTACAGCTGTTTAATTTACTGACCCCGCATATCGCTGATTATTTACTGCTGGATAGCGACCTTATCGCCAACGTTCATGAGAGTTTAATGGATGAAATGCTGACCTCGATCATCCAGGGACACGCCCAGCATCTGGACATCAAAACGCTCGCCGGGCCGGTACAAAACCCACAGGTGCTGGATACGCTCTCCCGTATTGGCGTGGATCTGATTTATGGCGACACTATCGCCGAAGCGCAACCGTTGGATTTGTTACTGAATACCAGCTATTTCGCTATCCATTGACGGTTGCCAGCCGTGGGTATACCAGATATGCAGTAGCGCGTAGGAACGCCACGGTTTCCAGCGCTCCGCGTAGCGACGGATCTGCGCGGCCGTCATCCCGGCGAAGCGCTGCTTAATTAAGTAATCGTCGGGCAAAAAGATATCTTTTGCCTGCCAACCGCGCAGGGCGAAATAGTTCGCCGTCCAGCGGCCAATTCCCGGAAACGTTTGTAAATTTTTAACGCTCTGCTCAATATCCGACGGCGCGGCGAGCGCCAGTTTTCCCGCCAGCGTCGCCTGCGCCAGATGAATCAGCGCTTCGGCGCGCCGCAGCGGCATCCCCAGAGCTTTAAGCGCCAGCGGATCGGCCAACGCCAGCGTTTCCGGACCGGGAAAACAGACATAATCGGGCGCATCCGGCAACGCCTCGCCATAGCGGCGCGCCACTTTCGCCGTCAACCTTGCCGCCATCGCGACACTCACCAGTTGCCCCAGTATCGCCCGCACGCCTTGTTCAAACGTATCAACCGATCCCGGTAAACGCAGCCCCGGTCTGTCCTCGCCCAGTGGCCCCAGCACGGCGGCAACCTGCGCGGGCTGGCAGTCAAGATCAAACAGACGCGAAACCTTCGCCAGACACGCCGGCGCGACGGGAAGTAATCCGGCGCTCACGCTAACCTGCACAGTGTGGGTGGGCAGATGGGGCCTCACGCTGACCAGTCCGCGATGCTCGCCCACCACCAGGCTACGCGCATAAAAGCCCTCTCCTACCGTTTCCACGCCGTCCACCGCACGCGCGGCAAGAAAGCCCAACATCCACGACCAGTCGTAAGGCGGCTGCCAGCTCAGGGTAAACATACTTTTCTCCTTTATTTGACCTTTCAGCATAAACGCTAATCGCACGTAACGCCTTGCTTTCATATTCCAGTTGTCGCCGCGACGACATTTCGCTAAAGTCACGCCCCTTCTTCACTGGCATGGGGATTTTAAGGTGTTTATAGGATTTGATTACGGTACGGCAAACTGCTCGGTCGCCATTATGCGCGACGGGCATCCACGGTTGCTGACAATGGAGAATAACAGCGCATTACTGCCGTCTATGCTGTGCGCGCCGACGCGCGAAGCGGTGAGCGAGTGGCTGTATCGCCATCATGATGTGCCGGCAACGGACGAAGAAACCCAGGCGCTGCTACGCCGCGCGATACGCTACAACCGCGAGGAAGATATTGAGGTTGGCGCGCAAAGCGTACAGTTTGGTCTGGCGTCGCTGGCGCACTATATTGACGATCCCCAGGAAGTCTGGTTTGTCAAATCGCCAAAATCCTTTTTAGGCGCCAGCGGCCTGAAACCGCAGCAGGTCGCGCTGTTTGAAGATTTGGTCTGCGCCATGATGGTACATATTCGTCATACGGCGCACAGCCAATTGCCGGAGGCCATTACCCAGGCGGTGATCGGTCGCCCGATCAACTTTCAGGGACTCGGCGGCGATGACGCGAACCGCCAGGCGCAGGGTATTCTGGAGCGGGCGGCAAAACGCGCCGGTTTTCAGGAGGTGGTATTCCAATACGAACCGGTCGCGGCGGGCCTGGACTACGAGGCTATGCTGCGGGAAGAGAAGCGTGTGCTGGTCGTGGATATTGGCGGCGGCACCACCGACTGCTCCATGCTACTAATGGGGCCACAGTGGCGTCAGCGCGCCGATCGTGAAAACAGCCTGTTGGGGCACAGCGGTTGCCGCGTGGGCGGAAACGATCTGGATATCGCGCTGGCCTTTAAAAATCTGATGCCTTTGCTGGGCATGGGCGGCGAAACCGAAAAAGGCATCGCCCTGCCGGTGCTGCCGTGGTGGAACGCCGTGGCGATTAACGACGTCCCGGCGCAAAGCGATTTTTACAGTAGCGCGAATGGTCGTCTGTTGAATGATTTGGTTCGCAACGCGCGTGAAGCAGACAAGGTCGCGTTGCTGCTCAAGGTCTGGCGCCAGCGGCTTAGTTACCGCCTGGTACGCTGCGCGGAAGAGAGCAAAATCGCCCTTTCCGGCCAGGCGGATATTACGGCGAGGCTGCCATTTATCAGCGACGACCTGGCGGTCGCTATCAGCCAGCAAGGACTGGAAGCGGCGCTGGATCAACCGCTGGCGCGTATTCTGGAACAGGTGCAACTAGCGCTGGACAGCGCGCAGGAAAAACCGGATGTCATCTATCTGACCGGCGGCAGCGCCCGTTCGCCATTGATTAAAAAAGCGCTTTCCGAACAGCTACCGGGCATACCCGTCGCTGGCGGCGATGATTTCGGCTCCGTCACCGCAGGACTGGCGCGCTGGGCGGAGGTCGTTTTCCGCTAAGCGCCTCGCAAGCCCAGCGCTGATGGATTGACATTATTCTTGATGTGGCTTAACGTCAGGAGTGAGGGTAAGGGAGGATTCCTCCTCCCCCTGGTGTCTTAGTAAGCCTGGAAGCTAATCACTAAGAGTATCACCAGTATGATGACTACCTTCATCATAACCCTTTCCTTATTTTGGCCCCTTCCTCGGGAGGGGCTTTCCCGTTTCAGCGTCCTGCTGAAATCGGTGGCTTACCTTCATTGCCGTGCCGCCACTTTACCGCACTCCGGCGCGTTAACGATTTTCACCGATGAGAGTTGCGTAGCGCCTCGCAAAGCGGGTCGCCATTCAGAATAATCCCGACCGTGTTCCATAATTCCTCCATTTTTCTCCCTTCCCTGCTGACTACAATAGAGGGAGCAACATTCCGCAAAACGTTTCTGGATGAGAAACTTATACCGATGAAAGGCAGTAATACTTTCCGCTGGGCAATAGCGATTGGGGTTGTAGTGGCCGCCGCCGCATTCTGGTTCTGGCATAGCCGTAGCGAAAGCCCGACCGCCGCGCCGGGCGTCGCCGCGCAAGCGCCGCATACCGCCGCCGCAGGTCGCCGCGGTATGCGCGACGCCCCTCTGGCGCCGGTACAGGCCGCGACCGCGACCACGCAAGCCGTACCGCGCTATCTGAGCGGGCTGGGTACCGTGACCGCAGCGAATACCGTTACGGTGCGTAGCCGCGTGGATGGTCAACTCATCGCCCTGCACTTTCAGGAAGGTCAGCAGGTCAACACAGGCGATCTGCTGGCGCAAATCGATCCCAGCCAGTTTAAGGTCGCCCTGGCGCAGGCGCAGGGACAGTTGGCGAAAGATAACGCTACGCTGGCGAATGCGCGTCGTGATCTGGCGCGCTATCAGCAACTGGCAAAAACCAATCTGGTTTCCCGTCAGGAACTGGATGCGCAACAGGCGCTGGTCAACGAAACCCAGGGAACCATTAAAGCGGATGAAGCCAATGTCGCCAGCGCGCAGTTACAGCTCGACTGGAGTCGTATCACGGCCCCGGTCTCGGGACGCGTGGGTCTGAAACAGGTGGATGTCGGCAACCAGATTTCCAGCAGCGATACCGCCGGTATTGTCGTCATTACGCAAACGCACCCGATTGATCTCATTTTTACTCTGCCGGAAAGCGATATCGCGACCGTAGTTCAGGCACAGAAAGCGGGGAAAGCGCTGGTCGTAGAAGCCTGGGATCGGACTAACTCGCACAAACTGAGCGAAGGTGTGTTGCTCAGTCTGGACAACCAGATTGATCCCACGACGGGAACGATCAAAATTAAAGCGCGCTTTACCAATCAGGACGATACGCTGTTCCCCAATCAATTTGTGAACGCCCGGATGCTGGTCGATACCGAACAAAATGCCGTTGTGGTGCCTGCCGCGGCGGTGCAAATGGGCAATGAGGGCCACTTTGTGTGGGTGCTGAACGACGAAAATAACGTCAGCAAGAAGCGGGTAAAAATCGGTATTCAGGATAACCAAAACGTGGTGATCAGCGCAGGCTTGTCGGCAGGCGATCGCGTCGTTACCGATGGTATTGATCGGCTGACGGAAGGCGCAAAAGTCGAGGTCGTTGAGCCGCAAACCACCGTGGCGGATGAAAAATCCCCTTCCCGCCATGAAGGTCAAAAAGGAGCGCGCGCCTGATGCAGGTATTACCTCCGGGCAGCACGGGCGGCCCTTCGCGTCTGTTTATTCTGCGCCCCGTGGCCACCACTCTGCTGATGGCGGCGATTTTACTCGCCGGGATTATCGGCTATCGCTTCCTGCCCGTCGCCGCTTTGCCGGAGGTCGACTACCCCACTATTCAGGTTGTTACGCTCTACCCTGGCGCCAGCCCGGATGTCATGACCTCCGCCGTCACCGCGCCGCTTGAGCGCCAGTTCGGCCAGATGTCGGGACTTAAGCAGATGTCGTCGCAAAGCTCCGGCGGCGCATCGGTGGTAACGCTACAGTTTCAATTGACGCTGCCGCTGGACGTTGCCGAGCAGGAAGTACAGGCGGCGATTAACGCAGCCACCAATTTATTGCCTTCCGACCTGCCGAATCCGCCGATTTATAGCAAAGTCAACCCGGCGGACCCGCCGATTATGACGCTTGCCGTCACCTCAAACGCGATGCCGATGACCCAGGTAGAGGACATGGTAGAAACCCGCGTGGCGCAGAAGATCTCGCAGGTCTCCGGCGTCGGGCTGGTGACGCTTGCCGGCGGGCAGCGCCCTGCGGTACGCGTAAAACTGAATGCTCAGGCTGTCGCCGCGCTCGGTCTGACCAGCGAAACGGTCCGTACCGCAATTACCGGCGCCAACGTCAACTCGGCGAAAGGCAGTCTGGATGGCCCCGAACGGGCGGTGACGCTTTCTGCTAACGATCAGATGCAGTCTGCCGACGAATACCGCAGGCTTATCATCGCGTATCAAAACGGCGCGCCGGTACGGTTGGGCGATGTCGCCACCGTCGAACAGGGGGCGGAAAATAGCTGGCTCGGTGCATGGGCGAATCAAGCGCCGGCTATCGTGATGAACGTTCAACGCCAGCCTGGCGCCAATATCATTGCGACAGCGGACAGCATTCGCCAGATGCTGCCCCAACTTACCGAAAGCCTGCCGAAATCGGTGAAGGTCACGGTCCTGTCCGATCGCACCACCAATATTCGCGCTTCCGTGCGCGATACCCAGTTTGAACTGATGCTGGCGATCGCGCTGGTCGTCATGATTATCTATCTGTTTTTACGTAACATTCCCGCCACAATTATTCCCGGCGTCGCCGTACCGCTGTCGCTTATCGGCACCTTTGCGGTGATGGTATTTTTGGATTTTTCCATTAATAACCTGACGCTGATGGCGCTCACTATCGCCACGGGTTTCGTGGTCGACGATGCGATTGTGGTGATCGAGAACATCTCGCGCTACATCGAAAAAGGAGAAAAACCGCTGGCGGCGGCGCTCAAAGGTGCGGGCGAAATCGGCTTTACCATTATTTCCCTCACCTTTTCACTGATTGCGGTGCTGATCCCGTTGCTCTTTATGGGCGATATTGTTGGTCGACTGTTCCGCGAATTTGCGGTGACGTTGGCGGTAGCGATTTTAATCTCCGCCGTCGTCTCTTTGACGCTCACGCCCATGATGTGCGCGCGTATGCTCAGCCAGCAATCTCTGCGTAAACAAAACCGCTTTTCCCGCGCCTGCGAGCGGATGTTTGACCGCGTGATCGCCAGCTACGGACGCGGATTAGCGAAAGTGCTCAACCATCCGTGGCTTACATTGAGCGTGGCATTCGCCACGCTCCTGCTCAGCGTTATGCTGTGGATAGTCATCCCGAAAGGGTTCTTTCCGGTACAGGATAACGGCATTATCCAGGGGACGCTGCAGGCGCCGCAATCGTCATCGTATGCCAGTATGGCGCAACGTCAGCGCCAGGTGGCGGAGCGGATATTACAGGACCCGGCGGTGCAAAGTCTGACGACTTTTGTTGGCGTAGACGGCGCTAACCCCACGCTGAATAGCGCGCGCCTGCAAATTAACCTCAAGCCGCTGGATGCGCGTGATGACCGCGTGCAGCAGGTGATCTCCCGGCTGCAAACCGCCGTGGCGACGATTCCCGGCGTGGCGCTGTATCTCCAGCCGACGCAGGATTTAACCATCGACACGCAGGTCAGCCGCACGCAGTATCAGTTTACCCTGCAGGCCACGACGCTCGATGCGCTCAGCCACTGGGTGCCAAAACTGCAGAACGCGCTACAGTCGTTACCACAGCTCTCTGAGGTAAGCAGCGACTGGCAAGATCGGGGATTAGCGGCCTGGGTGAATGTCGACCGCGACAGCGCCAGCCGTCTGGGTATCAGCATGGCGGATGTGGATAACGCGCTCTACAACGCGTTCGGACAACGCCTGATTTCAACGATTTATACCCAGGCGAACCAGTACCGCGTCGTGCTGGAACATAATACCGCCAGCACGCCGGGCCTGGCGGCGCTGCAGACGATTCGCCTGACGAGCCGCGACGGCGGCACCGTACCGCTCAGCGCGATTGCCCGCATTGAGCAGCGCTTCGCCCCGCTCTCCATCAATCATTTAGATCAGTTCCCGGTCACGACATTTTCGTTTAACGTGCCGGAGGGCTATTCGCTCGGCGATGCGGTGCAGGCGATTCTCGGTACGGAAAAAACGCTCGCCCTGCCAGCGGATATTACAACGCAGTTTCAGGGCAGTACGCTCGCCTTCCAGGCGGCGCTGGGCAGCACCGTCTGGCTTATTGTCGCCGCCGTGGTAGCGATGTATATCGTGCTCGGCGTGCTGTATGAGAGTTTTATCCATCCGATCACGATTCTCTCAACGCTGCCTACGGCGGGCGTCGGCGCGCTGCTGGCGCTGATCATCGCCGGTAGCGAGCTCGATATTATCGCCATTATCGGCATTATTTTGCTGATCGGCATCGTGAAGAAAAACGCCATCATGATGATTGACTTCGCCCTCGCCGCCGAACGCGAACAGGGGATGAGTCCGCGCGACGCTATCTTCCAGGCCTGTCTGCTGCGTTTTCGACCGATTCTGATGACCACGCTGGCGGCGTTGCTCGGGGCATTGCCATTAATGTTGAGTACCGGCGTTGGCGCGGAATTACGTCGCCCGTTGGGGATCGCGATGGTGGGCGGCCTACTGGTCAGCCAGGTATTAACTCTGTTTACCACACCGGTGATTTATCTCCTGTTTGACCGCCTGTCGCTGTACGTGAAAAGTCGCTTTCCGCGCCATAAAGAGGAGGCGTAGATGCGCTTTTTCGCCCTTTTCATCTACCGCCCGGTCGCCACCATTTTGATTGCCGCCGCCATTACGTTGTGCGGCATTCTGGGCTTTCGTCTGTTGCCGGTCGCCCCGCTGCCGCAGGTCGATTTCCCGGTGATTATGGTTAGCGCCTCGCTGCCGGGCGCCTCGCCGGAAACCATGGCTTCGTCGGTGGCGACGCCGTTGGAACGTTCTTTGGGACGCATTGCAGGCGTCAATGAAATGACTTCCAGCAGCTCGCTCGGCAGTACGCGCATTATTCTCGAATTTAATTTCGATCGTGATATTAACGGCGCGGCGCGCGACGTGCAGGCCGCCATCAACGCCGCGCAAAGCTTGTTGCCAGGCGGAATGCCCAGCCGCCCGACTTATCGCAAGGCCAATCCATCCGACGCGCCGATTATGATTTTAACGCTCACCTCGGAGAGCTGGTCACAGGGCAAACTGTATGATTTCGCCTCTACCCAACTGGCGCAAACCATCGCGCAAATTGACGGCGTCGGCGATGTTGACGTCGGCGGCAGCTCCCTGCCCGCAGTACGTGTAGGCTTAAACCCGCAGGCGCTCTTTAACCAGGGCGTCTCGCTGGATGAGGTCCGCGAAGCGATCGACAGCGCCAACGTACGCCGACCGCAAGGCGCAATTGAAGATAGCGTCCACCGCTGGCAAATCCAGACCAACGACGAACTGAAAACCGCCGCCGAATACCAGCCGCTGATTATTCACTATAACAACGGCGCGGCGGTACGCCTGGGCGACGTCGCCAGCGTCACCGACTCGGTGCAGGATGTCCGTAACGCCGGGATGACGAACGCTAAACCCGCTATTTTGTTGATGATCCGCAAGCTGCCGGAGGCCAACATTATTCAGACGGTCGACGGCATCCGGGCAAAACTGCCGGAACTGCGGGCAATGATCCCCGCCGCTATCGATTTACAAATCGCCCAGGATCGTTCGCCGACGATTCGCGCGTCGCTGCAAGAGGTAGAAGAGACGCTGGCTATCTCTGTCGCGCTGGTGATCCTGGTGGTGTTTTTATTCCTGCGTTCCGGGCGCGCCACGCTAATCCCCGCCGTCGCCGTTCCCGTTTCGCTCATCGGCACCTTCGCCGCCATGTATCTGTGCGGCTTCAGCCTCAACAATCTGTCGCTGATGGCGCTGACTATCGCAACCGGATTTGTCGTTGATGATGCCATTGTGGTGCTGGAAAATATCGCCCGCCATCTGGAGGCGGGAATGAAACCTTTGCAGGCGGCATTACAGGGTACGCGGGAAGTCGGGTTTACGGTCATCTCCATGAGTCTGTCGCTGGTGGCGGTATTTCTGCCGCTGCTGTTAATGGGCGGCCTGCCAGGGCGATTATTACGGGAATTCGCCGTTACCCTCTCGGTGGCGATTGGCATTTCGCTGGTGGTCTCGCTCACACTGACGCCGATGATGTGCGGCTGGATGCTTAAATCAAGCAAACCGCGCACCCAACCGCGTAAACGGGGCGTTGGCCGTTTGCTGGTCGCCTTGCAACAGGGTTACGGCACGTCATTAAAATGGGTGCTTAACCATACGCGTCTTGTCGGTGTGGTTTTTCTTGGCACCGTTGCGCTGAACATCTGGCTTTATATCGCCATCCCTAAAACATTCTTTCCGGAGCAGGACACCGGCGTGTTGATAGGCGGTATTCAGGCTGACCAGAGCATCTCTTTCCAGGCCATGCGCGGCAAGCTGCAGGATTTTATGAAAATTATTCGCGACGATCCGGCGGTGAATAATGTCACTGGTTTTACCGGCGGCTCGCGGGTGAATAGCGGCATGATGTTTATTACGCTGAAGCCGCGCGGCGAACGCAAAGAGACGGCGCAGCAAATCATTGATCGACTGCGGGTCAAACTGGCAAAAGAACCCGGCGCCAGGCTGTTTCTGATGGCGGTACAGGATATTCGCGTCGGTGGGCGGCAGGCTAACGCCAGTTACCAATATACGTTGCTGTCTGACTCCCTGGCGGCGCTGCGCGAGTGGGAGCCGAAAATACGCAAAGCGCTCTCGGCCCTGCCGCAACTGGCGGACGTAAACTCCGACCAGCAGGATAATGGCGCGGAGATGAACCTTATCTACGACCGCGACACCATGTCACGGCTGGGTATTGATGTTCAGGCCGCAAACAGTCTGTTAAATAATGCTTTCGGCCAGCGGCAAATTTCCACCATTTATCAGCCGATGAACCAGTATAAAGTGGTGATGGAAGTCGATCCGCGCTATAGCCAGGATATCAGCGCGCTGGAGAAAATGTTCGTTATCAACCGTGACGGAAAAGCGATTCCCCTCTCTTATTTCGCCCAATGGCGGCCCGCCAATGCGCCGCTGTCGGTGAACCATCAGGGATTGTCCGCGGCGTCCACGATTGCCTTTAACCTGCCGACCGGCACATCGTTATCGCAGGCGACGGAGGCCATTAATCGCACAATGACGCAGCTTGGCGTCCCCCCGACGGTACGCGGCAGTTTTTCCGGAACGGCGCAAGTCTTCCAGCAGACCATGAATTCACAGCTTATTTTGATAGTGGCGGCGATCGCTACCGTCTACATTGTGCTGGGGATACTGTACGAAAGCTACGTCCATCCGCTGACCATTCTCTCTACTCTGCCATCGGCGGGCGTTGGGGCGCTTCTGGCGCTGGAACTCTTCAATGCCCCTTTCAGCCTAATCGCCCTGATAGGGATCATGCTATTAATTGGCATTGTGAAGAAAAACGCCATTATGATGGTCGATTTTGCGCTTGAAGCGCAACGAAGCGGCGGCCTGACGCCGGAACAAGCCATTTTCCAGGCCTGCTTGTTACGCTTCCGTCCAATAATGATGACCACGCTGGCGGCGCTGTTCGGCGCACTGCCATTGGTGTTATCTGGCGGAGACGGTTCGGAATTACGGCAGCCGTTGGGGATAACCATTGTCGGCGGTTTGGTCATGAGCCAGCTTCTGACGCTCTATACCACGCCAGTGGTGTACCTCTTTTTCGACCGTCTGCGGCTGCGTTTTTCGCGTAAAAATAGCAAACCGGTAGTAGAGATATGACAGAACTTCCTGACAACACCCGCTGGCAACTCTGGATTGTGGCATTCGGCTTTTTTATGCAGTCGCTGGATACCACCATCGTCAACACTGCGCTGCCCTCCATGGCGAAAAGCCTGGGGGAAAGCCCGCTGCATATGCACATGGTAGTGGTGTCATATGTTCTTACCGTCGCCGTGATGCTCCCCGCCAGCGGCTGGCTGGCAGATAAAATCGGCGTGCGTAATATCTTCTTTGCCGCCATTGTGCTGTTCACGCTGGGTTCGCTGTTTTGCGCCCTTTCCGGCACGCTTAATCAACTGGTATTAGCGCGGGTTTTACAAGGCGTAGGCGGCGCGATGATGGTGCCGGTCGGACGCCTGACGGTCATGAAAATCGTGCCGCGCGCGCAATATATGGCGGCGATGACCTTCGTCACCCTACCGGGACAGATCGGGCCGTTACTCGGCCCCGCGCTGGGCGGGGTGCTGGTGGAATATGCTTCATGGCACTGGATCTTTCTGATCAATATCCCGGTAGGAATTGTCGGCGCTATGGCGACCTTTATGCTGATGCCAAACTACACCATAGAGACCCGGCGCTTTGATCTGCCGGGGTTCCTGCTGTTAGCTATCGGCATGGCGGTACTCACGCTGGCGCTGGACGGTAGTAAAAGCATGGGGATTTCGCCCTGGACATTAGCCGGACTTGCTGCGGGCGGCGCGGCAGCCATTCTGCTCTATCTCCTCCATGCCAAAAAAAACTCAGGCGCGTTATTCAGCCTGCGATTGTTCCGCACGCCCACGTTTTCACTGGGGTTGCTGGGCAGTTTTGCCGGGCGTATCGGCAGCGGTATGCTGCCGTTTATGACGCCGGTCTTTTTGCAAATTGGTCTTGGTTTTTCACCGTTTCATGCCGGTTTGATGATGATCCCCATGGTGCTGGGCAGCATGGGAATGAAGCGGATTGTGGTGCAGATAGTTAACCGTTTTGGCTATCGTCGGGTTCTGGTAGCGACCACGCTCGGACTGGCATTGGTTAGCCTGTTGTTTATGTCGGTCGCGCTGCTCGGCTGGTATTATCTCTTGCCGCTGGTACTGCTTTTGCAGGGAATGGTGAACTCGGCGCGCTTTTCTTCCATGAACACCTTAACGCTAAAAGACCTTCCCGATACGCTGGCCAGCAGCGGCAATAGCTTATTATCGATGATTATGCAGCTCTCGATGAGTATCGGCGTCACTATTGCCGGAATGCTGCTGGGTATGTTTGGCCAACAGCATATCGGGATAGACAGTAGCGCCACACATCACGTCTTTATGTACACCTGGTTATGTATGGCGGTTATTATCGCGCTACCGGCGATAATTTTTGCCCGCGTGCCGAACGATACACAGCAAAACATGGTCATTTCACGGCGTAAAAGGAGCCTGTAATGAAAGTCTGGCGGCCCGGAATCACCGGCAAGCTGTTTCTGGCGATTTTCGCCACCTGCATCGTGCTGCTGATCAGTATGCATTGGGCCGTGCGCGTCAGTTTTGAACGCGGATTTATTGACTATATCAAACACGGCAACGAGCAGCGGCTACAAATGCTGGGCGATGCGCTGGGCGACCAGTACCAGCAACACGGCAACTGGCGTTTTTTACGCAACAACGATCGCTTCGTTTTCCAGATTCTGCGTTCATTTGAGCATGACAACGACCGGGATAAACCCGGCCCCGGTATGCCGCCGCACGGTTGGCGCACCCAGTTCTGGGTCGTCGATCAAAATGGCCAGGTGCTGGTCGGCCCACGCGGTCCGGTGCCGCATGACGGTACTCGCCGCCCCATTCTGGTCAATGGCGCCGAAGTCGGCGCGATTATCGCCTCTCCTGTCGAGCGGCTGACGCGTAATACGGATATTAATTTTGATATGCAGCAGCGGCGCGCCAGTTGGATGATCGTGGCGTTATCAACGTTGCTGGCCGCGCTGGCGACGTTTTTGCTGGCGCGTGGCCTGCTCGCCCCGGTCAAACGGTTGGTCGAGGGTACGCACAGACTGGCGGCGGGGGATTTTACCACGCGCGTGACCCCAACCAGCGCTGATGAACTGGGAAAACTGGCGCAGGACTTTAACCAGCTTGCCAGCACGCTGGAAAGAAACCAGCAGATGCGCCGCGACTTTATGGCGGATATTTCCCACGAACTGCGCACGCCGCTGGCGGTATTGCGCGGCGAACTGGAAGCCATTCAGGATGGAGTTCGCCAGTTCACGCCAGAATCGGTTACCTCCCTACAGGCGGAAGTCGGTACGCTTACCAAACTGGTTGACGACCTGCATCAGCTTTCGTTGTCTGACGAGGGCGCGCTGGCTTACCAAAAAACGACCGTCGATCTTGTTCCCCTGTTGGAAGTCGCTGGCGGCGCGTTCAGAGAACGCTTTACCAGCCGGGGGCTAACGCTACATTACGCGTTGCCGGATAGCATGACCGTCTTCGGCGACCCGGATCGCCTGATGCAACTGTTTAATAATCTGCTGGAAAACAGTCTGCGCTACACCGACAGCGGCGGCGGCCTGCATATTTCCGCCGAACAACGCGATAAATCATTATTCCTGACCTTTGCCGATTCTGCACCGGGCGTCAGCGATGAACAGTTACAAAAACTTTTTGACCGTTTTTACCGCACGGAAGTGTCCCGTAACCGCGCCAGCGGCGGTTCTGGACTGGGGCTGGCGATATGCGTCAATATTGTACACGCGCATAACGGTCATCTTCACGCCGCTCATTCGCCTTTTGGCGGGGTTAGCATTACAGTAGAGTTACCGCTGGATCGCGATTTACAGAGAGAAGTATGACTGAATTACCCATTGATGAAAACACGCCGCGCATTTTGATTGTTGAAGATGAACCCAAGCTGGGACAGCTGCTTATTGACTACTTACGCGCGGCGAGTTACGCCCCCACGCTCATCAATCATGGCGACAAGGTACTGCCGTATGTGCGTCAAACGCCGCCGGATCTGATTCTGCTGGATCTGATGCTGCCGGGTACCGATGGTCTGACGCTATGCCGGGAAATTCGCCGTTTTTCCGACATCCCCATTGTGATGGTCACGGCCAAAATCGAAGAGATCGACCGGCTGCTTGGGCTGGAAATCGGCGCCGATGATTATATCTGTAAGCCTTACAGCCCGCGCGAAGTCGTGGCCCGCGTGAAAACCATTTTGCGCCGCTGCAAACCGCAGCGCGAACTCCAGCAGCAGGATGCCGAAAGCCCGTTAATGATTGATGAAAGCCGCTTTCAGGCCTCCTGGTGTGGTAAAGCGCTGGATTTAACCCCCGCTGAATTCCGCCTGCTAAAAACCTTATCGCTTGAACCGGGTAAAGTTTTTTCCCGCGAGCAGTTGTTAAACCACCTCTACGACGACTACCGTGTGGTGACCGATCGTACTATCGACAGCCACATTAAAAACCTGCGCCGTAAACTGGAATCGCTGGATGCCGAACAGTCATTTATACGCGCGGTCTACGGGGTGGGATATCGTTGGGAAGCGGATGCGTGTCGCCTGGTATAATGATTATTGGCATAACAATAACAAGGTCGTAAGACGATATTTTTCGCCAACGCTATTCTGGCGGAATTAACACACTGTCCTCTTTCCTTTGGCCGAGCTGTATCCCGAAAACCATGACGAACGCGATCGGGGACAATAAATTATTTGGCCGCTCTTTTTAGTTTACCGATATACTGTGAGTAGTTTTTTAAACTTATTGCGCATTAATTCATTAAGTGAATCTAAAAATACATAAACATAATACCAGCTTAATTATACATGGATTTTTATGACAGAAACGTCATCTCACCGCTATAAACCACGCAATATAATAAATGCGCCAAATGTAAAATCGTCTATTTTTTCCCGGAGCCAACAACGCGGCGACAGCGAAATTATCCAGCGCTGGTTAAGCAACCATTTTTATCGTTGGATCATTGGTGACTTTCCTCATGTTTATCCTGTGCGCTCCGTCGCCGATTATGCCGTTTATTTTAGCGCTGATACAGAAATCCCCGCCTGGCTGGCGCCAAAGCTGGGTGGCGATGAGCGCTTTTACTACCTTAACGTTCAGCACCCGCAACTTGTGGCAATGGAAAGAGATTTAGTGGAATTTCTTTCGCGTCAGGAAGGAACGCGGCTGGAAACTAAACTACAGCGCATCAACTGCTTTACCGTGCTGGCAATGCGCGAAGCGGAGCATCAAAAAATGCAGCGCCTGCGTGAACAAGGTTGGTATCCCTCCAACAGCGAGGCGCTAAAACCGGTGATGGCGGTGAATAACGGCGTGCTGGTTGAGTTTGATGCAACAAACCCCGGCCTGCGCAGTGAGATGGCGTATGAATCCTGGCATATGCAACACTGCGTCGGAGATTTTGATAATAAAGGCGCGCTTTCCGGCGGCTACGGCGATTACTACGCCCGGCAAATTGAACAACAGAAACTTCGCCTGTTCAGCCTGCGCGACGGCAATAATATTCCCCACGTCACAATAAGCCTGGTGGTCGGTAATAACGGCCTGAGCATTGATCAGATTAAAGGTAAGCAAAATCGCCATCCTATTAAGAAATATGCTAACGATGTTTTATCTCTGTTACGCCATCTGCAACCACTTCCTGAGCGCCACGCCGATTGTGAAGGGATGGGAATAGTTTATGAATCGACGCCGGAATATTCAGGTTGGAAATTTATTACTCATATTCATTACCTCAATTTTCTGCTCAATGTGCTGCATGACAATTTTCATTTAATGGAGCACTTCCCTACGCCTCCGGTAGCTTTACAGTGGCTGCTGTTGCACAGCGCCCCGGAGGCACTGCGCTACCTTCAGGTTGTTGATCCTAACGTGGCGACGGCTGCGGAAATGCTGTTTCCACGACATGAATGGCACCCTACGCTTGCCGGGAAAAACACCAGTAGCGAACCTTTCGAAATTGAAAGCCTGACGCTACAAACCACGCGCTATCTTTCTGCAACCAGGGAGGAGCGCTAATGTTCTGGATTGTTCTTATTATTGCCGCCCTATTTTTTAGCTGGCGCAACTACAAAAAAAACAAACCGCTGATTGCGTCCCGTATCGCCGAGGAGAAAGAAAAAGATCGCCTGAAGGATCTGCGTCGCGATACCCGGCGGCGTCAATGGGCGCTGGCGCTAGCTGATATCCTTGCCCGGCGCAACGGGCTACCGATCAAAGGCGTTGAGCTGGTCTTCAAACTTGACGATGACAAACGCCGCTATCTGGCGCAGCAGGTAAAAAAAGAGCTGGGCTTGAGCGAAAACCTCGACGGCGCGGCGTTACGCCACAAGGTTGAGGGTATCTTACGCCGCTGGCCTGCGGGCATCGGCAGCTCGCCGCGCACGTTTTATCATCATCTGGCGGCCCAGGGCCAGGTCCGCGACGCGCTGGCCTTCGACTGCATGCGCACCGCCTTTCTGACCCGCTGTATCGCCGGGCTCGGCTGGTGCGACGTACATCAGGCCTGGCTGGTGTTGTTACTTAACGCCCAGCGCGCTCAGGACTGTTTTGATTCCTGGGAGGATTACGCCACCGCCTACGTTCGCGCCCGCCGGGTATGGCTCACGCTACGTGACACGCCAACAGCGCCTGCCGGACGGGATTTACAGGAAGCCACCCATTATCTGCAAGACCCTGTCAGCCGCTGGCGACAACTGCCGTGGAATGAATTCAAAATTTTCGAGCCGATTTAAAGGACGCTTTATGGAACAGGATGATCGTCTGCTCAACGCTATGTTTGAGATGTGCAACCACAAAAATCCCCTCAATGACGGGCAACGAGAGTGGCATATCGCCGATATTTCCGGCCTGCTGCGCGAAGAACGCTATGACGAACTGGACGAACGCTACAACCAGGCGCTGACGGAGAGCTTTACCAGCCGCGAAGCGGAAAAGCGCTATTTCTTCGCCTGGAATCAAATGGACAACCCTTTTTACGATATGGACACGCTGGTTGAGGCCGGGCCGCAAGGATTAGCACTGATCAAAAACTGGCAGCGCGCCCGCCCCCGCTCTACTCACGCCTGGCTTGCCGAGGCGCAATACTGGAATCACCGTGCGTGGCTGTATCGCAGCTATGGCTGGGCGAGAGAAACCACCCGAGCGATGTGGATCTGCGCTGCCGCCTGCAACGAACGGATGGTCATCGCCGTGCTCAATGCTATCGACTGTGAACCGCGCCAGTGGATGGCCGCGGCCCTGACCAGCACCAACTCAAAAGTCTTCGACCAGCCCGGCTGGCTGGTTGAGTTCCTTGTGGGCGCGAATGTTGCCGGGCAGCCATTAATGGAAGATCTGGCTGAATATCATCGCCATTCACCGCAGGAGGTGGACGCGCTGATGGCCCATTCCGGGCTGTCGTTTGCCGACGCGGTTTGCCCAAATTTGCCGCGCCCGTCCGTATTGCCGGAGTGCGATGACGATGCCGGGCAAAAATACTGGCTCGCCGTCTGCCTGGCTATTTTCCCGACGGCATTTTACGTGCTGGATGAATATATCCCGTTTCGTATGCCGCGCTGGGGAGGGTCTCACGAGGAAATCCGCGAATTTCTGGAATCAAGCGTATGCGATCACCTTTCTGCCGCAGAAGGTGAACATCTGGAGCTATTAATCTGGTGGGACGATCACCGCGATCTGCGCATTAAAGAGGTTGACTCCCCGGCAGAACAGGAACGCATTATCGCCAAAGCCGAAGAGATTAGCCTGCGAGCGCATATCCAGGAATCCCGCCACAACGCGCTGAAGTGGCTGCGGGTCTGCTGTAGCGATCTGGACGATAATGACGCGCTCTGGCGAACCCTTCAGCGTTCGATCATGGAAAAAGTTAAGCTCAACAATTATTTCTCTGATGACACGATAAAGTTCGCCCTGCGTGATTTTCCTGACACCTGGTGGATGTATAATTTTCTCTGTCAGAATGCGCAGCAAACGCAATTCGCAGTGCCGAAAATCCGTCGTGGCTACGTTCAGTACGCCGGGCTATTGGGTTTCGAAAAGGATGAGGCGCAAGGCCTCGCCTGGCTCGATAGCGTCGCCGACATTAAATATAACCATCACTGGCGGGCGGCGATTAAAAATTTCAACTGGTTCGGGCTCCCGGAACATTTCGTGCCGCTGGCAGAGCTGGGCGCGCAAAGAAATATCCCCGCCGCGCTAAACCTGCTGGGCCTTGAACACAATAATAAAGAGAACAACGGCCTACTACCTTACGATCCTGCCATCGCGTTAGGGTATTTTCAGCGCGCGGCGGAGATTTTGCACCGGCAGTTAGCGCTGCGCGAGAGCACCCCGTACAAATTAATAGATAACGGAGGCTATACCGACTATGAAAATGACCTGCAAAATATTCATTTCAGCATCGGCGTCTGCAACCAGCGTCTGAGTAAACAAGAATTTGATACCGAAAAACGTTCCGCTTATGAAAAAGAACTACTCGATAATCTCTGGCTGGCGCATCAGTTCGGGCATAAAGAGGCCTGGGGCTTGTTCCTGCTGAATATTTTTGAAGTGAAGGATATTACGCTGGCGCATAAGCATCTGGAACTGGTGCAACAAGAGGCCAACAAAGTCACGCTACACGCTATGGTGACCCTATCGCGCCTGCACGGTAATAAACACGATCGAACGCTGTTTAATATGAAGCTAAGCGCACGCTGGGCGCATTTTGCCTTCACGCTTTACCCGGATAATGAAATCGTTATGGACTGCCTGGACCACCTGCATTTCGATTCTTTCTGGAAACGCTTTCGTTTCGCCTGGTATACCGTCCGCATCCCGAACTCAGAGCTGCCGGGACAGGTCAACTCAATGGTGTAAGGTGGTTTACTCCCCTCTCCCACGGCGCTACAATGCCCGCCCTTAAAGTGAGGACTCTCCTCCAGCCGCCTCATCAGGTGAGGCGGATCTGACCTGTCATCAGAACGAGAAAATGATGTTTAAACCAGAACTCCTTTCGCCGGCGGGAACGCTGAAAAATATGCGTTACGCTTTCGCTTACGGTGCCGATGCCGTCTATGCGGGCCAACCGCGCTACTCTTTACGCGTGCGTAATAACGAATTCAATCACGAAAATTTGCAGCTTGGCATCAACGAAGCCCACGCGCTCGGAAAAAAATTCTACGTGGTGGTGAACATCGCCCCGCATAACGCCAAGCTCAAAACCTTTATCCGTGACCTGAAACCCGTCGTCGAGATGGGCCCGGATGCGCTGATCATGTCCGATCCAGGGTTGATTATGCTGGTACGCGAGCACTTCCCGGCAATGCCGATTCACCTGTCGGTACAGGCTAATGCCGTAAACTGGGCGACGGTAAAATTCTGGCAGCAGATGGGGCTGACCCGTGTGATTCTCTCCCGCGAGCTGTCGCTGGAAGAGATTGAGGAAATTCGCCAGCAGGTGCCGGATATGGAAATAGAAATTTTCGTCCACGGCGCGCTATGCATGGCCTATTCCGGCCGCTGCCTGCTTTCCGGCTACATCAATAAACGCGATCCGAACCAGGGCACCTGCACCAATGCCTGCCGTTGGGAATATAACGTGCAGGAAGGAAAAGAAGACGTTGTCGGCAACATCGTGCATAAGCACGAACCGATTCCGGTACAGAACGTTGAGCCGACGCTCGGTATCGGTGCGCCGACGGATAAAGTGTTTATGATAGAAGAGGCCCAAAGACCGGGCGAATACATGACCGCGTTCGAAGACGAGCATGGCACCTATATCATGAACTCAAAAGATTTGCGCGCTATCGCCCACGTGGAGCGCCTGACGAAAATGGGCGTCCACTCGCTGAAAATCGAAGGCCGCACCAAATCCTTTTATTACTGCGCCCGTACCGCGCAGGTCTACCGTAAGGCCATCGACGACGCCGCCGCGGGTAAACCCTTCGACCCTACGCTGCTGGAAACGCTGGAAGGTCTGGCTCATCGCGGCTATACCGAAGGTTTCCTGCGTCGCCATACGCACGACGATTACCAGAATTACGAGTACGGTTACTCCGTTTCCGAACGCCAGCAATTTGTCGGCGAGTTCACCGGCGAGCGTAAAGGCCAACTGGCGGCCGTGGCGGTGAAGAATAAATTCTCCGTTGGCGATAGTCTGGAGCTGATGACACCGCAGGGAAATATCAATTTCACCCTGGAACAGATGGAGAACGCCAAAGGAGACGCTATGCCGGTGGCACCTGGCGATGGCTATACCGTCTGGATGCCCGTCCCGCAGGACGTTACGCTGGATTACGCACTATTGATGCGTAATTTCTCAGGCGAATCAACGCGTAACCCCCATGCTAAGTAGTTAATTGCGGTTATTTTTTCATGGCGGGAAGATTCTTAGAAATTGATCACATACCGCTTCGCTCAATGCGGGTATTATTCAACGCGCTGAAAAACATAACCCATAAATGCTAGCTGTACCAGGAACCACCTCCTTGGCCTGCGTAATCTCCCTTACGCAGGCTTATTTTTTGCATATAATCAATAAAAAAGTGGTACTTCCCGCCATATCCAAAAATTGACCACACTAACCAAAGCGCAAATGGGCGCTTTGGTTTAGAGACCTCCCCTATCCATTGCCAGCCAGCAAGTCACAATCCTCCCGCATCCGGTCAGACTCAGGACTTAGCATTCTGACATTTACGTTTAAAATCAGTGAATTAAATCAAGAACTGCTTTGTGAGAACTTACACAAAAAGTTTCCAAGTTATTAAATTAAGGTTAAAAACCGATAATTTAAGCGTGTAAAGTTATGGCACGTTTTAATGCCGCTTTTACAAGGATTAAAATAATGTTTTCCCGGATTAGAGGTTTGATTTCATGTCAAAGTAATACTCAAACCATCGCACCTACGCTCAGTCCACCTTCATCAGGCCATGTAAGTTTTGCTGGGATTGATTATCCTCTATTACCACCAGATCACCAAACACCCTTCCCACCGTCACGTATAATCGGTATCCAGAGTTATTCCTTTATCCTGTAAAATGTGATACAGATTCTCCATTGATCTAATAACTACCTCAATTTCACATTCAAGTTTCTCTACAGAACTTTCATTGAGTGAGAAATTGAGAGCCAGTAATAATGATTGTGAGTTATTATCATAACACAAATGTGGTCCATTATTCTCTGCAAACCATAAATTAGCATTGAGAAATTCAAAAGCAAGATTATTATTATCCGGAGGTCTTCCGCAAAAACCGTATATCATTATATACTCGCTATTAGTGCTTGTTAGTAAGATACGGTAACGGTTATCTATAATAAATGAGCATAATCTGTTTTCGTCAAAGGCAATTGAATCGGAATTTAATTTTAGTGAAAACTGTCTTAATAAGCGATCGGCTCTTGAATACATAACACCCCATACTCTATTTAAAGAGTTTCTATATAAGTCATAAGCCTCTTGTCTGGACGCTTAACACCCCGTGTCATCGTCGGAATTCATCTTTTCCCTATGACTTGCTGTGTTTGCTCATTTATGGCCAGGCTGGCCGGGTTCTGATGCCATTTGCGCTAAGATATAGTCCGGCGCATATTCCCATCATACCAATTCCCCCCATGCCAAGCGATGCGCCTAAAACCGTCAGAGCGGTAGTATATGCAGCACCACTACTGACACTGGCGACAGCCCCTGAGCATACCCCACTGAAAACACTTGTAAACAATGCCGAGGTTCCCAGACACATTAAACATCTGGGTTTATTGCCGTAAGCGTTAAACTCAACGATTTCAGCTACTGGTTTTTCGTCATTACCCCGTTCAGAAGGAGGGAGCAATGGCGTTTGCGCATTCACGCCTGAAGTGACATTCATATAAACCTCTTCATGCACATGCCTGTTTATGTTTATGAGAAAAGCGGTACCTCAGGCACGACTATAAGACACCGCGCTAAGTCATCATCTAAATAGGTTTTATTTGATAACAAGAATAGTGTACTGCTAATAGTGCGTCTTGTTCCTGCCAAAGCAGTCTAAAGAACATTTCGATTTTATGCTATTAAAAAGTATGTTTGGTAATAAATATCAGGTTTTTATCTGATATTATGGTGTTTGAAATTAATACTGATAACTGACGTATGTTCGTCTTGTTAATTCTCCGTTTCGTTATCAAAGGCGCTATATCGGAAAGCGTCTGACTCCCCCTTGTGGTTTCCCTGCACCCTCACAAGCGCTACTCAATGCGCATACCGGCATCTCTCTTGTCGCCATTTGCCTTAAACCATGCTTCACTTACCGCTGCGTACAGCAGGAAGAAAAACGGTAAAGCAATAAGTGCGCAACATTTCAATTTTCATCCTGTTCTGACCTCGCTTTTTCATTTCTACTATACACTTTCTGGAGATTGTTGTTCAACCTATTAAGGCATAACGGATGGCTAACTTTCCCGCCAGCTTACTGATCCTCAATGGCAAAAGCGCTGATAACCAGCCGCTACGTGAGGCCATTACTCTCCTTCGCGACGAAGGTATACAGATTCACGTTCGGGTAACCTGGGAAAAAGGCGACGCGCAGCGTTACGTTGATGAAGCCCGTAGACTGGGCGTTGAAACGGTGATTGCCGGCGGCGGAGACGGTACCATTAATGAAGTGTCGACCGCGCTCATCCAGATCCGCGACGGCGTAGCCCCTGCACTGGGCCTTTTGCCGCTCGGCACTGCCAACGATTTTGCCACCAGCGCCGGTATTCCTGAAGCGCTGGACAAAGCGCTGAAACTGGCGATTGCCGGAAACGCGATGGAAATTGATATGGCCAGGGTCAATGATAAAACCTGTTTTATCAATATGGCGACGGGCGGTTTTGGCACCCGCATTACCACCGAAACGCCGGAAAAACTCAAGGCCGCGTTGGGCGGCGTCTCCTATCTTATCCACGGTCTGATGAGAATGGATACGCTGACCCCTGACCGCTGCGAAATACGTGGCGAAAACTTTCACTGGCAGGGAGATGCGCTGGTGATCGGCATCGGCAACGGTCGTCAGGCCGGCGGCGGGCAGCAATTATGTCCCACCGCGCTGATTAACGACGGACTGTTACAGCTACGGATTTTTACTGGCGAAGAGCTGCTGCCGGCGCTGTTTTCCACGCTCACGCAGTCAGATGACAATCCGAATATTATTGACGGCGCCTCGGCGTGGTTTGATATTCATGCGCCGCATGAAATCACGTTTAATCTGGATGGCGAACCACTCAGCGGACAAGAATTTCATATTGAGGTGCTACCTGGCGCATTACGCTGTCGGCTGCCGCCAGACTGCCCGTTGCTACGTTAATAACACCTGTCGCTGGCCGGATGCGCTCACATCCGGCTTTTCTTCGTTAAACTCAGGCGATGGTGACTTTGCTATCCAGATAGACATCCTGTACGGCGTTAATCAACTTCACGCCATCAGCCATCGATTTCTTAAAGGCTTTACGTCCCAGAATTAGCCCCATTCCACCAGCTCGTTTGTTGATCACCGCGGTACGAACCGCGTCGCCGAGATCAGTGTCGCCGCCGTCCGCGCCGCCGGAGTTGATAAGCCCGGCGCGTCCCATATAGCAGTTCGCCAACTGGTAACGTACCAAATCAATCGGGTTATCGCTGGTCAGTTTGCTGTACACGCGATCGTCGGTATAGCCGAAGTTGACCGCTTTATAACCGCCATTATTCTCGGCCATTTTCTGTTTCACAATATCCGCGCCAATCGTAGCGGCCAGATGGTTGGCTTGCCCCGTCAGGTCAGCGGATACATGGTAATCGACGCCGTCTTTTTTAAAGGAAGAATTACGCAGGTAAGCCCACAATACGGTCACCATACCCAGCTCATGCGCACGCTCAAAAGCGGCGGAGATCTCTTCAATCTGGCGACGAGACTGTTCCGAACCGAAATAGATCGTCGCGCCTACCGCCACGGCGCCCATATTGAACGCCTGCTCAACGCTGGCGTACAGGGTCTGATCGTACTCTGTCGGATAGCTCAATGTTTCGTTGTGATTCAGTTTGACCAAAAACGGAATACGGTGCGCATAACGCCGTGAAACCGAGGCCAGTACGCCGTAGGTAGAGGCCACGCAGTTACAGCCGGCCTCAATCGCCAATTCAACAATGTTTTTTGGGTCAAAGTAGCGCGGGTTGGCCGCAAAAGAAGCGCCGGCGGAGTGCTCCACCCCCTGATCGACGGGCAGTATCGAAAGGTATCCTGTTCCCGCCAGGCGACCAGTATTATAGAGCGTCTGCATATTACGCAGAACGGCTGGTGGACGATTATTGTCAATCATCACCCGGTCAACGTAATCCTTGCCGGGTAGATAAAGCTGATCGGACGGAATGGTCATACAACGATGCTGTAAAAGGCTGTCGGCGTCTTTGCCAAGCAACTGCGCAATATCAGTCATAGCTATGCTCCCGTAAGTTCCGATAGGGTATCGGAAGGTGAATAGTCCTGTCCCGCAGATTGCGGGTCGCAATAAGCCTGGTACTGACCGACCATTTTTGCCAACTTTAGCGCATTTTTTCGGCGCTATCTGCTGACTCGATTCACGTCCGAAAAAGTGTTAGATCGGTCAAAATTAATGCTCATTGGTATTTAAAAGGTATTATTAAATGGTATTGTCATGGCGTACCTTACCTGTCATGAAGGATTCAAAAATGAAAACGACCTTTAAACTGTCGTTCATGATGTTCGTGGAGTGGTTTATCTGGGGCGCCTGGTTCGTCCCCCTGTGGCTATGGCTAAATAAAAGCGGGTTTTCCGCCGGTGAAATAGGCTGGTCTTATTCCTGTACCGCCATTGCGGCGATCCTGTCGCCGATTCTGGTCGGCTCCGTTACCGACCGTTTTTTCTCAGCGCAAAAAGTTCTGGCGGTACTGATGTTTGCAGGCGCCGTGCTGATGTATTTCGCGGCGCAGCAAACCACCTTTGTCGGATTCTTTCCGCTGCTTCTGGCCTATTCATTGACCTATATGCCGACCATCGCGCTGACAAACAGCATTGCCTTCGCTAACGTACCGGATGTTGAACGCGATTTTCCACGCATTCGCGTTATGGGAACCATTGGGTGGATTGCCTCCGGCCTCGCCTGTGGATTCCTGCCGCAAATGTTAGGCTATAACGATATTTCCCCCACCAACATTCCACTGCTCATAACCGCCGCAAGTTCAGCGTTGCTGGGCGTATTTGCGTTCTGTCTGCCAGACACGCCGCCAAAAAGCACCGGCAAGATGGATATTAAAGTGATGCTGGGGCTGGATGCGCTGGTCCTGCTGCGCGATAAAAACTTTCTCGTTTTCTTCTTCTGTTCCTTCCTGTTTGCGATGCCGCTGGCCTTCTACTACATCTTCGCTAACGGCTATCTGACAGAAGTGGGAATGAAAAACGCCACCGGCTGGATGACGCTCGGCCAGTTCTCTGAAATCTTCTTTATGCTGGCTCTGCCCTTTTTCACTAAGCGCTTTGGTATTAAAAAGGTATTATTGCTTGGTCTTATTACCGCCGCGATCCGCTACGGCTTTTTTGTCTATGGCGGCGCGGAGACGTACTTCATTTACGCCCTGCTGTTCCTCGGTATTTTGCTGCACGGCGTAAGTTACGATTTCTACTACGTCACCGCCTACATTTATGTCGATAAAAAAGCGCCGGTTCATATGCGTACCGCTGCGCAAGGGCTTATCACCCTCTGCTGTCAGGGATTCGGCAGCCTGCTGGGCTATCGCCTCGGCGGCGTGATGATGGAAAAAATGTTTGCTTATCCGCAACCGGTTAACGGTCTGACATTCAACTGGGCGGGCATGTGGACGTTTGGCGCAGTGATGATTGCCGTCATCGCGCTACTGTTTATGATTTTCTTTCGCGAATCGAACAAAGAGATCACTGCTATTGACGATCGCGATATTGCGTTGACACAAGGGGAAGTAAAATGAAAGCAGAACGTATTCTCGGTGCTCTTTACGGGCAAGCGTTAGGGGATGCGATGGGAATGCCCTCTGAGCTGTGGCCGAGAACGCGCGTCAAAGCGCATTTCGGCTGGATTGACCGCTTTCTGCCCGGGCCAAAAGAGAATAATGCCGCCTGCTATTTTAACCGCGCGGAGTTTACGGATGATACCGCAATGGCGCTCTGCCTGGCCGACGCGCTACTCGAATGCGAAGGCAACATTGATCCCGAGATTATTGGACGTAACATCCTCGCCTGGGCGGAACGCTTTGATGCGTTCAATAAAAATGTACTCGGCCCGACGTCAAAAATTGCGCTGAATGCGATTCGCGACGGCAAACCCATCGCGGCGCTGGAAAACAACGGCGTGACTAACGGCGCGGCCATGCGCGTTTCGCCGTTGGGCTGCCTGTTGCCACCAACTAACCTGACAGCCTTTATAGCAGAAGTAGCGTTAGCCTCCAGCCCGACGCATAAATCCGATCTGGCGGTGGCTGGCGCCGTGGTTGTCGCCTGGGCCGTCTCGCGAGCGGTTAACGGCGACACGTGGCAAAGTATTGCCGACTCGCTCCCCGCCGTCGCCCATCAGGCGCAGACAGCGCGTATTACCACGTTTAGCGCCTCGCTATCGGCACGTCTGGAACTGGCGCTAAACATTGTCCGCCACGCCGACGGCGTCGAATCTGCCAGCGAACAGCTCTATCAGATCATCGGCGCGGGAACCAGCACCATTGAATCGGTTCCCTGCGCTATCGCCATGGTGGAACTGGCGAATACCGATCCTAACCGCTGTGCCGTGCTGTGCGCTAACCTCGGCGGCGATACCGACACTATCGGCGCGATGGCTACCGCCATTTGCGGCGCGTTGCACGGGGTAAGCGCCATTAACCCCCAGTTAAAGCAAACGCTGGACGATGTTAATCAGCTGGATTTTGCGCGCTATGCCGTTGCGCTGGCGAGTTATCGTCAACGGCGGGAGGCACTATGAACGGCGCACGGTTGCAGACATTATTACCGACCCTGCATACCCGGCGTCCGCTCACCGTTATCGGCGCGGCAGTGATCGATATCATTGCCGACGCCTGGACGTTGCCGCGTCGCGGAGGCGATATTGAACTGCAACAACAGAGCGTCAATGTCGGCGGCTGTGCGCTGAATATTGCCGTGGCGTTGAAACGACTGGGGATTGACGCCAGCAATGCGCTGCCGCTGGGCCAGGGCGTGTGGTCGGAGAGGATTCGCCGCCGTCTGGCAAAAGAGGGATTATCCAGCGTGATTGACGCGGTTGAAGGGGATAACGGCTGGTGTATGGCGTTAGTCGAACCGGATGGCGAACGCACGTTTATGTCTTTTAGCGGCGTGGAAAACCAGTGGAATGCGGACTGGCTGTCGCAGCTCAGGACACCGCGGGGCAGTCTTGTCTACCTGTCCGGCTATCAACTGGCCTCGTCCTGTGGCGAACCACTGATCCAGTGGCTGGAAACCGTCGACGATGTAACGCCTTTTATCGATTTTGGCCCACGAATCGGTGATATTACAGACGATACAATGGCGCGCATTATGGCCTGCCGGCCCATCGTCTCCCTCAACCGCCAGGAAGCCATCATCGCTGCGGAACGCACCGGGCTTGCGACCGATACGCGCACTTTCGGCGAAGCATGGGTAAAACGCTTTTCCGCGCCGCTGGTAGTGCGCCACGATAAAGACGGAGCGTGGTATTTTAGCGCGCAATCTTCCGGCGTTGTGCCAGCGTTTCCGGCAACCGTGGTGGATACCATCGGCGCGGGCGACAGCCATGCTGGCGGCGTGCTGGCAGGACTGGCGTCAGGCTGGTCGCTCGCGGATGCCGTACTGCTGGGAAATGCGGTGGCGAGCTGGGTGGTCGGGCATCGCGGCGGCGACTGCGCGCCCACACGCGAAGCGCTACTCCTCGCACACAAAAACGTATAGGTCGCTACGACAATAACTGATGCTGTATTCAATAGGCCGCTGCTGCTGATCGAGCGCCACCTGCTTAATCACCAGCACCGGCACTTTACCATCCATTTGAATATGCGACTGAAACTCATCATCCGGCATCCGGGCGCTGACGCGAGATCGGGTACGCTGAGGGTAAATGTGCTGGCGACGAAAATAGTCATACAGCGAAATGCCAATCGCGTCGACATCATGAATCAGATGCGCGGGCACCCAGGACTCTTCAATCGATACCGCGTCCTCATCAACATAACGAATGCGTTTGAGTAAAAAGACGTCGCTGCCTGCGGGGATCGCCAGGTGTTGCGCGATCTCATCCGGACAACTTACCACGCGTTTGTTAACCCATAGCGTATCCGGTTTTTTGCCGCGCAAGACAACCTGCTGAGAAAATCCCCGCGCCTCTTTCAGAGAATATTCAAAGATATTATTGATTTGCGTACCGTAGCCACGGGCGCGCGTGACGACACCCTCTTCTTCCAGCGCCTGCATCGCTTTCCGTACCGTGATGCGCGAGACGCCGGTAAGCTGGCTGAGATCGCGTTCGCCAGGCAAAATATTACCGTGCTCAAGAATACCGCTGCGCACGGCATCCTTTACCGTCTGGGCGAATTTCATGTATAGCGGCGTATTATCCGCCGCTGAAATTCGTTCATTCAGTTGCGCGATGAGCCGGGTATGCGCTTGTTCCATTTATCATTTCCTGACGACGGGTCTGTAGGCAGTATACTACCACCACGCGTGGAAATGATGTACCGGACCAATGCCCTTCCCCACTTCCAGCGTGTCCGCCTGCGCCAGCGCCGCCGAAAGCCATGCCTTCGCCTCGTTTACCGTCTCTCCCCAACAGCGATGCCGGGGCCGTAACGCCGCCAGCGCCGCCGACAACGTACAGCCCGTCCCATGCGTATTTTTGGTGTTCACACGCGGCGCGCTAAAACGCTGCTCGCCCTCACGGGTAAAGAGCCAGTCCGGGCTTTGCGCATCCTCTAAATGCCCGCCTTTCATCAATACCGCTTCACACCCCATCGCCAGTAACGCCCGCCCCTGCGCCAGCATCTCCTGTTCCGTACGCGCATGGGGCGCATCCAGCAACGCTGCGGCTTCCGGCAAATTAGGCGTAATCAGCGATACCTGCGGCAACAGCCGGACGCGTAATGTTTCTATCGCAGAGGGCGAGAGCAACGGATCGCCGCTTTTCGCCAGCATCACCGTATCCAGCACCACATTACGTACATGATGGCGCTGTAGTCGTTCCGCCACGGCCTCGACAATATCGGTTTCCGCCAGCATCCCGATTTTCGTGGTATCAATGCGCACATCGCTGAGCACGGAATCAAGTTGAGCGGCGACAAAGTCCGGCTCTATCCGGTACACCGACTGTACGCCACAGGTATTTTGCGCCACCAGCGCGGTGATGACCGAACAGCCATATGCGCCCAGCGCGGAAAAGGTCTTGAGATCCGCCTGGATACCGGCCCCGCCGCTGGGATCGGTACCGGCAATCGTTAGCGCGTTAATTCTCTTCATTGGCCGCCTCCACATCCAGATGATAGAGCGCATCAAGAAAAGCCGGGATGAAGCTACCCGGTCCTTCGCTACGCTCTGCCGCGGTCTGTCCAGCCAGTTTCATCCAGCAGCAGGCCGACGCGACATTGTCCAGCGCGGCGCCCGGTAACGCGCAACTGGCGGCGACGACCGCCGACAACGCGCAGCCGGTGCCTACAATGCGAGTCATTAACGGATCGCCGCCGGGAATGCTCAGCGTGCGCTGGCCATTAGTGACGTAATCTATCTCTCCGGTAACCACAACGATGCAGTCTATCTGACGCGCCAGCGCCTGCGCCGCAGGCAGTGCGGCCAACGCCGCCTCGGTGGTATCTACGCCGCGTCCGCCCAGCGCCATGCCGGCTAACGCCAGGATTTCCGAGGCGTTGCCGCGTATTGCCGCCGGGCGCAGGGACAAGAGATCCAGGCAAAATCGCCGACGAAATTCCAGCGCGCCTACTGCGACAGGATCAAGCGTCCACGGCGTTTTGGCATCATAAGCGCTTTCTACCGCCGCACGCATCGCTTCAGCGCGTGAGGCGGTTAATGTTCCGACATTAACCAGCAAGGCGTTGGCGATGGCGGCAAACGGTCTGGCCTCGACAGGATCAATCACCATGGCGGGTGAAGCGCCCAGCGCCAGCAACGTATTGGCGGTAAACGTTTGTACGACGTCATTCGTCATACAGTGCGTAAGCGGGGAGAGCGCGCGAAAGTGTTTTAACGTATGCGCCGCAAGCGTGCGGCAGTGCAGGTCAGGCTGCATGGTTCAGCTCCTGCCCGCGTGAAGAAGGGACACGAGCAGTGTCAGACTTCCCTACGCTGGCATTATCCAGATCAGGTGGTACGGGTATTTCTCAGCCTTCACAAAGAAGGGCACCCCGAGTCGTCAAGCCCCACCGTGTTAAGCGGGGTTTCGCTATTAAGCATACTGTCTGCGCCAGACAATGTAAATTTACAGCCAACGGCGGACGATAATTTCAGCGTTACCAGATAGTTCTCAAAACCTATTCGGTTCTGGCAAACTTGCTGGCGGATATGTTGCTGCACGACGCTTTCGTTTACACTTTTTACGAAAAGGGGCGTGAGATAACAAAATAGCGCTTGTCAGATACGCCACCAGCAGAAATGATACACACGATGTTAACTGACCCGCATATGTGGAGGGTAAAAGTATGAAAAGTAAGTTGCTGCCTTGCGCGCTGTTGCTTGCAACCAGTTTTGCATGGGCCGCCCCCGCGACAACGGGCATTGATCAATATGAGTTAAAAAGCTTTATCGCCGACTTCACCCACTTCAAGCCCGGTGATACCGTTCCGCAAATGTACCGCACCGATGAGTATAATATTAAACAGTGGAAATTACGTAATCTGCCCGCGCCAGATGCCGGTACTCACTGGACCTATATGGGCGGCGCGTATGTACTGATTAACGATACCGATGGAAAAATCATCAAAGCCTATGATGGCGAGATTTTTTATCATCGATAAAAAAGCACACTCTCCGTTAAGGAGAGTGTGCTTAGCATTGATTACTGATAACTTGTAATAATATAAACACTACTTTTTACATTGCCCGGTTGGACGTTACCATATTTATAGTATTGTACACCCAGCTTCAGTTCTGAAGCTTCAGTCATTTCTTTATTATACCCTAACAGTTGCCTTTTCTCATCAGAGTTTACATGAATAAGGTTATCATTAAGGAAAATTTTAAACCCAACATTTTTTGCACTATCGGCGCTTGTTAATTCATTTGCCAAATAATCTCCATTGGTTGCTGAAACGGCAGAAAAATGATAATTTACAATACTTGTCGTCATTCCCAGCCCTCCATCACATGTAAATTTCAGTGCATCAGGAAAGTATTCGACCTGAGCATTACCAGCCAACAGATCACTTAATGAAATAGGAGGCAATGTAATCTCATTATTAGACAAAGAACATGTTGTCTTAGTAAAAAATATTTTTATCGGCACTTTAAAACTATATTCATGATTGGTGTTATCATGAGCACAAATAACTGCACCATGACAATCCAATGGTTTAACTTTGATATAATTTCCTAACAAAAAAGCTTCACCTGCAGATTTGGCTTCAATACTATTATCATCTGCCTCCACTTTTACCACCTTAGCCAACACCTTGTATTTTAAGTTATTGTTTAGTTTACTGGCTTGAGAAGTCTCATTGGCTTTTTGTTTTCCTGTTTGGCTACCGTCAACAAACAATGTCACATCAACATACAACCTATGTCCGCTACCATCATTTATTTTATATCTTACAGTCTCCCCATTACCACTTGAATACGTTGTCTTAAAGCGGTTTTCTACAGCAGTCCCTCCCATACAATGGAATCCAGAGAAAGAATCTGGAAATACCATTGATACTTCTTTTTCAAAAACATTCTTGCTATCTAATTTAATTTCAATTACATCCTCTATTTTTGTATTGCTAGCAGATTCCGGATTTATAATATAACAATACGCTTGCAAATTTGAAGATATAAAAATCATAAACAACATCAATAAATATCTCATGACATTCCTCACCGACAAATATAAACTTTACTTTCATCAATCGTTTTGCCGAAAGTGATTGAGCATGAAAGTCCCTGTTGTTTATCAATCGCCACATTTATTTCCGGCGGTACTTCATTGGTGCGAATAAAGAGCTGGCTTCCCTGGCCTACCACGCCAATATTATGTCCATGAATATCCTCTACTTCGTAACCAAAGGTCAGCGGTGAACCATCGGGACGCTGCGCCCGGATATACCAAGGTTTACGTTGGTCGGTATCAAACGTCGCCAGAACGACTGCCCCCCGATATGGGGCTGTATTACGCCGATTCCCTTGCAGATCGGTTTCACTATTAGTGTTGGAGACATCCAGCATCAAGTGGTTTTCACGATACGGCGTTAAACCATCGTAGACCACCACGCCATTACGGTTGGTGGTGCGGTATTTCTGCCCATTAACATACGCTCCTTCCAGGCCCGGCGCATGCATCACGGCAAACGTTTCCGACAGTCGGTTGGCTAAATTCACGCCCCCAGACCAAGCCACCAGCCCCCCGGAAATACTGCCGCCAGTTTGTGTATATTTAGACGACTGACTATAGCTGCCGTTAAGCGTCGCAACTGGCGCATTCCACGTCAGATTACCGCCAGCCGTTGTCTCGCTGTCCTGCCGTTGATGGCTGAGATTCACCCCATAGTTAAACTGATCGCGACTGCCTGCGGTGCCGGAAAGCCCGGTATTATTTGACGCAAAACCGTCATCATCAAAGGTCGTTGAGTTAGACACATACAAATGCCTGCGCGGAGCGCTAATATCATCTCCCCAATCGAACGGAATAGAGATAAAGACGTTAAAACGCTTATCTTCGTGATGATCTTCATCGTAAGTCTGGCTGGCGGAAAAGGTATAGCTAATCCGTTGCCAGCTATTGGAATAGCTCAGCTGATAATCTTTACTGTTACCGCTACGCCCCCAATAATCACGCCACAGCGTGCTCAAAGATACAGAGCCCCAGCCCTGCGGCAAAGATTGGCTGACGTTCGCCGAAAAACTGTTCTTACGACCAAAATCGTTCTGATAATAATCCGCAATGTCGTACACATCATTTTCATCACGATCATAGCTGTCTTTGTTATTGGCCCAAACGTGATCGTTAAACGTTCGGTAATCTCGTGACGAGTAACGATAGGCAGCAAGCCCAAAACGGGTGGCGGTTTGCGTCAAATACTTGTTATAGGCAATCTGGTAACTTTGCCCGTCAAACACATCACCATTGTCTTGCTTGCTATGCGATTGTGTCATATCGACGGAAATCGCGCCGATACGCGTATTCCAGCCAGTACCCAACGTAAATGCATTGTAGTTATCCGCCAGCATGGTGCCGCCGTACAGCGTTAAGAGATTATTCAGCCCGTATTGGTAGCTCATCTGCGCAAAATCGGTCTGGTTGCTGGCGCCTTCGATATGGCTACGCCCTGCCGCAAAATCATATTTTGAAACACCCGGCTGCAACATATTGGGCACCGCAGCATAGGGCACCAGATAGGTTGTTACCGATCCGTCAGCCTCTTTGATGCTAACATCAAGATCCGCACCGCCGCCTGCCAACTGTAAATCCGCAATAGAGAACGGGCCTGGCGGAACCTCTTTCTGGTAAACCACAAAACCGTTCTGTTCGATGGTGACCAGCGCGTTACTTTGCGCAATCCCCTGCACCAGCGGCGTAAAATTCTGTTTTGAGTTCGGCAGCATCTGCATATCGCGATACAGCCGTACGCCACGAAAACGCACCGCATCAAAAATATCTGATGAGGTATACATATCCCCGGCACGCAGAGTGCCCAGAATTTGTGGGATGCCACGCTCCAAATACAGGGTGTTGCTTTTCCACTCCCCGCTGCTGTCATCGGTTTTGTTATAGCTGGCATCGGAATGCAGCTGCCAGCCCAGCAGGTTTAACCCGCTGGTGAAACGCGCGTAGGTACTTTTACTGTTGCCAGAATCCTTATAGTCGCTGTAATACTGGCTGGCATAGTACGAGGTATAGAAGGCATTAATGCCACGATCCCAGTTTTCCGGAGGAACATACCCTTGCTCAAGTTCATCGACAAACGCCTGTGGAACGCTAAGATCCAGACGAAACGTGCCAATATTCCAGGCATAACTGCCCCCTTGTACCGCCTGCTTCAAGGTTGGGCATTCATTCTGCTTGTCCAACGCTTGTATATTTATCCCCAGACGCGTTAATGCATCGCGGGATAAACAGGTGTCATCCGGATTATCCTTAACAGTAATATCATACTTACCACGCCACTGCTTATTGACGTAGATGTCAATATCATATTGGCCTGGCAGGGGTTGGTTATCATCGAGGCGAAAATCAGAAACCCTCTCACCTTTCATTCCACCCATCATAAAATTTGTATCAAACGTTTCTTCTGCGGCATGGGCATCAATGCCGAGTAGCAACAGTAATACCGCCGAAGCAATCGGAGTCATCCTTAACATAACCAGCTCCTGTTATTTTAAGCTGACGTTATCGCTAATATAATTACCGTGATCGTCAATAATGGTCATTTTATACTGATTGGCATTAGCACTTTTTAATGCCACATCTGCACTGGAGAGCGGTGCAAGCATAATACTTTCGTTATTTATTTTAACATTATTAGCTTTTACTTCCGTCACTGTGATCCAGTTAGCGGCATCATTCTTAATGGAATAAATACTGCCGTTACGTTTCATAGACAGTTTTTGAAACGTATGCATATTAACTGGCGAAATCCCTTTCGGCCGATAAAATAGTTTAATTCGATTCTGCATCGCGAACTTGAGCACATTCTTTCCTACATTATCTGGATTGTTCGGTGGAATATCCAGTACATTGAGGAAAAATAAACTTTCTTTGTTGTTAGGCAGCATATGTGCCATTTTTTTAATTTTCAACTGCTGGCCTGAGTTTCCAGCCACCTTTGCAACCGGAGGTGTAATCATAAATGGCACATGAATTTTTTCCGGCGGTAAAGAACTGTCGCCGTCATCAATCCATGACTGAACCAGTGAAGATCGGTTCCCTTGGTTCATCAACTGGACTAATACTTCCTTTTTATCTGCTGGGTAGATAACGCGAGTACCGTAGATCACAATTCCCGCATGGGCGGGCATAATGATTGATGATATAATTAATGCGTAAAATCCTTTCATTCATTATCCCTTCAGATTAACTACCGGCAGTACAATACTGCCGGTTATAATTTATTCCTGAACAACTTTCAGAGTCACAGTGGCATTTACATCACCAGGGGTTACAGCCATTGTCCTTTTAGCGTAACGAGCTGCAAGATCGAGTTTATATACACCATCGTCTGCTGCTGGAAAGTCACTTAAAGGAATACCTTCGCTTCCAGATTTAGCAATCGATTTATTGTTATGGAACAGTTTAAAACCTACTCCAGTATCCAAGCCAATAGTAGGTATAATAATATCGTTATTGTCAACGTCATTAGCAGAAATGAAAACCTTAACATTTGAAGCGTTTGCACATTTAATTTGCAATGGTGAACTGGCACGCCCCTCTCCATACGTAACATCATTCCCGACATCAACCTCATTGAATAAAGAATCCGGAATGCTAGACAATGTAATTGTAGCCTCTGTCGCGCCATCAACAAACTGACATGAAGTTCCGGTTACCTTACCATTAATATTCAATATGCCAGAATCCGTATCAACAGCAAACGCCCCAGCACTCATAAATACAGCAGACAGTACAGCAGCAGAAATAATTGAACGTTTCATAGTATCTTCCTTAATAAAATAATTTCTATTTGTTAAGAGGGTTAACTCTTGGATTTAAATTCGCACACCAAAAACGTTACTGCAATGTAAACGTGTTGTTTTATTGATTTAAAACAAGTTACAAATATCAATATAGTTGTAGCAAATAAGTGAAGGTGAGTACTATTTTAAAATTTAATAAATTAGCGTAATTAATTGACAATAATTATTTGTACCGCAAATAAAAAAGCCTCTATCATTCATTGAAATGATAGAGGCTTAATAAACAATATATTTTCTTAGTCGTAGCGATTTAACACTATCTGTCGTGTGGAATCCCCAGGAACAGCGACAATTTCAGTAACAATGCCTTGTGCAGGAGTGGGGGTAACATTGTTAATATCTGTATGATGAAGAGTCTGACCACATCGCTGCTGCACCGTATTATTCACAACATCAGTACTGCATGTTGGTTCAACAACCCTCCCGGTAATGGTTAAGGTTGCCGTATCAGAAGCCAAAGCCTGTAAACTCATTCCATAAGCCAGAGTTATAAATCCCAAGAATAAACTTTTCTTCATTGCGTTCATTATTCCTGTTTTAAGTGGAAAACAGCGTACAAGCCATTTTTCCGTTGAATTATGTATTAACGTCCCTGCTAAAACCAATTGGAATGGTAGATTAATGAGATAGGTTTGATCAATTCAAATGATGCATTGAGGCAAATTATTCAGAAAAAGACATGGATTATACAGGCAGGATAAACAATATTACGCAGCTTTTCCATTCCATATATTCACCGCATCAATATATCATTGATGCGATGAATAAGATTTAACGCCAGAAATTACACCGCGCGGAAGGCGATTTCACCCGGAATCACTTCACCCTGCCAGTAAAGCTGTGCCGCAACGCGATCGGCCAGTTCGCGATAGATCGCGGTAAATTCGCTCTCCGGACGGCTAACCACCGTCGGCGTACCGCGATCGAGATCTTCGCGCAGACTAATATGCAGCGGCATCTGACCCAGAAGCTGAGTATGATATTTTTCCGCCAGCTTCTGCGCGCCGCCCGTGCCGAAGATCGGTTCGTGATGGCCACAGTTGCTACAAATATGCATACTCATATTTTCCACAATGCCGAGCACCGGCACTTCCACCTTCTCGAACATCACGATACCTTTTTTGGCGTCGATTAGCGCGATATCCTGCGGCGTAGTCACCACCACCGCGCCGGTAACAGGAATGTTCTGCGCCAGCGTTAGCTGAATATCCCCGGTTCCCGGCGGCATATCCAGTACCAGATAATCCAGATCCGGCCACAGAGTCTCCTGTAACATCTGCATCAGCGCCTTACTGGCCATTGGGCCGCGCCATACCATCGCGTTATCGTCAGTCACCAGATAGCCGATCGAGTTGGTCGCCAGGCCGTGAGACATAATCGGCGCCATATGCGTACCGTCTGGCGATGTCGGGCGCTGATCTTCTGCGCCAAGCATGGTTGGGATCGACGGACCGTAAATATCGGCATCGAGAACCCCGACCTTTGCGCCTTCAGCCGCTAACGCCAGCGCCAGGTTTACCGCCGTGGACGATTTACCCACCCCGCCTTTACCGGAGCTCACGGCAATGATGTTTTTCACGCCATTAATGCCAGGCTGATTTTTGACGCGTTTCAGCGTCGCAATGTTGTACGACAGTTTCCAGTCGATCGCTTTTGCGCCTGTAATACGTAACAGATCGGCGCTGCATTGCTCTTTTAAGACCTCAAACGCGCTGTTCCAGACGAACGGCATGACCAGCTCAACGTGCAGCGTATCATCCATCCAGGCGACGTGGTGCAACGCCTTAAGCGTGGTGAGGTTATGCTTCAGGGTTGGGTGCTGAAAATTCGCCAGCGTCCCGGCGACCATCGCTCGCAGGGTATCTGGTGATTTGGCCTGGGATTGTTCGTTCATCCCGACTCCTTTTGTAGTTCTGAAAAGTACGATTGTAACTTTGTAGTTTACTCCAGCGGTAACAATTATTCATTTACGGATAAATGCCCTTATCGCTTGGCGCAGTAATTACCATTTTGGTACTATCAAAGCCCTTTTTTACAACAGAAGAAGTAATACCCACTATGACTCAAGTCGCGAAGAAAATTCTGGTAACGTGCGCGCTGCCGTACGCCAACGGCTCTATCCACCTCGGCCATATGCTGGAGCACATCCAGGCTGATGTCTGGGTCCGTTACCAGCGAATGCGCGGCCATGAGGTTAACTTCATCTGTGCCGATGACGCTCATGGCACGCCGATCATGCTGAAAGCGCAGCAGCTTGGTATTACGCCGGAGCAAATGATCGGTGAAATGAGCCAGGAGCACCAGACCGATTTCGCCGGTTTTAATATTAGCTACGACAACTACCACTCAACGCACAGCGACGAGAATCGCGAGCTGTCCGAGCTGATTTATACGCGCCTGAAAGAGAACGGTTTTATTAAGAACCGCACCATCTCTCAACTCTACGATCCGGAAAAAGGCATGTTCCTGCCGGACCGATTTGTGAAAGGCACCTGCCCGAAATGTAAATCCGCGGACCAGTACGGCGATAACTGTGAAGTCTGCGGCGCAACTTACAGCCCGACCGAACTTATCGAGCCGAAATCCGTGGTGTCCGGCGCGACGCCGGTAATGCGTGACTCCGAGCACTTTTTCTTTGACCTGCCGTCATTTAGCGAAATGCTGCAGGCGTGGACCCGCAGCGGCGCGCTGCAGGAGCAGGTGGCGAATAAAATGCAGGAGTGGTTTGAATCCGGCCTGCAGCAGTGGGACATTTCCCGCGACGCGCCATATTTTGGTTTCGAAATCCCGAACGCACCGGGCAAATATTTCTACGTCTGGCTGGACGCGCCGATTGGCTATATGGGCTCCTTCAAAAATCTGTGCGATAAGCGCGGTGACACGACCAGTTTTGATGAGTACTGGAAAAAAGACTCCGACGCCGAGCTGTACCACTTCATCGGCAAAGACATCGTCTATTTCCACAGTCTGTTCTGGCCGGCCATGCTGGAAGGCAGCCACTTCCGTAAGCCGACCAACCTGTTCGTTCACGGTTACGTGACGGTGAACGGCGCGAAGATGTCTAAGTCTCGCGGCACCTTCATTAAGGCCAGCACCTGGCTGAAACACTTTGACGCCGACAGCCTGCGCTACTACTACACCGCGAAGCTTTCTTCACGCATTGATGACATCGACCTGAACCTGGAAGACTTTGTCCAGCGCGTCAATGCCGATATCGTCAATAAAGTAGTCAACCTGGCCTCGCGTAACGCCGGTTTTATCAATAAGCGTTTCGACGGCGTGCTGGCGGCTGAACTGGCCGATCCGCAATTGTACAAAACCTTTACTGACGCCGCTGCGGTGATTGGCGAAGCATGGGAAAGCCGTGAATTCGGTAAAGCTATCCGTGATATTATGGCGCTGGCCGACGTCGCTAACCGTTATGTTGACGAGCAAGCGCCGTGGGTGGTGGCTAAACAGGAAGGCCGCGACGCTGACCTGCAGGCCATTTGCTCGATGGGCATCAACCTGTTCCGCGTGCTGATGACGTATCTGAAACCGGTACTGCCGACGCTTTCTGAACGCGTTGAAGCCTTCCTGAACAGCGAACTGAACTGGGATGCTATTGAAGAGCCGTTGCTCGGTCACAAGGTCAACACCTTTAAGGCGCTCTACAATCGCATCGACATGAAGCAAGTTGAAGCGCTGGTTGAAGCGTCTAAAGAAGAGGTGAAAGCCGCAGCCACGCCGGTTACCGGCCCGTTAGCCGACTTCCCGATTCAGGAAACCATCACCTTTGACGATTTTGCGAAAGTCGATCTGCGCGTGGCGCTGATTGAAAATGCCGAGTTTGTGGAAGGCTCTGACAAATTGCTGCGTCTGACGCTGGATCTGGGCGGCGAGAAGCGTAACGTCTTCTCCGGCATTCGTTCCGCCTACCCGGACCCGCAGGCGCTGATTGGCCGCCAGACGGTAATGGTCGCCAACCTCGCGCCGCGCAAAATGCGCTTTGGCGTCTCCGAGGGAATGGTGATGGCCGCAGGACCTGGCGGGAAAGATATCTTCCTGTTAAGCCCTGATGAGGGCGCGAAGCCTGGCCAGCAGGTGAAATAAGCAACAAGCCGGAGCATGCTCCGGCTTTTTTAACCGCTTAATCCTGAGTGGCATATCGCCCCATCCGCGCGTTTTAACTTTTTCCTTAATAAGCAATAGCGCTAAGACTCCATATCCGGACTGCTAAATAACGGCTAAAAGTCATATTCTATCCCTCCCTGATACATTGCTATTACTGGGTTAAATTAATTCATTGAAATTATTTTAAAAACCCAATCATTATATAAAATGGAGTTTTAGATGAAAATTTCTGGCAAGTTATTGTCCGCGGCTTTGGCTTCCGTACTGGTATTCTCTCTTGCTGGCTGTGGCGATAAAGAAGAATCAAAGACCTTTAACGCAAACCTGGCGGGGACAGAAATTTCAATTACTTACACCTATAAAGGTGACAAAATCATTAAGCAGACGTCTGAAAGTAAAATCAGCTATGCCACTGTAGGCGCTAAAACGAAAGAAGATGCCGCCAAAATTCTCGATCCGCTGAGCGCGAAATATAAAAATATCGCCGGAGTAGAAGAAAAATTAACCTATGAAGATACCTATGCCCAGGAAAACGTCTCTGTGGATATGGAAAAAGTGGACTTTAAAGCGTTACAGGGAATCTCTGGGACAATGGTGTCCGGCGATACCAGCAAAGGTATCAGCATGAAACAAACCCAGACGCTGCTGGAAGCTGCTGGTTTTAAAGAAGCGAAATAACTGGCAGGCATAATGTATTGCATCGACTGGTAAAGTCGCTCAGGGCGCTGCTTCGGCAGCGTCTTTTCTTTATGAATTCCGAAAAAAGACAGCCTCGCTGTAAGTCCCCTCGCCAAAGCCTATAATCCCTGAATTCCTGGCTACACCAATACTTAACGACAAGGAATTGTTATGCGGATTCTACGCCTTATGGCGCTGCCACTATTCGCGCTCTCTCTATCGGTTAGCATAACTGGCTGCGATCAGAAAAACGATACTCTCCAGGGAAAGCAAAATAACATGACAGCGTTTATCAAAAAGATAGCCGCTAACAAAGAGTCAGAGGAAACACAACGCTATGTAGGTAATCTCAACGGTATTGAAATCAAGTTAACCTATTACTACAAAGGGGATATCGTTTTACGTCAAGCATCTGAAAATAAAATACTTTATAAAACCCTGAAAGCCAATAATAAAGAAGAAGCACAAAAAATGCTGAGTCAAGTCAGCGAAGCTTATCAGGGTATGCCGGGTTTGACTGAACGAATCGACTATTATGATAGCTATGCTACGGAATATGTGAATATTGATTTTACCCAGGCAAAAATGAGCGACCTCTGTAAATTGCCAGGATCATCAATTGACAACTGTTCCGCGCACTATCTGTCAATGATTCGCTCGCAGAAACTGTTGGAAGAGAGCGGGTATCATAGAATCAATTAGTATAATAATGCGTTTTCCCGGTCAGACAGGACGCTGCCGGGAACAATACCGCAGAATTACTTCGCCGCGTGTTCACGGGCCGCCAGACCGCGCAGAAAATAACGCATAAACTGATCGCCGCATTCGCGGAAGTTCTTATGATCCGGCGCGCGCATCATCGCGGTGATCTCTGGCATTGAGACACGAAACAACTGACCGGTAAGTATCGCCAGGATATCATCTGTTTTTAGCGAAAAGGCGATACGCAGCTTTTTCAGCACAATATTGTTGTTGATACGACGTTCCGCCGTCAATGCAGGCGCCGCCTCATCTTTGCCGCGTTTTTCATAAATGAGGCCATTGAGAAATGAGGACAACACGATATCCGGGCAACGCTGAAACCCCTCTTCCTCTTCTTTGCGCAACCAGATTGCAATCTGCTCCGGCGTAGCATCAACGTTACCCAGCGCCAGGATGCGCGCCAGATCGGTATTATTAGCTTTTAAAATGTAGCGCACGCTACGCAGAATATCGTTACTCAGCATGAGGCCTTCGGTCGTTTCTATGGCAAAACGATATTCTAACAGTCTTTTACAGGCCAATCGCCTCTTTTAAACTTTTCAGATAGCGACGGCTTACCGGCACCGTCAGGCCGTTGCGTAAAATCAGCTCTGCCTGCCCATTATCCTCCAGCCGAATTTCCTGCAAATGGGCCATATTCACCAGAAACTGACGATGACAACGCAGTAGCGGCGTCCGGCTTTCCAGCGTGCGCAGCGTCAGCTCGGTAAACCCCTCTTTACCTTCACTGCTGGTCACATAAACGCCGCTCATACGGCTACTGACAAAGGCGACATCATCCATTTGCAACAAATAGATCCGGCTGTGTCCGGTACAGGGAATGAATTTAAGCGCCTGCTGGTTTTCCGGCAACAACGAAACATCCTGTTTACTGCGCTCCTGACGCAGACGATGTAACGTTTTCTCCAGCCGTTTCTCCTCTATCGGCTTGAGCAGATAATCAAAAGCGTGTTCTTCAAAGGCTTTGATGGCGTATTCGTCAAACGCGGTTAAAAAAACGATATACGGGCGGTGTTCCGGGTCAAGCATTCCTACCATCTCCAGTCCACTGATACGCGGCATCTGAATATCCAGAAACAGCACATCAGGTCGCAGCTTATGTACCGCGCCAATCGCTTCTACCGCGTTCGCGCACTCTCCCACAATCTCAATGTCATCCTGCCCCTGGAGCAAAATCCGCAGATTTTCCCGCGCTAACGGCTCATCATCCACAATCAGCACTTTAATCATGCGTCCTCCTCCAGTGGAAGTCGTAATGTAATTCGGGTAAAACAGTCCGGCTCGCAGGCCACGCTAATACCATAATCATCGCCAAAGTGTTCGCGCAGACGTTTATCCACCAGACTCATCCCCAGCCCGCTACTGCCGGCGGAAGGCTGATACAGTCCCGCATTATCTTCAATATCTAACATCAAATGCTGCCCTTCGCGCCGGGCGCGAATAGCGACGTTGCCGGTATCAAGCAGTTGCGACGTGCCATGTTTAATGGCGTTCTCAACAATCGGCTGTAATGTAAACGCAGGCAATTTCTGACGTGAAAGCGTCGATGGAACATCAAGCTGTACCTGCAGACGCGACTGAAAACGCGCTTTTTCAATTTGCAGATAAGCGTTCACGTGTTCAATTTCATCCGCCAGCGTGACAATTTCCGACGGGCGTTTTAAATTTTTGCGAAAAAAGGTCGACAAGTACTGCACCAGTTGGCTGGCCTGTTCGCTGTCGCGGCGAATCACCGCTTTAATGGTATTGAGCGCGTTAAACAGAAAATGCGGATTCACCTGCGCGTGCAACAGCTTGATCTCTGACTGCGTCAGCAACGCCTTCTGCCGTTCATACTGCCCGGCCAGGATCTGCGCGGATAAAAGCTGCGCAATACCCTCTCCCAGGGTACGGTTAATTGAGCTGAACAGCCGGTTTTTCGCTTCGTACAATTTAATGGTGCCCATGACTCGCTGATTTTCGCCACGCAGCGGGATCACCAGCGTCGAGCCGAGTTTACACTGCGGGTGTAGCGAACAGCGATACGGCACTTCGTTGCCATCGGCATAAACCACCTCTCCGGTTTCAATCGCTTTCAGCGTATAACCTGATGAAATGGGTTTGCCCGGTAGATGGTGATCGTCGCCAATACCGGTAAAAGCCAGCAGTTTTTCGCGATCGGTGATGGCGACGGCGCCGATATCCAACTCCTGATATAACACCTGCGCCACCTTCATACTGTTCACTTCGTTAAATCCCTGACGCAGAATCCCCTCCGTTGACGCGGCGACCTTCAGCGCGGTAGCAGAAAATGCCGAAGTATATTTTTCGAACATGGCGCGCTTATCGAGCAAAATACGCATGAACAGCGCGGCGCCAACGGTATTCGTCACCATCATCGGCGCGGCAATATTACTGACCAGATGCAGGGCATCGTCAAACGGCCTGGCTATCAATAAAATAATCAGCATCTGCACCAGTTCGGCAACACACGTAATTGCTCCCGCCGTCAGCGGGCTAAACACTTTGTCCGGGCGTCCGCGACGTATGAGAACGCTGTGTACCAACCCGCCCAGCAGCCCTTCGACGATGGTGGAAATCATACAGCTCAGCGCCGTCATGCCGCCCATAGAATACCGATGTAACCCACCGGTCAGGCCGACCAGCCCGCCGACGACCGGCCCGCCGAGTAGGCCGCCCATCACCGCGCCAATCGCGCGGGTATTGGCAATCGAATCTTCGATATGCAGCCCAAAATAAGTGCCCATAATGCAGAAGATAGAAAACGTGACGTAACACAGAAGCTTGTGCGGCAGACGAACCGTGACCTGCATAAGCGGGATGAACAGGCGCGTTTTACTCATTAGCCACGCAATGACCAGAAACACGCACATCTGCTGAAGCAGCAGCAACACCAGATTAAACTCGTACATACCCGCAAACCACACTTCAATTAAAAGCGCGTAACATACATTGAGTACGATTAACTTTCTTTGAACTGTTGCATAAAAATATGAATTCGTGAATACGATCACTTAAACGCCGCGCCGCAACCCGCTACTTCGCGTTTTAATGCATAAAAAACAGGCAAAACTTCCTGGTTAGTAAAAGAGCGTCTAAAGTTAAACCGGGACCTCGCGAGCAAGGGTGAAACGATGGCGCTTTACACAATTGGTGAAGTGGCTTTGCTTTGTGATATCAATCCTGTCACGTTGCGCGCGTGGCAGAGACGTTATGGACTTTTAAAACCACAGCGAACGGATGGCGGTCATCGTCTGTTTAACGATGCCGATATCGACAGAATCCGCGAAATCAAGCGCTGGATAGATAACGGCGTCCAGGTCAGCAAAGTCAAAGTGCTGCTCAGTAGCGACAGTAGCGAACAACCTAACGGCTGGCGCGAACAGCAGGAGATCCTGCTGCACTACCTGCAAAGCAGTAATCTGCACAGTTTACGGCTATGGGTCAAAGAACGCGGTCAGGATTATCCAGCCCAGACATTGACCACTAACCTGTTCGTCCCCCTGCGGCGACGATTACAGTGCCAACAACCCGCCCTTCAGGCGCTGCTCGGCATTCTTGACGGTATCCTGATCAACTATATTGCGCTCTGCCTGGCGTCTGCGCGTAAGAAACAGGGAAAAGATGCGTTGGTGATCGGCTGGAATATCCATGATACCACCCGCCTGTGGCTGGAAGGTTGGGTCGCCAGCCAACAGGGATGGCGAATCGACGTGCTGGCGCACTCGCTTAGCCAGTTCCGCCCGGAACTGTTTGACGGCAAGACGTTACTGGTATGGTGCGGAGAAAACCAGACGCTGGCGCAGCAGCAGCAACTTTTGGCCTGGCGCGCCCAGGGATGCGACATTCATCCCCTTGGCGTTTAAACAGCAGCTAACAAATTCGCTTTAATGTATACTCCTTTTATTAACATAAGGAGTACATAATGCGCGTAGCGAAAATCGGGGTGATCGCCCTTTTCCTGCTGATGGCTATTGGCGGTATCGGCGGCGTGATGCTGGCAGGTTACAGTTTTATTTTGCGTGCCGGGTAAGCGCGCGCGTCAGCCTTTCAAACAGGCGATCGATAATGATCGCCGCCAGCGCCACCAGCAGCGCCCCCTGGATAACATAGGCCGTATTAAAGCCGCTAAGCCCGATAATGATCGGCGTGCCTAACGTACTGGCTCCCACCGTTGAAGCGATGGTCGCCGTACCAATATTGATAATCACCGAGGTTCGGATGCCCGCCAGAATCACCGGCGCGGCCAGCGGCAGCTCAACCTGATACAACTGTTGGCGACGGCTCATTCCCATACCGCTGGCAACGCTCATCACGCTGGCAGGCACCGCGCCCAGCCCGGCCAGGGTCGCCTGCAGGATGGGCAACACCCCATACAGGATCAAGGCGATAATGGCCGGTTGCTGACCAAAACCCATGACGGGTACCGCGATCGCCAGTACCGCGACCGGCGGAAAGGTCTGCCCGACGGCGGCGATAGTCTCCACCAGGGGACGAAACTCTTTCCCACTTTCTCGCGTGACCGCAATCCCTGCGCCGACGCCCACCACGACGGCAAACAAACTTGAGATGCCCACCAACCAGAAATGGGCGAGCGCGAGGGCGGCAAAACTCTCCTGTTGGTAGACCGGGCGCGGTAAATCGGGAAACAGCGCGGCGAAGAACGGCTGGCTATAAGGCAATCCAAACAGCAGAAGCAAGAACAGAACAATAAGCCAGAGAAGTGGATCACACAGTCGTTTCACGGGGGGACGTCTCCGAAAGCAGATCGCGGAAATGGAGCGTACCGCAGGGCTCGCCCTGCTGATTCGCCACCGGCAGGACGTCGCACCGGCGGGCGACAAACATCGATAGCGCATCGCGTAACGTCATCTCTTCCACCAGCGCGTCGCCGCTGAGCTGTTCATGCCGACGTACATAATCGCCTACGCTACGTAACGAAAGCAGCCTTACGCCCAGCTCGCTGCGGCCAAAAAACGCCTGCACGAAATCATTTTCCGGCGAGGTCAGCATAGAAAGCGGCGATCCCTGTTGGATAACGTGGCCCCCGTCCATCAGCACCAGATGGTCGGCGAGGCGTAGCGCCTCGTCGATGTCGTGCGTCACCAGTACGATGGTGCGTCCCAGTAGCTGATGAATGCGGGTCATCTCCTGCTGCAATGCGCCGCGCGTTACCGGATCAAGCGCGCCGAAAGGCTCGTCCATCAGCAATACCTGCGGATCGGCAGCCAGCGCCCGCGCAACGCCGACCCGCTGCTGTTGCCCGCCGGAAAGCTGATGCGGATAACGATCGCGCAGCGCGCTTTCCAGACCCAATAATGCCATCAGTTCATCAATACGATCGTTAATCCGCGCACGCGACCACTTTTGTAGTTGCGGTACGGTGGCGATATTTTGCGCCACCGTCCAGTGGGGAAAAAGACCGATAGACTGAATGGCATAGCCCATGCGACGGCGCAGTTCAAGCACCGGCAGGCTGCGGATCTCTTCCCCGGCAAAACGGATCGTTCCGCTATCATGCTCTACCAACCGGTTAATCATCTTCAGAGTGGTCGATTTTCCCGAGCCGGAGGTGCCAATTAACACCGAAAAGCTGCCTTCGCTAAAATGCAAATTGAGGTCGCTAACAGCCTGTTGATCGCCGAAGGTTTTACTGACATGGTTAAATTCAATCATCGGTTGCTCCCTTCAAAAACGCGATCCATAAATCAAACAGCGCGTCGATCACTACCGCCAGCGCAATCACCGGAATGACGCCCAACAGGACTAAATCAATGGCGCTGCTCAATAGCCCCTGAAACACCAGCGCGCCGAAACCTCCCGCGCCAATCAGCGCGGCGACGACGGCCATTCCTACTGTCTGGACCATTACTACCCGCAGGCTACGTAAAAAGACCGGCAGCGCCAGCGGCAGTTGCACATGCCTGAAGCGCTGGCCGCTACTCATTCCCATTGCTTTTGCGCTCTCCAGCACATCGCGCGGCACCTGATTGAGCCCGGCGACCACGCCGCGCACCAGCGGCAATAGCGCATAGAGCACCAGAGCTATCAGCGCAGGCGTCATGCCGGTTCCCGCGACGCCGAATGCGGCAAGCCACGGAAACTGTTTCACCAGCCCGGCCAACGGCGCAATCAGCAGGCCAAACAGCGCGACGGAAGGAATAGTCTGGATCACATTCAGCACGGTAAACACCGGCCCCTGGCGTGAGGCGGAAAAATAACACCAGACGCCCAACGGTAGTCCGATCGCCAGCGCCGGCAGCACCGTGCCCGCCAGTAACATCAAATGTTGCACCAGCGCGGCATCGAAAACATCCTGGCGATTGGTATACTCTTTCAGAAGCGAGAGGTTGTCGAACGTGCCTGAAAACAGCAGCGCCAGCGGGACAATGACAATTTGCGCGTGCAGCAACCAGCGCCACAGCGGCCCAGTGGTAATACGGCGGATCGCATCGCTACAGGCCAGCAGCATCAGACCGAGGCCCAGCCACAATCCACTTCCCAGACTGGTACGCGCCAGCGGACTGCCCTCCTGCGCCAACTGGGTCGCCGCCCTGCCGACTCCCCACAGCATGACAATAAAAAGCGTCTGCGCCATCATCAGCGTCAGTACGCTACCGCGTTTACCGGGTATAAAGCACAGCGTAAACAGCGCGCATCCCGCGCCAGTCAGCATCCAGATGGTCGCCGGCCAGATCTCCCATAACTGGCGCCCCTCGCCGCTCACCAGACGATTCGGGGCGTAATTAATGAAAGGCAGCGCGACAGCAAGCAGGGTCAGAACAACCAACAGCAACAGCACACGATTAACCGTAATTTTTTTGGCAGCGTCACTCACAGATTACTTCACCCACCCTTTTTGTCGGAGGTAATCTGCGGCGACTTTTTTCGCATCCAGCCCTTCTACGGCGATTCTGGCGTTCAACTGTTGCAGCGTTTTCTCATCAAGGCTGGCGAAAACGGGTTGCAGCCAGTCGGCTATCTGAGGATAGGCCTGTAACACCGATTCACGTACTACCGGCGCGGGGGCATAGATAGGCTGGACGCCTTTCGGGTCGCTCAGGGTTTGCAGACCCAGCGCGGCGACCGGGCCGTCGGTACCATACGCCATCGCGGCGTTAACGCCGGATGTTTGTTGCGCGGCGGCTTTGATCGTGACCGCCGTATCGCCGCCCGCCAGCGACAAGAGCTGGTTCTGATTCAAGGTAAAATCATAGGCTTTTTCAAATGCCGGCAGCGCATCCGCCCGTTCGATAAATTCCGCAGACGCCGCCAGTTTAAAAGTGCCGCCCTCTTTCAGATAACGGCTGAGATCGGCAAGCGAGGAGAGTTTATTTTTTTCCGCGATGTCCTGGCGTACCGCGATGGTCCAGGTGTTATTTGCCGGCGCAGGCATCAACCAGACCAGCTTATTCTGCTCCGCATCCAGTTTTTTGACTTTCTCAAAGCCTTGCTTTGCATTCTTCCATGCCGGATCGTTTTCATCTTTAAAAAAGAACGCCCCGTTACCGGTGTATTCCGGATAGATATCCAGCTCTCCGGCGGTAATCGCGCCACGAACGACTGGCGTGGTCCCGAGCTGAATTTTATTGACCGTTTTAACGCCGTGGCTTTCCAGTACCTGCAAAATCATGTTGCCGAGCAGCGCGCCTTCGGTATCAATCTTTGACCCGACCGTCACGGGCGATGCCGCCTGTAGAGGTAAACTCACCGTCGCCAGCAACGCCAGCGAACTTACCCATAGCTTTGAGATCGTCATGATGCTTTCCTCATCCTTTTACGGCCTTTTTCAGAGACTTGAGAAAAAAGCATAGTTGAAAAGTCTGCGTTTAACCTGGGATTTTCCGCCAGTGTAAGTGACGTGACTGGTAATAAAAGGGGGGACAGGAAAAGTCATTGCCAGACAGGGCGCAGCTATCGCGCCCTGTTGACGGCAGGCTTACAGTAGTTCGAACGATCCTTGTTTAACGCGAGCGGAATCCACGCCGATAAAGACGTTGAACTTGCCGGGTTCCGCGTCATATTTCATCTGCTGGTTCCAGAACTTCAACGCCTCGATGTCAATCGGGAAACTCACGGTTTTACGTTCGCCAGGCTTGAGGGTGATTTTTTCAAAACCTTTTAATTGCTTCACCGGGCGGCTCATTGACGCCGTGACATCCTGTAAGTACATCTGGATGACCGTTGCCCCTTCGCGTTTACCGGTGTTCGTGACCTCTACGCTGGCCGTGACTTTGCCGTCGCGTTGCATTGTCGGTGAGGAGAGCGTGACGTCAGACACCGTAAATGTGGTGTAGCTCAGACCGTAACCAAACGGATAGAGCGGGCCATTCGCTTCGTCAAAATAACGTGAGGTGTATTTGTTTGGCTTTTCAGGATTATACGGGCGTCCCGTATTGAGATGGCTGTAATAGACCGGAATTTGTCCCACCGAACGCGGGAAGGATATCGGAAGTTTGCCTGACGGGTTGTAATCGCCAAACAGCACATCGGCAATGGCGTTGCCGCCTTCCGTCCCGGCAAACCAGGTCTCCAGAATCGCATCGGCCTGTTGATCTTCTTTTACCAGCGCCAGCGGTCTGCCGTTCATTAATACCAGTACGAGCGGCTTACCGGTGGCTTTCAGAGCGGTGATTAAGTCGCGCTGACTCTGCGGAATGGTGATATTGGTACGACTGGAGGCTTCATGCGCCATCCCCTGCGACTCGCCTACCACTGCGACCACCACATCGGCCTGTTTCGCCGCCTGCACCGCCTCATCAATCATCGCCTGCGGTGAGCGCGGATCGATTTTCACCGCCTCTTCATACAGGTTTAAGAAATCGACGATGTCTTTATCGTTAGTGATATTCGCCCCTTTGGCATAGAGGATCTTCGCCCCGTCGCCGACGGCATTTTGAATACCCGCCAGCACCGTCACCGACTGATTCGCGACCCCAGCAGCAGACCAGCTCCCCATTACATCACGTTGACTGTCGGCCAGCGGCCCAACAACGGCAATGGTGCCCGATTTTTTCAGCGGCAACGTTTCCAGCCGGTTTTTCAGCAGTACCACACTTTCCCGCGCCACTTCCCGCGCCTCTTTACGATGCAGGCGGCTTTCGGCATTGGTGTCCACCGGGTCGCTCTCTTTCGGCCCCAGATGGCTATAGGGGTCGTTAAACAATCCCATGTCATATTTTACGTTGAGCACATGGCGCGTCGCGTCGTCCAGTTCCGCCATCGTCACTTTGCCCGACTTAATCAGGCCCGGCAGATATTTGCTGTAATACTCATCCGCCATGCTCATATCCACCCCTGCCTTTAGCGCCACGCGCACCGCATCTTCCGGGTCGGCCGCCGTGCCGTGTTTAATCAGTTCTTTAATAGCGCCGTGGTCGGAAACGGTAATTCCCTTAAAGCCCCACTCATCGCGCAGGACATCTTTCAATAGCCAGGAATCTGACGTCGCAGGCGTGCCGTTCAGCGAGTTCAGCGCCACCATCACCGCGCCGCTCCCCGCATCCAGCCCCGCTTTGTAAGGCGGCATATAGTCATTAAACAGACGCTGGGAACTCATATCCACGGTGTTGTATTCTTTACCGCCTTCAACGGCGCCATAGGCGGCAAAATGTTTCACGCTGGTCATCACCGAATAGCGATCCGCCGGACTTTTGCCCTGCATCGCTTTCACCATGGTTTCGCCCATGATGGAGGTTAAATATGTATCTTCGCCAAAGCCTTCGGAGGCGCGTCCCCAACGCGGATCGCGGGAGACATCCACCATCGGCGCCCAGGTCATATTCAGACCGTCGTCCGCCGCTTCATACGCCGATACGCGTCCTACGGTTCTTACCGCATCCAGATTAAAAGAAGAAGCCAGACCGAGGCTTATCGGGAAGACGGTTCGCTGGCCGTGTACCACGTCATAGGCAAAAAAGAGAGGAATTTTCAGGCGGCTCAATGCCATCACCTGATCCTGCATTTGACGGATATCCTGGCGGGTGACGGTATTGAAAATCGCCCCTACCTGCCCGTCTTTGATCATCTCGCGAATCGCTTCTTTCGGGTTATCAGGGCCGACGCTGATCAGACGTAACTGACCAATTTTTTCATCGACAGTCATTTTCTTGAGTAAATCGGTGACGAACGCGTCGCGCGCTTCGGGCGTCAGCGGGTGATTGCCAAACAGGTTTTCCGCCAATGCTGGCTGCATCGCCAGACTCACAGCAACACCTACTGAACATAACCATTTCATGTTGAGTCTCTCTTTATCTTTATCCCGACGAGGCGGTAAAAACAGAATAAAAACCGCAGTTTGCCATAAGCCTAAACGCGAGAGGAGAAGAAAGCGAAGGTTATTCTCCTAATTTTCCGCACAGTCGAATACGCAACCGCCAGCAAATGGTATCAAGGCGGCAAATGAATACTACCAACACAGAGACAATTTGAATGAGAAAGCGTATTGTCATACAAAGCGCTATGCTTAACGCTGATATTTTGTCCCACCACAAGGAGTGGAGAATGTCTTCCATAACAATGACTGATAATAAAACGTTCCTGAATGAGCTGGCCCGCCTGGTAGGCCATTCTCACCTGCTGACAGACCCCGCCAAAACCGCCCGCTATCGCAAGGGTTTCCGTTCCGGTCAGGGCGACGCGCTGGCCGTTGTTTTCCCGGGTTCGTTACTGGAACTGTGGCGTGTGCTCAACGCCTGCGTTAACGCTGACAAAATTATTCTGATGCAGGCCGCCAACACCGGTCTGACGGAAGGCTCCACGCCGAACGGCAACGACTACGATCGCGATATTGTGATTATCAGCACCCAGCGGCTGGATAAGCTGCACTTACTGGATAACGGCCAACAGGTTCTGGCCTGGCCCGGTACGACGCTCTATGCGCTGGAAAAAGCGCTTAAACCGCTGGGCCGTGAACCGCACTCGGTGATTGGTTCGTCGTGTATCGGCGCGTCGGTCATCGGCGGCATCTGTAATAACTCCGGCGGCTCGCTGGTGCAGCGCGGCCCGGCCTATACCGAGATGTCGCTCTTTGCCCGTATTGACGAGCAAGGCAAACTGCAACTGGTCAATCATCTGGGTATCGATCTTGGGCATACGCCGGAGCAGATCCTGAGCAAGCTGGATGACGAACGGATTAAAGATGAGGATGTGCGTCACGATGGTCGTCATGCGCACGATCACGACTATGTGACGCGGGTACGAGATATCAACGCCGATACGCCCGCCCGCTATAACGCCGACCCGGACCGTTTGTTTGAATCTTCCGGCTGCGCCGGAAAACTGGCGGTTTTTGCCGTTCGCCTTGATACCTTTGCAGCGGAAAAAAATCAGCAGGTTTTTTATATCGGCACCAATCAGCCCGCGGTACTGACTGAAATCCGTCGGCATATTCTGGCGAACTTCGACAATCTGCCAGTGGCGGGAGAATATATGCATCGCGATATCTACGATATTGCGGAGCAGTACGGTAAAGATACCTTTCTGATGATCGATAAACTCGGCACCGACAAGATGCCATTCTTTTTCACGCTAAAAGGCCGAACCGATGCGATGCTGGAAAAAGTAAAATTTTTCCGACCGCATTTCACCGACCGCGCGATGCAGAAATTCGGCCACCTGTTTCCCAGCCATCTGCCGCCGCGAATGAAAAACTGGCGCGATAAATATGAGCATCATCTGCTATTAAAAATGGCGGGAGACGGCGTCGCAGAAGCGCAACGCTGGCTGAATGAATTTTTTAAATCCGCTGAGGGCGGTTTCTTCACCTGTACGCCGGAAGAAGGCAGCAAAGCCTTCCTGCACCGCTTCGCCGCTGCTGGCGCGGCGATTCGTTATCAGGCCGTACACGCTGATGAAGTGGAAGATATCCTGGCGCTGGATATCGCTCTGCGCCGCAACGATACCGACTGGTTCGAGCATCTGCCGCCGGAAATCGACAGCCAACTGGTACATAAACTCTATTACGGCCACTTTATGTGCCACGTTTTTCATCAGGACTATATCGTGAAGAAAGGCGTCGACGTTCATGCGCTGAAAGCGCAAATGCTGGAGCTGTTGCAGGCGCGCGGGGCACAATACCCGGCGGAGCACAACGTTGGACATCTGTATAAAGCGCCGGAAACGCTGACGCGTTTTTATCGGCAAAATGACCCAACCAACAGTATGAACCCCGGTATCGGCAAAACGAGTAAGCGGAAGTTCTGGCAGGAAAATACGCCCGACGAGACGCATTAACACCGTGCGGTTTACCGTGAAGCCCGGCGGCGCGATGCCTGCCGGGCCTGCGGCGACTTAATCGTTCTGTGCGGTTTGCGCCCCGGCACTGGCGCTGGCTGCCGCCATTTGCGCGGCTTTTTGCTTTTTATAGCTCAGCGCGGCAGCCGGAACGGGCATGACTTTACCGGTTTCAATCCATGTACGCAGGCGACTGGCGTCCGCAAAGTGGGTATATTTGCCGAACGCATCCATGACCACCAGCGCGACCGGTTTGTTATTGATCACGGTACGCATCACCAGGCAATGCCCCGCCGCATTGGTAAAGCCGGTTTTCGTTAACTGGATATTCCAGTTATCACGGTAGACCAAATGGTTGGTATTGCGAAACGGCAGCGTATACGCCGGATGCGAGAATGTCGCCATGTCTTCGCGCGTGGTGCTTAGCTGGCCAATCAGCGGGTATTGCTTCGTGGCAATCAGCAGTTTTGTTAAATCCCGCGCGGTCGAGACGTTATGAATCGACAGCCCCGTCGGCTCAACGAAGCGGGTATGCGTCATGCCCAGCGCTTTCGCCTTCGCATTCATCGCTTTAATAAACGCGTTATAACCGCCGGGATAATAGTGCGCCAGGCTTGCCGCCGCGCGGTTTTCGGATGACATCAACGCCAGCAGCAACATATTTTTGCGGCTAATTTCGCTGTTCAGGCGCACGCGGGAGTAAACCCCTTTCATTTCCGGCGTCTGGCTGATATCGACCTTCAGTATTTCATCCAGCGGCAATCGCGCGTCGAGCACGACCATTGCCGTCATTAATTTGGTTATCGAGGCAATCGGACGCACCAGATCCGGGTGGTTCGAATAGATCACTTTATTGGTGTTGAGATCAACAATCATTGCGCTACCGGAGGCAATCTCAGGTTGAGACGCCGCGGTTGTCGCTGCCGTTTTCGCCACGGCCTGCGGGGCAAAAGGTACGGCCAACATCAGAGCAAGGCTCAGGAATGAAGCTCGGAATTTCAGCATGATGAGATTTCTGATAATGATTCACGCGCGTCGTAACGCACACCGCCTGAGCTAAGATTATACTCAAGCTAGCAGTGGCATCATAGCGGCACGCCAGCGTTGCCGCTACAGAAGAATCGTCAGCAAATGCTGCATTGCTGGCTTTTGCGCCAGCCCTTTTTCGCATCAGAACAGGCGGTAGCCGTATCCCCACAGGATCACGGTGATCGCCAGTAGCACCTCCAGGACCAGCACGCCGATAGCGAGCGTCGAACTGGAGAAGCTTAATCCTTCCTCTCTATTAATGTTAAGGAAAGTCGGAATACCCAAATACAGCAAATAGCCGGTGTAAAAGAGCGCGACAGCGCCGACCAAAGCGCATAGCCATACCAGGGGATAGAGCGCCACCAGACCACTTAAAAACAGCGGCGTCGCGACATAGCCGGCAAAAACCATACAGCGCGCAAGCGATGGCCGTTGCGGATAGTTTCGCGCCATCCACCAGATGACGCGTCCCATCACCGCGACGCCCGCCAGCATCACGCCGTAGAACAAGACCGCCAGCGCAAAAGCGGTAAACAGCGAGAGTTGTAACACGTTGCCGTCGCCAAAATTCCAGCCGATTTGCGTCGTGCCGATAAAGGCGCAGACGACGGGAATCGCCGCCATCAGCAAAACATGGTGCGTATAGTGATGCGAAACGGTTTCGTTTTCGCTTTTGATCACCTGCATTTCCCGATCTGGATGGGAAAAAAGCCCCCATACATGGTTCATACTGCCCCCTTCTGCTGCCTCAGATGCCAGTATGTTCAAGTATAATTCAGTTTCTGGTTATTTTATGAACAACAGCGAAATAGTCTCCGGCAAAACGTCGGCTTTGCCACGCACGCCTCTTGCCAGGGTGTATGCTTAATGCCGGAGGTGGTTTACGCATGGATATCAACACGCTTATTACGCATTATGGCTATGCGGCGCTGGTTATCGGCAGTATGGCCGAAGGTGAAACCGTTACCCTGTTGGGGGGCGTCGCGGCGCATCAGGGATTGCTCAAGTTTCCGCTGGTGGCGGCGGCCGTCGCGCTGGGAGGGATGATGGGCGATCAGCTACTTTACCTGTTAGGACGATGCTATGGCGGGAAGATCCTGCGTCGTTTCCCGCGTTATCATACGAAGATTCGTCGCGCGCAGAAAATGATCCAACGCCATCCGTATCTGTTTGTGATCGGCACGCGTTTTATGTACGGCTTCCGGGTGGTTGGCCCGTTGCTGATTGGCGCCAGCCGCCTGCCGCCTAAAATTTTTCTGCCGCTGAATATTGTAGGCGCGCTGATCTGGGCGCTGCTGTTTACCACGCTGGGATATCTTGGCGGCGAGGTGATCGCGCCATGGCTGCACGACCTCGATCAGCATCTCAGGCATGGGGTCTGGCTGATTCTGGCCATCGTCCTGGTGGTGGGCGTGCGCTGGTGGCTGAAAAGACGCGGCAAAGCGGAGGCCCGTTAAACCCGATGGTATCCGGATGGCATAACGCCGCCATCCGGCACCCGGCGTTTATTTTGCGTTGAATTGCGGATTTGCCAGCATAAACCCGCCGTCGACAATCAGCGACTGACCGGTGGTATAGCTTGCTCCTTCCGAACACAGCCAGGCGACGAGGCTGGCTATTTCATGCGTAGAACCCGGTCGGGCGATAGGGATCGAGGGTTCTGATCCCGGCTCAATGTCGCTGTCATCCATATCATTCATCGGCGTGGCGATAGCGCCTGGCGCGACGGCGTTGACCAAAATATGATGCTCAATCAGTTCCAGCGCCATGGATTTAGTCAATCCGCCCAGCGCATGTTTCGCCGCGGTATAGGCGCTGGCTTGCGGAAGCGGCGTATGCTCATGGACGGAGGTGATGTTGATAATGCGCCCTCCCTCTCCTTGTTTAATCATATGCCGGGCGGCGATCTGCGCGCAGAGAAACGCGCCGTCGACATCCACAGTAAAAATTTGCCGCCACTGCGTAAACGGCATATCAATAAACGCGGATTTGGTCATCGCCCCGGCATTATTGACCAGCACGTCAACGCGCCCCAGGCGCTGGATAAGATGTTCAATGGCCTGCGCGCCCTCGGGTAACTGGCTCAGGTCAAGATGAATGGTCTCTACCCGCACACCAAATTGCGCCGCTTTTTTCGCCGTCTCCTGCGCGCCGCGTTCATCGGAATGCCAGGTGATACCAATATCAAAACCGTTTTGTGCTAATAACAACGCACACGCTTTGCCAATTCCCGAATCTGATGCCGTTACAATTGCAACTTTGGTCATATTCCTCTCCGGATGATTCATACACAGCCTAAGTATAGGAACCCTGTCTGAATCATCCGGAAAAATCAGGAATGATAACCGCCGCCCAGCGCGCTGGTAAGCTGAATGGAGGCATCCAGCCACTGGCCCTGCAACAGCAAGCCGTTACACTGCTCGCGCAGTGCCGGGATTTTGGCCTCGCTCACGCGGGAACCCGCAATAATGCCGGCATTAAAGCGCGCTTGCGCCAGACCGACCACACGCTGCGCGTCATGCTCAATCTGCTGCTGATGCTGATTTTTCTGCGCCAGCGTCTCTACCTGACTGGCGGCGCGCGCCACATCATTAACCGCATCTACCACCGCTTTGTTGTAGTTGGCGATAGAAAGGTTGCTTTGCGCTTTGGCGATATCGAGGTTGGCATTCAGCCTGCCGCTGTCGAAAATCGGCAGCGTCAGCCCGCCGGTAATGCCATATTGCTGTGCGGAATGGCGGAACAGATCGCTCAGATGTAACGCATCCTGCTGTAAAAAAGCCATCAGATTGATATCGGGATAAAACGCAGCCTTCGCGGCGTCAATGCTGCTCAACGAGGATTCAATGTACCAGTGCGCGGCCTGTAGATCCGCCCGGCGCGCCAGCAACGAATAGCCCAGTTGCGACGGTAACTGGCTTTCAACGGCGGGGAGACTCACCTGACGCAGCTTGAGCGCCGCCGATTGCGTATTGGTTAACGCGCTGAGCCGCGCTTCAATCACCTTCATTTTACCGTTAACGTCATTCAGCTGCTGCTGGGTTTTGCTGGCGTCGATATCGGTCTCGACCCCTTCAACAGAAGAAGTAATGCCGTGTTGATACAGCTCCCGGTTTACCGTCACCACGTTTTGCTGCTCATGCTCGATTTGCATCAGCACATTTTTCAGCGCCGCCTGCGTCTGCCACTCCCAGTAGAGTCGCGCCACGCCGCTTGCCAGCAATTGTCGGGTCTGCTCCTGCTCCGCTTCGCGCGCTTTGACCGCCCCGATCCGCGCGGTAACTTCAGCGCGGTTTTTCCCCCATAAATCCAGATCCCAGCCCGCCGTCAGGCCGAATGTACCGTTGGTATACCACGGCCCGGTCGTTCCCGCCGCGGGGTCGGTAATCGCGAATGGCCCCATCAGCCCTTCCGCGGACATTCGCTGGCGCTCAATGTCGGCAGAAAAGTCGAGCTGCGGGCCGTCCTGCGCCTCAACCGCTTTCGCCTGCGCTTCCGCCAGTTGAATACGCTGTTCAGCCACCTGCATATCCGGCGAATGCTGTATGGCATTATCAATCAGCGCGTCAAGCTGCGCATCGTGATACGCCTTCCACCACTGGCTATCCGGCCAACCGTTTTTCAATGCCGCCGGCAGGCTGGAATCAACATGAGAAGAGGGCGTCTGCTGGGTCAGCGACTGGCGGGTATCGTGCATAGGGGCGCAGCCCGCCAGCAAAATAAAAAGCGGTAAGCTCGCTGTCGCGGCAAGGAAAGAATTACGATTCATGGAGGTGTTCTGATAAAAAAAGGTGCGCAGAGAGTACGTCTTACGACGATCTATTTTTTAGTTACGCGTGGCAATACATCATCAGACAACAAAAGACATATTTTGAAATTTATATGATTAGCAAATAATTTCATCTGATACATTTTTTGATGTAATGATTCAATGTAAAGTCCCATTAACCCGTTAATAAATGAACGATTTTGCTGCAATACGCGCCAGCAGCCTTCATGAGTTAAACGTCGCCGTGCCCAACAAAGCAGCAGATGGCTTAATACTTTCCTATACTTTGTTTGTATTTACCAATAAAGGGACAAACAATGAAAATTCTTCTATGGGCAATCTTAATTATTTTTCTGATTGGGCTGTTGGTGGTAACGGGCGTGTTTAAGATGATTTTCTGATTCCTGCGCCGGGCAGCGATAGTATCTGTCCGGCACACGTTCTGGACGCTGTAGAGATTAGATTTTAATAGCCTGAATCGCCCGCGCAATCTCGGACGAACGGTTTAACGCCCGAATCGACTGAAAGAGTTCCGTCGCCTCAATATATTCCTTACGTAAATATCCCAACCACTGTTTAATACGCGCGACATGGTATAAACCGGTATCGCCCTGCTTTTCCAGTCGGGTATATTTTTGTAATAACGTTACCACTTCCGGCCACGGCATACGCGGTTCGTTATACTTCACCACCCGGCTCAGGTTAGGAATATTTAACGCCCCACGGCCAATCATCACCGCATCGCAGCCGCTGGCCGCCATACATGCCTGCGCGCTCTGCCAGTCCCAGATTTCGCCATTCGCGATAACCGGAATAGTCAGACGCTGGCGTATTTCGCCGATCGCCTGCCAGTCGATATGCTCGGCGCGGTAGCCCTGCGCTTTGGTACGGCCATGCACCACCAGTTCACTGGCGCCGGCATGCTGCACCGCATCGGCGATTTCAAATTTTCTATCGCCGCTATCCCAGCCGAGACGCACTTTTACCGTCACCGGCAGATGCGACGGTACCGCGGCCCGCATCGCTTTCGCGCCCTGATAGATGAGTTCGGGATCTTTGAGCAATGTCGCGCCGCCGCCGCTGCCGTTCACCACTTTTGACGGACAGCCGCAGTTCAGGTCCACGCCATACGATCCCAACGCCGTCGCCCGCGCGGCGTTTTCCGCCAGCCACTGCGGGTGCTGGCCCAGAAGCTGAATACGCACCGGCGTGCCGGACGGCGTGCGGCTGGCGTGATGCAACTCCGGGCAGATGCGATGAAACACTTTTACCGGCAGCAGCTGATCCACCACGCGCACAAATTCGGTGATGCAGAGATCGTAATCATTCACTTCGGTCAGCAGCTCGCGCACTAACGCGTCGAGCACGCCTTCCATCGGCGCCAGTAAAACACGCATATCGGTATCCACAGCAAAAAAAGAGGCGCTATCATAACGCCTCTCTGCGATGAGCAAAACTTTTTGCCGGGTGGCGGCGCAAACGCCACGCTACGTCACGTAAAGCGCTCAACGCGGCTCAAGACAGTTATCTTCTTTCCAGCCGTACAGCCATTCGATACCGCGATAAAACGCCTCCTGCGATTTTCCTTTCCACAACAGATTACGTACCTGACGCTCCACCCCGGCGGCGTGATAGAGACGCCCCATCTCGCGGGTAGACCAGACGATACGCGCCGTGCGGGGAATACGCACCGACTCATACAGCGCAAATGCCTGCTGCGCGTCGCCGTCGCAGCGTTCCAGCGCTTTGCCCAGCGTGACGGCGTCTTCCAGCGCCATACAGGCCCCCTGGGCCATATATTGCGCCACCGGATGCGCGGCGTCGCCCACCAGAGTGATACGCTCGGTTCCCCATTTCGCGACCGGCTCGCGATCGGCGGTCGACCAGCGGCGCCAGGAGGTCGGCTTATCCAACATCTGACGCGGGCGGGGATGAATACCGGCAAAATAAGAGAGCACCTCTTCTTTACTGCCGTCTTTCACGCCCCACTCTTCTTGCTGGCGGCTGTGGAATGTCACCACCAGATTGTACTGTTGGCCTCCACGGAGCGGATAATGGACCAGGTGACAATGCGGGCCTGCCCACAGCACCGGTGCGTTAATACGTAAATCGTCCGGCATATCGTCGCAATCAATCACCGCCCGATAAACTACATGCCCCGTTACGCGCGGCGCATCGCCGAGTAAACTTTGCCGCACGACCGATTTAACGCCGTCGCAGCCCACGAGAATATCCGCCGTCCAGCTATTTCCCTGCTCATCAAACACCGTAACGTCATCCGGCGTCTGGCGGATATCGACAATATGGGTCGAGGTACGATACTCCACGCCAGGGTGCGTCAGCGCCGCTTCCCATACCGTTGCATGAATATCTACCCGGTGAATTACCGCATACGGCCCGCCAAAATGGTCGCGGAACGCCTGTCCGGTTTCAATGCATACCACTTCTTCGGCATTCACGGCATCCATCATGGTAATGTGATCGGTAAACACCGCACGCTGGCGGGCAACATCGCCCACCCCGAGACTATCCAGCGCCGAAAAAGCGTTCGGCCCAAGCTGAATACCCGCGCCAATCTCGCCAATTTCGTGCGCTTTTTCCAGCAGCATGACTTTTATTCCCTGGCGCGCCAGCGACAGCGCGGTCGCCGCGCCGCCGATTCCGCCACCTACAATAATTGCGCTTGTCACGTGAGTCATGGTCATTCTCCTTTTCAGGCCGGGATTTTATCTTGTTGATTTTCCGGCGCGGCGGCAATAAACGCCGGTAGCTGTACGCAGGCGTCATAAACGGCTTTACAGCGCGGATAGCCTGATAAATCGCAGCCCATCCTGAGCGCATTCGCCCACTGAGGAATCAGGCAGCAGTCCGCAAGGCCTGGCGCGTCGCCCACGCAGAATCGGCCGGACTGACTTTTACGCAATAGCTGCTCTACCGCGCTTAACCCTTGCTGTATCCAGTGGGCGTACCAGCGTTTTTTATCCTCTTCGCTAACCTTCAGCTCATCGGTCAGGTAGCGCAACACGCGCATGTTATTGATTGGGTGTATATCGCAGGCGATAGCGTAAACAATTTCCAGCGCCTGGCTGCGCGCCGGGTCGCTCGTCGGCAGCAGCGGCGTTTGCGGAAAATGTCGGTCCAGCCAGTCGACGATGGCCAGCGATTGCCCCAACGATTCGCCGTCATCAGTGACCAGCGTCGGCACCAGGCCTACCGGATTCATCCGTCGGTAGGCCAGCGCATTCTGCTGGCCGATACGAATATTGACGCCCACCGTCTGGTAATCAATCCCCTTTAACGCCAGCGCAATACGTACACGATAAGACGCCGAACTATTAAAGAAACTGTACAGCTTCATCGTTCACCTCAGACAATTTTCACAGCAATCGGCGTCAGACCTTCTACGTTCCCGGTGATGACATCCCCTTTCACCACGGCGCCCACCCCCTCTGGCGTACCGGTGAAAATCAAATCGCCTGGCTGCAATTCAAAAAAGCCGGACAAATAGCTGATGGTTTCATTCACCGACCAAATCAGATGACGAATATCGCTGCGCTGATGGTCTTCGCCGTTAACCTGTAGCCAAATAGGGGCGTTATCCACATTATGCGTTTCAGCGGCTTTGTGTAATGGCGCAATGGGCGCGGAGAGATCGAACGCTTTGCCAATTTCCCACGGGCGTCCCATCTGACGCATTTCCATCTGACGATCGCGACGCGTCATGTCCAGACCGGTGGCGTATCCCCAGACATATTCATGGGCTTTTTCCAGCGGGATATCGCTCCCCTTTTTACCAATCGCCACCACCAGCTCAATTTCATAATGGTAGTTATCGGTCTGCGCCGGATACGGCAGTTCCAGGGTATCCCCCGCCACTACCGGGACGACAGCGTCCGCTGGTTTACAAAAGAAGAACGGCGGTTCGCGATCAGGATCAAAGCCCATTTCACGGGCATGGGCGGCATAGTTGCGACCCACGCAGTAAACGCGACGTACCGGAAACTGCTCATCACTGCCCGCCACTGGTACTGTCACCGGGGCCTGCGGCTGGAATACATATTTGGTCATGTTCTCTCTCCCTAATTAATAACGTGCTTCGCGGAACAGCCCCAGGGCTTCCTGAACCGGCTTGTCCGAAAAGCTGAATAACACCGTGTCTTCGCTGCTACGAAACGACACCTCATGCCAGGTCGGCGCCACAAAAATGTCTTTTGCGGAAAAATGAAAAGTTTCGTTGCCGATAGTGACCTGCCCTGCCCCTTCAACGACGTGGTAGATAGTGCTGTCGGTGCTCCGCGCCACACGAGAGGCAAAGCCTTTTGGCAGCAGTTGCAGGAACGCGCCCATTGACGGCATCGGATAACCGCCGGTGACGGGATTAACGTAACGCAGCTTGTAACCTTCCCACTCATCCGGATCGCCCATACGGGTCAGATCGTGCAGCGCCTCGCGGCTGCGGTCGTAACGGTAGTTGAAAATCGGCGACGAGTTCCCGCGCTGGTGGCGCAGCGGCAGCATATTCGCTGCATAGCGCGGCAGATAATCGCCCTCTTTTCGCGTCACCGGCTGCTGATCTTCGGGATAGTCTTCCGCAAACCCACAGCCCAGGAGGTTGACTAACGGCAGATCCAGACCATCCAGCCATACCACCGGCTCTGACCCCGGATTACCATGATCGTGCCAGCGCCACTGCGGCGTCAGGATAAAATCGCCGGTATGCATTGGCGTGCGCTCGCCGTCCACCGCGGTAAATGCGCCTTTACCTTCGACGATAAAACGCAGCGCCGACTGGTTATGGCGATGACTCGGCGCGACTTCGCCGGGCAGGATCAGCTGTAAACCAGCGTATAAGGTCGCCGTGATCGACGACTGACCGCGCAATGCCGGATTTTCCAGCACCAGCACCCGGCGGATCGCCTCTTTCGCGCCAATGACATTGCCGCTTTCCATCAGTAGCGGACGAATTTCCTGATAATTCCAGTAGGCCGGCGCGCAGTTGGCGTTTGGCGTCTGCGGTACCAGGTGATGTAACGATTCCCACAGCGGCGTCAGATTCTGCCCAGAAATATGCTGGTAATACTGCTGACGGCTATCTTTTACGTTCTGATTTATTTCAGACATGGAGATTCTCCTTATTCGTTTACGACGCTGGCACGCGGCAGGTCGTCAGGTACAGAAATCGAAAGGCGGACAACCACCGTCAGCAGGGTAAGCATTACCGCGCTGATAGCCGCCGGAATAGCAATGACAAAAAACAACGTATCGAAAGAGAAATTGAGGGCCATCATCATGCCGCCGGAGAGCGAACCGACAATCGCCCCGCAGCGTCCAATGGCGTTCGACCAGCTCACGCCCGTCGCCCGGCTTTGGGTGGGGTACAGCGTCGCCGTCAGAGCATTCAGCCCTACCTGGGAACCGCTAATACCGATGCCAGTACCAAAAATCGCCAGCGCCATCAGCCAAAGGCCGTTTTCGCTCAGGCCTATCATGACAATGCAAACCGCGCCCAGCGCATAGCTCACCGCCAGTACCCGGAACGGGTTAAGCCGGTCCATCAACACGCCGAGTAACAGCGCGCCAAGCGTGCCGCCAACCTGGAATGCGGCAGTCACCCACGACGCCTGTTGCAGATCAATACCGCGATGGTTAAGTAACGTCGGCATCCAGCTGGAAAGCAGATAGATAATGAGCAGGCTCATAAAGAACACCACCCATAACATCAGGGTAATGACAAGCTGTCGCCCGGCAAAAAGCTGGCGAATACTGCCTTTGGCGACGGCTGCCGTCTCATGCAGAAAGAATTGCGTATCGTGATAGCGCTCGCCGGTAATGGCGCTGACCGTCCGGGCGACAACGGCTTGCGGTAGTTGGCGACGTACCTGCCAGCGGGGAGATTCCGGCAGCGCGAACAGCAGGCCGAAAAACAGCATCAAAGGCAAGATGCCGCCTAGCGCCAGAATTCCGTGCCAGCCAATCAGCGGCACCAGTTGCGCGCTCACAATCCCACCCATCGCCGACCCCAGGGTAAAACCGCAGAACATCAGCGTGACCAGCGCTCCGCGTCGACGAGCGGGAAGGTATTCCGACGTCATGGTGATGGTATTCGGCATCGCTCCACCCAGTCCCAGACCGGTTAAGAAGCGCAGCAACACCAGGGTTTCTATATCCGGCGAGAAAGCGGAAAGCAGGCTCAATGCGCCGAATAGCGCCACGCAAAGCTCAATGACCCGCTTGCGGCCAAAGCGATCCGCCAGCGGTCCGCATAGCAGCGCGCCGGCTGTAAGCCCCAGCAGCCCTGCGCCAAACAGCGGCGCAAGTTCGCTGGCGCTTAGCTGCCAGTGAGTACGAATATCCGGGGCGATGAAGCCAATCGCGGCGGTGTCGAAACCGTCGAGCATAACCACCAGAAAACAGCAGATGATAACGCGCCACTGCATTTTGCCGACGGGCGCGGCATCAATAAGGGCTTGTAGATCACGTCGTTGAGTCATAGCTAATGCCTCAGTGCAGGGAGATAGATGTTGTTTTTATGTTTGCTATGTTACGAGTTTGTAGAGGTAGCGATAAAATGTACAATGGCTTTTCAGGCAGAGACATAACCTGGAGGTTATAGCGAATGGCGAACTGGGCGCAGAAATTGAAATTACATCACCTGCAAACGCTGGTTGCGCTGGGCGAACAGGGCAACCTGACGCACGTCGCCCGGATGATGAATATCTCCCAGCCGGCGCTATCGAAGTGGCTATCTCAACTCGAAGATGAGATAGGCATCACGCTTTTTGAGCGCCACAGTAAAGGGCTACGCCCCTCGGAAGGCGGTAAATTACTGCTCCAGCACGCCCAGCGCCTAATTAACGATCTGGAGCGTTCACAGTATGAAATCGCCCGTTTCAAGCAGGGCGGCCTGGTTGGCAGCCTGAAGATCGGCTGTTCGCCCGTGGCGACTGACTGCGTATCACAGGCGATTCTGAGCCTGCTTAACGAAATGCCGACGCTGCATCTGAATATTGAAGAGAAGGTAATGACGCCGCTGCTGCACGATTTGCTTGCCGGTCAGGTGGATGTGGTGGTAGGGCGTGTCGGCGGCCGCGCCCTGCAACTGCCGCTTAATTATCAGGTACTTTATACCGAGCCGGTCTGCTTTGTGGCGCGTCCGCACCATCCGCTGGCCGCGCGAGCGCAGATCGCCTGGAGCGATCTGGCGCACTGGCGGTGGATAGTCTGGCCAACCGGCACCCCTATTCGCATCAGTATTGATAACGCCCTCGTCGATAACGGCGTCATGCTCCCGGAAAACACCATTGAGTCAGCGTCAATGAACGTCAGCACCAATTTGCTGCAAAGCAGCGATATGATCTCTATTCTTTCTTTACGGCTGGCGCAACGCTATGCCAGCCAGGGGCAACTGGCGATTTTAAACTTGCCAAAAATTGAGCAAAAAGGCAGCGTAGGGATGTTCTGGCGTAAGAATGAGACGCCGTCTTTGGCCCTGAGTCGCTTTTTGTATTTTTTAGCCCAGGTTTAACGCCGCCGACCAGGGGCATTGCCCGATGTTCCTGCTGTCTATACCCACTATGCTAAGAATTCATGATGTGATCGGTAGCACGTTTTAACGTTTAATTGTATGATGAATCCATCTCATCAAGGGCTTTAAACATGAGTAAGTCACTGAATATTATCTGGCAATATATACGCGCTTTTGTATTGATTTATGCCTGTTTGTACGCAGGCATTTTTCTTGCATCACTGCTTCCTATCACTATTCCCGGCAGCATTATCGGGATGTTAATTCTGTTTGTGTTGCTGGCGCTGCAAATTCTGCCGGCAAAGTGGGTTAACCCCGGCTGTTATGTGCTGATTCGTTATATGGCGTTGCTGTTTGTGCCGATTGGCGTTGGGGTCATGCAATATTTTGACTTACTGCGCGCGCAATTCGGCCCGGTGGTGGTCTCTTGCGCTATCAGTACGCTGGTCGTTTTTGTGGTCGTAAGCTGGAGTTCACATCTGATACACGGTGAGCGTAAAGTGGTTGGGCAGAAGGGAACGAAAAAATGATGACATATATCTGGTGGTCGTTACCGCTGACGCTGGCGGTATTTTTCGCCGCCCGCAGACTGGCGGCGCATTTTAAAATGCCGTTGCTGAATCCGCTGCTGGTGGCAATGGTAGTCATTATTCCTTTTCTGTTGCTGACCGGTATTCCCTACGAGCACTACTTCAAAGGCAGCGAAGTACTTAACGATCTGCTGCAACCGGCGGTGGTGGCGCTGGCCTATCCCCTTTATGAACAGTTGCACCAGATTCGCGCGCGTTGGAAATCCATTATTAGCATCTGTTTTGTCGGCAGTCTGGTAGCGATGATTACCGGGACATCCGTTGCCTTGCTGATGGGCGCAACGCCTGAAATCGCGGCATCGGTACTGCCTAAATCCGTGACTACGCCTATCGCGATGGCGGTGGGCGGCAGCATCGGCGGCATCCCTGCGATCAGCGCGGTATGCGTAATTTTTGTCGGTATTCTGGGCGCGGTGTTTGGCCACACGCTGTTAAACGCGATGCACATCCGTACTAAGGCCGCACGCGGGCTGGCAATGGGGACCGCCTCACATGCGCTCGGTACTGCGCGCTGCGCCGAGCTGGATTACCAGGAAGGCGCGTTTAGCTCCCTGGCGCTGGTGATCTGCGGCATTATTACCTCGCTGGTAGCGCCCTTTTTGTTTCCGCTCATTCTGGCGGTAATGCGCTAACGACGGGACAAAAGACCGGGTTAAAATTTGCGATACGTCGCGCATTTTTCATTTAAGTTTCACAAGTTGCATAAGCAATGAGATTTAGATCACATATTAAGACATAGCAGGCCCGTAAACTACGGTTCCATTACATTGTTATGAGGCAACGCCATGCATCCACGTTTTCAAACTGCTTTTGCCCAGCTTGCGGATAATTTGCAATCAGCGCTGGCCCCTATCCTGGCGGACCACCATTTTCCCGCCATGCTAACCGCAGAGCAGGTCTCGACGCTTAAAAATACGGCGGGACTGGACGAAGACGCGCTGGCTTTCGCACTGTTACCTCTGGCGGCGGCCTGCGCCCGTACCGATTTGTCCCATTTTAACGTCGGCGCGATTGCGCGCGGCGTTAGCGGCAACTGGTATTTCGGCGCGAATATGGAGTTCCTGGGCGCCACCATGCAACAAACTGTGCATGCTGAACAAAGCGCGATTAGCCATGCCTGGCTACGCGGCGAAAAAGGGCTCGCCGCCGTCACCGTTAACTACACGCCTTGCGGCCACTGTCGCCAGTTTATGAACGAGCTGAACAGCGGTCTGGATCTGCGCATTCATCTGCCGGGCCGCGCGCCGCATACGTTACGCGATTATCTGCCTGACGCTTTCGGGCCAAAAGATCTGGAGATCAAAACGCTGCTGATGGACGAGCAGGATCATGGCTTTACGTTAACGGGCGATACGCTAACGCAAGCGGCGATTACGGCAGCCAATAAGAGCCATATGCCTTATAGCCACTCACCGAGCGGCGTGGCGCTGGAATGTAAAGATGGCCGTATTTTCACCGGCAGCTATGCGGAAAACGCCGCCTTTAACCCTACGCTTCCCCCACTGCAAGGCGCGCTAAACCTGCTGAGTCTCAATGGCTATGACTATGCGGATATTCAGCGCGCGATTCTGGCGGAAAAAGGCGATGCGGCATTAATTCAATGGGATGCCACCGCCGCAACGCTGAAAGCGTTAGGTTGCCATAATATTGACCGCGTGCTTCTCGGCTAAGCAAATGTGCCGGATAGCGACGCCCTGGCGTCTTATCCGGCCTGACTCTCCTCTCCCGCGACCCGATACAAGGGAAATCATGCTGAAAATCTCCGCAATCAGACGGCGGTTTCTTGCGCTACGTCTTCGGGTACAGTAGCCTGATCGTACTTTCATCCTGGTATCGAGTTTCCTGCATGTTAAAGCGCGTGTTTTACAGCCTGTTGGTCCTGGTAGGCTTGCTGCTGTTGACGGTGCTTGGCCTCGATCGGTGGATGAGCTGGAAAACAGCGCCCTATATCTATGACGAGCTACAGGAGCTCCCCTACCGCCAGGTTGGCGTCGTGTTAGGGACAGCCAAATACTATCGCAAGGGTGTCATTAATCAGTACTATCGTTATCGTATCCAGGGCGCGTTAAACGCTTACAATAGCGGTAAAGTCAATTACCTGCTGCTCAGCGGCGACAATGCCCTGCAAAGCTATAACGAACCGATGACCATGCGCAAAGACCTTATCGCGGCGGGCGTCGATCCTGCGGACATTGTGCTTGATTACGCTGGCTTCCGTACGCTTGACTCCATTGTGCGTACCCGCAAAGTGTTTGATACCAACGACTTTATTATCATCACTCAGCGCTTCCACTGCGAACGCGCCTTGTTTATTGCGTTGCATATGGGCATTCAGGCGCAGTGTTACGCGGTACCTTCGCCCAAAAATATGCTGACAGTGCGCCTGCGCGAATTTGGCGCCCGCTTTAGCGCGCTGGCGGATCTCTATATTTTTAAACGCGAACCGCGTTTTTTAGGCCCGCTGGTACCTATTCCCACGCAGCATCAGGTGCCGAATGACGCCCAGGGGTATCCGGCCGTTACGCCGGAACAATTGCTTGAACTGGAAAAGAAAAAAGGGAAATGATCATGGATGTACAGACGATATTTGTCATATTAGCCTTTCTGCTACTCCCGCTTTTTTGCTTCCGTGAGGCCTGGAAAGGCTGGCGAACCGGCGCGGTAGATAAAGTTGTCAAAAATGCGCGAAAACCAGTTTATGTCTATCGCCATGCCGATCCCGTACAATATTGGTCTTATCTTTTTCTTTATACCGGTTGCGGTTTTTTATTTACTGGAATGATTATTTATCTTCTTTTTTATCGTTAATCTATTTATTATCCCTTTAAAATTGAGAATAGTTATTATTATGATATAAGGAACAAATGCTGTTTTGCATTCTGGTTTCATTTTTTTGTGAATTCTTTCACAGAATACCCTCTTTTCAATGCTTAGGCTGGCGGTAGATTTTAGATCATTAAAACGCGTTATTTGCGTTTCGCCTTAATTTATTCAAGCATTAAGGAAGATTATATGCCGCAACAAAATTATCTGGATGAACTCACGCCTGGTTTTACGCCATTACTGGCAATAAAAGAGGCTTCCCGTTGTTTATTATGTCACGATGCGCCCTGTAGTCAGGCTTGCCCGGCGCAAACCGATCCGGGGAAATTTATTCGTTCTATTTACTTTCGCAATTTTAAAGGCGCAGCGGAAACTATCCGGGAAAATAACGCGCTTGGCGCCGTCTGCGCCAGAGTCTGTCCGACGGAAAAATTATGCCAGCGCGGATGTACACGTTCCGGAATAGATAAACCTATTGATATTGCACGCCTGCAACGTTTTATTACCGATTTTGAACAGCAGACTGCCATGCAGATTTATCAGCCCGGGAGTAAAACACGCGGAAAAGTCGCGATTATTGGCGCGGGTCCGGCAGGTTTGCAGGCAAGCGTGACGCTCACGCATTTAGGCTATGACGTCACCATTTACGAAAAACAGCCGCAGCCCGGCGGATGGCTGCGTCACGGCATCCCGGCATTTCGTCTGCCGCAAAGCGTACTCGATCAGGAAATTGCCCGCATTGTAGAAATGGGCGTCAATATTAAATGTAATTATGACGTGGGCGGGTCGCTATCGCTTGCGCAACTCAAAGCCGAATATCGCGCCGTGCTGATGACCGTCGGGATGTCCTGTGGCTCTGATTTACCGTTATTTGAGCAAGCCAGTCACGTAGAGATTGCCGTTGATTTTTTACAGCGCGCCCGTCAGGCCGACGGCGATATTAGCGTTCCGCGTAGCGCATTAATTATTGGCGGCGGCGACGTAGCGATGGATGTCGCCAGTACGTTAAAAATTCTCGGCTGTCCTTCCGTCACCTGCGTGGCACGGGAAGAATTAGCCGAATTCCCCGCCAGCGAAAAAGAATTTACCAGCACGCAGGCATTAGGCGTATCGATTATTGATGGTTTTACGCCTGTCGCCGTCAGCGGAAATAAAGTGACCTTCCACCATGTACGCCATTCAGGAGAACTGACGCTGGAAGCGGAAAATATTATTTTGGCCGTGGGGCAGCACGCGCGACTGGATACCTTTGCGGAGATAAAAGCGCAGCATAATATTATCGACACGCACAATTATCAAACCGACGACCCGGCGATCTTTGCCGCTGGCGATATTGTTAAAGGCGATAAGACCGTCGTTTATGCGGTAAAAACCGGAAAAGAAGCCGCTCAGGCTATTCATCATTATTTAGAGGAGGCCTGCTCATGTTAACAAAAGATTTGTCTGTTACCTTTTGCGGCGTTAAGTTTCCCAATCCGTTTTGTCTTTCTTCTTCTCCGGTAGGCAACTGTTATGAGATGTGCGCCAAAGCCTATGATACCGGCTGGGGCGGGATCGTTTTTAAAACCATTGGTTTTTTTATTGCCAACGAAGTCTCTCCACGTTTTGATCACCTGACAAAAGAAGATACCGGTTTTATTGGTTTCAAAAACATGGAGCAAATTGCTGAACATCCGCTGGAAGAGAATCTGGCCGCCATTCGACGGCTAAAACAGGATTATCCGGATAAGGTGCTGATTGCTTCCATCATGGGGGAAAATGAGCAGCAGTGGCAGGAACTGGCGCGTCTGGTTGAAGAAGCCGGCGCAGATATGATTGAGTGTAACTTCTCTTGCCCGCAGATGACCTCGCACGCCATGGGAAGCGATGTAGGGCAAAGCCCGGAGCTGGTTGAAAAATACTGTCGCGCCGTAAAACACGGTTCATCTTTGCCAATGCTGGCGAAAATGACGCCGAATATTGGCGATATGTGCGAAGTCGCGCTGGCCGCCAAACGCGGCGGAGCCGACGGTATCGCCACCATCAACACCGTGAAATCCATTACTAACATCGACCTGAACCGCAAAATCGGGATGCCGGTGGTTAACGGTAAATCCAGCATCTCCGGTTATTCAGGAAAAGCGGTGAAACCCATTGCGCTGCGTTTTATCCAGCAGTTGCGAATGCACCCTGAACTGCGCGATTTCCCGATTAGCGGTATCGGCGGCATTGAAACCTGGGAAGACGCTGCCGAATTTCTGCTGCTGGGCGCGGCGACCCTACAGGTGACGACAGCCATTATGCAATACGGTTACCGCATTGTAGAAGATATGGCGAGCGGCCTCAGCCACTATCTGGCCGATCAGGGATTTGCCTCATTACAGGAGATGATCGGGCTGGCGAATGGCAATATTATCCCGGCGGAAGACCTGGATCGCAGCTATATCGTCTATCCGCGGATTAATCAGGAGAAATGCGTCGGCTGCGGACGTTGCTATATCTCCTGCTATGACGGCGGCCATCAGGCGATGGAGTGGGATGAACACAGCCGCACGCCGCATTGCAATACGGAAAAATGCGTCGGTTGTCTGCTGTGCGGTCATGTCTGCCCGGTCGCCTGTATTGATTTAGGCGAGGTCAAATTTAAAAAAGGCGAAAAAGAGCACGCGTTAACGCTGTAGCTCGCGGTATGAAGCCCGGCGCGCAGTTTCGCTGCGCCGGGTTATCTGATAAGCAAGGCAACAGGTCTGGAAAACTACTTCTTACGCGCGTATTTCAGCGAGTCCAGCGCCACGGCGAAAATGATAATGCCGCCTTTGATAATGTACTGCCAGTACGGGTTTACCCCGATATAGGTCAGGCCGTAGTTGATGACGGTAAAGATAATGACGCCGGTCACCACGCCGAAGACCGTACCCACTCCGCCGCTAAACGATACGCCCCCGACAACGCACGCGGCAATCGCATCCAGTTCATACATAAAGCCGAGGTTGTTGGTGGCAGAACCAATACGCCCTGCTTCCAGTAAGCCGCCGAAGGCATAAAACACGCCGGAGAGCGCATAAATCATCAGCAGGTTCAGCGCCACGTTTACTCCAGAAACTTTTGCCGCTTCCGGGTTGCCGCCAATAGCAAAAATGTTTTTACCAAAACGGGTCTTATTCCACAGCACCCAGACAAACGCTACCGCAATCAGGGCGTAAAAAGTGATGTAGGAGAGCCGGAAACTGCCCATCGCCACAAAGCCCTGCGCAAAGGTGGAAAAGCCGCTGTCAAAGCCGGAAATGGGCGAAGCGCCGACAAAGTCATAGTAAAGGGAGTTGATCCCATAAACGATAATCATCGTGCCAAGCGTGGTAATAAACGGTGTCACGTTCAGGTAAGCAATAATGATGCCGTTCACCAGGCCAATCACCGCGCCAATCGCGCAGACAATCAGGATGACCAGCGCAATCGGCATGGTCGCCATTTCCGGAAACACTTTATTGGCGTTTTCCATTGATTGCAGTAATGTGGCCGCCACGACCGCCGCCAGCCCTACCTGACGCCCCGCCGACAGGTCTGTCCCCTGGGTGACGATGAGTCCCGCCACGCCCAGCGCGATAATAATACGTACCGAAGATTGCGTCAGAATATTACTTAAATTCAGCAAACTTAAAAAAGTCGGGTCCTGGAAAATAATAATCGCCAGCAACACTAAAAGAACGACGTAAATTCCGCCCTCTTTCAGCCAGGTCAAAAAGCTTTTCTTGTTTAACGCACTCATAAGGAGCCCCTGATCTTAAAGGTGCAAAGAAGCAAGACGCAAAATTTCGTTTTGCGTTGTTGTTTTAGTATCGACAATGCCGGAAACGAGACCGTTACTCATCACCAGGATACGATCGGTAATCCCTAACAGCTCCGGCATTTCAGAAGAGATAATGATGATCCCCTTGCCTTTTTTCGCCAGTTCCGCAATAAGCTGATAAATTTCAAACTTTGCGCCGACATCAATGCCACGGGTCGGTTCATCCAGCATTAATATTTCCGGCTGCGTTAATAGCCAACGACCAATGATCACCTTTTGCTGATTGCCGCCGGAAAGCGAACCAATTTGCGTGCGATGCCCCGGCGTTTTTACCCGCATGGAGTCAATGACCCATTGGGTGTCGCTTTTCATCCGGGAATTATCCAATAACCCCACTTTATTTTTATAATTACGGATATTCGAAATTAATGAGTTAAATCCGATATCCAGATAGGCGTAAATTCCGGTGGAACGACGTTCTTCCGTCACCAGCGCAAAACCGTGGTTAATCGCTTCGTTCGCAGTGTGATTATTAATTTTCTTGCCATGTAAAGTGATTGTCCCGGACGACTTCTCACGAATGCCAAACAGCGTTTCGACGATATCGGTACGCTTTGCCCCAACCAGGCCGGCAATGCCCAGAATTTCGCCCTTGTGCAAATCAAAGGAGACATCGCGAATGGAAGGCTGGCGCAGCGAGGTCAGGTTACGTACCTCCAGAATCACGTCGCCCGGCTTATTTTCTTTATCCGGGAAGCGCTGGTTCAGGGATCGCCCGACCATCATCGCAATGATCTTATCCATATCCAGCCCTTCCAGCGGCTGGGTGGCAATCCACTGACCGTCGCGCAAAATAGTAATTTCATCGCACAATTGAAAAATTTCTTCCATTTTATGCGAGATATAAACAATACCGCAGCCGCGTTCTTTCAGCTTGCGAATAATGGTGAACAGATGATTAACCTCTTTCTCAGTTAACGATGAGGTCGGTTCATCCATAATAACGATCTTAGCGTTATAGGAAAACGCCTTCGCAATTTCGATCATCTGCATTTGCGAAACGGATAACGTTCCCACGCGCGCGCGCGGGTCAATATCGATATCCAGCTCATCAAATATCGCTTTGGTATCCTGGTACATTTTATCCTGGTCGACAAACATACCTTTGGTGGGATAACGCCCCAGCCACATGTTATCCATGACCGAACGTTGTAATACCAGGTTTAACTCCTGGTGTACCATCGAAATCCCATTCTCCAGCGCTTCTTTCGCCGAATGGAAGTCCACTTCTTTCCCCTGAAATACAATGCTGCCGGAATCTTTTTGATAAATACCGAAAAGACATTTTAATAATGTTGATTTGCCTGCGCCGTTTTCGCCCATTAATGCATGAATAGAGTGCGGACGAACGTTTAAGTTGACATTATCAAGCGCTTTCACGCCGGGAAATGATTTGTTAATGCCACGCATTTCCAACAAATATTCACCCGACGACGGAGAGATCGTGCTGCCCATAATGATACCCTGTCGGCCTTTTTAATTATGACTATCCGCGCCGGATGGCAAAAGAAATACGTTATCCGGTCCGCGGCGCGTCACCCTTCCACGGTTTCAGGGCGCAACAAAATTGCGCCCACAGACGGAAAAGTTATTTTTGGGTAAATTCGCTCAGATTGTCTTTGTCCACGCCGACATAAGGCACGCGCACGATTTTATTCTCAATCTTCCAGTTGGTGCCGTCAGCCGCGCCCTTGCCTTCGGCGAGGTTTTTCGCCAGATCGAATGTCGCTTTCGCCTGATTGTTGGCGTCATTCAGTACCGTACCGGCCATCGCGCCCGATTTCACCAGCGCCAAAGCTTCCGGTAACGCATCGACGCCAAAGACCGGAATCGACGATTTATTATGCGCTTTCAGCGCCTCTACCGCGCCCATCGCCATCGCATCGTTATTCGCGATAACCACTTCAATCTTGTTAGCGTTCGGGCCAGACAGCCAGGCATCCATCTTATCTTTTGCCTGCGCGGTATCCCACATGGCGGTGTCTAACGCCAGTTGCTCGGTCTGAATACCTTTAGCATTTAACTCTTTCACCACATACGTCGTACGGGCTTCCGCATCCGGGTGCCCCGGCTCGCCTTTCAGCAGAACATACTGAATTTTACCGTCTTTATTCAGATCCCAACCCTGATTCGCCTGCCAGTGTTTGGCAATCAAGTCGCCCTGAATCACACCGGATTCTTTAGAGTCAGTCCCGACATAATACGCCTTGTCATAGCTGTCCAGCGCTTTGCGGGAAGGCTCTTTGTTAAAGAACACCACCGGCACATTTTGCCCGCGCGCTTTCTCAATCACCGTACCGGCGGCTGCCGGGTCGACCAGGTTAATCGCCAGAGCTTTAACCCCTTTCGCCAATAAAACGTCAATTTGATCATTCTGTTTGGACTGATCGTTTTGCGAGTCATTCATCAGTAGCTGAACATCCGGCGCGGATTTGCCATCTTTTTCAATAGCCTTACGCACCACGGACATAAAGTTATCGTCATATTTATAAATCGTCACGCCAATACGAGTATCAGCCGCGTGCGCGTGCGCGCCGAATAACAGACTTGCCATCACGGCAGAAAGGGTCAGTACCTTCTTATTCATGGTAGCTCCGGTTTTATTATGTAGGGTATAGCGTAAAAAAATGCCCGGCTGTTCAGCACGTTAACGCGTGTTACTGAACGCCGAAGCGTATTTAGAGCCTATCCCACCAGGCGTTATTGGCGCAGCCAGTTTGGACACGGACAGCGCGCAAAAACCGGAGCGTACACGTAGTACGTGAGGTTTGACTCGCTACGCTCGCCCTTCGGGCCGCCGCTAGCGGCGTTCAAAACGCTAACGCGTTTTGGCGAGCACTGCCCAGGTCCAAAATGGCAAGTAAAATAGCCCTAATGGGATAGGCTCTTATTCAACTCTTTATTTTTGTCCGGTAGTCGCGGGATATTGTGTTAACGGTTTTTATAAGCGAAATACCCCAGCAAAACTGACAACTAACTGTTACACATTAGTTACAGTGCGACAAACGTTGTCATCATAGCTATCACAATGTTAATAAACTGTGAATTTACTCACAGATTGAAAACGGTTACATGCGGTGCGTAATCAGTTAGTGATCAGTACCGCATTCTGTCGCCACGCCACCGAATGGCGCCGCACCAGTGTCGGCATGAAGCAGTGCGTCGCCGTGATATCCAGGGTGCCTGCGGCCCCCTGTAACGCCAGCTCGGTCGCGATTTTCGCCATAGAAGCAATAGGATAGCGCACGGTAGTCAGCTGAGGATCGGTATAACGAGCAATAGGGATATCATCGAAACCGATGACAGACAGATGCAAGGGAATGGCGATGCCGTTATCTTTTAACGCCGTCAGCGCGCCCGCCGCCATGTTATCGTTATAGGCAAATACCGCCGTCAGTTGCAGATTGCGTCCCAGCAACTCAACCATTGCCGACTCGCCGCCCTGCATATCCGGCGTGCCGGTGCCAATCCAGCTCTCCGACGCAGCAACCCCCTGCTCTTGCAGCGCGTGTAACCACCCTTCTCTGCGCATCGCGTCATCTTCAATACGGTGGCTGGAGGCCAGGTAGCCGATGCGTTGATGTCCATTATTCAGCAACATTCGGGTCGCCATTCTGGCACCGCTCACATTGTCGAGACAGACACAACGGTGCGCATAACCCGGCACGATACGGTTAATCAGCACCATACCAGGGATCTGATCCATAAAGTCGCTCAGCTCGCGATCGGTTAAGGCTTTTGAGTGAACAATCAATGCGTTACAACGCTGACGGATCAAGACTTCAATCGCATGACGCTCTTTTTCCGCCTCATGATAACTGTTGCCAATGAGAACATATTTCTGGTGCTGCTGCGCGACCAGATCTACGGCTTTCACCAGAGCGCCGAAAAAGGCATCGGAAACATCCATGACCACGACACCGATGGTATCGCTCACCTGGGTGGCCAGCGCTTGCGCATTCGCATTTGGCCGATATCCCAGCAGGGTGACGGCCTGCATAACGGCGTCACGGGTGTCGGGACTGACCAACGCGCTGTTATTCAGTACGCGGGAAACGGTCGCTACAGACACGCCAGCCTGGCGCGCTACATCACGAATGGTGATCATATTCACTGCCCTGTTTGAGTTCAAAAATGCTCACAAATGCCCCGTTAGCAGGCGGCTATTTTGTCAGCACCCTGCCCAGGGCTGCGTGAGAAACATCACAGGGATGGAAACGGTTACAGCCATTTTGTTAATGAATGTGATCCAGATCGTTATCTGAGCGATCCTGACGCGCGCAACGTGAGTTGACGCCATAACCACTCGACCGGTCCCTGTCGCCAGAAACGTAGCCAGATGACGGAAAAGAGAAGGTTTATTGCCCATACCGGAACGACAAAGAACAAGAGTTCCAGTCGATTGAATTTCATAAATAAGCCAAACTGATAAAACAGTGTGGTACAGATGATCGTCTGCAGCAGATAATTGGTCAGCGCCATTCGCCCTACGCAGGCAATGGCAAGCGTCAGTCTGCATCGGCTAAGCTGCGGCCAGAAGCCAAACATCAGCGCGGCATAGCCCAGCGTTTGCAACGGCGCGCTCAGTTCGCGCGGCGCCTGCAATAAGAAGGCGCACCAGCGGTACGCCCAGTCCAGCCGCCATTGTAAGATGACCGCAGGCAGGTTGATCATTAGCCCTAACGCCACCAGCAGAATCCCGGTACGGCGATAGTGCCGCAGACTGTACTGACCTTTCAGCCAGCCGCTACGCATTAGCGCGGCGCCCAGCAGCATCATACCCGCCAGTTGCCAGCCATACTGCGCGCCGAGCGCCAGTAAACTATTCGACAGCATCTCTGCCCGGTTGCTGATAGCCTCCATGCCGCCGTTCAGCTTCCAGTATTTTTCATACAATATTGCCGACGCATCCGGCGTCCAGGCGCGGCTGGTTTCGCTACTCGATACCACGCCCAGCAGCAGTAGCACGCCAATCCCGACCAGATAAAGGAGTATGCCGGTATTGAACAGGCTTTTTACCGAAGGCGCGTCGCGTACCAGTCGCCAGCAAATTAACCCGACCAGACCGTAGGCCAGCAGAATGTCGCCGTCCCAAAAGAATAACGCATGGATAAAACCTAACAGTACCAATAGCGTTAAGCGCGACTGAATCCACTGTTTACCACGCGGAAGCAGCATTTGTAGCCCCGCGCCAAACAACAACGCGAACAGCGTAAGAAACTTAGCCTGCGCCACAATATCGAGAATCGCCCAGGACCAGGCGTCTTCGGGAACGATCGCGCCGTACCAGGCGGGATTGAGATAAGCCGCCTTCGGCAATCCAAAGGCGCTAATGTTAAGAAGCAGGATACCGAGGATGGCGACGCCACGTACAAAATCCAGCGTGACATTACGCTCCATCGTCTCCGCCTTAATCATGGATGATGGCGAACGGCACGCAGAAACTCCTGGCGCGTATTCTGGCTGGACTTAAACAATCCGCCCAGCGATGTCGTCGTCGTGGCGCTGGTTGCGTCACGAATACCGCGCGCTTTCACGCAGTAATGCACCGCATCAATCGATACCGCTACATTATTGGTGCCGAGCAAGGTTTGCAGCGCCGTCAGAATTTGTTGGGTCAAACGTTCCTGAACCTGCGGACGCTGGGCGAAGAATTGCACGATACGGTTAATTTTCGACAGGCCGATCACGGAATCTTTGGGGATATACGCGACAGTCGCTTTGCCATCAATGGTCACGAAGTGATGTTCACAGGTGCTGGTCAGCGTGATATCGCGGACGGTGACCATTTCATCCACCTTCATTTTATTTTCAATGAGGGTAATTTTCGGGAAATTGGCGTAGTCGAGGCCGGCGAAAATCTCGTCAACGTACATCTTAGCGATACGATGCGGCGTTTCCATCAGACTGTCATCGCTCAAATCGAGATTCAGCAACTGCATAATCTCAGTCATATGCCCTGCGATAAGGCTTTTTCGCGTTTCATTATCCAGTTCATCCATAGGCGGGCGCAGCGGCGTTTCCAGCCCCCGGGCAACCAGCGCGTCATGAACCAGGGCCGCTTCTTTACTGAGTGATGGCATTAATCGTGTTCTCCTGCAGGTGTGGCGCCTCTGCCCTGCATGGGGCAAAGTTTGTCAATATTGTGACAGTGTGATTATTGTGCGTGAGGTAGCGCACATAATCCAGTATTCACGCCCATAATTGTTGAAATTGTCGCTGCCTTTCATGACATCTTTTCCGGTGCGAGAATGCTGGCAGGACAAAGGGCATATTTGTTAACGCAACGTTATTTAAATGATGAAGCAAGTTTATGTATTACGGAAGTGAAAGTTACTCACAACGCGGTGAATAATCTGTATTATGAAGAATCTGCATACCTTATCAGGTTCACTATAAAAGGAGCCCCCGCATGGAAATGCTCGAAGAGCACCGATGTTTTGGCGGCTGGCAGCAGCGCTGGCGTCATCATGCCGCCACGCTAAACTGCGCCATGACATTCAGCATTTTTCTTCCGCCGACTCAGGATAATGAACCGCCTCCGGTACTGTACTGGTTGTCCGGGTTGACCTGCAATGATGAGAACTTTACCACCAAAGCAGGCGCGCAGCGTATCGCAGCAGAACTGGGCATTGTATTGGTGATGCCGGATACCAGTCCACGCGGTGAACAGGTCGCCAACGATAGCGGATACGATTTAGGCCACGGCGCCGGGTTTTATCTCAATGCCACACAGCCGCCCTGGGCCAGCCATTATCGCATGTACGATTACCTGCGCGATGAGCTTCCGGCGCTCATCCAGACACAGTTTAACGTCAGCGACCGTTGCGCCATCAGCGGGCACTCGATGGGCGGCCACGGCGCGTTAATCATGGCGCTGAAAAATCCGGGTAAATACACCAGCGTCTCTGCTTTTGCGCCTATCGTCAACCCCAGCCGCGTGCCGTGGGGAATCAAAGCGCTTACCGCTTATCTCGGCGAAGATGAATCAGCCTGGAGTGAGTGGGATAGCTGCGAATTAATGCTGGCCAGCCAGCCGCAGGACGCCATTCCTGTGCTCATCGATCAGGGCGACAGCGATCAATTCCTCGCCGATCAACTTCAGCCAGCCGTACTGGCGGAAGCCGCGCGGCAAACCGCCTGGCCGATGACGCTACGAATCCAGCCCGGTTACGATCATAGCTATTATTTTATTGCGTCCTTCATCGAGGACCATCTGCGCTTTCATGCCCGGTATTTACGGGGCGAGCGTGAGACGTCACCAACATAATGAATTTTCCAGCGCCGCGCTGTAATTCACCTCCTCCGACTGCGGCGCGGAAGATTTATTATTTAAATCCGCGGCCTGCTGGCGTACCTGAAGGCGGCCGCTCCCCTCTCCGCCTTCATAACTTTCGTGAAAATTACGCAGCTCGGATTCAAACAGCACCGCATCAAGATTATGCAACTTATCCAGCGCCCGCAGGAAAGAAATTAACGTATCAAGATTGAGCCCTCCCCCCTTCTCGATACGCTTGATGGTGGCGATGCCAACGTGCGCGCGATCGGCAAGCTGCTGCTGGGTCATCGAAAGAGACAGACGCGTCTCCTTTAAGCGAGCGCACAACGACAGGATAATCTCGTCGTTATTCATCGTATTGTATTTCACGCTGTTACCCTCTCTTGCGCGGCTGAATTTTCCCCAGCGAACCATGATACGTTTCACGGTATTTAGCGCTCATATCTTTACCGGTCTCGTACATCGCAGCAATGATCTCATCGAGCGAAATACAGGGTTCGCTTACGCGACTCATCGCCATCGTCGCCGCGTTTATCGCTTTCACGGCAGAGATGGCATTTCTCTCTATGCAGGGAATTTGTACCTGTCCGCCCAGCGGATCGCAGGTCAATCCCAGATGATGTTCCATGGCAATTTCAGCGGCGCTCAGCGTTTGCTCCACGGATGCGCCCATCAGTTCAGCCAGGCCCGCCGCCGCCATTGAGCATGCCACGCCGATTTCCCCCTGACAGCCAACTTCAGATCCCAGAATAGAGGCGTTTTGTTTAAACAACATCGCGATAGCGGCGGCGGTCAGGAAGAAACGGGTCAGAGCACCGGGCTCCAGCGGCGTGACAAATTTATCATACCAGCAGAGCGCTGCCGGAATGATGCCGCACGCGCCATTGGTTGGCGCGGTAACAATCTGTCCGCCGCTGGCATTTTCTTCGCTTACCGCAATCGCGAAGGCATTGACCCAGTTCAGCGCGGTTAAAAAATCGCTGGCGGAACGGTTAGCCTGTAACGTCTTATGTAACGCACAGGCGCGCCGCGGTACCTGATAGGGACCGGGTAATACCCCCTCAGTATGCAGGCCGCGATAAACCGCCTGCTGCATCACGTTCCATATTTGCGCCAGATAATTCTGCAACGTTTGTGGCGAGTGGCGGCACAGCTCATTTTTCATCATCAGCGCCGCCACGGACAGGCCGTTACGCCGACACAGCGCCAGCAACTGCGCGGCATGACTAAATTCAAAGGGCGACACTGTACGCAAAGGAAGCGATGGCGTCAGCGGCTCGCCATGTTTGCGGACCTGCCCGGCGCCGGTCGAAAACCAGGTCTCTTCATACACCGTGAAATAATCATCTCTGGCGCGAAACGTCATGGCATAAGGATGACCTGGATGCGCCTGGTGATTGGCGATAATCTTGACTTTTATCGTGATTCCGCCCGCGTCGGAGAGCGGGAGCTCGATTTTGTTTTCATTTTCCGCACGCTTAATCACCGCCATATGCGAACGGAGATCGACATTCTCCGGCTGGTAGCCCAGCAGCCCAAGATAAAGGGCGGTATCCACATTGTGGCACTTGCGGCTTAACGATAACGCGCCATACAGCTCGATTTCTATTTCCCGAATTAGCGGCAACGTCTCTTGTTCTCTGAGCAATGAAATAAAGTGACAGGCGGCGCGCATCGGCCCTACGGTACGTGAGCTGGATGGACCTATTACTATTTTGAATATATCAAGGCAACTCTCCATCGTTATATCAATCCTTTCAGTGTCATTCGCGTTCAGTAATAAATAACATCCTCGCATAGTTGGCATATCAAAAGTGATACCTTTTGTGTCTGAACTTTACCTGGTATCAAAAACAACGCTTTTTTAGCCCTTTTCTGGCTGTGATATCTGTGATAGCACGAGATTCCACGCCGCAAAAGAGCCATTATAATACCCGTAAATTAAGGGAGTTATCATATGAGCATTATTTATTTTATTACTACACAGGATATCGATACGTTTCAGAAAAAATTACAGGAAACGTTATTTAATGCCGTCACCATGCCGTTTCCGCTATTATTTGATAAACGTTATGCCGCGCTTATCAATACCGCTTATTTAAAGCTTACGCTGCCAGCGGAATGTCTGACGCCTGAATTTTATCGCTATTTACGCGAACTCTCATTGCAATGGCAGTTTGATTTTTTTATTAAGCCGCAGCCACTGCCTGCTAACGGTATTATCGCGTTTGATATGGACTCGACATTTATTGCGGAAGAAGGCGTGGATGAAATTGCCCGCGAGCTTGGCATGTCGACGCAAATCACCGCCATTACCCAACAGGCGATGGAGGGCAAGCTTGATTTTAACGCCAGTTTTACCCGACGTATCGGAATGTTGAAAGGCACACCGAAAGCAGTGCTGAACGCCGTATGCGATCGCATGACCCTTTCGCCAGGCCTGTTAACTATTCTGCCAGTCATCAAGGCCAAAGGATTTAAAACCGCGATTATCTCCGGGGGACTGGATATATTCACCCAGCGTCTAAAAGAACGGTATCAACTGGATTATGCCTTTTCGAATACGGTTGAAATACGCGATAACGTTCTGACGGATAACATTACCTTGCCGATTATGAATGCCGCAAACAAAAAACAGACGCTGGTTGACCTGGCTGCCCGGTTAAATATTGCCACGGAGAATATTATTGCCTGCGGTGATGGCGCCAACGATCTGCCGATGTTAGAACATGCTGGCACCGGTATTGCCTGGAAAGCGAAGCCGGTTGTACGGGAAAAAATCCACCATCAGATTAATTATCACGGTTTCGAATTGCTTCTTTTTCTTATTGAAGATGAATTATAACGCGACTCACCTCGCCGGAAGGGAATTTTAAAATGAGTATAAAAACATTTATTTTCAGCCAGCCCGATAAGCCGATTGTAAAAGAGAAAAAAGAGATAGACCAGACCTATAAAAAATTTCGTTTTGAGATTATCGCCTCGGTCTTTATCTCTTATGCCGTCTTTTATCTTACCCGTAAAAACTTCTCCGCCGCGATGCCGGCCATGCTGACGGAAACGTCGCTGACCGCAGAAGACTTCGCCATTATGTCTTCTATTTTTTACATTCTTTATGGCGCGATGAAGTTTGTCGGCGGGATGCTGGTCGATAAAATTAACCCGAAAGCTATGACCGGCCCGGTGCTGATTGGCGTGGGGATTGTAAATATTCTGTTCGGCTTTTCCGACAGCGTGGCGGCATTCTACGTGCTGTACAGTCTCAACGCGATCTTACAGGGCACCAGCTTTCCGCCGATGGCGAAAATTATGGCCTCGTGGTTTTCGAAAAACGAACGGGGACGCTGGTGGGCTATCGTTGAAGCGGCGCACAATATCGGCGGCAGCCTCGCGCCGCTGCTGACCAGTTTTGCTATCGCCTTTAGCGGTAGCTGGAAAATGGGATTTTATGTTCCCGGCGCCATTTCGCTGCTGATGGGGATAGTGGCGCTATTTACTATTAAAGATCGTCCCGGTACGTTAGGTTTGCCCAACGTGGGGCAGTGGCGTAACGACCCGACGGAACTGGCCCAGGTCAAGGCCAGCCCGGTCAACCTGAGCTTCTGGCAGATTTTTGTGAAATATATCCTGACCAATCCACTGGTATGGATCATTATTATCGGTGATATGTCGGTTTATATTGCGCGCACCATCCTTAACGACTGGCCGCAGATTTACTATTCGCAAGTTCACGGCTGGAGCCTGATAAAAGCGAACTCGATTATTTCCTGGTTTGAGGCGGGCGGACTGGCAGGTGGGTTGCTGGCAGGCTACTTGTCTGACTTTATGTTCAAAAGTAACCGCTGGATGACCGGATTAATCTTCGCGTTAGCGCTGTGCATATGCATCGTGCTGGTGCCGCTGGTTCAGGATACCTCTTACACCCTCACCGCGATTCTGTTCACCATCATGGGCTTCGCCTTATACGGACCGCATATGCTTTTTGCCGTCGGCTGTCTGGATGTGACCCATAAGGATGCGGCGGGATCGATTACCGGCTTTCGGGGATTGTTCAGCTATGTCGGCGCGGCAATGGCCGGTGTGCCGGTAATTATGGTGAAAAATAGCTGGGCGTGGTCGGGCGTTTATATCTATGCGTTAATCGCCATTCTGCTAACGACTTTGTCGCTGGCGCTGCTCTCCAGGCTGCATCGGTTATAACATTCTGGCGACAGCGGCAAAACGCGGCTGTCGCCAGTCTCTGTCAGAAACGGTAATCCACCGCCATAAAGTAACGACGTCCGTCTTCGGTGTAACCGTAGTCGTCGCGTTTGAGATCTTTATCGCCCACGTTCAGAACGCCCGCACGCAGTTTAACATTTTTCGTCGCCTGCCATGCCGCGCCGGTATCCCAGACCACGTACCCACCCGGCGTTTTCGCCGTTGCGCTGTCGGCCCGCTTACGCCCGGTATAATTCCCTGATATGTAGAATGACCAGTCTTCGAGCTGCGCCGGTTTCCAGTCCAGCGTACCGTTCGCGGTGTGGAACGGCAGATCGGAAAGCGGCTTGTTCCCGCCATTACTGACGTCGCGTCCGTCGTTATAGGTGTAATTCAACGACAGTTTCCACGCCTCGTTAAACGGAACTTTCAACTCGGTTTCCACACCCTGAATACGCGCTTTATTCACGTTGTAATAACGGAAGACCGGAACGCGCTGTCCCCGACTATTGGTTTCGAAACCGACAAAGTTGGAATAGCCGGGCGCGGCGTTAACGTCAGCGGTACGGCTAATGCTGATGCGATTGTCCACATCGTTACGGAACGTGGTAACGCTCGCTTCCACGCCCTCCAGTATGCCTTCTTCGCCACGGTAATAAAGGCCGAGCTCCCAGCTTTCACTGGTTTCAGGTTTCAGATCCGGGCTACCGATAATGCGGCATCCTCCACGGCAGGAGTTGGTCGCCCAGTCCGGACTTAATTGCAATAGCGACGGCGCTTTAAAGGCCGTGGCCCACCCACCTTTCACCGTCAGGGTATCCGTTGCGTTATAAACCAGATAAGCACGCGGGCTCCAGTGATCGCCATAGGTTTCATGGTCATCCATACGAATACCGGTGGTCAGCGCCAGCGGTTCGAAGATGCGCCACTCATCTTCAAGGAACAGAGCATACTGGCTGGCGGAGGTTTTAGTACTGGAACCGCCGGTCAGGTTGACCGCATCGCTCAGTTTATCGTGACGCCATTCGCCGCCGAAGGTGAGGAACTGGTTGACAGACGCTAACGGCAGAACGTATTTCCCGTCAATCGAATTGCTTTCTGACGTGATAGGGCTACTGTTGCCGGGGTTTTTGTTTTCCACTTTTTCGCCGTAGAACTTGAGCTCGCTATTACCGAGATCCCAACGTCCGTTATGGCTCAACGCGTAGTTTTGCCGTTCCAGACGGTTTTTATCCAGCGAGTCGGAGTCCCGGTCCTGGCGATCAAAACCGTAGCCTGCGGTAACGTCATGATTTTCGTTTGGTGTCCAGGCAAACTCGACGTTTCCATCCCGGCTGGTAAATCCTTCAATGCGCGGCGTTTCACCCGTAGTGGTGGTGGCGGAACTCTGCTGCTCGTCTTTTCCGCGTTTCGCCAGGCTACCGTAGGCTTTCATTCCCAGCACGCCGTCGATCAGCGGACCACTGGCAAAGAACTGACCGTTATAGGTATCGCCACGGTCGCGATGTTCCTGAATAGTGGAGTCAACCGTGACGCTACCGTGCCATTTCTGACCAATTTTTTTGGTAATAATGTTGACCACGCCGCCCAGCGCATCGGAGCCATACAGCGAGGACATGGGGCCACGCACCACTTCAATGCGTTCGATAGCGTCAACCGGTATCCAGTTCAGATCAAAATCATTATGGCGGAAGACCGCGTTACGGGAGTTAACGCGCTTACCGTCGATCAGGATCAGCGTATAACTGCTGTCCAGACCACGAATACTCACGCCTTTACGGTTATCCCCTTCGTTAGTGAGCTGTACGCCCGGCACCTCTTTCAGGACATCTTTCAGGTTTTGCACGGGCCTGCGCTGTAAATCTTGCTGGGTAATGACGCTGATACTTGCTGGCGCATCTTTCAGATTTTGTTCGATGGCGGACGCGGTAACGACCATGGTTTCACCATCATCCGTTGCCGCGGCAACCGGCCAGGCCAACGTAACTGCGGACATACAAAGCCCTACCCGAACGAAAGGGTTAAACCTAAACATTCCATTTCTCCATGAGGTAAATACGACAAAAAAATCGGTTATCGCTCACAACGCATTACGTTTCGCCTGCGATAACGGTTATCACGGCGAACTCTTTTTATGCAGGCGAGTCGGGCTCATGAGTGACGGTCGCGCCCGAATCTTCATCCTTTCTGATTTCGAGCGTAACGATAAAGCAAACGATAATAATTATCAATTTAATTGTTAATAATTATGTCATTTGAACCAATCATGAAGAAAAAACAAAAAACCCTCTCGAATGAGAGGGTTAGAAGAGTCAGGTTCAGGCAGTCAGTGCCGGATAGCGGTATAAAGCCTATCCGGGCTATGACGAGAATACCGCGTTACTTTTTAACGCGTTCCGGGAAGTGCATTTCGCTATAGCGCACGAAATGCGTACCTTTTATCAGCTTGTAGCCGAACCAGATAAGCAGGAACAGCGGAATACCGATATAGGTCGCCGCGACGCCGCCCCAGTCGATGGTATCTTTCAGGAACGCTTCATAGTTCTGCCCCAACGTAATAATCAGGCACAGTACAAAGGCGAAAATCGGCCCCAGCGGGAAGAACCCGGAACGGTACGGCAAATCATTCACATCATACCCTTGTATCACGTAACCGCGACGGAAGCGATAATGGCTAATGGCAATCCCCAGCCAGGCGATGAAGCCCGTCATACCGGAGGTGTTCAACAGCCACAGATAGACCGTCTGGTTGCCGAACATTGAGGTCAAAAAGCAAAGACCGGCAATCACGGTGGTGGCATAAAGCGCATTGCGCGGTACGCCGCCGCGGGACAATTTCGCAAAAATACGCGGGGCCTTACCGTCACAGGCTAGGGTGTAGAGCATACGGGTCGAGGCATACATTCCGGAGTTGCCCGCAGACAGTACCGCCGTCAGGATAACCGCATTCATTATCGCCGCCGCAGACAACAAGCCCGCATGCTGGAACACTAAGGTAAACGGACTGACGCTAATGTCTTTGACGTCGTTACGCAGCAGGTTTGGATCGGTATAAGGAATGATCAGGCTGATAATCAAAATCGCGAAAACATAAAACAGCAGAATACGCCAGAATACCTGACGCACCGCGCGCGGAATATTCTTCTCCGGGTTTTCAGATTCCCCGGCGGCAATACCAATCAGCTCAGTTCCCTGGAAAGAGAAGCCCACGATCATCGCGACGCCAATCATTGCCGCAAAACCGCCAGCGAAAGGCGCATCGCCCGTCGTCCAGTTGCTCCAGCCGACCGGCTCGACACCTTTAAAGATGCCGATAATCATCGCTACGCCAACGATGATGAAGATAATAACGGTCGCGACTTTAATTAACGAGAACCAGTACTCCGCCTCGCCAAAACCGCGTACGGAAATGTAGTTCAGCAAGAAAATGACGCAGAGGAATAGCGCGCTCCAGATCCAGCCCGGCGTATCCGGGAACCACCAGCCCATCACCAATTGTGCGGCAACCAGGTCAACAGCGATAGTCACCGCCCAGTTGTACCAGTAGTTCCAGCCCAGCGCGAAACCAAAGCCTTCTTCCACATAGTTCTGACCATATGTCGCAAACGAGCCAGATACCGGCATATAGGCCGCCAGCTCGCCAAGACTGGTCATCAGGAAGTAGACCATCAAACCAATCAGAATATAAGAAAACAGCGCGCCGCCTGGCCCCGCCTGAGAAATTGTCGCACCAGATGCAACGAAAAGACCTGTCCCGATGGAGCCGCCAATGGCAATCATCGTCAGGTGACGCGCCTTTAATTCGCGACGTAGCGCGGGCGCTTCTGTGGTTTTAGTTTTGGAACCCATGTGAAAATGCTATCCATCCAAAAAATGAGGCGCGATTGTAACAGACGAAATACTATCCTTCCGACACAAATGCGCGGTTATAAGAGACCTTCATGACCGGCCACGGATTATAAGTAAAGCAGAGAATAACGTATACGTAAGCGGATACTAAAAATGGCGATGCCGCCCGGGCAGCCCTCCTCTTCACCTTTATTCACAGTAACTCAAAAAACGCTGCAACGCGTTAGAAAGATGTTTCTGCCGATGATGAACACGCCACAACGTGCGCACCAGGCGCGGTAACGGCACCGCGACTTCGCCCAGGGTTCCCGCCTGGAGTTGTTCAGCAATCACCCGGCGCGATAAACAGCTTATCCCCAGTCCATGACGCACCGCATGTTTGATCGCTTCTGAATTCCCCAACTCCATCGCCATATGAAAGCGCGGCAAATGCGACAACAGCAAATAATCGACAATTTCCCGCGTACCGGAACCGCGCTCGCGTAAAATCCATGGGGATGCCGCAAGCTGTTCCAGCGTCACCGGCCCCTGCGTCAGCGGCGAGGACGGCGCGGCAAAGACCACCAGCTCATCTTCCAGCCACGGCTCAGAGATAATCTCTGTACTGTGACATGGTCCTTCAATCAGGCCGATATCAACCCGAAAATCCAGCACCGCGTTAATCACGTCCTGGCTGTTTCCCACGCTGAGTTCCAGCGGCAAGGCCGGATAATGCTGGCGATAGCGGGCAATCATGGCGGGTAAAATGTAATTGCCGATGGTGCTACTGGCATAAACCCGTATCGCGCCGTTATCTTCACGAAATAGCTGCTCAATTTCTACCGCTTGCTCCAGCAATGCCAGCGCGCGCGGGTATAACAAGCGCCCATGTTCGTTGACCACCAGCCGTTTCCCAACCCGATCAAACAACTGTACGCCGAGCTGACCTTCCAGATCGGTGAGCGCGGCGCTAACGGCGGACTGCGATAATGACAGCATGACCGACGCCTGGGTTGTTGAACCGCTTTTCAGTACTTCAGCAAACACTTCAAGTTGTCGTAGCGTAATATGCATAGTCGTATCCCACCGATAGCGTTTCACTTACCACTTATAAAGATTAATTATAAATATATAATCAATTTTATTTTTAAACCAGATCACCGTAACCTTATTGTCCATATACAGGAGAAGGTTATGACAGAACTCACCTTGCAGAATCATCGTCGTACAATGTGGCATTTTATACCGGGGCTCGCTCTGAGCGCCGTCATTACAGGAGTCGCCCTGTGGGGCGGCGCTATCCCTGCCGTTGCAGGCGCGGGGTTCAGCGCCCTGACCCTGGCTATCCTGCTGGGTATGGTTATCGGGAATACCGTCTATCCACAAATATGGAAACAATGCGACGGCGGCGTGCTGTTTGCAAAACAACATCTGCTGCGTTTAGGGATTATCCTTTACGGCTTCCGCCTTACCTTTTCACAAATCGCCGATGTGGGCATTAGCGGTATTGTGATTGACGTATTAACGCTTTCCAGCACGTTCATGCTGGCCTGCTTCTTAGGCCAAAAAGTCTTTGGTCTGGACAGGCACACCAGTTGGCTGATTGGCGCCGGTAGCAGTATCTGCGGCGCGGCGGCGGTACTGGCGACAGAACCGGTGGTAAAAGCGGAAGCCAGTAAGGTTACTGTAGCCGTCGCGACTGTCGTTATTTTCGGCACCATCGCTATTTTCCTTTACCCGGCAATGTATCCGCTGCTGGCGCACTGGTTCAGCCCGGAAACTTACGGCATCTATATCGGCTCAACCATGCATGAAGTCGCGCAAGTGGTCGCAGCGGGTCACGCCGTTAGCCCGGATGCAGAAAATGCGGCAGTTATCGCTAAGATGCTGCGTGTCATGATGCTGGCGCCGTTCCTGATCATTCTGGCAGCACGCGTTAAACAGCTTTCCCCGGCGACCGGCGCGGAAAAAAGCAAAATTACCATTCCGTGGTTTGCTATTTTCTTCATCGTAGTGGCGATCTTCAACTCTTTCCACCTGCTGCCGAAAGCCGTGGTGGATATGCTGGTGACGCTGGACACGGTACTGCTGGCGATGGCGATGGCGGCGTTGGGTCTGACCACTCACGTTAGCGCATTGAAAAAAGCGGGGGCGAAACCGCTGCTGATGGCGCTGGCATTATTCGCCTGGCTGATTATTGGCGGTGGCGCCATTAACGTCCTAATCCATAGCCTTATCGCATAAATTATTACGTTTCACGCCTGTTAACCCGTTATCATAGCGTTCGTAATGAACCGTTAGCGGGTTTAACAGGAGTCTTTTATGAAATACATCGGAGCGCACGTCAGCGCTGCTGGCGGTCTGGCTAACGCCCCTGCCCGCGCGGCTGAAATTGGCGCAACGGCCTTTGCGCTTTTCACAAAAAACCAGCGTCAGTGGCGTGCCGCCCCCCTTACTCCCCAGGTCATTGATGACTTTAAAATCGCCTGTGAAAAGTATCATTTCTCGGCGGCGCAAATTCTTCCCCACGATAGTTACCTGATTAATCTGGGCCATCCGGTCAGTGAAGCGCTGGAAAAATCACGCGATGCCTTTCTCGATGAAATGCAGCGCTGTGAACAACTCGGCTTAACCTTGCTTAATTTTCATCCCGGTAGCCATCTGATGCAGATTGCACAGGAGGATTGCCTGGCGCGGATCGCGGAATCCATCAATATTGCCCTCGCGCAGACCGAGGGCGTTACGGCGGTTATCGAAAATACAGCCGGTCAGGGCAGTAATCTGGGGTTTGAGTTTGAACAGTTAGCCGCCATCATCGACGGCGTGGAAGATAAGTCGCGCGTTGGCGTCTGTATCGATACCTGCCATGCCTTTGCCGCCGGATATGATCTGCGTACGCCAGAGGCGTGCGAAAAAACGTTCGCCGGATTCGGGAAAATTGTCGGATTTCAGTATTTGCGCGGAATGCACCTGAACGACGCCAAAAGCGCCTTCGGTAGCCGCGTTGACCGCCATCACAGTCTGGGTGAAGGCAATATCGGCCACGATGCGTTTCGTTGGATTATGCAGGATGCGCGTTTTGACGGTATTCCGCTGATACTGGAGACCATCAATCCTGATATCTGGGCGGAAGAGATTGCGTGGTTAAAAGCCCAGCAAATTGCCGAAGCGGTGGCCTGACGCTCAATGTTCTTCAGGCAATAAAAAAGGCAGAGCGCGCTCTGCCTTTTTTAGCGTGTTTCTCTTACGCCGCTTTTGCCGCGACTTCCGTCTCCGGACGTTTCAGGACGGCATAAGCCAGCCCTGCCACCAGCGTACCGGCCACAATTGCCAGCAGGTATCCCAATACCGGCGTAATTGCGCCTGGGATAAGCAGAACAAACAGACCGCCATGCGGCGCCATCAATTTTGCGCCTACCGCCATAGAAATAGCCCCGGTCAACGCGCCGCCAACGATACAGCACGGCAGTACACGCATCGGGTCGCGCGCCGCAAACGGAATAGCGCCTTCAGTGATAAAGCACAGCCCCAGCACCAACGCCGCTTTACCGCCTTCCTGCTGCGCTTTGTCGAACTTACGACGCGCCACCATCGTCGCCAGACCCAGCGCTAACGGCGGTACCATACCTGCGGCCATGATCGCCGCCATCGGCGCGTAAGTTTGCGTACTCAGCAGACCAACGCCAAACGCATACGCCGCTTTGTTCACCGGGCCGCCCATGTCGGTACACATCATCCCGCCGAGAATCGCGCCCAGCAGCACCGCATTTGCCGTCCCCATCGTTTGCAGCCAGTGGGTGAGCCCTTCCAGAATCCCGGCAACCGGTTTACCGATCAGGTAAATCATCGCCAGCCCCACCACCAGACTGGAAATTAACGGGATGATCAGGATTGGCTTCAGCGCTTCCATACTTTGCGGAAGTTTCAGTTTGGTACTGATAAGCTTCGCCATATACCCGGCAAGGAAGCCGGCAATGATCCCGCCGATAAAACCGGAACCGGTGCTAACCGCCAGCATACCGCCAATCAGACCTGGCGTAAGGCCTGGGCGATCCGCGATGGAGAAAGCGATATAACCCGCCAGTACCGGCACCATCAGCGCAAACGCCGAACCGCCGCCAATCTGCATCAGCGCCGCCGCCAGCGTGTCCGGCACCTTAAAGGCTTCAATACCAAAGGCGAAGGAAAGCGCAATACACAGTCCCCCGGCAACCACCATAGGCAGCATGTAAGAAACGCCCGTCAACAGATGCCGGTATGCGCCAGCGCTCTCTTTCTTCCCTTCGGTCGCCGCTTGCGATGCCTTACCCGCCGGTTGATACGGCGTCGCTTCCGCTACGGCTTTATCCAGCTCCTGCGCCGTCTTTTTCAGCGCCAGGCCGGTCGACGTGCGGTACATTGGGAGACCGGCAAACTTCGCCAGATCCACTTCGATATCCGCCGCCACAATCACTAAATCCGCTTCCGCCACCTCTTCCGGGGTGATGGCATTGCCGGCCCCCACGGAGCCGCGCGTTTCGACTTTTACCCACCAGCCGCGTTTTTTCGCTTCTGTTTCAATGGCTTCAGCCGCCATAAAAGTATGAGCGACGCCGGTCGGGCAGGCCGTTACCGCGACCACGCGTTTCGGACCGCCGCTCGCCGCAGGAGCAACCGCAGCAGGAGCGCTGTAAGGGGTCGCATGGCTTTTGGCTTCACTCAGAAACAGTTCCGGATGCGCGACGGCGCGACCAATATCCCCCAGCCAAACCTTTTTGCCGTTCAGAGCATTGTCGTTCGGCAGAGATTCGCCCAGCACGATCGCCAGTTCAGCATCATTCGGATTGTCGATAATTTCCAGATTTGCTTTATGCGCCGCCGCTCCAAGCAGGGTTTTCGCCATGTAAGCGCGAGCCTGGCCGAGATTAGCGTCAATTATCAGCAGCGTTTTCATTATGCCTCTCCTGCTGTCAGTTAAACGGTTGTAAGTCGACACGCGCCATCATTGCGGCCAACTGAGGACGATCGGTAATACCCACATTGCTCTGGCTGACCGCCAGCGCGGCAACCGCCGTCGCCAGACGCAGCGTATGTTCGCTGGACTCGCGCATCAGCAGGCCGTAAATCAATCCGCCAACCATGGAATCGCCTGCGCCGACGGTACTTACCACGTCAACTGCCGGTGGTTTAGCGATCCATTCTCCTGAGGCGTTAACCCACAGCGCGCCTTCCGCCCCCAGCGAAATCACCACATGGGCGATACCCTGTTCGCGTAACGCGTGCGCCGCATCAATCACATCTTTCATTTCCGGGAGCTTACGACCCGCCCAAATTTCCAGTTCGCGGCGATTCGGTTTCACCAGCCACGGCGCAGCTTTAAGACCGGCGACTAACGCTTCACGGCTACTATCAAAGATAATGCATGGACACTGGCTGCGCAGACGCGTCATCCAGTCGGTGAACGCTTCCGGACTCACGCCAGCCGGTAAGCTACCGCTGACGCAGACCATATCGAACTGACCCAGCCAGCTCAGGGAGTCGTTAACAAAGCGTTCCCAGTCTGCGGGGGTCACGTCAAAGCCGGAAAAGTTGAAGTCGGTCACTTCGCCATCTTTTTCCGTCAGCTTCACGTTGATGCGGGTCCGGCCCTGAACCACCTGAAAGCGGTTAGCGATGCCCAGTTCGCTGAACAATTGCTGAAAACCGTCCTGGTTATCTTTACCGAGAAAACCGCCGACGGTGACGTCGATGCCTAAGTCTTTCAGCACCTTGGCAACGTTAATGCCTTTGCCCGCCGCGTGCAGACCCGTGGTTTTCACCAGGTTCACTTCGCCGCGTTCGATTTCAGGGCAAAACCCAACCAGATCGTAAGCCGGATTAAGGGTAACGGTGGCAACACGCCTGCTCATTATGCGCCCTCCCCGAGACCGGCGGCGATCGCATCGCCAATCGCTTTCAGCGCCTGTTCAGCATCTTCACCCTGCGCGGTAAAGCGCAGACGATGGCCTTTCTTCACGCCTAATGCCACCACTTTCATCAGACTACGTCCGTTTGCCGGTTTGCCGGTTCCATCAAGGTTTGTCACGGTAATTTCACTGTTAAATTGTTTAATCGTATTCACCAGCATGGTGCCCGGACGGGCATGGAGACCATGCTCATTACGCACTACAAATTCCGCGCTCAGTACGTCATCCGTCAGCGCATCATCACTGGTCAGCAACGCCAGCAGCGTCGCGGCGTCGGCGCTCAGCAGACGATCGGCTTTATTGTTCAGCAACAGGTCGCCGAGGCGTTTTAGCACGGCAATCGGCTGCTCGTCGTTCATCGCGACAGTGACTAATAAGGCTGCTTTTTCACCCTCTACGTCAAACGCCTGAGTCGCACGGCTTACCGCAACAGCGCTGCGCAAATTGCCTTCCGCGCTGTCGTTCAGCCAGATACCTTGTCCCAGATTCATCGGACTGTCGTTAATCGTTTTTGCGACGAACGCCGCATCAACCGCTCCCGCCTCTTTCAGACGCGCCGCATTTAGCGCCTGCAATGTGACCAGCGAGCTGGCGATGACATCCAGCGTCATCGTCTCGTTATCAAGTTTTAATTGTTCACTTTGCTTCTCGCCCATCAGCAATGCGCGCAGCTCTTCCGCCGTTGTCGCGGATTTCAGCTGTTCAGCCACGGAGTCATCGCTCAGCACATGCGTCAACTGACGCAGCAGGCCGAGGTGTTCGTCCGAACTGGCGGCAATACCAATCGCCACATAGGCGACCTGGCCTTCTCCCCAGGTAACGCCCTGCGGGAATTGAAAGACCTGGACGCCGGTTTTCAGCACCTGATCGCGCGTGTCTGTTGTGCCATGGGGAATCGCAATACCATTGCCAAGAAAGGTCGAGGTTTGCTGTTCGCGCGCCAGCATACCGTCAACATAGCCGCCCGCCACATTCCCCGCCTGCGCTAACGCGGCGGCGATTTGCCGAATGGCCTCTTCTTTATTTCCGGCCTGCTCGCCCGGATGAATGTCCTGAACCGATAACTGGAACATGTGTCTCCTCTCCTACTGAATTGAAACGATTCAGCCACTATGAGAAAAAAAGCGCCAATCTGAGTTATCAAAAAAACCAGATCGCGCTGAAACGTTTCAAGAAGTCTGGATCTTTCTGCTTCAGCACGCAAGAAAAGTTACCGGTTTTGTAGCAATTTTTTGAGGTGAAGCACATTTTTTCTCCAACAGACCCTCAATAGCTGACGCATAAAAGGCTTCAGCTTTTTTCTTTCAGCTTGCGTCAGCACGCCCTGGTAACAAATTGGAATGCTATTTTGATTTTTCGTGTCGATTTTGATTCAGACGCCTGTTTATTTTCTGACGGGCAGCGTAAACTCCGCCTCTCTTCACACCACTGATATAGAAACATGCACAACAGTCCCGCCGCCGCTGCGCCTAAATCATTTGACCTGACGTCTACCGCCTTTTTGATCGTCGCTTTTCTCACCGGTATTGCCGGTGCGTTACAGACGCCGACGCTCAGTATTTTTCTGACGGATGAGGTTCACGCCCGTCCCGGCATGGTGGGATTCTTTTTTACCGGCAGCGCGGTTATCGGCATTATCGTGAGCCAGTTTCTGGCGGGTCGCTCAGATAAAAAAGGCGATCGCAAAAAACTGATCGTTTTCTGTTGCGTGCTGGGCATGTTGGCCTGCGTGTTGTTTGCCTGGAACCGCAACTACTTTATTTTGCTGTTCATCGGCGTCTTTCTCAGTAGCTTCGGCTCTACCGCCAACCCGCAGATGTTTGCGCTGGCCCGTGAACATGCCGATCGTACAGGTCGTGAAGCGGTGATGTTCAGCTCAATCCTCCGCGCCCAGGTCTCATTGGCCTGGGTCATTGGGCCGCCGCTGGCCTATGCGCTGGCGATGGGTTTTAGCTTTACGGTGATGTATTTGAGCGCGGCGGTAGCTTTTATCGTCTGCGGCGTCATGGTGTGGTTCTTTTTACCGTCAATGCGCAAAGATGCGCCGCTGGCAACCGGCACGCTGGAAGCACCGCGTCGTAATCGCCGCGATACGCTGTTGCTGTTTGTCATCTGTACGTTAATGTGGGGAACTAACAGCCTGTATATCATTAATATGCCGCTGTTTATCATCAATGAGCTGCATCTTCCGGAAAAACTTGCAGGCGTGATGATGGGCACCGCCGCCGGGCTGGAGATTCCCACAATGCTGATTGCAGGTTACTTCGCCAAACGGTTGGGAAAACGCCTGTTAATGTGCATCGCCGTTGTCGCCGGACTGTGCTTTTATGCGGGTATGTTGCTGGCGCACGCACCGGCGACGTTGCTCGGCTTGCAGTTGCTGAACGCGATTTACATCGGCATTCTTGGCGGGATTGGCATGCTCTATTTTCAGGATCTGATGCCAGGCCAGGCGGGTTCAGCCACCACGCTGTATACCAATACCATTCGCGTCGGCTGGATCATTGCCGGTTCGTTGGCGGGAATCGCCGCAGAAATCTGGAATTATCATGCGGTCTTCTGGTTTGCGTTAGTCATGATTGTCGCCACCATGTTCTGCCTGGCGCGTATTAAAGATGTTTAACTTGCAAGCCTGATACTTTTACTCTTCGACACATTTCAGCGCAGAGTTTATCTCTGCGCAATGTTCATGCGCGGTCATTCATTGTCTTTTTCTCAATACGATATTCTGTTAGCGCCCTCCTACATAAAAGACCGGTTATTGAGAAAATTACGCCCATCAGTCCGCAAAGGACTAACACCAGCCGCATCTTATATTTTGGTGTAACAGCAACATCTATCACTTCAATGTTAGCATTATTTTTAACCGCCTCCGACAACAATGATAGCTTTGCATATGTTTCCGTTTGTAACATATTTTTATGCACGCTATAGCGTTTAATGTCACCATCATCGATATACCATTCTGCCATTTTATCGACACTATTTTTCAGGGTGGAAATAATATTATTGACGCTTTCTTCCCTCCCCTGCCCCTTAAAAAGGACAAGCTGATTTTTCGCGTCAAAACTTATTTTATTTTTATAGTCCGCAGGCAAGAAACGGCTAAACTGGTTAAGTATAACCGTTGTTTTACATTGAATATCATTAGCATAGCCACATAACGCATAGGTAGCAGGCGTATCCAGATTAGGTTTGATTGTCATACTCACAACCTTTGTATCATGCTGCACGCTCACAAAAACATAGCCAATGGCAACAAAAATAAAGGTAGCGATCACGATACTTAGCCATTTTCTTATAAGGAATAAGGAAACGTCGACTAAATCAATTTCACTATTTTCTCCCCGCATTTCACATCCCTTTTAAAACGCTAATAGTCAACCCGAATACTGAAATAACAAAAAGCAACACCAGCGTAAAAATAAACGCCCTGGCTGCGAACGTATATTTCTTCATAAGATAAAACCCACACATAAGAATTCGAGTATTTTAAAGGAAAATAACAACACATTCACACTGGTTATATCGATCGGTAAATACATCAATGATAGATATAAACTATCAAATTCACGATATCGATCGTTATAAATAATTAAAATCGATCAAAACCCCTCTTTTTAATAGATAGAAACTATCATATAAATAAAATTGATCGTTTTTGTTTTGTGTGACGGTTTATTCGGTACACGCTCAGTCACCAACGGGGTTGAGCGGCGACATCTACCGCTTCAGAAGCCACGAAATAAGGGAAGCATGTATTACGCTATTTAATGGTAAAAGGAGGTAATTTGATGCGCAGCTTTTTCAGACTATTTCGAGATATAACATAAGCCCCTACGCATTTATCAAAAGCGGCTTAGCTCATGGTAAAGTTTTCTGTTCGAGTTCCAGCAAATAAATAATGGCCTCTTCCCGGGTCGTTAAACACATGTCCCCTGTCGGTTGCAAACCAGAGCACACTTTTGGGCGTAAAGGCGAGCCAAAGATAAGGCACAAGTTATCTTCCGAAAGCTGCACGCATCTGGTATTCATCGGCTTGCCATTCGGCATTCCGGGTATCGGCGACGAAATTGAAGGCGCAATACAGCAAGCGCCACAACCGCTACGACAGTCCATGCTCAGCCCCTCTATTTATAACCAAATGAAAGATAACAGAATTTGTCCAAAGAAAAATCCAGATTTAAAATGTGGACGTCATCATGATCAGGCCTGCCCTCAGACATTCCGAAGACAAGGCTGGAAACAGAAGGGACAACACAGCACACCTCCCCCCTCCGGGCGACATGCCATCGCGTATTCTCGTTGAACGCGGAGCGGAAAGCGGGCGAACAGTATCACCTTTTTTGCACCAGCAAAAGTGACAATTCCACTTGCCTGGACGGCCCGCCGCGAGTAGTTTTACGCGATATTTTAGATAATCTCTACAACAGGATCTCCTCGATGCCAAGAGCGAACGAAATCAAAAAAGGTATGGTACTGAACTACAACGGCAAATTGCTGATTGTGAAAGATATCGACATTCAGTCGCCTACCGCCCGTGGCGCCGCCACACTGTATAAAATGCGTTTTTCTGATGTCCGCACCGGTCTGAAAGTGGAAGAACGTTTCAAAGGCGACGATATCGTTGATACCGTCACCCTGAGCCGTCGCGGCGTTGACTTTTCTTATGTCGATGGCAACGAATATGTGTTCATGGATAAAGAAGACTATACGCCGTATACCTTCACCAAAGATCAGATTGAAGAAGAGTTGCTGTTTATGCCTGAAGGCGGAATGCCGGATATGCAGGTTCTGACCTGGGACGGCCAACTGCTGGCGCTAGAGCTTCCGCAGACCGTGGATCTGGAAATCGTCGAAACCGCGCCGGGTATTAAAGGAGCGTCCGCCAGCGCACGTAACAAACCCGCGACATTAAGCACCGGTCTGGTGATTCAGGTTCCCGAATACCTGAGCGCAGGTGAGAAAATCCGCATTCATATCGAAGAGCGCCGTTATATGGGGCGCGCGGATTAAGTTTCGCATTTTTCGGCTGCGCCCCAGGGTGCAGCCTGACCCTTTTCTTTATTGACTGTTCTGCACTAGGAAAGAGAACGTTAAAAATTTAACATTTTCTGCTCTTAAGATGGCAGAAGCACGACTTCGTCAACTCAGCGCTTCTCTTTTTCACGTTTATTCGCCAGGATTATTAAAAGTTGTTATGTTGTATCAATATTCTGGAGCTGACGTGACCAAAACCAATCTTATTACTGGATTTCTCGGTAGCGGAAAAACCACCTCTATCCTTCATTTATTAGCCCATAAAGATCCGGCTGAAAAGTGGGCCGTCCTGGTCAATGAATTTGGCGAAGTGGGTATTGACGGCGCGCTGCTTGCCGACAGCGGCGCACTGCTAAAAGAGATCCCCGGCGGCTGCATGTGCTGCGTCAACGGATTGCCTATGCAGGTGGGGCTCAACACGCTGCTACGCCAGGGCAAACCTGACCGGTTGCTGATTGAACCAACCGGACTGGGGCACCCAAAACAGATTCTGGATTTATTAACTGCGCCGGTTTATGAGCCGTGGATTGATTTACGCGCTACGCTCTGCATCCTTGACCCTCGCCTGCTACTGGACCAACAGAGCGTCGCCAATGAAAATTTCCGCGATCAGCTCGCCTCAGCCGATATTATCATCGCCAATAAGACCGATCGCGCCACGGCGCAGAGCGATGCCGCCCTGCAACAGTGGTGGCGACAGTACGGCGGCGATCGTCAACTGATTCATGCCGAACATGGACAGATAGACGGTAAGCTTCTGGATTTACCGCGACAAAATCTGGCGGAACTGCCAGCCAGCGCCGCGCATTCTCACACTCATGCCAGTAAAAAAGGACTCGCCGCGCTAAATCTGCCCGCACAGCAGCGCTGGCGACGCAGCCTCAATAGCGGACAAGGTCATCAGGCCTGCGGCTGGATTTTCGATGTCGATACCGTGTTTGACACCATTGGCCTACTCGAATGGGCGCGTCTGGCGCCGGTGGGCCGGGTGAAAGGCGTTATGCGCATACAAGAGGGGCTGGTACGCATCAATCGCCAGGGCGATGACCTGCACATCGAAACACAGAGTGTCGCGCCGCCGGATAGCCGGGTTGAACTTATCTCAAACACAGAAACCGACTGGAATACGTTACAGACGGCCTTGTTGAAGCTTCGTTTAGCGACGCACGCGTAAGGTTGCCACCGTTTAAAAACTATGGCGAAATGACGATGAAAACCCGCTATTCCTTGATAATTCTGCTTAATGCCGCCGGTCTGGCGCTGTTTTTGTCATGGTATCTCCCCGTCAATCACGGTTTCTGGTTCACCATTGATTCCGGCATATTCCACTTCTTTAACCAGAAACTGGTGGAAAGCCACGCGTTCCTCTGGTGGGTCGCTATTACCAATAATCGGGCGTTTGATGGGTGTTCGCTGCTGGCGATGGGCGGACTGATGCTCAGTTTCTGGCTAAAAGAAGACGCGTCGGGTCGGCGGCGCATTGTGATAATCGGATTGGTCATGCTGCTAACAGCGGTGGTGCTTAACCAACTCGGTCAGGCGCTGATCCCCATCAAGCGCGCCAGCCCAACGCTCTCTTTTGAGCATATTTATCGCGTCAGCGAGTTGCTGCACATCCCGACAAAAGACGCGTCAAAAGACAGTTTCCCAGGCGATCACGGTATGATGCTGCTGATATTTTCCGCCTTTATGCTGCGTTATTTCGGCAAAACGGCGGGGATTATCGCCCTTATTATATTTGTGGTTTTCGCGTTTCCGCGCGTTATGATTGGCGCTCACTGGTTCACCGATATTGTGGTCGGGTCGCTCACGGTTATTTTGATTGGCCTCCCCTGGTGGCTGATGACCCCGCTCAGCGACCGGGCGATAGCGCTTTTTGAGAATTATCTCCCGGGCGGAAATAAACAAATTTTAAACAAATAACCCATGTAATTAACATTACCTTCAGCGATAGTTTTACATCGTTGAAGGTAATTTATGATGATATTCCCCCAGCCCATCATTTTTCGGTCATATTATTCCTCTGCAAAATGAACAGGTTGCACGATTTTTAAACGATCTGCGCTTAATTTGACCCGTGCTGATAGTTCACTTTTCGTATCATAAATTCTTATAAAAAATCACGCGAAATCGCTCGCAATGACAGCAACAATCGGGTAATCTCAAACTCGTTTTGCCTCGCCAGATAATTATTCTCATTGCGAATAAATTTGTGCGTTCCGCCACAGATTTGTGCACAAAGAATTGTCTCAAGCTGTGCAGGTAATTAGTCTCATCACGTTTGGCATTTTTATAACGATATTTATCGTTAAGGACTTCAAGGGAAAACAAACAACATGGTCAAATCTCAACCGATTTTGAGATATATTTTGCGCGGGATTCCTGCGATTGCAGTTGCGGTTCTGCTTTCTGCTTGTAGCACAACCACCAATACCGCAAAGAATATGCATTCTGAGACGCATGCTGTGGGCAATAGCGATAGCTCTTCACTGCAAGCCTCTCAGGATGAATTTGAAAATATGGTGCGTAACCTCGACGTTAAGTCGCGGATTATGGATCAGTATGCTGACTGGAAAGGCGTGCGTTACCGCCTGGGCGGCAGCACTAAGAAAGGCGTCGACTGTTCCAGCTTTGTACAGCGCACCTTCCGTGAACAGTTTGGTTTAGAGCTTCCGCGTTCAACCTATGAACAGCAGGAAATGGGCAAAGCAGTTTCACGCAATAACCTGCGTACGGGCGATCTGGTTCTGTTCCGCGCCGGTTCCACTGGTCGTCATGTCGGTATTTATATCGGCAATAACCAGTTTGTCCATGCGTCTACCAGTAGCGGCGTCATTATCTCCAGTATGAACGAACCGTACTGGAAAAAACGCTACAATGAAGCACGTCGAGTTCTGAGCCGCAGTTAATCTTCATCAGGCAGCACCTCCCTTGGCTTACCTGATGAGACGACATAAAAAGCACTGCTTCGGCAGTGCTTTTGCTTATTATCCCTTCTGAACCCGTTTTGCCGAATAGCGACGTGTGGCCTCTTATCCAGCCTACCACACACGAACGTAGGCCTGATAAACATAGTGCCATCAGGCATTCAGGTCGTTTCCCCCAACGCCTACTGCGACAATACGCTTTCCTGCGCATCACAGAAAAGCATGACTATCCGGGGTAATCCAGGCTATAGTCTTATAAATCAACCAGATTAACCGGCATCCGCCTTTTCAGGTCACACCAGGAATTATGCTTACACGCGACTCCTCTTCCGGTCGGAAAATCCTGCTTACCTGTATCATTACGGGGATGGCAGCAGCATTACTTATTGGTAGCCTGCAATTTTTCCTGTCGTGGCATAAACGGGATGTTAAATACAATACGCTCCTTTCTGATGTACAACATTACCTGGCCAGCTATTTCGCCGACCTGAAAGCCACCACCGATATTCTTCAGCCGTTGACGATCAACACCTGTCAGCAGGTTGGCGCAGAACTTACCTCAAGAGCCGCTTTTAGCCTTAATGTCCGCGCCTTCTTATTGATTAAAGATAAAAAAGTGTTTTGCTCTTCCGCCACTGGCGCCATGAATATGCCGCTTCAGCAACTGGTACCGGATATAGATATCCGCAAAGACGTTGCTATGGCGATTCTGCCCGGCACGCCAATGATGCCCAACAAACCGACAATGGTGATTTGGTATCGGAACCCATTATTAAATGACAGCGGCGTATTCACATCGCTGAATATTAACCTGACGCCCTACTTACTCTATACCACGCGCCAGGACGATTTTAACGGCATCGCGCTGATTGTCGGCAATACCGCGCTGTCGACTTTTTCTTCGCGTCTGCTGACCGTCGCGGAGCTGCCGGGTTCGCCATCACGACAGACAACTATCAACGGCCTGCCGCTTAAAATACAGCTTTATGCCGATAGCTGGACCTACAATGACTTATGGTATGCGTTGATGCTGGGCTGCATTAGCGGCATCGTAGCGGGGTTTATCTGTTACTTTATCTATGCCCTCCGGACGCGACCGGGCAAAGAGATTTTAACGGCGATCAAACACGAGCAGTTTTATGTGGTTTATCAGCCCGTCGTCGATACTCGTACGCTGAACGTCACCGGGCTTGAAGTCCTACTGCGCTGGCGTCACCCTACGGCAGGAGAGATTCCGCCGGATGCCTTTATCCACTATGCCGAAGCGCAGCAACTTATCGTACCGTTAACGCAGCATCTGTTCGAGCTGATCGCCCGCGACGCGCCCACGCTACAGAAGGTGATGCCCGTCGGTGCCAAATTTGGCATTAATATCGCGCCGGAACATCTGCACAGCGACAGTTTTAAAGAGGATATGCACCGGCTCAGGGACGCCCTGCCCGCGCACCATTTTCATATCGTGCTGGAAATCACTGAACGCGATATGCTTCAGCAGTACGAAGCGGCCAAACTGTTCGAATGGCTGCATTCCGCCGGGTTTGAAATCGCTATAGATGATTTCGGTACAGGCCATAGCGCCCTGATTTATCTGGAGCGATTTACTTTAGATTATCTGAAAATCGATCGCGGCTTTATCCAGGCGATCGGCACGGAAACCGTCACGTCGCCGGTTCTGGATACCGTGCTGACGCTCTCCAGACGCCTGAATATGCTGACGGTGGCCGAGGGCGTTGAAACGCCGGAGCAGGCCCGTTGGCTACGCGATCACGGTGTTAATTACTTGCAGGGGTACTGGATTAGCCGTCCTTTACCCCTAAAAGATTTCGTGCTGTGGATGTCGGCGCCTTCCGTGCCTGAATGGTAGTCCCCTTACGGTTTTAACAGATTCACATCAGACGCAACGTCACTTATTATTCAGCGAAACGCCTGCCGGTTTGCAGCGGGCAATACGATAAGGAAACCGCCTTCAGATGATTGCGCGCGTAATGCTTCTGCTTGTCGCACTGGTTAGCGCTGGCGCCCAGGCCCAGGAAATCAAAGAAAGCTACGCTTTCGCCGTACTCGGCGAACCTAAGTATGCTTTTAACTTTGATCACTTTGATTATGTGAATCCTGCTGCGCCGAAAGGCGGTCAGATGACGCTTTCCGCCATTGGTACGTTCGATAATTTCAATCGCTATTCGCTGCGCGGCAATCCCGGCGTACGTACCGAAGCCCTTTACGATACGCTTTTTACCACCTCGGATGATGAACCCGGAAGCTATTATCCGCTGATTGCCGACCATGCCCGCTATGCCGCCGACTATTCCTGGGTGGAAATCTCGATTAACCCCCGCGCTCGTTTTCACGATGGCACGCCCATTACCGCCCGCGATGTGGCCTTTACCTTTCATAAGTTTATGACCGAAGGCGTACCGCAGTTCCGTCTGGTCTATAAAGGTACTACCGTGAAGGCGATTGCGCCTTTAACCGTGCGAATTGAGCTGGCGAAGCCTGGTAAAGAAGACATGCTTAGTCTGTTTTCATTACCGATCATGCCCGAAAAATTCTGGAAAAATCACAAACTCAGCGATCCGCTTTCAACGCCGCCCTTAGCCAGCGGGCCATACCGGATTACTCAGTGGAAAATGGGCCAGTATATTGTCTATTCACGCGTCAAAAACTACTGGGCGGCTAATCTGCCGGTCAATCGTGGACGTTTTAACCTCGACACTATCCGCTACGATTACTACCTTGATGACAATGTCGCTTTCGAGGCGTTTAAAGCGGGCGCATTTGATCTACGGCTGGAAAACGACGCTAAAAACTGGGCAACGCGCTACATCGGTAAAAATTTCGATAATCATTACATCATTAAAGAAGAGCAGAAAAACGAGTCGGCGCAGGACACACGCTGGCTGGCCTTTAATATTCAGCGCCCGGTATTTAAAGACCGACGGGTACGTGAAGCCGTCACCCTGGCCTTCGATTTTGAGTGGATGAATAAAGCGTTGTTCTATAATGCCTGGAGCCGAACCAACAGTTACTTCCAGAATACCGAGTACGCCGCCAGAAATTATCCTGACGCCGATGAGCTGGTATTACTCGCGCCGATGAAAAAAGATCTTCCTCCTGAAGTCTTCACTCAGATCTATCAGCCGCCGGTCTCTAACGGCGACGGCTACGATCGCGAAAATCTTCTTAAAGCTGACGCCTTGTTGACGCAGGCCGGATGGGTGATCAACGGACAGCAACGGGTCAATAGCGTCACCGGTAAGCCTCTGACGTTTGAACTTCTCCTTCCTGCCAGCAGTAATAGCCAGTGGGTTCTACCCTTCCAGCATAATCTTCAGCGTCTGGGCATTACGATGACTATCCGTCAGGTTGATAATTCTCAGCTCACCAACCGGATGCGCAGCCGCGACTATGACATGATGCCGAGGCTATGGCGGGCGATGCCCTGGCCCAGCTCCGATCTACAAATCTCATGGGCGTCGGAATACATTAACTCCAGTTATAACGCTCCCGGCGTACAAAGCCCGGTGGTGGATAAACTGATCGCGCAAATTATCGCAGCGCAGGGTGATAAAGCGAAACTGGTGCCGCTGGGACGGGCGCTGGATCGCGTGCTGACCTGGAACTATTACATGCTGCCGATGTGGTATATGGCGCAAGACAGGCTCGCCTGGTGGGATAAATTCTCCCATCCGGCGATTCGCCCGGTATATACCATCGGGTTAGATACCTGGTGGTATGATGTCAACAAAGCCGCCAAACTACCGGCAGCCAGGAGGTAGTAAGAATCAATGGGCGCCTATCTTATCCGCCGTCTGTTACTGGTGATCCCCACGCTATGGGCCATTATTACCATTAACTTTTTTATCGTGCAGATCGCTCCCGGCGGCCCTGTCGATCAAGCGATTGCCGCGATTGAATTTGGTCAGGGCGGCGCGTTGCCCGGTGCCAGCGGCGAAGGCGTTCGCGCCAGTCATGCGCAAACCGGCGTCGGCAATATCAGCGACAGCCATTATCGCGGCGGCCGCGGACTCGATCCGGAGGTGATCGCGGAGATCACCCATCGCTATGGCTTCGACAAACCGCTGCATGAGCGTTATTTCAAGATGCTACGGGACTATCTCTCTTTTGACTTCGGTGACAGTCTGTTTCGCAGCGCATCCGTACTGACGCTGATCAAAGATAGTCTTCCCGTCTCCATTACCCTGGGATTATGGAGCACGCTGATTATTTATCTGGTGTCTATCCCGCTGGGGATTCGCAAAGCCGTCCATAACGGCAGTCGCTTTGATGTGTGGAGCAGCGCGTTTATCATTATTGGTTATGCGATCCCCGCCTTTCTGTTCGCTATTTTATTAATCGTCTTTTTTGCCGGCGGCAGCTACTACGATATTTTTCCGCTACGTGGCCTGGTCTCCGCCAACTTTGACACGTTACCGTGGTACCAGAAAATCACCGATTATTTGTGGCATATTACGCTGCCGGTGTTGGCGACCGTCATCGGCGGTTTTGCCGCCCTGACGATGCTGACGAAAAATTCGTTTCTCGACGAGGTGCGTAAACAGTATGTCGTTACCGCTCGCGCTAAAGGCGTGAGTGAAAAAAACATTCTCTGGAAACATGTTTTTCGTAACGCCATGCTGCTGGTGATCGCCGGGTTTCCCACCACTTTTATCAGTATGTTTTTCACCGGCTCGCTGCTAATTGAAGTCATGTTCTCGCTCAACGGCCTGGGGCTGCTGGGTTATGAAGCAACCGTTTCGCGCGACTATCCGGTGATGTTCGGTACGCTTTATATCTTTACCCTGATTGGCTTATTACTGAATATCCTGAGCGATATCAGCTATACGCTGGTCGATCCACGCATTGATTTTGAGGGACGATAATGCCGCGATTAAGCCCGGTCAATCAGGCCCGCTGGGCGCGTTTCCGCCATAATCGCCGGGGCTACTGGTCACTATGGATTTTCCTGATCGTGTTCAGCCTGAGCTTATGCGCGGAACTGATTGCTAACGATAAGCCATTGCTGGTGCGCTATGAAGGCCAGTGGTATTTTCCGCTGGTAAAAAATTACAGCGAGCGCGATTTCGGCGGCCCGCTGGCGACAACGGCAGATTATCAGGACCCCTGGCTACAACGGCAACTTGAGAATCGGGGCTGGGTGTTGTGGGCCCCCGTACGCTTTGGCGCCAATACCATTAATTTTGCCACCACGCAGCCTTTCCCCTCCCCGCCTTCGGCGAAAAACTGGCTGGGCACCGATGCGAATGGCGGCGACGTTTTCGCCCGCATCCTGTACGGCACCCGCATTTCTATTTTATTCGGCCTGATGTTAACGATTTGCTCCAGCGTCATGGGCGTACTGGCGGGCGCGCTACAGGGCTATTATGGCGGCAAAGTCGATTTATGGGGGCAACGTCTCATCGAAGTCTGGTCGGGGATGCCGACCCTGTTTCTGATTATTTTACTTTCCAGCGTAGTGCAGCCTAACTTCTGGTGGCTGCTGGCCATAACCGTACTGTTTGGCTGGATGAGTCTGGTGGGCGTGGTGCGCGCCGAGTTTTTACGGACCCGCAATTTTGACTATATCCGCGCCGCGCAGGCGCTTGGCGTCAGCGATCGTGACATTATCCTGCGCCATATGTTGCCTAATGCGATGGTCGCTACCCTGACATTTTTACCGTTCATTTTATGTAGCTCCATCACCACCCTGACGTCGCTGGATTTTCTGGGATTTGGTCTGCCGCTTGGCTCCCCTTCTCTCGGCGAACTTCTTTTACAGGGGAAAAACAACTTACAGGCTCCCTGGCTGGGGATCGCCGCCTTTCTGTCTGTCGCCATTCTGCTATCGCTGCTGATTTTTATCGGCGAAGCGGTACGCGACGCCTTTGATCCTGCTAAGGCGGTATAAGATGACATCTCCATTGCTTGCGATTGAAAATTTATCGGTAGGTTTCCGTCAGCAACAGCACGTACGTCCTGTCGTTAACGCCATTTCGTTACAGGTGAACGCCGGGGAAACGCTGGCGCTGGTCGGCGAGTCCGGGTCAGGAAAAAGCGTGACGGCGCTTTCCATTCTGCGTCTTTTGCCTACCCCTCCCGCCGTCTACCTCTCCGGCGATATTCGCTTTCACGGCGAATCATTGCTCCATGCCAGCGAGCAGACGCTACGCGGCGTGCGCGGCAATAAAATCGCCATGATTTTTCAGGAACCGATGGTTTCACTTAACCCGCTGCATACGCTGGAAAAACAGCTCTATGAAGTGCTGTCGCTCCATCGGGGAATGCGTCGGGAGGCGGCAAGGGCGGAGATGATCGGTTGTCTGGATCGGGTCGGTATCCGCCAGGCGAGCCAGCGTCTGCGCGATTATCCGCATCAGCTTTCCGGCGGCGAACGCCAGCGCGTCATGATAGCCATGGCGCTGTTAACACGGCCGGAATTACTGATCGCCGATGAGCCGACCACCGCCCTCGACGTCTCCGTACAGGCGCAGATTTTATCTCTACTGCGGGAACTCCAGCGCGAGCTCAATATGGGATTGCTGTTTATCACCCATAACCTCAGCATTGTAAAAAAACTGGCGGATTCGGTGGCGGTAATGCAACACGGCAAGTGCGTAGAGAACCAACGCGCCGACACGCTGCTCTCCGCGCCGACCCATCCGTACACGCAAAAACTACTCAACAGCGAACCCACAGGCGATCCGGTTCCGCTCCCCGCCGGGCAGACGCCGTTGCTGGAGGTGGACAGGCTGCGCGTCGCCTTCCCGATCCGCAAAGGCATTCTGAAGCGCGTCGTGGATCATAATGTGGTGGTTAACAATATCAGTTTCACCCTGCATCCAGGCGAAACGCTGGGTCTGGTCGGCGAGTCAGGATCGGGAAAAAGTACCACCGGTCTGGCGCTGTTACGGCTTATCCGCTCCGAAGGCCGCATCGTGTTTGACGGTCAATCGCTGGATACGTTAAACCGCCGCCAGCTTTTACCTGTTCGCCACCGTATCCAGGTCGTATTCCAGGACCCGAACTCATCGCTAAACCCGCGTTTAAACGTCTTGCAAATTATCGAAGAAGGCCTGCGCGTCCACCAGCCTATGCTTTCAGGCGCGCAGCGCGAACAGCAGGTGAAAGCGGTCATGATGGAAGTCGGCCTGGACCCGGAAACGCGGCATCGTTACCCCGCTGAGTTTTCCGGCGGGCAGCGTCAACGTATCGCCGTCGCTAGGGCGCTGATTTTAAAACCGTCGCTTATTATTCTGGATGAACCGACCTCATCGCTGGATAAAACCGTTCAGGCGCAGATTCTTGCCCTCCTGAAATCGCTCCAGCAAAAGCACCGTCTGGCCTATATCTTCATTAGCCACGATCTGCATGTAGTACGCGCGCTGTGCCATCAGGTTATTGTGCTGCGGCAGGGGGAGGTGGTTGAACAGGGGCAATGCGAGCGCGTGTTTACCGCACCGCAACAGGCCTATACGCGTCAGCTACTCGCGTTAAGCTGACGCCTAAAAAGGATTATTGTTAGAAAAAGGTTCCGCTATCGCCACGCCGAAATTTTTCAGCCGACAGGTGGCGGCAAACTCATCCTGACGATTAACGAACAGGCACGGTTCCCCTTCGCACTCCAGCACGGAGCAAGGAACTTCAATATCGCTTAGCGCCTGGCTGAGCTTATGCATCACTGACCACGCGCTATCGCCTGCCGGACTCAACAGTTTAAGCGCCACCAGACTATTCTCGGTGCTCTGCCCGTTTTGCGGAATCGGTTCAACCTTTGACCCCGCAAAACCCGCCGACCAGCGATAGTTTTGCGGCAGACGGTGAACAATTGAGAGCTGTAATGTATTCACTTTCTTTCCCCGGAAGCACAATTACTTCACAATTTAATTACATTTATATTAACACATCATTGACAACCCGTCCTTAAACAGATTGCTAACGCCCTACTCTCCGTCAGTGGCTCTACAGCAAGCGGGAGTTAAAATAGTTTTACCGACGCGGAGATAGCGGCGGGCTATATGTACCCGTTTCTGCGATCTAACTCAACCTTTTTAACTACAATGATGTGACTTTTTACATAAATGGATTTTACATAAAATAAACATAAAGGAGGAAAATGATGAATTGGTAATTGATATACATCAACTATGAAAGCCGTTTGGCTTTGCCATCGTCTAGCGGATAGCGTCCCCCAACGCCGCCTGCGCATTCTTCGGCGCCATTGAGGGACAGCGCGCCCGTCACCGTTTTTTGGGACGGCTGGCGTAGAGATAAAACAGAATGGAACAGGCGGCGCAAAGCGCAATCGACCAGATCATCGGCCACGCACTGGTAAAGGTAGCCAGCGACAGCAACGCGCCGACGATAGCGCCAATACCAAAGCGGAAAGTGCCCGCCAACGAAGACGCCGTTCCGGCCATATGCGGAAACTCATCCAAAATGACCGCCATCGCATTGGACGAAACCATCGACACACAGCCGACAAACGCCGCAACGCCGACCACCAGCGCCCAGAATCCAATGCCCATCAGCGCGCTGAAAACCATCCACACCGCCATCGCAAACTGAATCCATAGCCCGGCCCGAAACATGTTTAGCGCCCCTACCCGTCTGACAAAACGGCTGTTGATAATCGTCATCACAAACAGAAATACGATGTTCAACGCGAAGTAGTAGCCGAAATCCTGCGGCGGAACATGATTAATTTCGATATAAACAAACGGCCCCGCGCTCAGAAAAGAGAACATACCGGCAAAACTAAACCCGCTCGCCAGCATATAGCTCAGTACGCGTTTGTGGCGAAACAACGCGGCAAAGTTACCTATTGTGGTACGAATATGAAAAGGCTGACGCCGCTCAACGGGCAGCGTCTCTTTAATCAGAGCAAAGATCATGACTGACGCCAGAATCGCCGCAATGGCCAGTATCCAGAAGATATAGTGCCAGCTTAACCATACCAACACCCAGCCGCCGACAATGGGCGCCATTAACGGTGCTATCGTAGTGACCAGCATGACAAATGACATCATGCGCGAAAACTCTTCCTTTGGATAAATATCCCGCATCAGCGCATTGATGACGACGCTTGCCGCCGCGGCCGCCAAACCGTGAAAGAAACGCATCACGATCAGTTGATCGATAGTCTGCGCCAACGCACAGGCGACCGCCGCAGCGGCAAATACCAGCGTCCCGCCCAGGATGACCGGCTTACGCCCGAGGCTATCCGCCATCGGTCCATAGATAAGCTGACCCAGCGCAAACCCCAGAATATAGGTGCTGAGTGTCATCTGCGCGCTACCGGCAGGCACGCCGAATTGCGCAGAAATCACCGGCAGCGCTGGAAGATACATATCAATCGACAGCGGCATTAACATGGCCAACAGGCCAAGAATAAAAACAATGGCAAAGGAAGAGTGCTGCCGGGTGGTCACATCGAACTCCTGAAATTAACGAGATAGTTAGCCGACGCTGGCGATTTCTTCTTCAGTCAACGGGCGGTACTCGCCGGGAGCCAGATTCTCATCCAGCGTAATGGCGCCAATCCGTTCGCGGTGCAGTTCCACAACGCGATTGCCTACTGCGGCAAACATCCGCTTCACCTGATGATAACGGCCTTCGCTGATGGTCAGACGGACCTGCACAGGCGTTATCACCTCCAGCGTAGCGGGTTTAGTGAGATCTTTTTCATTATGCAACTGCACGCCTTTCGCAAATTGCGCTGCCGTATCGTCGGCCACCGGCGACTCCAGGGTCACCAGATAGGTTTTTTCACAGTGATGGCGCGGCGACGTAATGCGGTGCGACCACTGACCGTCATCTGTCATTAACACCAGACCGGTAGTATCGATATCCAGACGTCCTGCGGCATGCAGCTTATACGCCACCGGCTCATCCAGGAAATACAGCACCGTTGGATGATCGGGATCATCGGTTGAACAAACGTATCCCTGCGGCTTGTTAAGCATAAAATAGCGTGGCCCGTGTTGCTGCGCTAAGGGATTGCCGTCATACGCAACCGCATGTTCCGGGAGCAGTTTGAAGGCCGCATTTTTAATGATGTCGCCATCGACGGTAACGCGGTTACCACGAATTTCACGCCCGGCAATAGCGCGGCTGACGCCAAGCTGCTGAGCGATAAATTTATCAAGTCGCATGTGTGTGATTTAGCCTGTAATAATACGGAAATCGGGCATTCTACCCGAAAAAAGGGAATTGCTATCCGCTCAGTATAGCGGGCTAACTATATCCCTCAAGGGAAATGATTCATGGCATACTATTCCCGGAACCGTTTAACGTAGTGAGACCATGATTTTTACACTCCGCCCCTACCAGCAAGAAGCCGTAGACGCCACGCTCAGCCACTTTCGCCGCCACCGTACGCCCGCCGTGATTGTTCTGCCGACCGGCGCAGGTAAAAGCCTGGTGATCGCCGAACTGGCGCGCGTCGCCCGCGGACGGGTACTGGTGCTGGCGCATGTGAAAGAGTTGGTCGCGCAGAACCACGCCAAATATTGCGCGCTGGGGCTGGAAGCGGATATTTTCGCCGCCGGACTCAAACGTAAAGAGAGTCAGGGCAAAGTCGTGTTCGGCAGCGTACAGTCGGTGGCGCGTAATCTTGACGCCTTTCAGGAGGAGTTTTCGCTGTTGATTGTCGATGAATGCCACCGCATCGGTGACGATGAAGACAGTCAGTATCAGCAAATCCTCACTCACCTGAGTAAAGTTAATCCTCACTTACGTCTGCTTGGGCTAACCGCCACGCCTTTCCGCCTCGGAAAAGGCTGGATTTATCAATTTCATTATCACGGTATGGTGCGCGGCAACGACAACTCTCTGTTTCGCGACTGTATTTATGAACTGCCGCTGCGCTATATGATTAAACACGGCTATCTGACGCCGCCTGAGCGGCTTGATATGCCAGTGGTCCAATACGATTTCAGCCGCCTGCAGGCCCAAAGCAATGGGCTGTTCAGCGAAGCCGACCTGAACCGCGAGCTGAAAAAGCAGCAGCGGATTACGCCGCACATCATCAGCCAGATTATGGAATTTGCGCAAACGCGCAAAGGCGTGATGATTTTCGCCGCCACGGTCGAACATGCGAAAGAGATTGTCGGTCTGCTTCCGGCGGACGACGCGGCGCTGATTACCGGCGATACGCCAGGGCCCGAGCGCGACGCGCTGATTGATAATTTCAAGGCGCAGCGTTTTCGCTATCTGGTTAACGTCTCGGTGCTGACCACCGGCTTTGACGCCCCACACGTTGATCTCATCGCGATTCTACGTCCCACCGAGTCAGTTAGTCTTTACCAACAAATTGTCGGGCGTGGTCTGCGCCTTGCGCCGGGAAAGACCGATTGCCTGATTCTTGATTACGCAGGCAACCCGCACGACCTGTATGCCCCGGAGGTCGGTAGCCCGAAGGGAAAAAGCGATAACGTCCCTGTCCAGGTATTTTGCCCGGCCTGCGGCTTTGCCAACACCTTCTGGGGGAAAACCACTGCCGACGGCACGCTGATTGAACACTTTGGCCGTCGCTGCCAGGGCTGGTTTGACGATGACGACGGCCATCGCGAGCAGTGCGATTTTCGCTTTCGCTTCAAAAACTGCCCGCAGTGTAATGCCGAAAACGATATTGCCGCCCGACGCTGCCGGGAATGTGACGCCATTCTGGTCGACCCGGACGATATGTTAAAAGCGGCGCTCAGGCTCAAGGATGCGTTAGTCCTGCGCTGTAGCGGAATGACGATGCAGCATGGGCAGGATGAGAAAGGCGAATGGCTGAAAATCACTTACTATGACGAGGACGGCGCGGATGTCAGTGAGCGCTTCCGCTTGCACACGCCCGCCCAGCGTACCGCTTTCGAACAGCTATTTATTCGCCCGCATACCCGCACGCCCGGCGTTCCTTTACGCTGGATCACGGCGGCGGATATTGTCGCGCAGCAGGCGCTGTTGCGGCATCCCGACTTTGTGGTCGCGCGGATGAAAGGCCAGTACTGGCAGGTGCGTGAAAAAGTGTTCGACTATGAAGGCCGCTTCCGCCGGGCGCACGAATTACGTGGTTAATTGTACTTTTCATTGATGTAACGGCGATTTGAGTATAGAATCCCGCCCGCCTTTGCATACGCAAAGCAGATCACTTACCTGTTGCTGGGTCGCCTGTAGCAGGAATTATTAAAGAGAGATTTAAATGTTTACTATCAACGCAGAAGTACGTAAAGAGCAGGGTAAGGGTGCGAGCCGCCGCCTGCGCGCCGCTAACAAGTTCCCGGCAATCATCTACGGCGGTTCTGAAGCCCCGATTGCTATCGAACTGGACCACGACCAGGTGATGAACATGCAAGCTAAAGCTGAATTCTACAGCGAAGTTCTGACCCTCGTTGTTGACGGTAAAGAAGTAAAAGTTAAAGCTCAGGCTGTACAGCGTCACGCTTACAAACCGAAGCTGACTCACATCGACTTCGTTCGCGCGTAATCGCCTGGAAGTTGAAGAAAAACCCCGCCCCGGCGGGGTTTTTTTATGGAATTTAGTTCGCGGTAAAGATGAATCACACTTGCCGGATAAGGCGTTTCCTCCCCCATCCGGCAAGCGACTTTATTTCCCGCCCGACGTGCGTCGCTGCAACTGATCGCGCAAATTCGGCGGCGTCCCTTTGATAGTCAGGGTATCGGTCGCCGGGTCCCAGAAAATCCGCTCGCCCAGCAGCATCGCATCAAAGTTAATCGTTAACCCGCCGCCGCTGCCGGCATATTTGGTTAACTGGCGTAGCGTACTGCGATCCGCCGGGAAGCTCTCTTCCAGCTCATAGCCTTTTTCGGCGGTAAATTCGCTGAAGCTGACTTCACTGACGCCGGAAAGCTCTTTAGACAGCGATTCCAGCTCAATCTCTTCCCCGGCTTGTAACTGCTCGTTGCAGTAGCTGTACACCTGCTGGCGCACGTTCTGACGTTCTGCTTTATCCAACTGCGCTTCTGCGGTGAAATCATCCACTGCCTGCAACAGGCCGCGATTCTGCGCTTTGGCGTTCAACCCTTCGCTGGCGCCGAGGAAATCCATAAAGAAGTCAGCGACCTTGCGCCCTACCCGACCTTTCAGGAACGTCAGATAGCGGGTCGATTGCGGATTAGTTTCCCACTCGGTAAGATCGATACGTGCCACGATATCCGCATGGTTGATATCAAGATAATGCGTCGGGTTAATGTCCAGATTTTCATTGACCCGCATACTACTCAGGTTGTTCAGTACCGTAACCAGCAGATACTCCACCGCCAGGTAGCGATAATGGCAGAACAATACAATGCCGCCGTCCGCAAAGGGATATTTCGCCAGTTCGTCACGCAGGCGTCCGGTCGCCGCCCGGCTAAAGGCAAGAAAATCTTCTTCCCCCTGACGTTGCAACCGCAGCGCTTGCGCCAGTTCACTCTCTTCATTAAACAGGCCATACGCCTTATTCTTGGCGCTATAGACCCGATGCAGTTCAGCCACCATCTCGACAACGGTGGTTGTCGGCTCCAGCAATGAATCGCGCAAGACCAGCTCAAGATTTTGCTCATCGCGCTTGATAAGCTGGTGCAGGGCAATCTGGTTGATATCCAGACTCATGATAAACTCTCCTTTAAGACCGGGCGGTATTCAACCACCGCCTGCCGGAAGACGCAAGCAATCGCCCTGTCATTTCAGGCGTTATCCGTAACGCGAATGATTTAGGGGATAAAAATGCAGAAAAAAAACTGTTGCTACGGTAATATGTTGCCCTTTCATGAACAAACAGATTTTGATTTATGCCACAACTCTCCCGCTATAGTGATGAACATGTTGAACAACTGCTGAGCGAACTGCTCAGTGTACTGGAAAAACATAAGGCGCCGACCGATCTTTCCCTGATGGTGCTGGGAAATATGGTCACCAACCTTATCAACACCAGCGTTGCGCCGGCTCAACGCCAGGCGATTGCGAACTCTTTTGCCCGCGCCTTGCAGTCTTCGATTAGCGAAGACAACGCGCACTAAAAAGCCGACTCCGGAGAAACAAGCGACAGGTATGGTAACTCATCGTCAGCGCTACCGTGAAAAAGTCTCCCAGATGGTTAGCTGGGGGCACTGGTTCGCTCTGTTCAATATACTGTTGGCTACGTTGCTCGGCAGCCGTTACCTGTTTGTCGCCGACTGGCCGACAACGCTTGCGGGTCGCATATACTCCTACCTGAGCATTGTCGGGCACTTTAGCTTTCTGGTGTTCGCCACCTATTTGCTTATTCTTTTTCCGCTCACGTTTATCGTGATGTCCCAGCGGCTGATGCGGTTTTTATCAGCCATTCTGGCGACCGCGGGTATGACGTTGTTGCTTATCGACAGCGAAGTCTTTACCCGTTTTCACCTGCATCTTAACCCCATTGTCTGGGAGCTGGTCATCAACCCTGACCAGAACGAAACGGCGCGCGACTGGCAGCTTATGTTTATTAGCGTGCCGGTTATCTTATTGATTGAGATGCTATTTGCGACATGGAGTTGGCAAAAGCTGCGCAGTCTCACGCGCCGCCGCCATTTCGCAAGGCCGCTTGCGGCATTCTTTTTCGTCTCCTTTATCGCATCGCATCTTATCTACATCTGGGCAGACGCTAATTTTTACCGGCCGATTACCATGCAGCGGGCAAACCTGCCGCTCTCTTATCCGATGACGGCGCGACGTTTTCTTGAAAAACACGGTCTGCTGGATGCGCAGGAATATCAGCGCCGTCTGGTAGAGCAAGGCAATCCGGAAGCGGTCTCCGTTCAGTACCCGCTCAGCAATTTGCACTATCGCGATATGGGCACCGGTCAGAATGTGCTGCTCATTACCGTAGACGGCCTGAACTATTCTCGCTTTGAGAAGCAGATGCCGGAGCTGGCTAAATTTGCCGAACAAAACATCGACTTCACCCGTCATATGAGTTCAGGGAATACCACTGATAACGGTATTTTCGGCCTGTTCTATGGCATATCGCCAGGCTATATGGATGGCGTGTTATCCACCAGAACCCCTGCGGCGCTCATTACCGCGTTGAATCAGCAAGGCTACCAACTGGGACTGTTTTCTTCGGATGGTTTCGCCAGCCCGCTTTACCGTCAGGCATTACTGTCCGATTTCTCGATGCCGGCAGCGCAGACGCAGTCTGATGCGCAAACGGCCAGCCAGTGGATAGACTGGCTTGGGCGCTACGCACAGGAAGATAACCGCTGGTTCTCATGGGTATCGTTTAACGGTACTAACATTGATGACAGTAATCAGAAGAATTTTGTTAAGCGTTACGCCAGCGCCGCCAGCGACGTGGATGCGCAAATCAATCGGGTTCTGAACGCGCTGCGAGAGGCCGGTAAATTCGACAATACCGTCGTGATCATTACCGCAGGACGCGGCATACCGTTGACGCCGGAAGAAAATCGCTTCGACTGGTCGCAAGGTCATCTGCAAGTACCGCTGGTGATCCACTGGCCGGGGACGCCTGCGCAGCGTATTAATGCGCTTACCGATCATACCGATGTAATGACCACGTTGATGCAACGCCTGTTACATGTCAGCACGCCAGCGAACGAATATTCACAGGGCCAGGACATCTTTACCGTTCCACGTCGCCATAACTGGGTAACGGCGGCAGATGGCAGTACGCTGGCAATCACGACGCCGCAAATGACCCTGGTGCTCAATAATAACGGTCATTATCAGACCTATGACTTACACGGCGAGAAGATCAAAGATCAGAAGCCGCAGCTCAGTCTGCTGCTGCAAGTGCTAACAGAAGAGAAACGTTTTATCGCTAACTGATTAATTATAAATCAGTTAGCACCGTTTCCCCTTGCATTCGCGTTGGAAAGAGGTAGTATTAGCACCCACAAGTCGGCACGTAGCGCAGCCTGGTAGCGCACCGTCATGGGGTGTCGGGGGTCGGAGGTTCAAATCCTCTCGTGCCGACCAAAATTCCCCTTAAAAACCAGCCTCTCAGGGCTGGTTTTTTTATGCCTGCAATTAAAAAGTTAGCTGATGCCAGAGACGTTATTTTGCATGAACTGATTTTGCATGAACTGATCGGACATCTTTCCTGTGCAGTGGTCACAGTAAAGTCAATGCAGGCAAATAACGTAAACCATGTTTGTACTAAAACAGAAAAAGCGCATCTACACCCTATGCTGGAAGAAATGTTCGCAGTGGCAGGTAAATGAGTAAGCAATCTGTCGCAGCAATAATAAAACGTTCTGGTAAGGTAAATGGCTTACCACTTCTTTGTCACTAACAATTAGCCTCCCTGTCGCCATAGGGCCGATAACGATCGGCTAGTCACAACACGTTTTTGTAGACAACGTACCGTGATTAATTACTCCTTCAGCCAGCAACTCGCTAATTGTTATTCAACTTTAGAAATTATAACTAATTGAAGCACCTACAAAATTATGCCCTGAATTTTTATCCGTGAGTGATCCATTCGAGAAATGCCGAATATAAGCTTCTGTAGAAAAAGCCCCAAAGTTCCAACCAAGAAACGCTTTTTCCCCAAAGGTAAATGCAGAATTGACACGCATATCATCTCGCGACTTAGATTTTATATAAGCCCCCAGACCAATACCGGTATAGATACCAGCGAAATGAACCAGCGCCACATCCTTCGAGATACCCAATACGCCCTGGTTATATTTATTGCAGGGAACGCTGCCAGAATGTTTACTGCAATCATCGTTCCCCTTAGCCTTAAATCCTCCTAACTCCAGATTATTTCTTGCCTGTAAAAAGAAAAAATCGCTGGGTTCACTGTATGTCAGAAAAGCCGTATATAAGTGCTCAACCCCTCCTCTCCTTATACTTTCTCCCCCAGCAAAAGAGATCTGATGTTTGTTTCCCTTACCAAAAAAAACATTATCATTAGCAGAACATGCGAATGCACAAAGTAATAATATATATATAAATATTCTCTTCATATACACTCCATCACCATTTCAATGTCAATAGCTATTTTTAACCGACTAATATATTTAAAATTTTCTACGCCACACTTACGCTCACAGAAACGGCTGATATAGCATCCAGTATTAATATTATTTTCATAATTACTCCAACCAGCATTTTTGATGCAAACAGGCTGGACATGGGCTGTGTGCAGAAATCAAAACATACTCACTACGCTTTCCCCTTGAGTCGCCCCAATGGGTGCTCAAAACGCCGCGAGTGTTGTTCAGGCACATCCAGGATAAGTTATAAGTGAACGACTCTCATTCCTGACCACATTTTCATTTATGATAAGAATATCGTCAGAATCTCTTTATCGCATAAAAATATCTCTACTATTGACTTGATATTTAATTTAACAGATGTCGCGGTTTATTCGTTCTGCTCAGATGTATTTCATTGACATTAATAAAACAATAAATAAATTCAATTAAAATAATTTGTTAATAATGACAAACTTTAGACACTATGACTTTTAATAAGGAATTTCCCGCCAGTAAAGATAGTCTGGGCTTACGGGTGCAAGGGCGCAGCTACATATGCCATACTTCTGTTATGTCACATTGTCCGAAAAAAGCGTCCAGACCAGTATTCAACCTCAGGGAGTATTCTGTTTTCTCTCACAACGGGTTGTTTTATCCTTTCTATCGTTCAGCTAATTACTCGCCTGTCACAGGTTTTACTACTTACCCATGCACTAATTAGGGTAAAATTTACGCGCTTGACAATGTGGCAAATCTGGACGATTTCCGCGCTGAAAACAATAATCATTCTAATAAAACTCAGGAGATATAGCATGCCTGAAGTAACACCTTTTCAGGTGCTTATTGTGGACGACCATCCACTTATGCGGCGAGGTATTCGTCAATTACTGGAACTGGACCCGGCTTTTTATGTCGTTGCCGAAGCGGGTGACGGGGCGAGTGCGATCGATCTGGCGAATCGCATTGAGCCCGATCTGATCCTGCTGGATCTGAATATGAAAGGTCTGAGCGGGTTAGATACCCTGAACGCGCTACGCCGGGATGGTGTGACGGCGCAAATTATTATTCTTACCGTCTCGGATTCCGCCAGCGACATCTACGCGCTGATCGACGCCGGCGCCGACGGTTATCTGCTCAAAGATAGCGATCCGGAAGTGCTGCTGGAGGCCATTCGCAAAGGCGCTAACGGCGGTAAAGTCTTTAGCGATCGGGTCAATGAATATCTGCGTGAGCGCGAACGGTTTGGCGCGCAGGAAGATCCCTTTAGTATCCTGACCGAACGAGAGTTAGATGTCTTGCATGAGCTGGCGCAGGGGCTTTCTAACAAACAGATTGCGTCAGTACTGAATATTTCTGAGCAGACGGTTAAGGTGCACATTCGTAATCTGCTTCGCAAGCTAAACGTGCGCTCGCGCGTCGCGGCGACCATTCTATTTTTACAAACACGCGGAATGCAGTAACAAGTCAGGCCCGATGGCGCCACGCCACCGGGCCGTCAGGGCATTATTTCTCCTGCGCCAGCCGGATACTGCGCTCTATCACCGCCCGCCGGGCGTCACCCGCCGGCAGTAACTTCAGCATCATCTCCCAGGCCGCCACCGCCTCATCAAAGCGCTGCTGCTCAAAGGCGCTGAACGCATACAGGCTTAACACCCGGATATCCGTGTGGTCGCGGCTCACCAGCCGGCGCAGCAGCTCCCCGCCGCGGCGGTTATCCTCCGGGTCGGACGAGCGCGTCAGCGCCTCCGCGTAGCCCAGCGCCGCATCGCTGTTTTTCGGGTCCAGGCGACAGGCGTTCGCATACGCCCCGGTAGCGGTACCGGCATTACCCAGTACCATACCGATGCGTCCCAGCATGAGCCAGCCCTCAACATTGCCGGCATCATTCTGCAGGCGGGTGCGCAGCCCCAGCGCCAGCCGCGCCAT